>NZ_JBZCNF010000013.1:0-525 GCF_058269175.1 Arthrobacter sp. TJ-254 | reverse complement strand
AAGGCCATCACCGTGCGGCAGCTGCTCCAACACACCAGCGGCCTGCCCGAGTACACCACCGAACTCATCGTCAACGAAGCGTCCGCCGAAGGCGACATCTACCGCTCACCCCGGGACGTGCTCGACCTGGCGCTCGGACAGCCTGCGATCTTCCCCGCAGGGGAACGGTTTCAATACACCAACACCAACTACATCGCTCTGGGCCTGATCATTGAACGCATCACCCAACGGCCCCTGGGCGAGCAGATCCACGATCGGATCGTCACCCCCCTGGACCTGAAGCACACCTACCTGCCAGACCCGGGCGAGACCGGGCTGCGCGGTGAGCATCCCCTGGGCTACCACAAGGACGCCAAGGGGGAACTACGCGACGTCACCGAGTACGATCCTTCCACGGCCTGGGCATCCGGAGCGATGGTATCCACACCGGCTGAGCTCAACACGTTCATGAAAGCCATCCTCGACGGCGAGCTCCTGGAACCGGCCGAACTCGACCAGATGCTCACCGGCATCCCCACCGGCGAC
>NZ_JBZCNF010000012.1:0-3377 GCF_058269175.1 Arthrobacter sp. TJ-254 | reverse complement strand
ACAGCACACGCCGGTAACAGCCTCAGAATTGTATGGGTTTCGCCGCCCTCACCGGGGCGACTAAACAACTATACGACGCCCACCACCCCAACACAAATCCACCCCAACACCCCGGCAAACACCCACCAAACATCCGACGAACGCCACCCGCCACCCGCCACCGGCATGACAGCACGGTTCGAGCCGCTGTCACCCTCACGCAGCCCTCGACAGCTTGCCGCTGGCGCGGTATGCATGTCGGATGGCGGTTCTCGGATTTCACGCGTCCCATGAACAGATTGCTCCATCGCGCCTTTTGGAGGACGTGGTGTTGGCGGAGCAGGCCGGCTTCGACGCTGCGATGTGTTCGGACCACATCGAACCGTGGTCGGTTCGGCAGGGTCATTCCGGGTTCGCCTGGTCATGGCTGGGAGCCGCCCTCGCCAGAACCAGCTTGCGCTTTGGCGTCGTGACCGCGCCCGGCCAGCGCTACCATCCCGCGGTTCTCGCCCATGCCTCCGCCACTCTCGGCGAGATGTATCCCGGCCGCCTGTGGGTCGCCCTGGGCAGTGGCGAGAACATGAACGAGCACATCACTGGCGAGGGGTGGCCACCCAAGGACGTCCGGCAGCGGCGCCTCGAGGAGTGCGTGTCGATTATCCGCCGCCTGCACAGCGGTGAGGAGGTGACTCACCGCGGACTGGTGACCGTCGAACAGGCGCGGGTCTGGGACCCTCCGGCCGTCGTGCCACCGTTGATCGCCCCAGCCGTCACCGTGGAAACGGCGCGTCGCGCCGCGGACTGGGCCGATGGGTTGGTGACGATCAACCAGCCGCTGGAGCGGCTGCGAAGCATGCTCTCGGCATACCGGGATGCCGGTGGCGCAGGCACGCTGACGCTGCAGGTGCACCTCTCCTGGGCGCCGACTGACGCCGAGGCCCTCGGTATCGCGATGGACCAGTGGAGAACCAATACTTTCGCTCCGCCCATACCCTGGGATCTTCCGACTGCCGCCTATTTCGATGCTGTCAGCGGCGACGTCGGTGAGTCGGCTGTCCGGAAGGCAGTCAATGTCTCCGCCAGCACCGGAGAGCACGCACAATGGCTTCAGGAGTACCTCGAGCTCGGGTTCGACGAGGTGTACTTGCATTTCGTGGGTCAGGATCAGCAGCCCTTCATCGACACCTTTGCGGCCAATGTCCTGCCCGAGCTCCGTTGAGCGGGCGGGGCCTGCACCAGCCGTCGTGGCCACCCGTCATCACCCGCAGTCCAGCCAGTGATCCACAGTCATTCAGGGGGAGCTTTGAAAATTACGGACACGTCAGACCTGTGGTGGAAAAACGCCGTCATCTACTGCCTCGACGTCGAAACCTTCTACGACTCCAACGGTGATGGCATCGGTGATCTGGTTGGTCTTTCGGAGCGGGTGAGTTACCTGGCAGACCTTGGGGTCACGTGCATCTGGTTGATGCCGTTCTATCCCACCCCCGACCGCGACGACGGATATGACATCACCGATCTATACGGGGTGGACAGCCGGCTCGGAACCTATGGCGACCTCGTCGAATTCATCCGGACCGCCAAGGATCGGGGCATGCGCGTGATCGCTGACCTCGTGGTGAACCACACCTCGGACCAGCACCCGTGGTTCGAGTCGGCCCGCCGATCGAAAGACAGTCCCTTTCGCGATTTTTATGTGTGGCGGTCCGATCCCCCGCCTGACACCTCGGAAGAAGTGGTCTTCCCCGATCAGGAGAAGTCGATCTGGACCAAGTCCGACCCGACAGGTGAGTGGTACCAGCACCGCTTCTACCGGCACCAGCCGGATCTGAACATCGCCAATCCCCGGGTGCGCGACGAGATCTCCAAAGCCGCGGGTTTCTGGCTGCAGCTGGGACTGGACGGCTTCCGTGTGGACGCCGTTCCCTTCATCCTCGAGACGACCGGTACACAGTCGGACGACCTACCCGAGCCCCACGAGTTCCTCAAGGACCTGAGGCGATTCGTCGGCCGCCGGAACGGCTCGGCGATCCTCCTTGGGGAGGTGAACCTCTCCTATGATGCCCAACTTCGTTTCCTTGGCGGAAAATCCGCCGATGAGCTGACCATGCTTTTCGATTTCATCGGAATGCAGAACATGTACCTCGCACTGGCCCGCCAGGAGGCGGCCCCGCTGGCCGCCGCGCTCCAGGCAAGACCTGCCATGAACCCGGACAACCAGTGGGCCACGTTCGTCAGGAACCATGACGAACTGACCCTCGACAAGCTGACCGAACAGGAACGGCAGGAGGTGTTTGCTGCCTTCGGTCCTGAGGAGCACATGCAGGTTTATGGGCGCGGTCTCAAGCGCCGTCTTCCACCGATGCTCAGTGGAAATGCCCGCCGCATTCGGATGGTGTATTCGCTGCTCTTCTCGCTCCCCGGGACACCGGTCCTTTTTTACGGAGAGGAGATCGGTATGGGGGAAGACCTTGATGCGGATGGACGGCTGGCGGTCCGTACGCCGATGCAGTGGAGCGACGGGAAGAACGCGGGTTTCTCCCGTGCTGACGAGGCCCAGCTGATTTCCCGCCTGGTCGAGGGCGACTTCGGTCCGTCCACGGTCAACGTTGCCCGTGCCCGGCAGGACCCGGAGTCACTCCTGCATTTCCTGGCGGATCTCATCCGCCGCTACCGTCAATGCCCTGAACTTGGCTGGGGCGCCTTTGAGGTACTTTCCCAGGCCGAGCCATCGGTTCTGGCCCACCGCTGCACCCTGGGGACCTCGAGCATGGTACTCGTTCACAATCTCGCAGAAAAGGACACAACTGTGACCCTCGACGTCACCAGCTCCCGTCATACTCCTGGCGACCTCGCGGGAAAGACCCTCCTGAACCTGCTCGGCGGGGCAGACGAGCAGATCTCCGACAACGGTGCGGTAGAGCTTCACCTTGGGGCTTATGACTACCGGTGGCTGCGCATCCCCGATGCGGCCGACCACAGGCTTCCCTAACGGGAACCCGGTAACCACGGCGGCAATCAGCCCTGTCCTCCAGTGTGAGGTACGAGTAGACCCGCAGCAGGCCCTGGTTCCCGGGGCCCTCCATGGACGAACGAAATTTCTGGACAGCGGTCAAAATCTCCACCCATGGTGGACCGGCATGAGCACGACCCACACAGTTGCCGGCCTTACGCGCGGGCGTTGCCGGCGGCCGGGCCGGGCCAGCGGGCCGGTGTGGATGGCACCGGGTTGGAGTGCCGGCGCTGCGCGGCCGGGCCGGCCGGGCTGGGCCGGCCGGGGGTGGTGCGCGGGTGGTGGGTGGTTGGATGGTTAAGCAGGTGAAGCCCTGACGTTTCCGTCAGGGCTTCACTTGTAATGGTTGTCCGGCGGTGTCCTACTCTCCCACACTCTCTCGGGT
>NZ_JBZCNF010000011.1:0-3640 GCF_058269175.1 Arthrobacter sp. TJ-254 | reverse complement strand
GAAGCTAAGACCCACAGCGCCGATGGTACTGCACCCGAGAGAGTGTGGGAGAGTAGGACACCGCCGGACAACCATTACAAGTGAAGCCCTGACGGAAACGTCAGGGCTTCACCTGCTTAACCATCCAACCACCCACCACCCGCGCACCACCCCCGCCGGCCCGGCCGGCCCGGCCGGCCCGGACGGCCCGCGCACCACCCCCGGCCGGCCCGCGCACCACCCCGGCCACCGGACGGCACCGGCCCAGCCGCGCAGCGCCATCCACGCCCGCCGACCCACCTGGCCGCCGGCAACGAGGCCTGCGACCGCGGGCTCTGGGCCGCCCGCCGCAGCTCACCGACCCGGCGCCATCCACGCTGGCCGACTCACACGGCCGTCGGCGCCATGGATCGGTCCGCGCACCTCCACAGCGCCCTCCGGCTCTGTCGGCAGCACAAGCGCGAGGCGCGCCTGCCAAGGACACGCGGCGGTGAACCCCTCCGGAGATCCTGCCGATTCTTGACGCGCCGCTCCGGCGACGTCGTCCAACATAGGCAGAGCCCGCGCTCTTCGAGCGACACGAGGGGGATTTGCCTGACCTGCTCCTCTGGGTAGGATAAATAAGGTAAGCCTAAGTAGATGGCGGGCGCTCCTCGCCGCCGCCGCCCAGGGGTTGCCCGCAGTGCTCGGCGAATTGCCGGAAACCGAGCCCGGTTCGGCCCGGGGCGGCCCAGGTCGAACCGTTCATCAGGCCGTCCATTCTACCTGGCTCAAGAACCGGTCCGCGGCTCAATGCCTCCATTTCAACGATTGTCACCACGTTCCCCACCGCCTGAAGGACTTATCCATGCCCAGCACACCACTGCGCATCATCCCTGCCCACCGACGGACGCTCGCTTCGGTGGCGGCCGCCCTCGCTTTTCCGATGGCACTGGCTGGCTGCGGAGGCGCAGCGACGGAGCCTTCCGTAGGCGGTGAGCCGAGCGTAGCGCGCACCGCATCGGAGAGCGCTTCCTCCGCCGACGCAGAATTCACAAACCTGGTTGACGCCGGCATAGGCGAGTACTCCCAGTTCGTGACGGATGAGGCACGCAAGTTGCTCGCGGGTACTGAAGCATTCGCTGACGCCTATGCGGCAGGCGATGAAGCCTCGGCGCGCGATCTCTATGCCGCAACCCGGATGCACTGGGAGCGCATTGAGCCCGTGGCAGAGTCCTTCGGTGAGCTCGACCCGACGCTCGATGCACGCGAAGCGGATCTCGAGCCCGGGCAGGAGTGGACCGGATGGCACCGGGCGGAGAAGGACCTGTTCCCGCCGGCTGGCTACACCCCAATGACGCCCCAGGAGCGAGAAGCCATTGCGGACCAGCTCGTCTCCGACACCAAGGAGTTGAACCAGCGAACCAGCACCGTCGAACTCACTGCGGACTCGATTGGCAATGGTGCGAAGGAGCTGCTCGATGAGGTCGCCACAGGCAAGGTCACCGGCGAGGAGGAGATCTGGTCCCACACCGACCTGTGGGACTTCCAAGCGAATGTTGAGGGCGCCCGAACCGCTTTTGAGAGCCTGGAGCCCGCGTTGGAGCGGAGAGATGCTGCATTGGCGGTGGATCTCGGCGGGAAGTTCGACGCGTTGCAGGCCGAGCTCGACAAGCATGCCTCGGGGACCGGATTTGCCTACTACGACGAGCTCAACCAGGAGCAGATCCAGCAACTCGCTGCCCGCGTCGACGCCCTTGGTGAACCGCTCTCCAGGCTGACCGCCGCCGTAATGCCGTGACCGGCGGCACGAACACCGGTGGCTTCGCGCAATCCTCGGACGGCAGTACGCCGGTCGCGGACGGTGTTGAGGCGGCACAGACGCCCGGCACACCCAGAGGCCGGCTCTCACGACGCGGATTGCTCTCCCTGGCGGGCGCCGGGGGAGCGCTGGCCGGTCTGGCTGCCGGAGTCGTTGGCCGTGATGTAGCAGCAGCCGGAGGAGGGTCGCTCCCAGGGCCGCCCGACGTCGTCGCCTTCCACGGGGACAGGCAGGCAGGCATCGCAACCCCGGCGCAGGATCACCTCCACATCGCCGCCTTCGACGTAACGACCGACGACCGTGCGGCGCTCATTCAGCTGCTCAAGGAATGGACAGCCGCCGCCGAGGCCATGACCAACGGCCGTGCTACGGGAGCGGGTGGCGCCATCGACGGCGCCTACGACGCTCCTCCTGATGACACGGGCGAAGCTCTTGATCTTGGTGCGGGAAACCTGACCCTTACCTTCGGATTCGGCCGCGGACTTTTCGAGAAGGACGGCGCAGCGCGCTTCGGGCTTGAGGGGCGCTGCCCCGATGCACTGGCCGACCTGCCGCATTTCCCCGGAGACGACCTCGAGCCGGAACGCACCGGCGGAGATCTGGTGGTCCAAGCCTGCGCCGATGATCCCCAGGTGGCGGTCCATGCAATCCGGAACCTTGCCCGGATCGGGTTTGGAACGACACGCGTGCGTTGGTCGCAGCTGGGTTTCGGCCGCACCTCATCCACCTCACGTTCTCAGGCGA
Source organism: Arthrobacter sp. TJ-254 (assembly GCF_058269175.1). Classification (NCBI taxonomy): domain Bacteria; kingdom Bacillati; phylum Actinomycetota; class Actinomycetes; order Micrococcales; family Micrococcaceae; genus Arthrobacter; species Arthrobacter sp. TJ-254. Next base: position 1,116 of record NZ_JBZCNF010000011.1, on the reverse strand, counting down.
CCCCGCGAAACCTGTTCGGCTTCAAGGATGGAACGAGCAACCTTAGAGCCGAGGATGCTTCCCTGCTCGAGGAGCATGTATGGGCCGGCGCGGGAACCCGCGCCGGTGAGGCGTGGATGGCGGGAGGAACCTACCTTGTCGCCCGGAGGATCCGGATGCACATCGAAATCTGGGACAGGACGTCCTTGAGGGAGCAGGAAGGCCTGGTTGGCCGCACCAAAGGGGCCGGCGCTCCGTTATCCGGTGGTGAGGAGTTCACGGACCCCGACTTCGAGCTCCGGGGGAGCGATGGGAATCCACTGATCCCCATTGACTCCCACGTGCGTCTGGCACACCCGAGCCGCAACGTCGGTGTGCAGATGCTCCGGCGCGGCTACAACTACACGGATGGATCCGACGGACTCGGCCACCTCGACGCCGGCCTGTTCTTCATCGCATTCGTGAAGGACCCACGGACCCACTATGTGCCGATGCAGATGGCAATGGCCAAGAAGGACACCCTGGCTGTGGAGTACCTCAAGCACACTGGCTCGGGCCTGTTCGCCGTTCCCCCGGGGATTCGACCCGGCGGATTCATCGGCGAGCCGCTCTTCACCTGACCCCCCACCGAGGAGGAGCGCGTCATCCTCCAGCCGCCCTGCAGTCGCCCATCTACGGGGGAGGCGACGCTCGTCACAGAGGCCGCTGTCGGTTTGCGCGCACGTCGGACGCCGTGTAATGTTTTCTGAGTTGCCCCGCTGAGGGCAGCCACCCCCTTACATTTCGAAGCCGATCCTGCGTGTGCGCAGCACTAAAGCGGAAATCTGCTTCTAATTCGTGATGGGTAAATTCTTTCATCAATTCCGCTTCCTGGGATTCAACCGGGAAAAAGAGCCGATTTGACAGAGTGAATTGAAATAGAATAAGTTAGTAACACAAGACGGCGAAGAAATAAAGAGCTTTGGAGGATTCCGGGAGATAAATTCCGGGTCTGGCTCCGAAAAGTAAACGCATGTGCCTGTTGTTTGAGAACTCAATAGTGTGCCAAGTTTGTTGATACCGATTGTTTTTTGATTGGTTGAATTGGCTGGTTTGCCGCACCTTGTGTGTGGTGGGCCGGTTTTTTTGGCTGGTTTC
>NZ_JBZCNF010000010.1:0-3817 GCF_058269175.1 Arthrobacter sp. TJ-254 | reverse complement strand
TCGGTCCAGCTCCAGGAGTCCTTCTTCCACCAGCTGCAGGGCCACCACCGCGGTGAATGTTTTGCTGGCGCTTCCAATGCGCACTTCACCGTCTGCGGGGACCGGTGCGTCGGCGGCAAGGTCGGCGGTGCCGGCGGTGGCGGTTTGGGCGGTGCCGTCCGGGAGGGTGCGGGTGATGATCGCGCCCGGGTAGCCTTCCTCGACGAGTCGTTCAGCGATGCCGGTCAGCACCTTCGGTGCTTCCTCGGGGGCGTCCTTGGGTGCGGCCGCGGAGGCGCAGGCGGTGAACGCGAACGACGCGGCCAGTGCGGTGGTGAGTACTGCCCAGAGCACGATGGTGCGGCCGGGTTCATGTCCGTGGACACGAGGATGGTAGGTCATGCGAAAACCATTCAGGTTGGAGGGTTCGTTGATTGTGGGGTTTGTTGGAGGGTTGCTTGGAGGGTGGGTGGGGGGGGGGGGTGGTGGGTTAGAGGCTGCGGCGTTTCAGGGTGAAGGCGGCGCCGGCCAGCAGGAGCCCGGTCAGGACGGTGAGAGCTCCGAGAGCGGCCGCGCCGGTGAGTGCGCTGGGTGCGCTGATCAGGGCATGGGCCACGGTGTTGGGCATCAGCTGCGCGTTTGAGCGGCGGCCTTACACCGGGCGGAGCGTCGAGAAGCGGATCGGCCAGGTTCATGGATTATTCGAGGATGAAACAGAAGGCCCCCAGCCGGTAGGCCAGGGGCTTTCGTTTCAGAACAGTTACGATCGGGTCTGGCTTCGAGTGCCTGCCATCGCCGGGATGACCATTCCAATGGTGGCGATGATCACGACTGCCCCGGCCAGTGCTGCGTATACCGGCCAGTCGATGCCCACGGAGAAGACCCCGAGCATGCTGTAGGCCATGCCTCCGAGTGCTGGAATCACCGCAAGGGTGCCGATCACCAGGGCTGTTGCCATGACGAACACCGATTCGATGAGGATCATCGCGCTCATCTGGGTGCGGGTCGTGCCAATACGTTGCAGCAGGGCGAACTCCGGTTTACGGGAGCTGGTGAGCATGACAAGGGTGTTTGCCGCGGCAGTGGCGATGAAGAAGATGAGCACGAAGAGCAGGATTGCCCCGAATTGCTGCTGGCCTGCCGCACCCGCCTCGGTCTCCTGCACGTAGTCATCGACAGAGACCGTCTGCAACCCGAGGGAGCTCAGATCCGCCGAGCCCATCGCGAACAACTGGTCAGCGGCGGCCGGCCTGTTAGGCGCCGGCAGCGAGGACTCGTCGAGGATGTAGTCGCCGAATCCGAGGCCTCGGTCATAAACGGCCACGACCGTCCGCGAGACCGCGGTGTCTTCATCGAAGCGCAGCTCCACGGTGTCGCCGACACGTTTGCCGGCGCTGAAGACGCCGTCACTGCTGACGGCGATCGTGTCGGCGTCGGTGAGATCATCCAGCGAGCCGGCCGACACATCGACATCCATCAGTCCCGAAGTGCTGCCGGCCACCGCGCGCAGGCCGGTCTGCTCCCAGGAGATATCTCCGTATTCGTCGTCAAGGTCGAACTTCACCTCCGCGGGAACCATCGAGCTGGCAACCACCGCGTCGATGCCCGGGGTGGATGCCACGGCGGCTGCCTGCTCGGCTGTCACGCCGTCGGGGGAGGTGATGATGAGATCCGATTCCAGACCGGCACGCAACTGCATGCCGGTGGCTTCCACCGTTGTGTGGTTCGCCCCTGTCTGCACTGTGCCCAGCGCCAGGAGCAGGGCAAGCGGGATGATCGCTGCCGTGAGCCGGCGCGAGAAGCCGCGGGTATTCACCAGGGCGAGCATGGCTGCTGCGTTACTCGACGAGCGTGTGGCGCGCGCTGCCCGTCGGGCGATGGCGCCGACGATGACCGGACCGGCCAGCGCGGCGGCGCTCAGGAGCAGGAATGCCGAGGTGGCTCCGGCTGCGCTGCCCGCCGTGCCCGAGACGACGAACGGTGTACCGGCAATGACGATGCCGGCCGCCAGAAGCGCGATGGCCGTGATCCGCCGTGCCGGTGAAATCCCGGATGACTCAGCCGAACCACCGCGAACGGCCTCGGTCGGGCTGACCTTTGTGATCTTGCGGGTCGCGAGCACGCCTGCGAGCAGCGCGGTCGGGAACAGCAGGACCAGCGCGCCGATCACGGGAAGCGGGGAGATCACCAGATCGAACCCGGCAGGCACGATGCCCCCGGAGACCAGTGCCGGCATCAGCAGTTGCCCGGCAAACAGTCCAGGGATGGCCCCGAGCGGGGCCGCGAGGGCGAACACGATGACGATCTCGGCTGTCACCATCGAGCGCACCTGCCGCGGGGTCGCTCCGACGGCGCGGAGCAGGGCGAATTGAGTGTTCCGCTGCCGCAATGCCGAGGCAAAGGTGGAAGCGACAACGAGTTCGACAACAAGGACCGCCGTGCCGGCGAAGGAGGCGGCCGCGGCCATCAGCAAAGGCTCATCACCGCGCAGGCCGCTTTCCATGAGCACACCATTAGCGGTCAGCAGCGCCGCGGCCGAGACCACAATCAGGAAACTGCCAACCAGGCTTGCACGGTAGGCGCGTACCGCTGAGCGGGCGAAAGACCACATGGCTATCGTCCCAACTCAACGAGGCGGGCCGCGATCTGAGCCGAGGTCGGCGCTGTCAGCCTGCCGGCGAGTCGTCCATCTGCCAGGAACAGCACTTCATCGGCGGTGGCGGCCACATGCGGGTCGTGGGTGACCAGAACCAGCGTCTGCGTGAACCGCTTGGCGGCACCGCGCAGCACTTCGAGCACCTGATCGCCCGTGCGGCGGTCCAGGGCACCGGTCGGCTCATCAGCGAAGACCACGGTAGGCCGGGTAATGAGCGCGCGCGCGATGGCCACCCGCTGCGCCTGGCCTCCGGATAACTCACTCGGCAACCGCTCGGTCATACCGCTCAGCCCGACGGACTCGACGAGGGTCTGCTGCCACTGCTCATCGGGACGCCGGCCATCGAGCAGCATCGGCAACTGAATATTCTCCCCGACCGTCAGGTGACCAATAAGGTTATACGACTGGAACACGAAACCGACATGGCGCCGGCGGAAACGAGTGACAGCGTCCAGGGAAAGCCCGGTGATATCGGTCTCACCGATGAACACCTGGCCGCTGGTTGGCGTATCCAGGCCCGCGGCAAGATTCAGGAACGTCGACTTGCCCGACCCGGACGGGCCCATAATCGCCATGAACGCACCCGGGGCAATATCGAGGGAGAACTCCTGAAGAGCAGTGACCTCCTCCGGGCCGTTCGGAAAAGTCTTACGAAGTTGAAGAAGACGCACAGCGGTATCAACCGACGGCGGGCTTACAAACGTACTCGGGGTCATCAAACGAACTTTCTATTGGGAGAGTGAAACGGGCTGCGGGTGCTGTGGGTGTCGGGTCAGGGTGTCGGGTCAGGGTGTCGGGTCAGGGTGTGCTGAGGACTTCGTCGAGGGCCTCGATGGAGCCGCGGTAGAGATCGAGGAGTTCTTCCGTGGGGCCGTCGAGGGGGCCGTCGTAGATGGCGGGCGGCAGTGCTGTGAGGGTGATGGTGACGGCGGTGCCGTCCTCTGCGACTGCGTTGATCGTCTGGTAGCCGGGGATGGAGCCGTTGTGGCCCCAGGCTGTGCCGCCGCCCAGTTCGCCGCTTTCGATCCCCAGCCCGTACGTGGATCCGGGGATGATTTCGTCGCCGGTGGGGATGCCGGTGAGCATCTGGTCGAGTTCGGCCGGTTCCAGGAGCTCGCCGTCGAGGATGGCTTTCATGAACGTGTTGAGCTCAGCCGGTGTGGATACCATCGCTCCGGATGC
>NZ_JBZCNF010000001.1:0-1036804 GCF_058269175.1 Arthrobacter sp. TJ-254 | reverse complement strand
CCCCCCCCCCCCCCCCCCCCCCCCCCCCCCCCCCCCCCCCCCCCCCCCCCCCCCCCCCCCCCCCCCCCCCCCCCCCCCCCCCCCCCCCCCCCCCCCCCCCCCCCCCCCCCCCCCCCCCCCCCAACACTTTCGACGACTCCTGGTTTAGCATCGCGGCTCACCAATGTGGACGTCATGCTCGCTTCAGACTACGAAGATGCAGAACGGATGACCGGCCGGATCGGCGTAAACGTATAACGGCTCGTTCGGGTCGTCCGTTCGATCGAAGCGGAGCTCTGCCCCTAAGGCCAGGGCCCTGAAATGGTGATGCTCGAGTGTTTCCCGGTCAGGAACGGTCAGATCGAGGTGCATCTGCATCGGCACATCAGGCAAGGGCCATGTCGTCCGCTTCAGGTGATCAACCTGCTGAAAAGCGAGCCTGCGGTTGCCCTGTCCATCAGTGAGAACGAGCCAATCGACATCATCAGGCATGTCCTCACCCTCGGGCTCATCCCCTGGCCGGTACTGGAGTCCGAGCAGTTGGCGGTAGAACTCTGCCAGTCCTCGCACATCAGCAGTGTCGAGAACCGTGTGAAGTATCTGAGGGAATCCGGTCATGGGCCGAGACTAACGATCATCGAGGTTCCCTAGCTAGCGTCAGCCGCACCGTCATCAGGCCAGCGGAGTCGTCGAGGAATGCTCGTTGATCGAGGACGGGGCACGGGCCAGGGCTGAAGCTCTTCGCCGTTTTCTCTCAGTTCCAGGGAGCGCACAAGACTGTTCATAATGTCGTGGCAGAGATCCGGGTCTTTCTCCACCAGGACTTCCGCCTGGGCGATGAGTAGATAGTCACCGACAACGTGCTGCAGCTCTGGAGGTTGGTCCTGCAACCTCCAGGTCCGCGTAGCCCAGGATGCTGTCTTGGTGGGGAGAGGTGGGGGTGTGGACAGTGTCCACACTTTGGGTCCCGCACTGGGCCGTACCGGTGCCGGACTGGTTCGGATTGCGGATGTTTCTGGGGGAGTGGCGGATTTTCGGGGCCCGGCGTCCGGTTCGAGTCCCACGTCGGGCACATGTTTTCCCACGTCAGATGCCCTTTTGGTCTCTGACTGTGGGCAATCGGGTGCAATGTGCGGTCCTGGTGCCGGTATTTTCCCTGACCCTGGAGGGGTTTCACAAAGGCGGCTGCTGTACTTCCTCGACCGCCACACCTCTAAGGTGCACCCATGACTGCGACCGATGGGGGCTGGAAGCCAGCTGGCCTAGGCGATGACCTCCGGTTTGTTCGCTCGCGGCTTGTGGGTCGAGGTGCGGTGCGTGCTGTTGCAAAGTCGAGTTCCCTTGCAGTGGCTCCTCTATCAATGGCTTACTCGACCGGTGGTCGGTGGCGTTTCTTGGCTTGCCATTCGCTCGGGGCGTGAGCCATTGATAAATGCCATGCCGCACGTGTGTACGGCATGCATCCGACATGCCACCGCCTGCGGATGCGGCGGGAGGCGGCCGCCAGATGTCCTACGGTGGAGCTGGGTGTTATTCGCCCTTTTCACGATGGGAATGGGGAGCAATGATGACAGCATGGGTGGTGCGCCTCGGCACGGGCGGATCGAACGTGGACGAGTTGGTCGAGGCCGGCTACGTCGGGGTCGACTTCGTCCAGGACTTCGACATCCGGCCGCACCTCGGTGGGGGATCGGAGGCCTTCAGGAAGGCCATGATCCCGATCACCATCGACCTGCATCCGGGTATGACAAGGGTCGTTGCCGGCGGTGCCATGGGCAGCCTGCACGCGGCAGCCGTGACCATGCAGATTGGAGACCTGGTCCTTGTCCCTACGGCCAGCCCCATCCGTTACCACTACGGAATCGTCAACTCGGACTATGAGTTCCACCCTGGCCAGGTGCTGCCACACCGGCGCCGCGTCGACTGGAGCGGATCCTTCGACCGGACCCTGATGAGCCCGAAGCTGGCCTCGGCCGCCGGGACCCCGCAGACCATCAAAAAGCTCTCGCAGGAGCACGCACCAGAGCTGGCCGAGCTCACGCGCCTCACCGACATTAGCCCCATGGTGGCGGGCTTCGCAGATGCCGGCTCCGCCGACGCTCCCACCCTGGTGCCGGCCGCCGAGGTCATCCCGTCCGACGTGCAGGATCCGCTGGCCTTCCAAATGGAGAAACAGCTCGAGGACTTCTTGGTGCACAACTGGAGCCGTACGGCGCTCGGCACCGAGTACGACATCTACTCAACCGAGGAGGAAGGTGTCATCGGCCGGCAGTATCCGACGGACACCGGCCCGATGGACATCCTGGCCATCAGCAAGGACCGGACCCGGCTGCTCGTCGTGGAGCTCAAACGTGGGCGCGCCAGCGACGTCGTCGTCGGCCAGGTCCAGCGCTACATGGGCTACGCCAACGCTGAACTCGCCGAGCCGGGCCAGGACGTCGAGGGCGTCATCATCGCCCAGGAGGATGACACCCGGATCCGCAGGGCACTGTCGGTCGCACCCAACGTCCGGTTCCTGCGCTACCGGGTGGAGTTCCACCTCGAAGAGTGAGGCTGCAGGACACAGAAACGACAGAGGGGCCGTCCGGCGCGGAGGGCCCCTCTTGTGCAGATCTCGTGCGGCTCGTTGGCGACCAGCAGGCAGGCGGTGTTCGTCAGGCGCTCCCACTGCTCGCGGTTCGCGTCCTGGCCACGGGCGGCCATGTCGTCCTCGGTGTCGTAGTTACCACTGTCGATGATGAGCTCGTAGTCGTTGTCCAGGCTCAGGACGTGCTGGGTGTTCGAGTAGTGCTTGATCCCACTGTGCACGGCGAAGCGGATCAATCCGGCATAGTGCTTGCGGCGCACCTCGCCGAGGTTCGGCAGCTCATATTCACGCCTGAACTAGTCGCACGGCAGAGCAGTGCCCGCATCCCGTACGACCGGCGAAACCACTCAATTATCGGATCCTCAGGCGCTGGCCGAGCGGAGTGACAACTCCCGGTGGACTTGCCCGCCTCGCCGGAGTGGAACCAGGAATGCAAAGCCGAGCCGGTCAAGTCATCGGTCGCTAAATCGACCTACCGACGTTCGGCGAAGTAGCCCCACATATGGGAAGGTGCACAGTGATGACTCATACATGTCATGGGTAGGTGATCGGTGATTTCGAGGACGATGACGGCAGCCTTCTCGTCCAGGGCGTCTTTCGCTAGTTGATGGGCGTGAAGGGCTTCTGCTCGCTCAGCACGGCGAGGGCGTTATCGGCGGCGAGTGTGGCCATCGCGGTTCGTGTTTCGATGGTGGCTGAACCGAGGTGAGGCACGAGTACCACGTTGTTCAGCTTGAGCAGTCCGGAATGGACAGCTGGTTCGTGTTCAAAGACGTCGAGCCCTGCCCCTGCAATGTGTCCTTCCTGCAGGGCGGCGACGAGAGCTGCTTCGTCAATGATCGGCCCGCGCGCGGTATTAATGAGGTAAGCCGAATCCCTCATTGCTGTCAGTTGATCGGCCCCGATGAGGTGGTGAGTAGCCGGCCCATAGGGACAGTGAAGGGAGACGATGTCGGAGGTCGCCAGCAACTCATCGAACTCGACTCGCCGGGCGCCCAGTTCGGCACCGACTTCGGAGGTGATTGCACTGCGTGACTGGTAGACGATGTCCATGCCGAAGGCCTTGGCCCGGCGTGCGGTCGCCTGACCAATGCCGCCCATGCCGATGATGCCGAGGGTTTTCCCTTGCAGGCCGCTGCCGAGCAGGAAGAACATACCCCATTTCCAGTCCTGACCGGAGCGGATGAGCCGTTCGCCCTCGCCTAACCGGCGGGTTGCAGAGAGGATGAGGCCGAGCGCAATATCGGCAGTGGCTTCCGTGAGGACGCCGGGGGTGTTGGTCGCTATCACTCCTCGATCGGTGCAGGCAGGCACATCGATATTGTCGTAGCCCACGGCGACGTTCGCAACGACCTTGAGCTGCGGTCCAGCGGCGTCAAGGAGCTCTGCGTCGATGCGTTCAGTAAGCAGACTCACCACGGCGTCAGCCCCGACCACCCGGATCAGGAGTTCTTCGCGGCTAATCGACTCAGGGGCCGTCCATGCATCAACTTCATGCTCAACCCGCAGCTTTTCGAGTGCCACTTTGGGTATGTGACCCGTGACGACGATCCGACTCATGCGGTCTCGATCCAGGTGCTCAGGCGGCCGAGACCGTCCCTGATGTCAGCGACGTCGATGCCCGAGTACGCCAACCGGATGTATTGGCGGTCTTCCCCGCGTTGACGGCGACCGAAGTGCTCCCGTGTACAGAAGGAAACACCTGTCGAATGCAGAGCTGCGGAAGCGAACTCGCCCACTGCCGCGTACCCCATGCGCTCCATGACGTCGGTGACGTCAGGGAAGAGGTAGAACGTCGACTGCGGAACGGCAACGTGCATGCCGGGAATGCCATTCACAAGTTCACACGTGGTATCCCGGCGCTGACGCAAAATATCGATCATCTGCTGTACCGGTTCCTGGGTGCCGCGGAGCGCCTCGATGCCGGCCCACTGCACGTAGTGCGTCGTGCACGATTCATCGTTGGTGTTGAGGGTGCTAAGGATTCTGGCAATTTCGATCGGGGCGACAGCGCAGCCCAAACGGGATCCGGTCATGGCGAATTTCTTGCTGAAGGTATAGAGGATGACGGTACGCTCCAGCATGCCGGGGAGCGACGCGATCGAGCTCGAAACACCCTCGTAGCGCGTCTCGAAGTACGCCTCATCGGACAGCACCCAAAGGTCGTGCTCCTGAGCGAGTCGCGCGATTGCCTCCCGCTCAGCAGCCGTGGACTCAGCTGAGATGGGGTTCTGCAGGTCGTTGTAGATGATGGCCACGGTCTTTGGGGTGATCGATGCTCTGACCTGGTCGAGATCGATGGCGAAGCCCTCACTTGTGGGCAGGTACCGGTACGGCGTCGCTGTGCCTCCCAGATACTCGATTTGGGATTCATAAATTGGGAAACCGGGGTTCGGGTAGAGCACCTCTTGACCCGGGTTCATGACGGCCTGGAGGAACTTGGTGATGACGGGTTTGCCGCCGGTCATCACCACGATGTTCTCAGGGGAGAACTTGATACCCCGACGAGCACCGACATCATCGGCGAGAGCCTCGCGCAGCTGTGGAATGCCGGGGCCCGGGCAATAGCCTGTGTAACCGTCTTTGATAGCCCGGTTCATCGCTTCCACGATATGGGGAGCCGTCGGGATGTTGATGTCACCGAGGTGGAAGGGATACACGGTGTTCCCCTCAGCCTTCCAGACGGCCGCGGCTTGGGCGACGCTGAAGGCAGTTTCGGTGCCTAGACGGTCGAGCCGGTGCGCGAGTTGCTGCATGCTGTTCAACTCCTCATCGATAGCTTGGTCAGATCTTTGCGGTCATCGTTGGTGCTGTGCGTATGAAGATACTCCTCCGAAGTTGCTGGGGAGGGGAGGGGAGGCGCCGTGATCGGTACGGTCGTCATCATTCGCTGCGGTCGGCAGCTCGATTCATGACTAACGAATGGGCGTCCCGGAGCGGTCTGGTGGTCCTGATCGGAGCGGTGTCCGAGCGCCATGTGGCGGGGGACGATTCATCCCGGGGTGGTCCGGTCCAGGTTGTTGGTCAAGGCGCCTGGGTTGGCGGATTGGGCGTAGTGAGCTCGCGGACTGACAGGGCGCTCAGCCAGCCCATGCCGAGGGTCACGGTCAGCCGTTGAAGGAGGCCGCCGAAGGGGGCAAGGGCGGGAACCTGGGCGAAGGCGGCACTGGTGAGTGCGAAGCCGGTGACCATGGTTGCCGCGGTGGTGGCCGAGTAGCGCGCCCACCGGCGGCGGTCGTGACGGGCAAAATTGCGGGCCCAGAGCAGGGCCGTCACAGGAATACCAAGAAAGACGGGGACGGCGCCCAGGTCATGGATGAGGGCTCCAACTCCGCTGTACCCGTTTTGTGCGGCCGGGGCGCCGGGGGGATAGCCGCTGACCGGGTCGGTGGTGAACAGCCCGGCGGCGATCTGCCCCAGCCCGGCCGCCTTGAACCTGGACAGGGACTCGGCAATCGGGAACTCGAGTAGAGTTCCCCCTCGGGAGGGGAGCGCGCGTGTCCCACGAGACGGTGCTCCAACGCGCTATCCGACTCCAACGAGAACTCAAACGGGACTTCCGCAAGGTACGCTAGCCACTTTTCCCGGAACAGCTGCCTTTGATGCTTTGCCTCTTTCAACCGGAGCAGAGTTACCTCGAAAGCTACGCCTGCGTCAATCCCCATGAGCCGATCCTAGGGCGTGCCGGCCCTCGATCATCAAAGCCTATTGTGCTGGTTTCAGTCCTTCTCGAGCAGGTTCATGAGCCCCATGTTGACGAGGTCGCGTTGCAGCGCGGCAACTCGCCCTTTCCATACACGTAGTAGGTGGCGGCCGCTTCGGTTGCGTTGCCACCAACGCGAAGGGCTCGACCCACAGGTCCCAGGGGTTGAGCGCGTTGTCCTCGACGGGCTGCATGGCGTTGCGTTGCTGGTCGTCTCGTTGCTCGGGCACAGGCCGTCCTCTCTGCAGTCAATGCCGGTCCTTCAAGGTCATCAAGTGCCGAGCCGTTGGTCCACTGCATTTTCCTATTGCGGCTCAGTGCAGGGCTCGTCGCCGACCTCAACCTCAGTGTGCAAAAAGGACCGTTTGAGCGAGAAGAAGTTTTGATCCCCTGGAGTGTGAATTCTCCTCAAGATGGCGGGCTTTTGCCAAGGTGGTTGGCGGGGTCAATGGGCGCTACAGCGCACAACGTACGGAAGGAACTGATCCTTCAATGGATGCGATGAGAAGCGCTTTAGAGACTGTGAACCGTCGCACAAGGTGCGTCTTTGTGACGTTGAGGAAAGAGGCAGTGTCAGCCGCGGTGGAGATCAGTGACCTGCCCTGTTACTTGAAAGCCTGCGGCAGAGTATGTGGCCACTGCACCGGCGTTCGAGCTCTCAGCACATACCAGCGCGCTTGAGGAGCCCATCTGATGAAGCGCTGAAGCAGCCGCTCTTGTGATCGCTGTTCCGTACCCATGCCCGCGGTGCTCAGGGTGCACCCCCATTGGTTCGATCAGGCCCGGTCGGCCGACACCTGCCGACCAAACCGTCGCTATCGCCACAGCCGTTCCGTCGTTGTCATAAGCAAGGAGGCAACGAGCGCTTGCATAAGCCGGACCGGCTGCCATTGCGTGCCAGCGTTCCTCGGTGAACCTGGCCGATCCGAAAGAAGCGTTCTGTACCGCAACCCTTGCCTGGACGTGTCCTGGCCCGACCTCTTCAACACGAACTCCAGGGCTATCAATCGGGTTGAGGAGATCGCACCTCAGCAGCGTCCAGGGTTCGTCCGGCTGCCACCCTTCGGCGTTAAGACGGGCCCGGAGTGCTGAGCCGAAACGAGCCTCCACGGAAACGGCTTCATCCGGTAGGACACCCCGGGAAGGATCAGCAATATCCTGCGCCATCTGCGCAGCGAGTTCTTCGTCGTAGTCAGCTCCGGGTGCGATCGCAACGCGCAGGACTGTTGGGCCATCCAAGAAACCCATGGCGAGCGCACGGGCATCGGAGGACCAAATTCGAATTCTCCGAGCCAGAGCTAAAGCACCAATCTGGTAGGCCCACCCTAAGTCGCCTGGATGCAACTGGATGGGCAACCCGTCCTGCTGCCAACTACCGAGGACGTCGATCACCTGGGGTAGTTCTTTAGGACGCGGAGTGCTTAGCGTGATCGACATACCGCTCATTACACAACACTTCGAATACGAGAACGACACGTGCCACCCGTTGTCTCAGCAAAGGATCGTTCTCGAGACGTATCGGAGGGACTCCTGATTGTGGGTGCGGGCCTGCACCATAGGTGAGGAGCCCGGACTAGTGTGCGGTTCATCGTCCTGCGCGACGAGCTGAGTCGGGTTTCTGGGGTTTAGGCGCTGAGGGAGAGCCAGACGAGGAGCATCATGATCACGATGGTCAGGCCGGCTAAGCAGAGGAGTAGTTTGTGGCCGGTCATGACAGCGATGAATTCCCGAAGGTACGCGCTGGGCCAGAAGTACAGAGCGGTAGGTGAGCCGATGGCTTGTGCGTCGAGGCCTACTTTTCGGGCCAGCATCGCGGCCCGTGGAGCGTGGTAGTTGTTCGTTACGATCAGGTAGGGAGGATCTATCCCGTACTCCTGCAGCAGTACGGCGCTGTAGCGGAGGTTCTCTTCAGTGCTCCGTGCTCGGTTCTCCACCAAAACGTCCCGGTCAGGGATCCCGTGCTCGCGCAACCATCCAGCCATCGCTTCGCCCTCTGAACAAGACTCATCGGCACCCTGCCCACCGGTTGGGACGATCGGGATCCTGCCGCTTTGTCCCTGTCGTTGTCGTGCTGCGGTTACGGCTTGTTGGAGGCGTCCGGCCAAAAGCGGTGGTACCTGCCCGGACAGCAGGCCGGCTCCCAGCACGATGATCGCCCGGGCTGGTGCTCGACGGGCCAGGACCGCGTAGAGCGCGGTGTGAGCTACGAAGACAAGGAACAGCAGGCCCAGGCAGGCCTGGGCAGTCAGGAGGCCCGCCGCGATCGTGCCGGTCACCTTGTTCTCGTGTCTGAACAACCACACGACAAGCAGGGGAAGGACCAGAAGCGCGATCCCGGCCAACAACGAGAGCAGATTACCCAGCGAGCGGTGTTCCCTGCGGAGCATGAGAATCCCGTTGACGATCAGCAGCAATGGCAGCAGCAGCAGACTCAGCGCACCTGTTCCAAGGACCGCTAGCCTGACCGCCTCGGCACCAATCTCAACGACCGGGATCTGGGAGGCCACGAACGAGACCAGACCCAGAACATAGTAGGCAGTCACCACGATCAGGAATCCGTTGCGGAGGGGCCGAGGATCTCGGCGCAACGACCACCACAGCAAACCGCCACTGACAATGAGCCCGAGGGAAGCCACGGAAGTCTGAGCAGGAGCTACCTGCCACGACACAAGATCCATCATCAGCCCCCGACTCAATTGAGCGGCGTGGGTCATCTCATCCGGGGGCGCCGCCGGCTACGCCTTCCCCTCCGTGGCCATATTTCCACGAAGACCCCGCCTTTACACCAGGGCAACGGCCGCTCCCCTTGCGTCCAACAACTCCGGTCTTCCCACCTGAAACAGCTTGAATAGGTGACGACGGTGCGTCCGCCGTTTCGCCCTCATCGGACTGGTGGGCCTGCTAAGGAGACGACTCGACCTGGCCTTGGAGGTGTCTCAGAACGTATGTTTCTGGCGCGGTGGGGATCGTCACTAGCGATCACCGTTGCGGCACGGTTCTCCCGGTGCTCGAGGAGAACCCTTGTCGAGTGGCACTGAGAGCACCTCCCGGGGGTCAGCGGTTTCGCCTAGGAATGCGCCGGGACCGGTTCGGTGTCGGTTGAGTAGTGCAACCCCATTTGGCGGCGTGCCTCGTCGAGCAGTTTCATCATGCGGACCGATTCGGCAGGTGGCATGAACGGGCTCTCGGTCAGTCCTGCCTGAAGGCAGCGCGTTACTTCGCGCAGTTCGTAGCTGAAGCCGTTGCCGAAGACCTCGAAGCGTTCCGTTCGCAGCGTGCCCTGTCTGGGCTGGATGATGAGTTCGGCGGGGTTGAACAGGGGAGCGGAGGAGCGCAACCAGCCGTCGGTGCCTCCGACGGTGACAACGCTGGGACCGTCGGCACCGATCGAGGTGGTGAGCTGCGCGTGCGCGCCGCCCTCGTAGGTAAGGGTGAGGGCATTGTGCAGGTCGATGCCGTGCTCAGTGAGTGCGCCGCGGGCGGTCAGGGCACTGGGCTCACCGAGTGCGCCAAGCGCCCACGTCAACGGATAAACCGCCAGGTCCAGCAGGGCTCCGCCGCCGGCCTCCGGGTCCCAGATCCGGGCGTCAGGGTCGAAGGGCGCGGCGAAGCCAAGGTCGGCCTGCAGCCATTGTGGCTGTCCGATCTCACCGGACCGCAGGATCTTGATGGCACGGCGGAAGCTGGGCAGGAAGCGTGTCCAGACGGCCTCCATGAGGAACAGTTCGCGTTCCGCGGCGAGTTCGGCGAGTTCGGCGGCATGCCTGGCGTTCATGGCTAGGGGCTTCTCGCACAGCACGTGCTTGCCCGCGTTGAGGGCAGCCAGTGCGACGGCGTGGTGGTGCGCGTGCGGCGTGGCGATGTAGACGACGTCGACGGCGGGGTCGGCGAAGAGGTGCTCGTAGCCGGTCGATCCGTCCGCGTCCGAATAGGCGGTGGCGAAGCCAAAGCGTAGGGCGAAGGCCCGAGCGGACTCGTCGGTGCGGGAGCTGACGGCCTGGAGGACGGCGTCATCGAGCAGTGCGAGGTCATGCACCACGCGGGCGGCGATCGAGCCCGTTGCCACGACACCCCAGCGGATCCGGCGGCCGGTTGCGGAGGACGGGGCAGCGGTGCTCACGGGAGCTGGAAGCATCGGGAAAGGCCTTTCGGTCAGAAGGTGACGGCCCGCCCACCATGGGCGCGCCGAGGGCCCGATGCGGCAACGATGCTCAGCGCGGCTGTCCGACTGCGCAATCCGGAGTCGCTATACGGAATCGCTATACAGAGTCACGGATCACGAGCGAGGTGGGCATCCTCGTCGTACGATCGGTCGGCTTTCCCTCGATCAGGTTGACGAGGGTTTCCGCCATCTTCTTGCCAAGTTCAACGATGGGGTGGTGCACGGTGGTCAGCGCCGGTGTCACAGAGGTCGCGAAGGAATCGTCGTCGAAGCCGACGACGGCGATGTCTTCAGGAATGCGCAGGCCGCGGCCCTGGATTGCGGTGTATGCCCCGGCCGCCATCTGGTCGTTCGCCGCGAAGACGGCGTCGATGGGTGCGCGGCGGTCCAGGAGCCGGTGCATCGCACGCGCCCCCGAGGTGAGGGTGAAGTCACCGACTTCGACGAGCCCTTCCCCCAGCCCTGCCTCCCGCACGGCCGTCCGCCACCCTGCGAGCCGGTCGATGCCGGGGGGCATGTCCTGCGGGCCGGCGATCGTGGCAACGTGACGGCGGCCCGCTTCGGTCAGCAGGCGCGTGGCGGTGTAGGCCGCGTGCTCGTTGTCGACGTCGACGTAGTAGCTCTCCGTGCCGCCCACCAGGGGGCGGCCGGCGAACACCATGGGCAGCGAACCGGACAGGTGCGTCCACGAATGATCACCGCTGTGGTGGGAGACGACCAGCACGCCGTCGACATTTCCTCCGAGCAGGAAGCTGCGCGTCTTTTCCGGCTTGGATTCCGAGGCGATCACCATGTTCAGGGTGTACTCGGTGTCGGTGAGGTAAAGGGCGATGCCCTGCACGACGGAGGCGAAGAACGGGTCGGCGAACACCTTCGCCGTCGACTCGGAGACAATGAGCGTGACCGCGCCCGCACGGCGCTTCGCTAGGGAGCGCGCGGCGCGGTTGGGCGTGTAATCGAGCGCGAGGATGGCCTTCCTCACGGTCTGCGCGAGCTCCGGATCAACGCTCGGGGAATTATTGACGACGCGGGACACCGTGGCCCTCGACACCCCGGCCAGGGCAGCCACCATCTCAAGGGTGGGTACCGGCCGGGGCCCGCTGGTGTCCTGCGTCATCGTTATCTCCGGAACATCGAAACGGAAGCTGTGAAGGCTACTTTAGGCGCTCGTCGGTGTGAGGTCAGCCGCCTTCGCTGCGGCGATGACTCCGGCGTAGGCGTGGCCGCTGTCCTTGATGGTGCGTTCGAGGGTGTCGTAGTCCACGCGCACGATGCCGAAGCGTTTCCCGTAGCCCCAGGACCATTCGAAGTTATCGAGCAGCGACCATACGAAGTAGCCGCGGACATCGGCCCCCTGGTCGAGCGCCTGGCCGACGGCATTGATGTGCTCGAGGATGTACCGGGTGCGCTCGGTGTCGTGCACCGCGCCGTCGCTGCTGACGAGGTCCTCGTATGCAGCTCCGTTCTCTGTGATGTAGAGCGGCGGAAGGGTGGGGTATTCCTCGCCGAGGCGCACGAGCAACTTGCGCAGCCCGTCCGGGTTGACCTCCCAGTCCATGGCGGTGCGCGGCAGGCCGCGGCTGGGAAAGGTGATGTCCTCCGAGCCGATCCAGCACGAGGACGTCGGGCGGGACGCGCCACCGGCGTGGCCGTCGCCGTGCTCGGTCGTGGGGTGCCCGCTGATCAGGTCGTCGTGGTAGTGGTTGACGCCCAGGAAATCCAGTGGCGTCCCGATCACGTCGAGGTCCCCGGGCCGAATGACCTCCCGGATGCCGAACTGCTCCAGATCCGCCAGCGTATCCTCCGGGTAGGCGCCCCGCAGGATCGGGTCAAGGAAGATCCGGTTCTGCAGCGAATCGAAGCGCCGCGCCGCGTCGAGGTCCACCGGGTCGGACGCATCGCAGGGAATCGCGTTGCTCAGGTTCAGTGTGATGCCCAGCTGCTGCGCGCCGCGGGCCCGGAGTTCGTTGACCACAAGGCCGTGGGCCAGGTGCTGGTGGTGGATGGCCGCAACCGCCGCGCGCGGTTCCTGCCGTCCCGGGGCGTGCACACCCGCGGCGTAGCCCAGCAGCGACGAGCAGAACGGTTCGTTGAAGGTGGTCCAGTGCCGCACCCGGTCGCCCAGCGCCGAGTACACGTCGTTGGCGTAGTCCACGAAACGGTAGGCGGTGTCCCGGTTGGCCCAGCCGCCGGTGTCCTCCAGGGCTTGCGGCAGGTCCCAGTGGTAGAGGGTCAGCCAGGGCAGGATGCCCGCTTCGAGGAGTTCATCCACGAGCCGGGAGTAGAAGTCCAGGCCTTCGGCGTTGGCGGCCCTGCCGCTGGGGCGTACCCGGGCCCAGCTGGTCGAGAAGCGGTAGGAACCCAGGCCCAGCTCCTTCATCAGGCGCACGTCCTCGGGCATCCGGTGGTAATGATCCACCGCCGTTTCCAGGTCATCGCCGCCGGCGACGGCCCCGGGGACGCGGGCGAAGGCATCCCACACGGAATCCTCCTTGCCGCCCTCGTGGCTGGCCCCCTCGACCTGGGCGGCGGCGGTGGCCGAGCCCCAGATGAAGCCCTCAGGCCAGGTCCGCTGGGTGGTTCCGCTGCTGGTGGGGTGGTGTGTTGGTGGCATTAGCCCTTCACTGCTCCTTGCATGATTCCGGATATGAGTTGACGGCCCGCGACGGCGAAGAGCACCAGCAGCGGGAGGGTTGCCAGGACCGCGCCGGCGAGGACGATCGAATAGTCCACGTAGCGGGCCGACTGCAGCTGGCTGAGCGCCGTCTGCAGGGTGGGGTTGCCGGCGTCGAGCACCAGCAGGGGCCAGAGGAAGTCGGTCCACGCCGTCATGAAGGTGAACAGGCCCAGGATCGCCATGGCCGGGCGCGCGGCGGGGAGCGCCACGTGCCAGAACGTGGAGATCATGGAGGCCCCGTCCATGCGGGCGGATTCGATGAGCTCGTCGGGAATAACATCCACGAGGTACTGGCGCATGAAGAAGACACCGAATGCCGTGACGAGCGTGGGGATGACGACGGCGCCGATCTCGCCGGTCCAGCCCAGCGTGCGCATGAGCATGAACAGCGGGATGATGCCGAGCTGGGTCGGGATGGCCATGGTGGCGACGACGGCGACCATGAGGCCGTTCCGGCCGCGGAAGCGGAGCTTCGCGAAGGAATAGCCGGCCAGCGTGGAGAACCCGACGACCGAAACCGTGATGATCCCCGAGATCAGCACACTGTTCCCGAGCGCGAGCCAGAACGGGATGGTGTCGAAGACCTCGCCGACGTTCGTCCAGAAGTTTCCTCCCGGGAACAGCGGAGGCCAGGTCTGACCGAGTGCCTCGTTGGATCGGCTGCCGATGATCACGGACCACCACAGCGGGTAGGCGGAGGCGAGAAAGAACGCGAACAGGAGGCCGTAGGTGAGGAAGCCCGGCCTGCGTCCGTTGCCGAAGAGCGCTTTCCGCGTCGCTGCGGCTCGTGGGGTGCGCTGGGTGGCCGGCGTATTCGGCCGCGCGGCGGTGACGGTCATTGCCCGCTCCTTGGGGTCGCTTCTGCTGCGGTTTCAGCCGCCGGTTCCGCCGACGGAGCTGGCGGCTGGGAATCCACCGCCGGGAGGACGACTGCAGGGGCCGCCTGGCGATTCAGGCGCTTCCCGCCTGCGGTGCGGGAAGATCCGTGCCGGTCGCCGGTGGTGGCGATCCTCCGTGAGATCAGGTAGTTCACGAGGCCGAACAGGATGATGATGAGGAACAGGAGCCATGCGATGGTGGCTGCCTTGCCAAAGTTCGACCGCTGGAAGGCCATGTCCCAGAGGTAGAGCACGGTGGTCTGGAACTGGCGTCCGGTTCCGCCTGCCGTCCGCGGATCGAACAGGCGGGGTTCGGTGAAGATCTGCAGCCCACCGATGGTGGCGGTGATCACCACGAAGATCATGGTGGGCCGGATGCTCGGCAGCGTGATGCTGAAGAAGCGGCGGAAGGCTCCGGCACCGTCGATCGCGGCGGACTCGTAGATGTCGCGGGGCACCGCCTGCATGGCTGCCAGCAGGATCAGTGCGTTGTATCCGGTCCAGCGCCAGTTCACCATGGTGGCGATCGCGATGTGGCTTGGCAGCGTCTCGTTAGTCCACAGGATCCGGTCGATCCCAAAGCTCGTGAGGATGTTGTTGATCAGCCCGTACTGCTCGCCGAACATGTTCGAAAAGATCAGGGCGACAGCGACGGGCGTCACGATGTAGGGGAGCAGGATGCTCATGCGCCAGAACGTCCTGCCACGGAGGTTCTGGTCCAGCACGGCCGCTATGCCAGTAGCGACAATCAGCTGCGGAATGGTCGAGAGCAGGAAGATGCTCATCGTGTTGAACAGCGAGTTCCAGAAGAAGCGGTCCTGGAGGACTTCCTGGAAGTTCCGCAGGCCCACGAACTCGCCCTGCCCCTTGAGCAGGTGCCAGTCGAACAGGGAGACGAAGAAGGTGTAGCCGAGAGGGAACAGGCCCACCAGGGCGAAGAGGACGAAGAACGGTGCGATGTACAGGTAGGGCGAGCCCTTCATGTCGAGGACGTTCAGTCGCTGACGGAAGGTGAGGGTCGGTTTCGCAGGGGCAGGACTGCTGGCTGCCGGGCGGTTCAGTGTCGTGGTCATGAGGGTTCCAGACTCCATGGGGGCCTCCGGTGCTGCCGGAGGCCCCGCGGCCGGTGCTGCTAGTTGTTCACGACGAGGTCGTTGAGAAGCGTGATGGCTTCGTTCCAGGCCTCATCGGCCGTACCGGTGCCGTTGTCCAGGATCTTCAGCGCGGGCGCGAAGACGTTCTCCTGGATCACGGAGTCATCCGGGCCCTTGAACTGGGCCACGACGCCTTCGGCACGCGATGCGAAGATCTCACCGTACGGAGCGTCGTTGAAAAGCTCGTTCGGTACGGCTGCTTCGACGATCTCCGCCTGGGCGTCCAGCGCGCTGGGGAAGTTGTTCGCGGCTGCGGACTGCTTGACCATCTGTTCAGGAGAGGTCAGCCATGCGGCGAGCTTCGCGGCCTCAGCGGGGTGTTCGGAGCTTTCGGGAACGGAGAGGAAGGCTCCTCCCCAGTTGGAGCTGCCACCAGGGAAGACGTCGGCGACGTCCCATCCGGTCTCGGCCCCACCACCGGCGGATTCCAGCTGTTCCTTGATGGTTCCGAGCATCCAGGCGGGGCAGACGTGGACGGCGAAGGAACCATCCACGAACGCCTTGCCCTTGCCCCAGTCGAACTGCTTCTGGTTGGCGGACAGGCCGTCGGCGGTGCCGGCGGCGAGGAGGTCGAACTGGGCGCGCATGGCCTCGTTGCCCTCGATGTTCAGCTCGCCGTCGGCGGTGTAGTAGCCCTCGTCCATCTGGTTCACCATCGAGTTCCAGACGAAAGCGGACTGGTCGTACCAGGCCTTGCCGGTGGTCTCGTTGTACTGGCGGCCCAGGTCGAAGTAGGTCTCCCACGTCGCGTTGTCACCGCCGAAGAGTTCGGCGACTTCCTCGCGGTCGGTGGGCAGGCCCGCCGCTTCAAAGAGCTCCTGGTTGAAGCAGAGGGCCTGTGGTCCGATGTCGGTACCGTAACCGATGACGCGACCGTCGGGGTCGGTGCCCTGCTCGAACTTCCAGTCGACCCAGTTGTCCTTGATGTCCGCGGCGCCGTGATCATTGAGGTCCACGAACTGGTCGGACACCTCCATGACCTGGCCGAGCCAGCCTTCTTCGACGGCGACGACGTCACTCAGGCCGGAACCGGCCGCGAGTTTGGTGAATGCATCGACGCGTGCGTTGGCGCTTCCATCGATGTTCGTCGCCTCGATGGTCACTCCGGGGTTCTGCTCTTCGTATTCGGCGTACAGATCGTCGTAGCCGAACTGTCCGAACGTGGTGACGGTCAAGGTGATGGGGTTGTTGGCACTTGCGGGCTCATCTGTTCCGCCGCTGCAGCCCGAGGCTGCCAGGGCCAGGGAGGCGACGCCGGCGAGGGCGGTGATTTTCCTGAGTCGCGAGGATTCCACGGTCACTCCTTTGTGTGTGTGAGCGACATACGCCGACGCGGCGAGAGAGCGCTCTCTGGGATGTGAGTCAACTGTATGTGGCCCTCATCACATCGTCAAGAGAGCGCTCTCCGAAAAGGTAACGGTATTGCCCGGAGGGCGGACGCCACCCCCTACGCCGACTTCAACACCATGCAGCAGGCGCGCGATGCGGCCGTTCAGCTCTCCGACGTGATACGCCGAGGAAACCATCCTCCACGTCTCGACACAGTGCTCGACAAGTACCTCACCACCAGGATGCGGGAATTGCGCCCCGACATCGAGCAGGTCACGGAAATCCGCGAAGCCGCCGCCGACAGGGCCACCGAACTCACCACACCGCGGAACTGAGCACCCCGGGACAAAGTCCGGCCACTGGCCACTGCGGTGAACAGCAACGGTCAAACCCGTTCGTTCACCGCCGATGGCGGCCGGACCGAAGGGGTGAGGATGGTTTGGGCATCTCTGGGAACTGGGTCGCGTCCCGAGATGCGTCGAGTGTACTCGGGGTTCGACTCCTGTAACGACTGGAGTGCGTCTGCATCCTCATTGGCTAACGCGCGAAATTCTATCGCCATGCCTCAACTCATCCCGTGTGAGCAATCGTTCACGTTCTCATAAGTTGTTCCGCAGGAGGATGCGTGCCACAGGCACATTCTCGAGCGGGGCTAACGCGGCTGAGTCGGGGCCCGTCGCCACGCCCCCTCGCTGGTAGGTGCGGGTGCATTCGGTGGTGACTGCTTGGATCAGCCGTCGAGGCGGCGTGCGAGCTGCAGGTTGCGGATGAGCTCCTCACGGCTCTGGCCGTCGACGTGGTGTCGCCACATCGGGGTGCCCGGGGCGCTGCGCCAGGATTCCTTCAGGGGACTGTTGTCGACGGCGTCGAAGCCAAGGTCGTTGTAGAAGTCCGTGACGAACTCGACGGCGTCTGGATGATCGCTGGAGACAACGAGGGCTTTCCGGTCCGGAGCTCCGGTGGGTCTGGCCAGACGGATCAGAGCCGGCTGGGTGTCGCTGGGGACGCGGATCTGGGCCCGTGCGTGGAACTGGACGTGGGTGAATGCCTTGACGACTTTCGAGGCCGGAAGCTGCTCCTGGCGCAGTTCGTGGATGGTCTTCAGGCCGGAGTCGACTTCGAGGAAGTGGCCGTCGCGCCAGGTCATGTAGTTGTTGTTGTCGATGACGATCTTTCCGGCGAGCTCTTTGGCCGGCAGGAGGTCGTCCGGGGAGTAGGGGAAGCCCAGGAAGGCGACATCCGCTGCGGCTGCCGCGTCGGTCGCGTATGCGGCGGAGGCTAGCGGGCCGAGCTCGCGAACCAGTCCTGTCAGGGTTTCGGGGTTGCGTGAGTTGGCGATGACGACGGTGTAACCTGCCGCCACTGAAGCACGGGCGAGTGTGCTGCCGGCCTGGCCAGCGCCGAGTATGCCGATGGTTGTCATGAAAAGTGCTCCTTAGGGCAGGCGTGGCGCGGGTGCGCGGGCCTTGTGAAAGTGGGGCTGTGAGTTGTGCTGCTGGGATGCAGCCGGACCCGTCGGGCGGCGGCTCGACCTATGAGCCGCCGCCGGACGGGGGTTTAGTTGCTTACGGGAATGGAGATGTCGTTCGCCCGCCGGCGGAGGCTGGTCAGGACCATTCCGCCGAGGATGGCGAGGACACCGCCGATGATGAGGGTTGCGCTGGCCGATACGCTGTCGACCAGCACACCCCCGGCGATTGCGCCTACCGCGATTGCGATATTGCAGACGGTGACGATGAGGCCGCCGATCTGTTCCAGACGCGCAGGTTCGGTGCGGGCCCCCCAGCTCAGGACGGTCGTCGGGACGCCGCCGAAGCCGAAGCCCCACAGGGCGACGGCGATGAACAGGCCCACGGTCGATCCGCTGGTCAGAAGCATGGTCAGCATGCCGGCGGCTACGAGGAGGGGGAACAGGAGAATCGCGGCGCGGAGGGACCGGTCGACGATTGGCCCGCTCAGGGCGGTGCCAAGGACATTGGCGATGCCGAAGACGAGGAGCATGACAGCCAGGCCGCCGGCGTCAATATTGGAGACGCTTTCTGCTGCCGGGCGGATGTAGGTGAAGCCGCTGAAATGGCCGCCGAAGATCAGCAGGATGGCGGTAAGGCCGGCGATGACGATGCCCGAGCGCAGCGTGGCTCCAAGAGCGCGCAGGCCGCTGACTGCCGTTGGTATGACGTGCGGCAGGGTGGCCGTCTGCGCGATGAGCGCGACGAGCCCGACGCCGGCGCCGAGGAAGAACACCCCGCGCCACCCCCAGACCTCTCCCAGCCATGCGCCGAGAGGAACAGCGACGACGGTCGCGACGGACACGCCTGCATTGATGATGGTCAGGGCGCGGCCGAGGTGGTCGCCGGGGACCAGCTTGGCCGCCATCGCGGTGGCCATGGCCCAGAAACCGCCGAGCGCCACGCCGAGGAGGACCCGCGCCAGAAGCAGCACGGGAAGACTGGGTGCCAGGGCCACGATGACATTGGACAGGATGGCCAGCGCGGTGAGGCCGATCATGACGAAGCGGCGGTCCATCCGTGGGAGCACCACGGCGATGAGCAGCGCGGCGAACGCGCCGGCGATGGCGGTCACGGTGACGCTTTGGCCCGCGGCACCGATTGATACCTCCAGGTCGTCGGCGATACGCGGGAGCAGGCTCGCCGGAAGGAATTCGGACATGACGATGGCGAAAATTCCGATGCCGAGCGAGATGACGCCTCCCCAGGAGGCAGGTCGGTGGTGTGTGGGTTCTTGTGTGGTTGTGCTGGTCAAAACTTCGTCTCTCTGGTGCGGAAAGTGTGTGCGTTGGGGAACATTGGAAACCGATGTCAGGACAAAGTACTGAGGTGAGCGCGGGCGCTCACCTCAGAACGTTGGGCCGGCTGCTACCAGGAAACGTGGCCGTTTTCGTCCTGCAGCGTGCCGGTGGGGCCGTCCGCGCCGAGGGTTGCGAGGCGAACCACGACGCGGGCGGATTCCTCCGCTGGTCGGCCCACCCCGAAGGCTGCTGTCAGGTCGGTGGCGGTCGTCCCGGGTTCGAGGGCATTGAACTTGATGCCTGGCTGGGATTTGGCGTACTGCAGGGTGAGCATGGTCGCCGCTGCTTTGGATGCCGAGTAGAGCGCCAGAGGCAGATTGAATTCGGGCCGCTCGGGATTGGTCACGGCCCAGAACGATCCCGCGGTGCTGGAGACAGTGACAACATTGGGGTTTTCCGAGTTGCGCAGCAGAGGGAGCGCGGCCTCCGTGACACGGACAATGCCGATGGCATTCGTGTCGAAGGCGTGAAGGGCGGTGGGTCCGTCCAGATCCGTAGGCAGAACTCCGGCATTGTGGATCAGGACGTCAAGGCGGCCTTCGCGCGCCTCAATCGTCGCGAGAGCGTCCCGGACCGAAGAATCATCGGTGACGTCAAGCTGGACAAAGCGGGCACCGATGGCCTCGGCCGCCATCTGGCCCCGCTCCGAATCGCGAGCGCCGATGTAGACGACGTGCCCGAGGTCCAGAAGCTGACGAGCGGTCTCGAAGCCGATGCCTTTGTTGGCCCCTGTGATCAAGGAGATAGTCATGATGTCCTGTCGAAATAGATTGTGTGAATGAGTCGTTGACGACCGTATGCGCACAAACCCGAACCAGCCAGAGCCCTCCCGAGACCGGGGTGTGGCAGGACCCCCCCTAACCCGATCCCGCAGCAACCCCGAACCGGGAGCTCGAACAACTTCAGGATCAGGGGCCGGGACCGACGGCCCGGCCAACGCGCTCGGCGCCTACCTGCGTGCCCGGCGGGAAATGATCACCCCTGCCCAGGCAGGCATCCCCGTCGTGGGCGTCCGTCGTGTCCCCGGACTCCGGCGCGAAGAGGTTGCCATGCTCGCCGGTATCAGCGCCGACTACTATCTGCGCCTTGAACGCGGCCGCGACCGGCATCCGTCGCTGCAGGTACTGGAAGCAATAGCCCGCGTCCTGCAGTTGGATGATGACCACTTCACGCACCTGCTGTCCCTGGTGGCCGAAGTTCCGCGCCAACGTCAGCGCCGCCCGCGCAGGGAGATCGTCCCGCCCGGGGCGTTGAAGCTCCTTGAGTCGCTGAATCAGCCGGCTTTCATCGAAGGGCGCTACTTCGACATCCTGGCGTCCAACCCGCTCGCCAAAGCGCTCTCGCCGAGACTGGACATCGGGAGGAACCAGCTCCTGGACATGTTCCTGGACCCGGCGGAGCAGGCGCTGCAGCCGGAGTGGAAAGACGTCGCAGAGTGCCTGATCGCCAATCTTCGCCAATCTGTCGGCACCGATATCGAGAATCCACGGTTCA
This sequence comes from Arthrobacter sp. TJ-254, assembly GCF_058269175.1. NCBI lineage: Bacteria > Bacillati > Actinomycetota > Actinomycetes > Micrococcales > Micrococcaceae > Arthrobacter > Arthrobacter sp. TJ-254. The sequence continues at coordinate 1,016,032 of NZ_JBZCNF010000001.1, read as the reverse complement.
TCGAACTCGTCGGAGAGCTTTCCCTGACCAGTCCCCTCTTCGCAAAGCTCTGGGCCCGATATGAAGTGCGCGGGCAAAAGGGGACCATGCTCCGCTTCAATCATCCACAGGTCGGCGAACTGCTTCTCAATCGCGAAAGGCTGAGCATCGGCGGTGCCGAAGGTCTCATGCTTGTCGTGTACCACCCGGACGCGGCCTCCCAGGACGCAGACAAGCTGTCACTGCTCGCTTCCGCGGGCCTACCGGTCACCTCCGGGTCGCAGCCTTCCCACGCGACTCCTTCGACCAGCTGACCAGCCATCTGCCTGAGGGGAATGCTGAGATGGGTGGGCTCTTCGATGGATTTCATTCGTCCCAGGGCATGACGTTTCGGGCCCTGCAGTGTGGCTGGCCCTTGGCAGGCCACTGGTGTCCGAAGGATCTGTGGCACGGACAGCGCAGAGGGGTGCTGGGGCTTCGGATGACCCGGAAACGCGGGGGATTGATCCGGTCGCTGTAGTCCAGGGTCGCCCCTGCCAGAACGGCATGTGCGGCGGCGCTGACGAACGATTTCAACCCCCGGGCAGCCGAAGACACGATCGGTGCCATCAGGCTCGTCGGTGCTGAAGACATAGGCGGTGCCCGAGCAGCCTCCTTCTGCGAGGTCGCCTCGGATCTCAGGATGCAGAACTCATTGCCTTCAGGATCAGCAAGTACAACCCACCCCGTACCGGGCCCGTCCTTGCCGCGGAGGTCATCGACTGTCGTGGCTCCGTGAGCCAACAGCACCTCCAGCTCCTGGTCGCGGGTGTGTTCACGCGGCCGAAGGTCCAGATGAAGGCGATTCTTCCCGCACCGCCGCTTGGCCGCCGCGGCGTCCGGCACCTCGATAAACAACAGCCGAGGACCGGTTGCTGAGTCCTGGATCATGCACTCCTCATCGCCGGCCTCGTTGAAATTCCCCTCGATGTCGGTATAGCCGAGCACCGGTTTCCACCAGTCCGTCAGTCGGTGGGATCTAGGGCGCTGAAGGAGGTGTTGATCAGCGTCGAGAGGTCCTCCCTTCCTCTTGATTCCCTCCAGGCAGCTAGCGCCGCCGCAAAGCACTCCATCGCCGCCGCAACCCGGACCTGAGTGACGATTGACGCATCCGGCGCGGCATGGGTTTGTTGCAATTCGCGGACAATATTCGGCCGCCAGTCGAACTGCTTCTCCCGGAACCGGGCGCTGAGTGCCGGTGTCTCGTAGATCAAATCCAAAAATGCCATGACTTCGCCTGTGTCGCGCATGAGGAAGTCCACTACCGCATTCAAAGCGCGCCGCAGCGCATGCCAGTCGTCGTCTGACCGGGCATCGGCGGCCAGGGCTTCGACGATGGTGTCTCCGATCGGATCGAAGAGGAACAGGACGACGTCTTCCTTGTTCGTGAAGTACCGCAGGAACGTGCTTCGGGAGACTCCAGTAGCACCCGCGAGGTCAGCAAAAGTCACCTGATTGAAGCCGGTTGCGCAGAACTCGTTGAACGCAACGCGGGCGAGTTCTGCTCGGACTGCGTGCCTACTGATGGCTCGAACACTGACAGGACTGGGAGGCATGCCTTAACTCTACCCCGTGTCCCACGAGCAGTATTCAAGTGCTAAACTGATACTCAGTGTCACGAATGACGCCGGAGTGCCCAAGGTGCGGTGTCTCCACCCTTTGGCTGCGTGTGGCCCTTCCGAATCGAGATATTTTGACTTACGACAATCTGCCGGGACTCCACATCTCCATCGACGCGGGAATCGCCACGGTGACGCTGGATCATCCGCCGCTGAACCTGATGGATGGTGTCCTGCTGCCCTCACTGCGCGGATTCCTCTACCAGGTGCACGATGACGCCGCTGTCCGGGTCATCGTGTTCCAGTCGGCTGATCCGGACTTCTTCATCGCTCATGGGGACATGGCCTATCTGACAGATTCCGAGGCCCTTCCAGCGGCCACCAATGCGGCCATCGCGGCCGCACCCGGCTGGGAAATCCCGGAGGGCCTGAACATTCTTCAGGCTTTGAGTGAGGACGTGCGGAACCTGCCCCAGGTAACGATCGGCAAGCTCGCAGGTTTCGCCCGCGGCGCCGGCAATGAATTCCTGATGAGCCTTGACATGCGGTTCGCAGCGGTCGGCAAGTCCGGACAGGCCCAGCCCGAGGTTCAGATGGGCATTCTTCCCGGCGGCGGCGGCACCGTAAATATGACCCGCCTCATCGGCCGGGCCCGAACCCTGGAACTCATCCTGGGAGCTGAACTTGTCGACGCGGAGCTCGCCGAGCGGTACGGCCTCATCAACCGGGCACTGCCCGCCGATGAGATCGACGCACACGTTGATGCTCTTGCTCGTCGCATCGCGCGGCTTCGCCCGGAAACCATCGCTGCAGTCAAGACAACCGTCAACGCCATGGCACCGGCAGTGCCATTGGAGGCGTATGCCGTTGAAAACACCTCGCTGTACGCGGCATTCGGCGACGACGTTTTCGACCTGGCCGACAAGCTCCTCGCCGCCGGCGTCCAAACCCGCGAAGGCGAACTGGATTACGAGCGCATCTCCAATAGCATCTAAGCCTCGACCGGAGCTTAGTGCAGCGTGAGAAGGCCCTGCCCATAGCGGCGGGGCCTTTCTCGTGTTGTGACGAGCACACCCACGCTCAACTGTTCAAAACGCCGAGAAACGTGTTGCTCTAGGGGCGCAGGGTGTTCTGCTGTTCGGCTCGAGCAGTAAGGATAAGTTGCGCGGCTAAGACGGTCACTGTCTGCATCACCCCGTCCCCAGATCGGGTCGGCCTAGGCCGCCGACGTCCACTCCGGTGTCTGCGCAGTGCCCCTGAAAAGAGCAGACGGGATGCAACAGAGAAGCAGCTCGACAGTAAGTTGGGTGCTGTGCTCGAACGGGAGCAGTATGCGATTGCAATCAGAGAGCTCCGTCGCCGATAACAGCGCCAATGACAGGCGAGACTTCTTCCGCTCCGAGGCGCCGGAGCGAGCATAAGGCCCGCCCGCCCTGCACTTTGCCCAGCGTTGAGGGAACGCGGCTTCTACTGTGAGTCCCGGACAACTTCCGCCGGGGACCATCCGAGGGTTGGACCCAGGATGGTGGCGATGTCGGTGAGTATCTGGAGATAGTCCTCATGATCGAAACTGAACGGTAAGGCGAAAGCCACCTCATCGACCTCCTGGAAGCCGGCATGCGCGTACAGCTGTTCCGCGATCTGGTCGCTGGTGCCGATAAGGTCCGGGGCGAACAACATCCCTCTCGGCCCCTGCGGTGCCCGGGTACGTGGTAGGCGTTCATGCACGTACTGTTTGTACTTCTCCCGCTGGCTCGGCGACGCCGAATCGGTCGGGATTACCACCAGGCCCTGCGAGACCCGGCCCCCTCCGAGCGCTTCGGGTGATGCCGCCGCTGCTTCACGATAGGCATGGATCTGAGACTGCTGGATCCGGGCAAAGACGGGGTCCTGGTCCTCGTCGGGGAAGATCACGCTGCTGGAGAGCAGATTGAACCCATTCCGCGCGGCCCAGACGGCCGACCTCCTGCTCCCTGCCCCGTACCACAGGCGTTGCCGGAGCCCGGGGGAGTGCGGCTCGACACGGTCGGAAAACTCCTCGACCACGCCCTGCTTTCCGGAGAACGCCCGTATCGGTTCCCCAGCGATGAAGCGGGCAAACCGTTCCACGCGTGCGTAGCTGAAGTCCTCCGACGCCGACGAATTCGGGTACAGCTCGTCCTTCACGGTGTCGTAGTGCATCGGTTCCCCAACACTCAGGCCCGGATTGATCCGCCCGCCCGAAAGCAAATCCACGGTGGCCAGATCCTCAGCCAGGCGCAGCGGGTTTTCCCAGCCCATTGGTGTCACTGCCGTGCCAATCTCAATTCGGGAGGTGCGCTGGCTGGCGGCGGCCATCATCGCGACAGGCGAGGAGATTCCGAACTGCAGGTGGCGGTGGCGCAGCCAGGCGCTATCAAATCCCAGCCGCTCGCCGAGATCGATGATCTGCAGGGTCGACTCGTGCCCCGCGGCCGGATCCGCCGGATCGAACAAACCGATCGTAAGGAATCCGAGCTTGCGTAGCGGGCGCGGGGAGACGGGCATGAGCTTCCTTCGAAGGATCGGTGTACGACTGGTCCCAGACTATGCGCCGGGTCTCGCGACGCATGCGAAGAGGAAGGATAGTTAACTTCGCGTCATCGACGCCGCCCCTCACCACACCTACTGACCGGGGTGTGCATTGAGGGGACGGGAGAAACCACCGCGGGAAGCTTTCGTCTTCGGACGAGGCCGAACTCCTCCAACCAGGTCCGGTCTTGCAGAGCAAAGAATTTCCACCTGTCGCTGAGGCGCGGCCATTTTGACAAGACCGGGCAGGGAAAACTCAGGGCGTCGACAGTGTCCACACTTTAGGTCCTAACTGTGCCGTACCGGCCTAGGATCGGTCTTGATTGCGGATGTTTTCGGGGGAGCGGCGAGTATTCAAGGGCGGGAGTCCGGTTCGAGTCCGACTTCGGGCACAGTGTTTCCCAAGCCGGAGGTGGTATTGCTCGCTGGCTGCGGACAAACCGGCGCAATGTGTGCTGCCCGGGTGCCGGGTCTGGTGGCTGGGTTGCAGTTTTTTCTGGGGCGCGGTGCCTCCTTCCCCGTGCCCGCCCGGCCACACGCCCACACCGCCGACATATAGCGGGGCGTGGGACCGGGCGTTGGGGGGTGACTGAGCTCCGCCCCCGCCCTGACGGGAGAACAGGGTGTTTTGGATTACAACAGGACGAACTGAAAATCACCAAGGCCGGCGTACAGCTCACGGCCGTGGATATCGCCGTGGACCTCACTCGATGGAGGAGCCGCAGCGTTTGCTCTGCTAGTCATCCATCGGATATTCGTTGTTGAGGTATCAACCCGACACAAGGTCTTGGTTTTCTGCCCCGGCAATGGCGACCGCTTGTCAGGAAGTGCTGAGCGCCTCGGACGGGATGGTGCTCAGGTGTTTTCCATCGGTGCGGGTTTGGGTGCGGCAGAACCGCGGTAGGTGAGTTTGCGCAGTGCCAGCTCGGCCGGTCCGCGCAGGCCGCGGCGCTCCATGGCAACGGCGAGGACAACGGTGGACGCCCAGACCGCGACGGCGTAGGCGAGGACGGACCAGCTGGAGAGCTGGGCGCCGAGGCCCAGTCCCCAGGCCGCGAGTACCGGACCCCATGCGAGGGATTGGACGAGGTATCCGCTCATGGAGCGCCGGCCAAGGGCAGAGACCCAGCGGACGGGGCCGCTGGCTGGTGCGGACCTCCGGGACACGCGGTGCGCGATGAGGCCGAACAGTGCGGCGTAGCCGATGCCGGTGAAGGTTCCTGCAAAGAGGCTGATGTGTTGGACGACGGCGTCGGGGGCGATATCGATGACGCCGGTGTGCTGAAACGCCAGGGCGGCGCCCGTCGCCCAGCCGGCGGCGATGCCCCCTACGGCCAGCCGCCGCAGGAGCACAAGGTGTTCACCGGGGTTGTCCAGAATCCGGTGCCGTGAGGCAAGCACGCCCATAAGGAACGCCGCCGGCAGCGAAACGCCCGCAAGGCTGCCAATCAGGATAGCGATCCAGGCGGGGAGCCGTTCGAGCACCGAGATCAGGTAGTTCGGTTCAGCGATGCTGAGAAGCTGAATGTCTTGGGGATTGGTTGCTGGCTGCCCGGTGGTGACCGTGGACGCCAGTGCGCCCATGAGCCCAAGGACGGCGGTGAGTGCCAGCAGCACGCCGATCCAGATCTTTAAGGTGCGGTCGGTCCGGTCGAAGAACAGCGGAACCATGATCAGCCCGATCAGGCCGTACGAACCGATGATGTCTCCTTGCCACAGCAGGGCCGCATGGACGGCGCCGAAGGCGATCATCCACCAGTGGCGCCGGCGCAGGAGGTGCTTGGCATCGGCGGGGCTGGTGCCTTTGGCGGTCTGGCGGGCATACATCTGCCCGATCCCGTAGGCGAAGAGGAATCCGAACATGGTGTAGACGCGGGCATCGACCGCCATCAGGGTGAACCCCTGGGCGAGGCGATCCGCCAGGTTGCCGATGACGGGGTGGATGCCTATGGTCCCGATGGGCGCGGTGTAGAGAAAGTAGGGGGCGTGTGCCAGGGCGATGAGCAGCAGCATGACGCCACGTGCGAGGTCGGGCGCCAGAGACCTCTCCTTCAGCGGAGTGGGGCGCACCGTGACCAGCGTTTGATGCTCCTGCTCCTCACCCCCGGAATCTCGGGCAGTCTGATCGAACCGATTCGTCATGTTAGTTCCTTCATATGGGATTTATTGATGGGCACCGGTCAACTCGCCAGTCCCCTGAGCAGCCAGTGGATTCGAGTCGGAGCCCGCGGTCGATGCTTCCCAACGCGGCCGCAATCCAAGCGGAATGCTTGGCCGGAGCGGCAGCGGGATGGGAGGTTCGTAGGTGTCGAAGCGTTCCGTCAGAGGAGGGACTGCCAGGAACGGTTGCAATAGCTGCGGGACATTCAGGCCGACGCCAACGACCAAGACGGTCAGCGCCACAACTCCATTCCACTGGGGAGGCAGCGTGGGGGAAGCTTGCGGCGTCCACCGCGCGTGCACGACTTCGAGTAGAAACCATGTTCTTACAACCGAGTCAAACTTCAGATGCTTCGACACTTCCGGCAGGCCTGCCGCGCGCCATAGTTACTGCCGGCACGCCACCCGAGCACCGGCATCACAGGGTGGAGGGGCGCAGGATGCGGGTCCGCCCTCGCCCCGAGGCGCGCTGCAAAGGATCCTTCTCCTATGGGCTTTCTCACGCCCACGGGGACAACAGGATCCCCTCAGCCGGTTGCACACCGCCTCATCACGAACAGGTAAAGCTCAGCGCAGGTGTACAACCTCGTGAACGACGGCTGCGGAGCGGCACCGCTCCAATACCTGTCTTAGGCGTGCTGTTTTTTGTGTTCAGCGGGCAGGGACGGCGCTGAGTCCCATGTCGGCGATCGCGAGCAGCTCGGTGGTGGTTCCTCCGTCGCGCGCGCGTGCTGCCATGCCGTTGTGAATGGCCATGATGTAGTTGGCAATCTGCTCGGGGTCAGAACCTTCTGGTACTTCGCCCTCTTCGATGCCTTGGGCGACGCGCTCCGCGATGCGGCGCCGGAGTATTTCCCTGTGCTCAGCGAGGCGGGGTTCGAGCGCGAGGAAACAGCCGGGAGGTGTGTCTTCGCTGGTGTGTGAGAAGGCGCTGAGGTGAAGCATCTCGGTGACGCTTTCGCGAAGCGTCGGCAAGGACAAAGCTTTTTCGGACTGCCGACGCACGCCGGCGAAGTACAAGGCCGCGGCAGCTTCAAAGAGTTGATCCTTGTCTCCGAACGCGGCGTAGAGGCTTGGCGGGGTGATGCCGATGGCTTCGGTCAGTTTCGCGACGGTCGTTCCCTCGTAACCATTCCGCCAAAAATGTTCCATCGCGACAATCAGCGCCGCCTCACGGTCGAATGTTCTCGGTCTGCCTGCCACAGAACCATTATATAGTGTCCGCTAGGAAATGTGCTACGTTTGTGTGGATTTACTAGCGTCCACTACAGAAAGAAGTGTTTCCATGCAGATCAAGGGTTCAACAGTGCTCATCACGGGCGCCAATAGGGGGATCGGCGCCGAGTTCGTCCGTCAGCTCAAGGCCCGCGGAGCGGACAGAATTTACGCGACCGCCCGCGACACGGACTCCATCCAGCCCCCTGGTGGAGTCGAGGGTGTCGAAGTTCTCGAGCTGGATATCACCGATGACGATCAGATCGAGGCGGTGGCCGCACTGGCGGTCGATGTCGATCTGCTGATCAATAACGCAGGCGTGGCGTCGGGGGCTGATCTCCTAGCCGGGGACCTCGAAGTGATCCGGCGGGAGTTTGAGATCAACTTCTTCGGCGCCCTGAAGATGACGCGGGCATTCGCTCCGGTTCTTGGAGCCAACGGCGGCGGTGCAGTACTCAACGTATTGTCAGCTGCCGCGTGGTTCAGCGCTCCCGGAGCAACGTCCTACGCAGCGTCGAAAGCCGCGGCGTGGAGCCTGACCGACGCCACACGCGTTTTATTGGCCGCACAAGGCACCGAGGTGCTTGGTCTGCATATGGCTCTGGTCGACACCGATATGACGGCCGGGATCGATGCACCGAAGACCCGCCCCGCCGATGTTGTCGCCGCGGCTCTGGACGGCATCGAGCAGTCCAGGACAGAGGTACTCGCCGACCCCATCACGGTCGGGCTCAAGTCCGGTCTCCACCTCGATCCCGCCGCACGTTATGGGACCTTACCCAACTCGTGACCTCAACCTGGCTTCGACGGGGCTGGAATGGTGACGGTGGAACTTATCCGGCATACTAAGCCGCCGGTGAAACCGCCATCAGTGAGTTCGAAGCAGGACGCTGGCCGGGCTGAAACTCCGGGCACACCAGTATCTCTGGTAATTCGGGCTAGGGGTGAAAGCCTTCATCACATCGATCGTGTCTACTGAGTCGAGCGTGTTGAAGACTCTCACTGCTCACCGGACGATCGATGTGACGGTGTCGCCTTTGCTGTTCACGTCCAGGACAGGAAGCACGTGTACCGCTCCTACGGATGCTCCGGTTTTGCCTCAGCCATCGACTGGGTGGATGCCAAGGAGCGCCGCGCACAAACGCCCGTCCTTCCGTGGAGAAGGACGGGCGCTCCGGTTGATTGACGAAGAACTATTCAGTGCCGGAAAGTGCCTTGATTTCCCCGGGGGAGAGTTCCAGTTCCGATGCCTTCGCGGAGTCCGACCTCGCCGGAACGGAACGCGGGGGAGAACTGGTTCTGCACTGCGGCGATCTTGCCGTCCAAGATCTCGTGGCCCCCGCCCCCGGTCCCCGGCATGGCTCTGGTCCCTGGTGCTCTGAGTTGCTGTCAGGTCAGGGTGACGACGATCTTGCCGGCCCCGCCCGCGGAGAGCTCGTGCGCCTCCCGAATCGATGCGAGGGGCAGGACGTGGTCGACACGGGGGCTGTACAGGCCGAGCCGGCCGAGGGCGGCAGCGTGGTCGAGAAGGGAGGAGTCGTTCACGGCGTCCACCTTGCGGAGGCCCAGACGTGCGGCCCCCTCTGCGTCGATGACGGTGATGACACGGGAGGTGTCTCCGACAATGTCCACCAGGTCCGGCAGCGACGCCGACGGCGCCGAATGCAAGGCGGCATCGATCCCCTCGGGTGCCAGCGCTTTGACCCGGTCGGCAAGACCCGGCCCGTACGTCGTCGTTGCAACTCCGAGCTTGCCGAGGTGTTCATGGTTTTCAGGCCGCGCCGTGCCGATCACGCGGGCACCGGCGGCCAGCGCGAAGGCGGCGGCAGCGCTTCCCACGGCACCCGAAGCACCCTCGATCAGGAACGTCTTACCTGACAGGTCCCCGAGCGCGTTGAGCACCCCTGCAGCCGTGGCGGAGGCGAGCCCCGCGGCGGCCGCCTGTTCCACCGACCAGTTGGATGGAACCTCACTCCAGGCCGTGAGCACCGCGAACTCCGCAGTGGTATCACTCACGCCTCCAAGTCCGAAAACGAGGTCCCCGACACGTGCGTTCGAGACTCCCTCTCCGACCTCGTCGATGACTCCAACGGCATCGCGTCCAGGTATCGCAGGCAGCCCGATGGGAAGCACCTCCTGGATGACACCAGAACGCAGCAGGTAATCGATTGGATTGACGCTCACCGCCCGCACCTTGATCCGGATGGAACCCGCTGTGGCGTGGGGTTCGGTGGTTTCCTCGATGATCATCACGTTTGGGTTCCCGTACTCGTGATAGCGCGCAGCCCGCATGGGGTCTCCTCAACTTCCCGTGCAGGGCGTTTCCCTGCAGCAGCGCCAGCCTAGAACCTGACGCTAACGTCAGGTGCAAATGACTGCTGGGTGACCGGCCGAGTGCAGCACCGAGGTTGATACGCAGCAGCGGAGCAGCAAGGAGGAGGAATGTATTCAGCACGAGGTAAAGCACGATGGCATCGGATCGACGATGCACCAGGACCCCCATGTCGCGAACACGGGTCGGCCGGGTCGCGGGTACACCCTGCGTCCCGGGCTGCTGCTCGCGCTCGAGCCATGGGTGATGGCTGACACCGCCCGCATTATCACCGGCGCCGACGGGTAGACAGCCTAGAGGGAACGGGCGTTCGAGGCGGTGATGAGTTGATCGAGACGTGCACTCGCCTCGAGCAGTTCTGCGATGCGATGCGCCAGCGCCTCCCGCTCGGACTGCAGCATCGCCTGCTGTTCCTTGGTGGTGCCGCCTGTGTCGATGCAAGGCAACAATTCCGCGATGCGGCGGCTGCTCAGCCCCGCCGCGTACAACGTCTGGAAAAACCTGACACGGTCCACCGCGCTGCTTTCGAACTCGCGCTGGCCGCCGGAGGTGCGCGTGCTCACCAGCAGTCCCTGCTCCTCGTAGTACCGCAGCGCCCGTACACTCACACCGGACTGCCGGGCCAGTTCACCGATGCGCATCGACGCTCCCTTCGCGCGGCGTGTTCGACCATGACCGCCATAGATTTGCACCTGACGTTAGCGTCAGGTTCTAGCGTAATTGTATGACTTCTCTCTTCGATACTCTGCCCCTCAGCGAGCTGCACCTCCCCAACCGGATCGTCATGTCTCCCATGACTCGGGTACGTTCCGGTGTTGAGGGACTCGCCACGGCATCGATGGCAACCTACTATGCGCAGCGGGCGACCGCTGGATTGATCATTTCGGAAGGCATCCAACCGAGCCTGGAAGGACAGTCGAATCCACTCACGCCGGGTCTGTATGACGCCGCGCAAATTGACTCCTGGCGGCAGGTCACATCAGCCGTGCACGTCAACGGCGGCCGGATCTTCGCCCAGATCATGCACGCCGGCAGGATCAGTCACCCCGACACCACCGGCCACCAGGCTGTTGCGCCCTCGGCGGTTGCAGCCCGTGACGCATATGTCTTCACCCCCTCGGGCCCGCAGTTGGCGCCCGTGCCGCGGGCACTTGGGACCAGTGAAGTCCCCGGTGTGGCGGAGTCGTACGCGACGGCGGCGCGGGGGGCCATGGAGGCAGGGTTCGACGGCGTTGAGCTGCACGGCGCAAACGGATATCTGATCGGGCAGTTCCTGTCGAGCAACGCCAACCTCCGCACCGACCGCTACGGCGGAACCGTCACCGGGCGCATCCGCTTTGCCGTGGAAGCCGTGACCGCGACGGCCGATGCAATCGGGGCAGACCGCGTTGGGCTGCGGGTGTCGCCCGGCGCGGGGATCTGGGACGTGAGCGAGTCCGACATACCGGAGCTGTACGGGGCGCTGCTCGAAGAACTGGCCCCGCTTGGCCTGGCATACCTCCACGTGGCCGCAAGCCCGGAAGAAGACGTGATCCGCGGCCTGCGCCGGGCGTGGGCGGGCGCTCTAATCGTCAATCCGTCGAAGCCCGGCAGTGCCGTTCCATCTACGCGCGAAGATGCTGACCGTTGGCTTCTTGAGGGCGCAGATCTGATTTCCTTCGGGCGGGCATTCCTAGCCAATCCCGACCTTGTCGAACGCCTGCGCGCAGACCACCCTCTTGCCGTTGCGGATGTCGACACCTACTACCAAGGCGGCGACGAAGGCTACATCACCTACCAGCCCTTCTCCCATGCGCCATCCGCCCTGATCGCCGCGGAGGGCTAAGGAGACGCCCCCAGCCATGCCGACTCACGCCCATCACCGCAATGTCGCATTGGCTTGCGGTGAGAAAGCGTGTTCGCGCGGCAGGTCGGCTCGGAAGACCGGAATTCCGAGGTTGTGAATCGAACGGAATAGAACCCCCGGCTAGGTGGTCCCCCCAACCATCACGACGAGCGGAAGGAGGTTGCGGCGACCTCCGGTCTCCTCACTGGCGGCTACAGAGACACAGAAAGCGTCCTGGTGGGATCCGGGCGCCGACCATCAGGCCCCGTCACATGGCCATTAGCCCCAGCTGGCTCTTCCTAGTCAGGAGTCAAGCGAACCCCGGGGCCAGCCCCGATTGCCGCCGGCTGGTTCGGGCAGGAGGCAACACTGGAGAGCGTCGGCTGGGACGACTTCCGCACGACAACCTCCGCAGAGTTCGCCGAGTCGAGCTGGGGTCACCTGCACCGTAGCCAGTAATTCGGATCGAGAAGGCCGTCGCTCGCCTGGGCTACGCGCCCAGTTGCGAACGCGAAGCGGCCGTGCTCGAATCCGTTCGAAACCCCATCGAGCGCGGCGAACTCACCGTCCCAAGAGCTCTCAACGTCTAATCACCCGGCAATTCATAGCGAGCCTGAGATCCCCATCCAAGCGAACGCTCACAGCGGCTTGCAGCGCGTTCGAGACACTCTCGCGAGAAATGACGCACTTCCAGAGCCTCAGCTACTGGCCGGAAACGAAGCTTGTGTGGGTGGCAATCGGCTCCCCCACACGCAAGCGGATCGCCCTAAAGTTGGTGGGATCGGGGCACCGATGAGAAATGGCGCCCGCGGTCGTCCCGGTACCGGTCCGGCGAACTCGGAGCGCGCATCAAAGGAGAGCAACGAGATGAGACCACTTCGATACTCGATCAACGTCACGCTCGACGGCTGCTGCCATCACGAGGCGGGTCTCCCCCCGGACGAGGAGTCGATGCTCTACTGGACGGCCGAGATGGAGCGAGCCGATGCCCTGCTATTCGGCCGGGTGACCTACGAGATGATGGAGTCGGCGTGGCGGAAGCCGGTCACCGGCACGTGGCCTGACTGGATGGATGAGTCGCAGATCTCGTTCGCCGAGACCATCGACCGGGCCAAAAAGTACGTCGTGTCGAGCACGCTGAGTGGGGTCGATTGGAATGCCGACCCGGTGCGAGACGACTTGGGGCCAGCGGTGCAGCGGCTCAAGCAGGAGTCGGGCGAGGGACTGTGGGTGGGTGGCGTGACGCTCCCGCTGGCGTTGGCAGATCTGGGACTGATCGACGAGTACGAGTTCCTTGTGCAGCCGGTGCTTGCCGGACACGGACCGACGTTGCTCGCCGGTCTGCGCGAGCGCATCCAGCTCGAGCTCGTGGACCGCCATGAGTTCCGGTCGGGGGCGGTCGCCCTGCGATACCGGCCCACGCGAGTTGCGGCCTGACGTGATTGTCCTGGCACGTTGGCCGCTCCCTCGCGACGGAACGACGGCTCGGGGTCGCGTTGCCCCGCGCTGCGAATAGTGTGAAAACGGATAACGGTCTTCACCAGTATTCAGCGGAGCCTGTCTTACTGATCGCTTTTCGACCAAACTGACTCAACGCCTCAGCATGTGCGGCGGTGGAAACACCGCATCTGCCACCGTCCTTATGCAGACCCGCGGTTGACGGCCCACAAGCATTGTGCGTCGTGAGGTGACCCGTGCAGGCCAACCGTGTCCTCCCCGTCGAGTTGGCTTAAGGCTGCACGCTGAATCGGCCGTCTGTTCGGTGTTCGGGGGGTCGTCGCGATCGTTACGGTGCCGGCCCGTTGTTCTGTCGAGGTGGATGCCACTGGTTGGCGACAGAAAAACCGACCTCACTGCCAATGGTCGGGCTAAGGCCAATTTCCCGTACCTGCGATTCGGATGGAAGGTCGGGCCCCATAAGGATCGCGACCTCGACCGAACCCGTTGTTGCGCTAAGGGCTGCTGTGATTGTGCCCGGGTTGGCCCTCCAGGGGCGCCTCCCTCCAGAGTCGTCTTGTGCCCCAGACAGACGGGCACTTCACGGTCCGAGTACGGCGCCAACACGAACGAACTCGATGCAGTTTCTAGACAACGCAGTACGGAGCAAGCGGTCATGCCCGCGATCGTACCGCTAAACCCGGATAGGGAACCTTCCACTCGATGAGGGTCGAGGAGCGCGAGTAGGCCAGTCCTTCAGCGGACACTTTTGCGGGCGGCTCCGATGCAGCAGTGAGGCGCTCCGCGCGGGAAAAGTGGTGGGTCAGCTCAGGGGGCGAAAGTACTGCCCGTGCGGTCCGGTAAGGGTGACCGCCTGGCCATTCCCGGCCAGGACGACGGCTCCGCCTTGTGGCGCGGTCCCTGCGGGGATTTGGGCGGTGATTTAGGACGTGGATGGGCCGAGCAAACGGGGTCGAACACGACAGACATTTTGAGTCTTCCCCCCACCGTCAAGCATGTAGTTCACGGAGGTTTGTGTTCTACCGGGACCCAACCTGGCAAGTGGATATACTGGCCAGAACTAGCGTCGATCTGTGAGGGTAAGCCCATGAGCATCGATCTTGAGGAGCTCTACCGCGACCTGCATGCCAATCCGGAGCTTTCGTTTCAGGAAGTCCGGACCGCTGAAATTGCTGCAGGGCATCTGGTTGATCTCGGCTTCAAAGTACACCGTAACGTGGGCAAGACGGGCGTTGTTGGCGTCCTGGCAAACGGGCCTGGACCCGTTGTCCTTCTCCGGGCAGATATGGATGCCCTTCCCGTCAAGGAAGCCACAGGTCTGGACTACGCAAGCGAGGCAGTCGGCGTGGACCATGAGGGCAGGGAGGTGCCGGTGATGCATGCTTGCGGACACGATGTTCACGTCACCTGCTTGGTTGGAGCGGTGGAAACCATGGCCGGCAATCGTCAGGAATGGCAGGGCACCCTTATCGCAGTGTTCCAACCGGCCGAAGAATGGGGTGGTGGCGCACAAGCAATGGTGGCGGACGGGCTCTACGATCTGGTACCCAAGCCTGACGTAGTTTTGGGCCAGCACGTGGCACCGTTTCCGGCCGGGTGGTTTGGCATTCGCCCCGGGGTCGTCATGGCCTCGGCCGATTCCCTCAGCATCACGTTGCATGGCAAGGGTGGTCACGGCTCACGTCCCGAAACCACCGTGGACCCGGTCCTCTTGGCCGCTGCCGCCACCGTTCGGTTGCAGGGGATCGTCTCTCGCGAACTGGCCTCCAGCGACGAAGCTGTGGTCACCGTCGGGCAGATTCACTCCGGAACCAAGAACAACATCATCCCTGAGACTGCCTCTTTGGGTCTTAGCATCCGCTCCTTCAGCGATGTCACCAGAGACAAGGTCCTGGGTTCCGTTGAGCGCATTGTGCGCAGCGAAGCAAGAGCCTCAAATGCTCCCAGGGAGGCGGAATTCCATTATGAAGAGCACTTCCCACTTACGGTCAATGACGAAGCAGCAGCAGCCAGGGTCGTTGCCGCACTCGAGCAGAAGTTCGGGCCCGGGAAGGTCATTGACCCGGGTGCCGTATCAGCCAGCGAAGATGTTGGAGTGCTGGCACAGGCTGCCGGTGCGCCACTTGTCTTTTGGTTCCTTGGCGGAGTTGACGCTTCCTCCTCCAAGGACTGGGCCGAAAACGGCCGTATGCCGGAGGACATTCCGTCAAACCACTCGCCCTACTTTGCCCCAGAGATCCAACCTACGCTGAGCCTGGGTACGGAGGCGCTCGTGACGGCTGCCTGCGAATATCTGGATACATCCGCGTCTACAGAGCAGTAGCTGAGATGGAGTCGGCAGGACGGGGAGCTTCTATGGTTTCTGTCAAGCTGCTGATGGAAGGTTCCGTGATTGAGGGTCTCGGTTGAGGACTCCGTCGCGGAGCATGGCGAAGAGTACGTCGGAGCGGCGGTGGGCGAGTGCGATGAGGCACGGTTGTGGCGTTCCCCCGGGCATCGACGTCAGGATCTTGTGAAGAGCATGGACCTCCACGAGGTCTTCAATCTGGGCCGCGACGGCTTCGCGCTGGTGTCGCAGGCACAGAGCTGCTCGGCAAGTTTCGGCAACACGACACCGGCCGCGCTCATGCCCACGACGACACGGTATGTTCCCCCAGGGTGGAGAAAATTGCCTCAGCCGCCCGCCGCGGGCGCTTTTCCAAGCCGGGCATCAACGTGTGCTCGGCCAGCAGTTCGCAGTGCGGTCGGTATCGGAGAGCGGGTCGGCAATTCCGCCGCGGCGGGGTCCAGGATGCCGGCTGATCCGCCACGAGCGAAATTCGTCTTCGCCCGCTCAGGCCGGCCAGGATTACGCGGAGTCTGACCTTGTCGTTGGGTTGTGCCTTACCGAAAAGCTTCTTCCGGGAACGATTCAGGGCCACGGCACGATGGCCGGATTCGCCAACCTCCCTCGTCCAACCCTCACTGTTTGTGCTGGCTGGTCAACGGCGGCAGATGTCACATCCACGATACAAAGGACCCGTCGTCGTGCCTCAATCACTGATTGACTGCCGCCAAGCTGGCCCGGTGACGACACCCCCGAGTCATCAATGACCAAGGACAGAATCGTGCCGGAACCGACCGGCCAGCACACCCTCCAATACTGCAACAGGGCCCGGCGACGAAGGTACCGTTCAGCACCAAAAGTGGTCAGAAGCCGGTCGTGAGTTCCGGAAAAGCCCCATCCGATTCCGGGAGTGGCTTACCTCTGCGAATCAGGCGGGAGCTACTAGGAGAATGGCAGGCCGCTTCCGATAGTTTGCAAGAGTGCGATGCGGTGAAGAGCGATGGGCCGCGTGCGTCGGGCAATCGAAAGCGGCAAATGGGCCTACTGTGTAACAGCTAACCCGTTGTAAGCTGACAGCCTGGAGCGCTGAGCATGTCCAGTGCATCCCTAGACGATTTGTGTTTCCCATAACCTGCTTTCGAATAGTTCAAAAAGTTCGCTGAAACCTATTCTAGGAGGGATTTATGAGCTTTTGGGAATCGCTTTGGAGCATTATTGTTGCTTTCTTGCTCATCGCTTACCTGCTCTTACTCTATCAAATCATTTCCGATCTTTTGCGTGATAAAGATGCTGGCGGCGGTGTAAAAGCACTGTGGCTCCTGTGCCTTTTTGCTGCTCCGTTCGCTTCCGCGCTTATATACGTGATTATACGAGGTAAAGGCATGGCCTTGCGGAGTGAAGTACGCGTACGGCAATCCGTTGAGGACACGGAAAAATACATTCGCGATGTTGCCGGGGCTCCGTCCCCCACGCAGCAGATCGAGGCAGCAAAATCGCTGCTCGCCGCAGGAGATATAACTGAGGCAGAGTACGCCCGCCTGAAGGCCCTTGCCTTAGCGTGACCCCCACCTGTGGGGGCGCGGGGGCACTTGCCCCGGCTCTGAAAGCAAGGTCGGCCGATAAACACTTCGAGCCGGGAGGATGACGCTACTGAGGCAATCCCGCTGTTGGAGGGTGGTCGTTTCGATTCGGTTTGTTTGCGGCCTTCGGCGTTTTGGTGGCCTTGGGTCCTGCGATTAATCAAATTGCGGTTCCCTCTAAGGCTGAACATCGCGGCACTGGTCACATTATCCGGACCTTTACCTGCTCGTGCGCTGCCAGGGCCGCCGCTACCTGTCTTTCCCGACGCCCCGGTTACCCGGCTGCCCCGGCAGAGGGTTGAAGCGCAGTGGAAGGCAGGGCCCATGGGGCCTGCCCCGGGGGCTCGCGGGTGCAGTGGCTCAGTGCCGCTTGCGCTTTGACCGCTGCTCCTCCTCCCGCTCTGATCTGGCGCGCTCTGCAGAACGCTGGGATTTCCCTCCTCCGGCCACTTTTTGGTGCCACTCACGCTGGTACGCCCGGCTGGCCGCGGCATCCTTGCGGCGGGCCAGCGCGGCCATTTCGCGTTGGAGTTTCAGGTAGTTGTTCCAGCGGCGGTCCTCGAGTGTGCCGTCAGCGAGGGCCGCCTGCACCCCCACGCCAAGGCCCTGACGGACCTCATCGGCGAACTCGTCACCCGCAAATTACGGGAGTATCAGCGCGCGGAGGAGTAGAATTTGCTCACCAAGCCGTCGCAGAACGGTCTTCGAGTTGGCAGCGGCGTTGTTTTAGCCGCCATAGGGATTTCCCGTTTACACGCGAGTTTGGGCTGTTACGCTTCTAGTTTGTGTTTTGGTAGTCATTTTTTCCGGCTAGGGAAGCCAATCTCAGCAATGCGAGTCCTTCATGCCGGGGCTCGTATTGGAGCAAAGCTTGCAGTCGAAAGGACCCTAGGCTCGTGAGAACTGCGATCGCAGTATTCCTGTAGAGAGCGACGCCGCCGATCCCATCGAGCGTTGCTGCTTGCGACATTGGAGTCGTCATGACAGTGATAAAAACTTCTGTTAAAACCCTTGCCCTCACCTTCGTGATCGGGCTCTTCGCAACAGCGTCCCCGGCAGTCGCCGCCGACGGTGTTCTTGGCGTCGACAGCGCTTCCTTGGTCGCGCGAGGAGCAGCAGTCGACGTAACTTACTCGTTCGTTTGTGACGCGGACGCTGAGGTCTTCGCCTCCGTAAGGCTGGCGCAGAGAAGCGGCAGGGGCGTCGCCACTGGCAGTGGAAGCCCGTCCGGGGGTCGCGTTGAATGCACGGGTGAGAGGCAGACAATCTCAGTCTGGGTGCTGGCGAATAGTGGTCCGGCGTTCAAGCGCGGCGTAGCAGCAGCGTCCGTAAGCCAATACAGTTGCCGCACCCCCGAGGAACCCTGCACGGTTTCCGAGTTGTACAAGGAGATCAGAATCACCAGGTGATGGCGGGCCGGAAGCTTTCTAGCGCCGAACGTCGCCCGGGACGGGGGGGCTTTCGGCGCTAGTCCGTCTGCTCACGTAAGCATCGTTTACCCGAACGCCCTCGGTCAGGCCCAATACGTCTCCCCGCAGCCCGGCTAGGGCGGCAGCACGCTGACCGGTGTTACCGACCCGTGCAGCGGGCCCGGCGTCGATGACTTGGTACGGGCTCGGCCGGACTCACATACTTCCGTCATCAAGTCCATCTACGCTAGATGATCTCGGGGGGGGGGCGGCATAAGTCTCCCCTCACCAACAGGAACCACCCGTGGGCTTATTTAGTGGACGAAGCGAGGCCGGATTCCTCGCGGTCAAGGTGCTCACATTCAGCAGCAACAACCTGGACAAGGTCAAAAACGGCATCGCGAAGGCCGGCAACTTCGCCAACAAGAGAACGCACGGTAAATATTCACGCCACATCACCGGAGCGCATTCGAAAGCGGCGCAGGCCATCGACAAAGCCAACAGGAACAACGGCCGTGGCGGCAAGGGGCCCACCTTCCCGCCGAACAGGTGATTCAGTCCAGTAACAGGGCTTTCCGGTGATCGATTGGTTCGCCTCCGGGTCATCTGGGCGAGTATGTCCACGCAATTGGAAACGAGCGTCCGTTCAGACCATGAAATTCCGCCTCCCTGGACCCGGTCCGGAGCCGTGCCAGAACTCAAGTGCGGAAGCGTCGCCGTGGATGTGGAGGAATCTGATGGATTCTGCATCCCACGCCTCGCGGTGTGGGATAGGAACACCCGTTGCTTTGGGTCAGTTCATGGTCTTTTGCGGCAGATATGACGATTCATCGACTTGTGTGTCGCTGGTAGGCGTGATTCATTTCTTAGCTTTATGAAGCGGATAATTTCCTAGGGGTGACTCCGCATCGAGCGTGGGCAACTGTCGCTGGTGGTCGAGTTGAAACCTCCGCATCAGCCACCGCGCCATGTCACCCGTAATGTTGCGGGCGCGAATTTCCGCCGCGAGGATGAGCCTCAGTGCCGGAACACCCCAGGGCGAAGTCGCGCCGTACCCGCCTGCGGGCTCAACGGGGTCAGGATGTGAAGTGAAGTAGGTGACGATCGCCCCGCCCGGGCGCAGGCGCTCCGCTGCGAGCACATAGGCGATGAAGGCCGCTCGGGCAGTGCTGCGCCCGGACCCGCTCCACGGCGCCCGTACCATCGTGGAGCGGGTCCGGGAGGGTGGTCACCGCGGCGTGGACTAGCACGTCGATCCCGCCGAAGGTCTCGACGGCATGCCCGAACAGGGTACGCATGGACCCCACATCGGCAGGGTCGGAGTCGAACGAGCTGGAACGGCCGCCGGAAGCCCTGATGGCTTCGGCGGGCTTACTGCCGGACCGGTGTCCTCGCCCATTGGAGTTAAGGGGTGCGCGGCGCCGGGTGCGCCGTTGGAGCGGAGGCGGTGCCCTTTCCAAGGAGGGGCCGGGCCTGGGCGGGGGAGCGGGCGTCCCTTCCAGGTTTCGGGACGACGGATCCTGGAGGGAGTGGGTGGCTGGCCGCTCGACCGCACCAACACTGCAGGTTCTGACCGGCAGTGTCCGGGGTGCATGCTGCCGCGGCATCACCATGGCGGATCAGGCGGCCGTCGGGTGATTCTTTCGTTAAGTTTCCTATGCCGCGCACGGTGCCGGCGGGACGCTTCTGGCCGCTGATTTCGCCTGCCGTTCGGCGGCAAGAAGGGGCTGGAGCAGAAGCGAGGCCTGGCGCTCGGTCAGGTCGTGAGGGAAGCTGATTGCCAGGTGCCCGACGGCGAGGGCCGCGGCCATCCAGTAGGTCCCTTCGGTGCTGCCGATAACCCGGGCGACCATGGCCCGCAGCCGCACCTGATCGATGCGTCCTGCATGGCAGGCGAGAGCGGCCACGGCGGCCGCATAGGCGGTATGCGTTTGAATCAAGGCGTGGCGCTTGGCAGCTGCCTGCAGGGCCGCGGGGGTCCACTCGATGCCAAAGATCCGGGGGGAAGGAAGCGCTTGGGTCGTCATGGTTTTTCCTCAAGGAACTATTGCGGGCGTTGCTGGCGGCACTTACCGGCCGGTGACGCTCGGTTCAGGCGGCGGCGGGTACCGCCCGGCTGACCCGCGCTGGTGCGGATCGGCGCGGGCGAGGTCCCTGGCTGATCCCTACGGGCGGGAGGGCGTGAAGGTGTCGCTGACCGACATCGGGGTGCCGCCGGCGGCGTTGCAGCCGCCGGGCATGTAGATGGATTTGCCGACGGTCACACGTGCCGTGCGGTTCTTGGGCACCGGCGGTCAACGCGGTACCGTCGTTGATGAGGCTCGCCGCGCGCAGGGCGGTCGACGTGCGACGGGGGAGGCGCCTGGTTACCGAATTGGCCGCAGTTGCGTCCGTCGGACCGACGATCGCGCCCAGTGTGATCGCAACACCGAGCGGAAGCCCGAACCCGACGGCCAGCACGGCCGCGACGGCCACGGTCGCCAGCACGAGCGGAACAGCCCGCAGCGCGAAGGCACGTAGATTGCGGCGGATCTCGCGAGGCGAGGTCGTGAGCGATTCCCAGTAGAGCAGGGCGGGCAGGAACAACAGCAGCATTACCTCCGGATGCAGCACGACCTCGCCGAAGGCGGGGATGAACCCGAACGCGATGCCCAGCACGAGCAGCATCAACGGCGTCGGGATGCGCGTCCGCGCAGCGACCGCACCGCCGACGAGCAGCAGCAACCCGATCAGCACCGCGGTTTGCAGGCCTTCCACAAGTCCTCCAAGTGCACGTGGCGCAGATAGCCCGAAGGCCTAGAGAATGCCGTCCCGGGCTGCGGCGTAGATGCTCGGCACGCTCGGGGAGAAGCCGAGCTCACGTATGAGGGTGCCGTCCAGGTGTCCGAACCACGGGTTGGCCAGCGGCTCGGCGGAGCCCTCGATCGGTTGTCCGGCGAGGCGGGCCATCTCGAAGATGGTGACCGGGGCGCCGTCGGTGACGTTGACGATCCGTCCGTCCATAACCCCGGTCAGTGCGAGGCGCACGGCGGCAGCGATATCGCGGTGGTGAGCCACCGAGTAGGACTGCGCGGGGTGCAGGCCGAACTGCGGGGCAAGCGTACGCATGGAGGCGAGGTGGCCGTCGCCCTCTCCGTACACGAATGGGAACCGCAGCACTGCCCAGGTCAGACCGCTGTCGCGGAGCAGCTGCTCGGCGGCAATCTTGCTCGCCCCGTAGGCAGCGGTCGGCGAGCACGCGTCGGTTTCGAGCGCGGGGCGCGTCGCGTCCGCGTTGTAGACGTTCCCGGTGCTGCTCATGATGACCCGGGCACGCGGTGCGTGCTCCTGCATGGCAGTAATCAGGTTGCGGGTGCCGTCGAGGTTTGCGCGCCAGATGGCTGCTTCATCCTGCGTGCGGAACAGCGCCGCCAGGTGGACCACCGCGTCAACGCCTTCGACGGCTGCCCGCAGCGTGCCGGGGTCGGCCAGGTCGCCGCGGAGGGCGGTGGTGCCCGGCGGCAGCGCGGCGTCGCCGCGGACCAGTGCGCGGACCTCGTAGCCGTCTTGCATGAGGCGCGGCAGCAGACGCGAGCCGACGAGACCGGTAGCACCGGTGAGTAGCAAAGTTGCCATGATTATCTCCTTGGTTGATTATCAGTGTAGCTGACGATCAGCTTAGCGGTACGATGGGGGAATGGCAACACATCGAAACCCGCCGTCGCGGCTCAGCGTTCGGCTGACCTACCTTCTCAAGCGCGCACTCCTCGATCTCGAGGGCCTGCACGCCGAGCACCTGGCACTGATCGGGATCAGCGGCCGCGAGCTGGGCGTCATGCTTCTGCTTGACGACGAGGATGCGGCATCTCAGCAGCAGGTGGCCGGACGCCTCGGGGTCGACCGGACCACCATGGTGGGGTTGCTTGACGCGCTTGAGGCCAAGGGGCTCGTGGCGCGCCGCGCCGATGCCGGGGACCGGCGTCGCAACGTCCTGGAACTGACCGTGGACGGGCGCACGGTGCTCACGCAGGCAATCCACGCCAGTGACGAGGCAGAGCGGCAGCTCCTCGCCGAGCTCGACGACGACGAGTCCGCGCAGCTGCGCACACTTCTGACGCGCTTAGCCAGGGACCGCGCGAAGCACTAGGGCCTCCCGCTCCGGCCTCGCCGTCACGCTCACTGACCCCTTGTTTTTTCGTTAGCCACCTGACAATAATTGAAAGGTAGCAGACAAAAAAGGAGGATCCATGTCCGTAGCACGCATTGCCCTCGTTACCGGGGCCAACCAAGGGGTCGGCCTCGAGGTCGCCACCAAGCTCGCCGCACACGGCGTCACCGTCTACCTCGGCTCGCGCGACCTCGCCCGCGGCGAGGCCGCCGCCGCCGGCATCCCGGTCGAAGCAACCGCGATCCAGATTGACGTCACCGACCTCGCGTCGATCGCCGCCGCGGCCGAGCGGATCCGCGCCGAGCGGATCCGCGCCGAGCGGATCCGCGCCGAGCACGGCCGTCTCGACCTGCTCGTCAACAATGCCGGCATCTCGAACACCCGCACGGGCAGCCCGACGCCGCAGGAGATGGCCGCGTCATCGACCGCGAGCATCGCCTCGCTCGAGGAGGTCCGCGCCATCTGGGATGTCAACGTCTTCGGCGTGCTCGCTGTCTACCAGGCGATGCTGCCGCTCCTGCGGGCGTCGTCCGACGCCCGGATCGTCAACGTCTCGAGCGCGGTCGGCTCGCTGGCCTTGAACGTCGACCCGGACTTTCCCTACCGCACGGTCTACGGGCCCGGGTACGCCGCGTCGAAGACGGCAGAGAACGCCATCACGCTGGCGATGATGATCGAGCTCGAGCAGACCGACATCAAGATCAACCTCGTCTCTCCGGGCTTCACCAGCACCGCGCTCAACAACTTCGCAGGCACCGAGTCGATCGAGGACGGCTCCCGCGAGGTCGTCCGCGTCGCGCTCCTTGGCCCCGACGGACCGACGAACACCTTCACGCGCTGGGAGGACACCGCCATCCCGTGGTAATCATGGGGGATGACTGACGAGGCGGACCAGCACGATTCGGTCGGGGCGTGGGCGAAGAAGTACCACCTCACCTCCCGTGCCCTGATCGAGTCGACGCTGCGCGAGTACGACCTCGGGCCGACCCAGTGGTACGTGCTCCACCAGCTCGTCCATGTAGGACCGACCCTGCAGCGCGACCTCAGCCAACTCCTGAGGATCGAGCGCGCGACGCTGAGCGGTATCGTTGTCACCCTTGTCCGCAAGGGCCTTGTCACCCAGACACCCGACGCGGTCGACCAGCGCCAGCGGTTGCTGAGCATTACCGAGGCCGGACGGAACCTGTGGGTGGGGCTGCCCGACCCCGTCGCGCTGGCGCTGGCTGTCTCATTCGACGGCGCCGACGAGGCCGACCTCGCCGTCACACGCCGTGTGCTGAAAGACGCGGTGCGGCGGATCGAGGACCATTTGGCCGCGCAGGACGCGGCCGGGCGCGGACGCTGATCGGCCACGCCCCGAGCGCGGGCAGGGCCGGGTCAACGTCGAGCCGGAGCACGTAGGGCCCCTGGTCAGGTATCGCGTGGCTCACTGCGTCGTCCAGCGGCTGCTTCGACGATAAGGCGGGATGCCAGCCGAGTGCATGTCCGAGCGGATTGGTCGGCCCGCGGTAGGGCAAGCCTTGCATGTAGACCAGGTGGGTGATGCTGCTGACGTTCCTAGGGTTCTTGCGGTGATTGCAACAGGAGGTTTCCGATCAGTTCGCTCGGCTTCCTGAACTCGAGTCTTCTGCGCGGCCGGTCGTTCAGTTCGGCGGCTACCCAGTCGAGGTCGGCGGCACTGTCGCCTTCCACTGTTCCACGCAAGGGAAAGTGACCTTCAAAGAGCTCGAGCGAGGCGGCACGGCGGTCGCGATGCTCTTAGCGGCGATTCTGGTGATCAACCGGGGGCGCAGGGGCCGGAACCCGCCGGCCGCCGGCAGGAGCATGCCACGAGCCCGTCTAATGAGGGCGGGCGTCACTGCGCACTGCAGGCTTGCTCTTGAAGCATGCAGAATGATTGCTTTAGGGGAGCGCGATGCACTCCTCTAAGCGGCTTTAGGATCGATCATGTGCCCGCCAGCTCCGTGATGAGCTACTAAACCCAGGCCCGTATGCCCTTGCTCGCATGTAGGGGCGGCGCGAAAGTGGAGGATTAATGACCCGTGTGACGGACCAGATGGACGTACCTCCTTCCAGGGCGCATCTTGGCTCGTGGCCGACTCCCCTTGAGCCGGCTCCACGGCTCGCCGCTGCCCTCGGCCTCGACCCCGGCGACCTCTGGATCAAGCACGACGATCTCTCCGGGTTGGGCGGGGGCGGTAACAAGGTGCGCAAACTTGAGTGGACCGCCGGCACGGCCCTCGCGCAAGGCGCGGACGTTCTCATCACCACCGGCGCTGCCCAGAGCAATCACGCGCGGCTCACCGCTGCCGCCGGCGCGAAGCTCGGCGTCGACGTGGTGCTGGTCCTTGCCGGGGGCCCGGAACCATTGGGAAACATCGCCTTGGACGCGCTGCTCGGGGCCACTATCCACTGGTGTGGTGACGCATCCGACGAGGAGCTCGCAGCACGCGCCGACGCCGTCGCATCGGCGCTGGCAGGCGAGGGGCATTCGCCTGCCGTCATCCCGTTCGGAGGCTCCAGCGCCCTGGGAGCGACCGGCTACCGGGACGCCGGCACCGAACTCCTCGAGCAGGACCCCTCGGTGGAGCGCGTCGTGGTGGCCGTCGGTTCCGGAGGCACTATGGCGGGCCTCGTCGTCGCCCTCGGCGCGGACCGTGTGCTCGGCGTCGACACAGGCGCCATGGCCGACCCGGCGTCCGCCGTCGCAGGGATGGTGTCGGAGCTCTCCGGCCGCTCACAGGACACAGCGGCCATCCGGATCGACCGCTCCCTGCTGGGGTCAGGCTACGGATCCGTCAGCGATGAGGTCCTTGAAGCCCTGCAGATCGCTGCACGCACCGAGGGTGTGATCCTGGACCCGACCTACACGGCGAGGGCGATGGCAGGCCTCGTTCGTGCCGTCCGTAACGGTGACATTCAACGCGGACACCGAACGGTCTTCTGGCACACCGGAGGTCTACCCGGTTTGCTGGGGCACCAGGACGCCCTGGGAAAAATCTTCGGACTCAGTGGCAAGCAGGCTCACACCTAAAAGGGCCCGCCCGTGTTCTCCTTGCTCGCAAGCGGTGTGTTGAACCTACGGGGGTGTTAACGCCCTGGGTATCCGCTGTCCACGAGTGTCACCAGCAGCCCATCTGAGACAGAAGACGGCGAGACGATTTTCCAAGACACGGACCGCCCCGGAGTTCCAGGGGAGTGAGCGCCCTGGTCCAGACGTTAATTGGGTGCCTTGAAAAGCTTTGGCTTTTCGAAACACGGGTGTCTGGTTGGTTCCCGGGGGAGGGATGAGAATGGCTCTATTCCCGCGTCTACCCTTTGGGCCGGTGGACCAGGAGGACCATGCGCTCGGAGGGGAAGGAATCGACGATGAGGCTTCTGCTGACATCTGGAGGCGTCACCAATGCGTCGATTCGCGGGATGCTGGTGGAGATGCTCGGCAAGCCGATCGAGGGCTGTAATGCCTTATTCATCCCGACCGCGCAATGGGGACATCCCAAGTGCTCACCACAGACGGTGTGGATGACACTTGCCGGCCCCGGGCCCGGCCGGCAGGGTCTGCTCGGGCTGGGCTGGAAGTCAGTCGGCGTTCTGGAGCTGACGGCGTTACCAAGCATCGCAAAAAGCCGCTGGCTGCCCTGGGTGCTAGAAGCAGACGTTCTCCTGGTTGATGGGGGAGAGGCAATCTACCTCGCGCATTGGATGCGGCAGTCGGGTCTGGCAGATCTGCTGCCGTCCCTCACGGACACCGTGTGGGTCGGCGTGAGCGCTGGGAGCATGGTGATGACTCCGCGAATCGGAGTGCAATTTTTGGACTGGAACCCCAGCGAGGGCGACGAAGCGCTCGGTGTGGTGGAGTTTTCGATCTTCCCTCACCTGGACTATCCGGGGTGGTCCGCGAACACGTCCGAGAGCGCGCGTCGGTGGGCTATGGATATTCGTGGACCCGCTTATGCGATCGATGACCAAACGGCGATCTCTGTCGTGGATGGCATTGTGGAAAT
Source organism: Arthrobacter sp. TJ-254 (assembly GCF_058269175.1). Taxonomy (NCBI): domain Bacteria; kingdom Bacillati; phylum Actinomycetota; class Actinomycetes; order Micrococcales; family Micrococcaceae; genus Arthrobacter; species Arthrobacter sp. TJ-254. The sequence continues at coordinate 989,449 of NZ_JBZCNF010000001.1, read as the reverse complement.
CATTTCCGAAGGGCGCTGGCACCAGTTCAATTCTGAAAGCGAGCAGAAGCGCTGAGCATCATGCGCTGAGCTGAGGAGCGGTGCGGACAGTGTCAACACCCTGGGGCTCGGACTGGGCCGTACCGGCAGCGGTTCCCACAATTGCTTCACGGTTGACCAGGTCCTTCCCCTGTCACCGGCCATAGGACACCCGCGTCGTAGCGGCTGCGCGCTGCCTCAATGCCGGGCAGATGAACCGCCGCCCATTCCAGGATCGTATCAACCGGCGCTCGAAGGGTCTTGCCCAACGCCGTGATGCGGTACTCCACCGCTACAGGCCGGGCGTCGAGAACGACGCGTTCGACGACGCCATTGCGTTCAAGCCGGCGCAGGGTGCCGGTCAATGATTTCTGCGTGACCGCCGGAATGGCCCGGCGCAATTCATTGAAGCGGGAGGGCCGCTCACACAACTCTCCCAGCACCTGCAGCGACCACTTATCGAGCACCTGATCGAGGAGCTCCCGATGCGGCGCACTCAGCTCGAAGCGCTCCGTGGTTTGGGCATCAGTATCCGGCATGAGACCTAGTCTCGTTGAAGTGTCCAAAACATACCAAGTACCTTCAGGATACCAACCACTAGCTTAAGGAGATTCCTGTGAGCGTTCGCCTGTCGTCCCCCCAGGGCATGATGCCGTCGACCCCTTACCACCACGTCGCCGTTGCGGCCGGCACCCGCCACGTGTACATCGCTGGGCAGGTTGCCACGAACCAGGACGGAGCACCGCAGGCACCAGGCGACCTCGCCGGACAGGTCGCCTCTGCCCTCCGCAACGTCCACCAAGGCCTGACCAGCACCGGCGCCACCTTCAATGACGTTGTACGCCTCACCTTCTACGTGACGGGCTGGGCCCCGGAAAAAATCGATGCCTTGATGGCGGGCGTCGACTCCGTCGCAGAGGAACTCGCACTGCCGTTGCCGATGCCTCCCGCATCATTGATAGGAGTCGAATCCCTCTTCGAACCCGATGTTCTCGTCGAGGTCGAAGCCACCGCCATCCTCGACTGACCTGCCGGCAAGGACCGCTCCCCGGCATCGCCGCGGCGCCGATCGCGCAAGCACCTTGGGCCCTTCCGTGCCGGCCGCAGCGTGGCGGGAGACGACCCGGTATGGGTCTCGGCCGTGGCAGAGGGTGAAGGCCTTACCGCTCCCTCGGCCTAGCTGTACCCGGCCATGAGGTTGGTGACTTCCGGGGTTTGAAATGAGCGGGGACCCCCGGGTTACGAGGCAGGGCTTTGCCGAGGGTTCGAGCCCAGAGGAGTGTACGCGGGAGCGCCGGAGCGTATTTGGGGATTTCGCTTATGCCGTTCGTCCACCGAGACACTCTTTCCGGCCGGCCCGGAAACGAGAATTCCATGTAGGTCCTGGCTCCCTTCAGTGGCTCAGCGCCGCTTCCGCTTTGACCGCTGCTCCTCCTCCCGCTCTGATCTGGCGCGCTCTGCAGAACGCTGGGATTTCCCTCCTCCGGCCACTTTTTGGTGCCACTCACGCTGGTACGCCCGGCTGGCCGCGGCATCCTTGCGGCGGGCCAGCGCGGCCAATTCGCGTTGGAGTTTCAGATAGTTGTTCCAGCGGCGGTCCTCGAGTGTGCCGTCAGCCAGGGCCGCCTGCACGGCGCAGCCGGGTTCCTGGTGATGGGCGCAGTCGGAAAACCGGCAGGCTCTGGCGAGTTCCTCCACGTCCCCGAACATCTGCTCCATCCCGTCCTCGGCGTCGAAAAGCCCGAACCCGCGCACGCCGGGAGTGTCCATGAGCACAGTGCCGTCCGCCAGCGGCACAAGCTCCCGGGAGGTGGTGGTGTGCTTGCCCCTGAAGTCCCCGGAGCGGACTTCGCCTGTGTGCTGCACCTGGTGGCCAACCAGGGCGTTGATCAGCGTGGATTTGCCTGCGCCGGAGGGCCCCAGGAGGACAAGCGTGCTGCGCGGGGGCAGATGTGCCAACAGGTCCTCGATCCCGTCCCCGTTCTCCGCGGAGGTGGTGACCACGTCAACACCTGCCGCCTGCAGGATGACCTGCCCGACGACGTCATCCGTCACGTGCGCCAGGTCCGCTTTGGTGACGATCACCAGGGGAACGGCGCCTGAATCCCAGGCGGCGACGAGCGTCCGTTCGAGACGGTTGTGCGTGAGCGGCCGGTCAACCGGAACCACCACGCCGATCACGTCTATGTTGGCAGCCAGGACCTGGGCGGCGGAGGAGTCCTCGAAGGCGCGCTTCCGGCTGAGCTCCGAACGCCGGGGCAGCACGCCGAGAATCTGGCGATCACCCGCGCGGTTGGGTCCTATCCAAACCCAGTCGCCCGTAACCGGCACGCCGGCATCAAGCGGGTAGGGAAGGTGCAGGAGCTCCATGCCCACGGCCACCAGGACCAGGCTGCGGTCAACCCGCACCACGCGGCCAGGCTCGCAGGGAGTGTCCGCGCTATAAACAGGTGGCGGGTTTTCGTCGAAGTGGCGTGCGACGACGGCGTTGTAGCCGTAAAGGGTTGGGCCGGTGCGAATTGATGTGGATGCAGCAAGACTGTCTGGGCCGTGGCCTGAAGAATTTTTCACTGTGATACCTCGGGAAAAGTCCCCTGGCACCGGCCACTTCCGGGCAAAGGCCCAAGGTGTTGTGGCGTTCCGCGGGCGGTGCCCTATGCGGTACGGAAGCTGGAGACGGGGGCGGTTGTTTTGATGGTTTCAAGGCGCCGGGGGCGCACGGCAATGACAGTCATCAAAAAACACCTCCGCTCTCTTCTGCGGTCCATCGAAGTGATACCGGACCGGTTCCCAACTCTAGCTTCCGCCCGAGGCTTTCGCCATGGCCTTCGCGATCCGGGACCTGTGAACTGCAAACGGTATCCATCACGCCGCTGACTCGGGGGCGCCTGCACTTACTCAAAGGCTCCTTGCTCGTTGTCCATCGCTTGTTCGTGTGCCATGGCGTCGCTGCAGCGCGGGCAGCTCGAACAACAGAGTCACTGAGACGTGCTCGCGGGTTGAGTAGACCCAGGCGAGCCCGAGCGGGACGCCGATGCCAACCAGCAGCAACAGCGGCAGAACGTACCATGCCCCGGCAGAACCGATCGCGTCGGCCAAGGCGAGGGTGATCATGATCGGTCCGAGATGGGCGACGTAGAACACGATCGAGTAGCGTCCGACGAATTCGAGCGCGGCGGTCACCCGTCCGGCGGGGAGCCGGGGGAAGAACCAGCACACGATCACGAGCGCCCCCGCCGCGCCCCATACGAACTCCCCCTGGTACAGCACCTCCCAACCCGCCACGCTCAATACACCAACACTCACCGCGCACGCACCGGCGACAGTAAGGACCCACGGCTTCCCGATGATTCCCGCGATCTCCCGCCAGTGCTGGGCGCACCAGGCCCCGAAGAAGAAAAACGCTGAGAGAAAGGCCATGGCCTCCGGGCGGCTGCCGTCGGTGAGGATGAACGACACGCCCACTGCGGTGCCGGCGATGAGCAGCGGCGGGACGCGCCGCAGCGGATAGGCAAGGGCGTAAAAAACGAGGATGAACCAGAGGTACCAGAGGTAGGTCGGCGAATGGTGGAAGACCCGGGTCACCGCCGTCGGGCTGAGATCGCCGCTTGCAGCGAGAATGATCAGCGACCAGAGAAAATACGGCCAGGCCACCTTGGAGACCTTGCCGACGAAGTACTTCCTCCCGGTCTTGGCCATCGACTGTGGCAGCAGGGTCCCGGACAGGAACGTGAGCACGGGCATGCGGAACGGCTCGAGGAAGAGGTTGAATTGGTCGACGCCCGGAGTCGGGCCGACGGTTATTCGGAGGGCCTCGCCCGCATGCAGCACGACGACCAGCAGGATGGCAACCCCACGGCAACTGTCCAGCCACCGTATGCGCGTGTCCGTGAGAGTACTGATGGCGGCCTCCCCGTCGAGTCTCATCAATCGAACCTGTGGACTGTCCCTGGGTTCGCTTAGGTGAGGTTCGGTGTCGGGATGAATCCGGATGGTCCGTCACAGCAGGTTCTGTCTCGGTGACGGGTCGTCCGCGGCCTCATCGGCCAAGCTGAGTGCTTTCGCTTCATCCAACAGCCGCACCAGATGCTCGTCAGACATACCGGGGGATTGGCTCGGGCATGAAGGGATTCACATGGTTGTGCTCCGGCGTCATCAACATGAACGTCGTCTTTGATGACGCTGCAGCCATAACCATCGATGGTTCAGGACGGGGCAACGATTTGCCCTGGCCTAAGTATCACCAGTCGAGAGGTCAGGGGCAGCGCCGGCGACTTGAAGTTGTCGAAGGAGAGTAAGAAGCGTACGGCACCACTGGCGTCCACGAAGTCGCCGAGTTGGAAATGGTCGGTGTATCCGTCGAAGGAGCCGAAGAGCGCGAAGAAGTCGTCATAGCGATCGATGGTCTCGGTCAAGGGCTCGTGCCACCGTCGTAGAAGCGTCGGATCGCTTCGAGGGTCAGGTTCCATCGGGCCTGGATCCGCGGATGTTTGCCTCGAGTCTGGTTGAGGCTGCCCTGCGCGACGGGGAAAATCATGAAGCCGCAGATCGTGTACGAGCGTCGCAGGAATGCGTCATCGATCTCGTTCGGAAGCTGTGTGTAGAGGTGGCTCAGTTTCCTTCGATGTCGCTTTGCGATTGTGTCGCTTCCAAGGACTATTCTCGAGCCGTCTGCTTCGTACACAAGGTATGGGGAGAGGGCCCGACCAGCGCGAAGGTCGAACGGCCGCTTACATCCTGACGAGACCCCCGTTGATAGCCGGCCACGGGTCCCTCCTAGGGGCAGAGCGCCGCGCTAGTCGCCGCGGCCGGCCTCAGTACTGATGCACAGCCGGTTGCCTTGGGCGTCAGTGGCCACTACCCACATGGGCGCGTGTTCATCATCGAGTGTTGCACCAACGCTAACCAGAGCGTTCAGAGTCGAGGCGCTTTCGCTGAAGGGGACCGTGACGTCCAGGTGAAGACGATTCACGCTGGGACTCTGGGACTCCTGAAACCAGATGGCCGGACCCCTGCCATAGGGATCGGTCAGGCTTCCGTCTCCCCGCATCTTGTAGCCCAGTGCAGTTTGCCAGACTTTCGAAATGGCTTCCGGGGCATCGGTATCGATGGCTATCTCCACTGTGCGCAGGAGTTCCGGGAGAGGCGTGACGCCAGTGGCTTGGGCCTGCTTCGATATCGCGCGGGCCAACGTCACGTCACGCGCCGTCACCCTGTCTCCGGCATCGTGCGAAGTGAGCGTGATGAACAGTGTGTCATACCGCCAGTCCACATCAGGGTGGTGGTTGGATTCCTCTGCCAGCCCACCAATGGTGGAAAGCAAATCCAAGGCAGTGGCGGATGATTTACATCTAAATGCGGTCCGCAAAGCACCCAAACCGTAGCGCCATTCTGGCAACTGGAGCAGATTTGCTTGGATTTGCTCCTGGTTCAGAACATCTCTTGCTTGCATGGTTTTCTCCTCTGGTTTTCGAGTCATTGGGGTCTGCCGCATGGGCCGGGATGGTGGCCAGAAACAGTTCATCGAAAGGCCCGCGGTCGCCCGATCCGGACAAAGCCTGCAGCCCATGCCTGGCTGGATAACTGAGAATATTACGCACACCATCACGGTTGCCGCCATGGCCCGCGTTGCTTGCGTAGCCCAACGGACCCTCACACGTCTATTCATGGCCGAAGTCGGACGCACACCACATTCATGGCTCACACGCCAACGAGTCGCACGCGTGCAGGAACTTCTGAAGAACGCGCGCCTTTCAATCAAGGACGTCGCAGCTGAGTCCGGATTCGGAGCGGCGCCAATGTTAGGACACCACTTCACGCGGCTGATCGGGCTGGCCGACGAAGTCGATCGTGTCCTCAGGCGGCAGGGGCGATGGGGTAGCCCGCGGCATTCATGAGAATATGATGCTCTTGTTACGGTCGGAAACTCTGCGATACAAATCGGTTGCGGGGTGGTTAGACTCAAGCCACGCCGGACGGATTGGAGCTGACCGCCGGCCACAAAGAACGTGTGATTCCCAGAGCGGGGGATGCTCGGCCTCTCCCTGGGGTGTGGTGACCGGATTCCATGAACAGCTGCTTGTTCTGCGCAGCACACTGAAGGGGAGAACGATGTCTTTATTGAAAGGGCTGGCTGCGGCGCTCGGAGACGGTTCGGTGAAGGTCGTGGACCTGACCACTCCGCTGAGTAAGGACACCCCGATACTGAACCTGCCTGAACCATTCGCTAATACCGTCGGTTTGGGCCTTTCACCTGTGAGCAGTTTCGATGACCGCGGGCCTGCGTGGGCATGGAACGACGTAACCGTAGGGGAGCATGCCGGTACCCATGTGGATGCACCGGTGCACTGGATTTCCGGCCGGGACGGCAAGTCGGTGGATCAGATTGAACCTTCTCGTCTGGTCGGGCCTCTGGTCGTGATCGACAAGTCCGAGGATGTGGAACTCAATCCGGACTTCCTGCTGGAACCTGAGCATCTTGAGCAGTGGCAGCAGGAGCATGGGCCCTTTCCTCCTCACTGCTGGATCATTTTCCGGACCGGGTGGTCCGCCCGCGGCGCCAACTCCACCGATTTCATCAACGCCGATGAGACCGGACCTCACACGCCCGGGGTTTCGGCGGCGGGCGCGCGCTGGATAGCGGGTAACAGCAACGTCAGCGGTTTTGGGGTGGAGACCGTCGGCGTCGACGCTGGGCAGGCTGGGATGTTCGATCCCATGTTCCCGGTTCACTTCTATCTGCTCGGCTCTGATAAGTATGGAGTCACCTCGCTTCGAAACGTCGATCAGCTGCCCGTGCTTGGAGCGACTCTCGTCGTCGCCCCATTGCCCATCGTGGGTGGAACAGGCAGTCCGGCCCGTGTTTTCGCACTTGTCGAGTCCTCGTAAGCGGGAACATATGGGTCTCCACACGAGTGGGTAGACCCTAGCGAGGCTGGTCGTCGTACGAGTCTTCGGCGTTGTCGGCAGCGGCAGTTTCGAGGTCACGAATGCCCTGATCAGTGAAGGGGTGCCCTTCACCGCCAGCCGCCATGAGGGCGGGGCCGCGACCATGGCTGACGCCTACTCCAGGATGTCCAACACCGTGGGAGTTGTCAGCACACATCAGGGCTGCCGGCCTTGCCGCTCAGCCCTTCGTCCAGCAGGGACGGCGGGCGGCCCCTTCCCCGCCGGCCACCGCACATCAGGTGAATATTCGTTCGCCATTTGAGTTCTCCACGGGGAACAATGAGTTCCGGGGAGCCCGTCCAATCCTCCGGAAGTGCCTATGTGCAGCATCAATTTGTTCAGCGGCCGCGCCCGGCACGGCGCGAACGCGCCCGCCAGGCCGCAGGCGGGCCGGACATGAGCCCGGCGTCCGGGCAGCCCGCCCAAGACCGTGTCCACCGGTGGACACTCACCGAGGGGCGCGACGGCGTGCTGCGGGTGCGCTGGGACCGGGGGATCCGGATCGAGGAGAACGACGCCGTAAGCCTCATCGCCCGGGTCAATTTGCTGGCCGCGGGCGACCCCCGCCCGATACTGATCGATCTCAACGGCATCATGTCCGTGAGCGTGCGGTCCCTCGCCGCCTTCGCCGGTGACCACGCACCGCTGAGGGTTGCGCTCCTGGGATCCTCCGCCGTCGAGGACCTCCTGGCCGAGTTTTTCCGCCGGGTGCACACCCCGCCCTTTCCCGTCGCGTATTTCCGCAGCCGACGCCGGGCCTTGGAATGGCTCCGTCAGCAGGGCGCCTCCCCGACCCGGTGAAACCCGACCCCGGCACCGCACCGGCACATTCCCGCAGGAGGATCCTCAACCGGATGCAGGAGACTGCTCAGGTGGTGTGCGGGCACAGGTGCACTTTCGCACGTCTGCGAGTCCTTTGCCGAGGGTTTTCCGCAAAGCCGCCCGGATGGGCATCATCTGGCTGCCACCGCCAACGGGCAACATGGAGGCCACGTAGTCTTGGCCATTGACTGTGCCTTCGACTTTTACGGATTTACCTGTGCCCGATGCCTCGGCAGAGCCTGGCATTTGGACGCACAGCCATCAGCTGTTGCTGTCGGCAATGATCTGCGCCGACAGTGCGATGTCGAGGGCGGGGAAGTTGGGGGCATCTGTCGTGCTCGGGCTCCTGATGGAAGGCAGTGCGGGACGAGGCCGCTCATTGAGACGCTTGTTCTAGCTTTCGTACGAATGTTGCGGCACCTTCACCTGAGAAATCTTCCTTATCGACGGGGCGACCCGAGATGGCCATGAGAAGTGCCAACGAGGTTCCTTTGACCTCTGATCCAGAACCGTGCTCAAACCTTGAATCGGAAGCTTGCAGGCGAAATCCAGCTGCGCGTTCCTTGCCGCCGCCCATAGAGATGGCGGTTTTGAGTTGATAACGCAAGGCCGCGTCGATTGACTCACCCGGGTAGGAGCGCCAAAGCCCAAGGGGACGTCGAATGTCCTCTCCATGGACGATTACTTCGACGAGTCGAGTTGCTGGAGCAGCAGGCGGCGTCTTGGTCGCATCGCGTATGCGGCGGAACTCAGTCAGGGTCGCTTCCGGGGTCGCGGCACGTTCCCTGATGATGCCGGTTGCGTTGTCTTTGTCGAAATCGAATTTCGCGGCGATCAGTCGACGCAGAAAGCTGACACGAGTTGTCTTCGCCGAATCCACGAGATGAGCTACAACGTCGTGAATGTCCCAGCCGGGGCAGAGCGAGGGCCGGGCCCATTGCTCTGGGGTGAGCGACTCAAGTTCTCTAATGAGGATCCGGCGTTCGTTGTGAACGGCTGGCCATACCGCGGTCGAAAGTCGGGAAGACATGGGGCAATATAACCACGCGATGATACGACCGGCTACCTAGTACCGATACGCGACAGGGACGACCAGTGGGGACCGCCCCGGCTCCTCAGGAGATGGGGCGTGAGACCTCCTCGGCGGTGAAGCGACTGGCCGCGATGAAGCGGCCGCCGATTACCAAGCCGCACTACCGCGGTCTTGATGTGCGTTCTGATGCCGGCGGTCCGGGCACCTCGGTAAAGTAGGCCATTCGATCCGTTGGAGGTGGAGTCAGAACGCCTATGCAACGCGGGTCCGGCCTCTGGAGGCGCGCAATGCCGCCCGGCGTTCGACAAGGGATTCCTCGAGCGCAACTCCGGTCCGGGCTCGGGGCAGGTTCAGATAATTAGTCGTTGAGTTTGGCCTCAGGGTAGCCGGTGACCCAGTCCTGAAGCTGCTCGGTACTCCAACCCGAGGTGGCGGGGAGGTATGACACCAGACCGTCCAGCAGGGCCAGGGATTCGAAGGTCAGGATGCATTCTTCCTCCCTGGTGTACCGCTCCCACGACGGCCAGGCTTCCGGCGGCACCGACGCCGGGTCGGTCGCTCCCGGTGCCCGTGGCCCGGCGAGATGAGAGAGGATCCACCGCCACAAGGGGATTAGGCTTCCCACCGTCCCGTCCAAGATCTCGTGTGGATCCCTCCCGTCGGCTGCGATCGAATCCCGAAGGCGGTCCAAAGCCAGGGCGCGCTCGTCGAGGAACTCCCGCAGGGACGCGGCAGCTTGCGTCGTGATCTGGTTCAGATAATGGGTCCTGGCAGGCAAGGCATCCACCAAAATAGAACAATTCAGATTTGGAGCCACCCATATCCTCGACTCCCCGTTTGGGCCCACAAATCGTCACCGTGGGGAATTCGCCTTATCTTCCGCATCGTCCACGAACGCTACCTGAATCGTGTATTGCTGATAGAGCTCGATCGCATCTTCCAAGGGCATGCGTCCGAGGTCCAGCGCCGCTTTCAGACCATCAAGTTGAGCATTGCATACCTCTGCTGCAGTGACCTTTGCGGCCACTGCATGCGAGTTACTCAAACTGGTCGATACGGCAGCGGCGACGGACATCAGCATCGCTGCCAGGCAGAGCACTTGCCAAACTATGGAGCTTTGTTCCAGCGTGAGTGCTTCCTGAACCCCCGCGGCGAACTTCGTGCCGCCAAGGGCGGGGCCTGCTGTGAGACCCGCAGCCAGCGCGCTACCAAGGACGCTTGTCATGACCAGCCTGTTCCGGCGGGGTCGTTCATGACGCAGGAACAGCCTGACAGCTGACTGTCGCCGCTCGATGTTTGCGATCAGTTTCTGACGAGCTTCTTGTTCCTCCACGACTTTCTCCCTGAGGCGGTTATTATGGCGTATTCTACCCGTTCTCGAAAGGTGATCGCCGAAGTTTCGTGAGCGGCACCGACATGTAGAAGGCTTATGGCGTCCCCTGGTGGGCCCAGCGGAAACAGCGCCCGAGGCCGTATCCATTCGAGCACTTATGGCGTTACCGACGCGTTATTTTCAGCTTGCCTACTTCACGAAGACGCTTCACCCAAGGTCTCAGGCATGACAAAGGGAATAAGGTCCCCGCCGTCAGCTACGGAAAAAATGGCGTGGTCAATGCGTCCTCGGCAAGGACGAGAAGGTCATCGGAAAAGGCGGTCATTGGCAAAGAGTGGCAACACCATCCTGAGCTCCAACCGTCAGACGTGCAGGCCACCTCTCCACGAACCGCCGCAATTCGTGCGGTTCGGTTGCCGGATCTGGTGGCCGGGGTGGAGTCCTTCTTGGGCGGGTGCCTCCTTCTCTCGCGAAGCTCGGCTTGAGCTTCCTTGCTACTTCATGGGGGAGTGGTGGTGTAGGTGCCTGACTTCACCTGGTCATCCTCATCGCCGACCAGCTCAGGCGAAGCCGTCACCGAGAGTTGACGACTTATGAGCACCATCACCTCGAGCGGACTTAGGTCGTGGCGACCTTCGGTTCGCTCGCGGGAGGCTACAAAGCCACAGAAGGCGGTCACGTAGGATCCGCGGCCCGACCCTCCGACACTGTCATATTCCTCGTGCGCCGCGGCCCACCCCGCCAGGTTCGATGGGAAGAGCCGTGCTCACCGTGATGTCCGCGTTCGCCCAACTCGAGCGCGACCAGCTCGCCGAGCGGACTAGGGCGGGGATGCCTGCGGCCGCGGAACACGGGCGGAGGCCGGCAGGCGGGAAGTCACCACCGATCACGCGAAGGTCAAGCGCGCCCGAGACCTTAAAGCCCAAGGGCTCACGCCGGCTGGCATCGGGAAAATCATCGGCGCCAGCCGGGCAACCTTGTACCGTTAGTTGCGCATTGGCGGCGACGAGCCCGTCTAATGAGGGCGGGCGTCACTGCGCACTGCAGGCTTGCTCTTGAAGCGCGCAGAATGATTGCTTAGGGGAGCGCGATGCACTCCTCTAAGCGTGGATGTCAGTGGGTTGTTGCCATCGTGCACAGGGGAAGCATTCCCCGCCGCATGTTCCAAGCAGCCCTGCGGATAACGACTCGGAGGACTCTAGGGCTCAGAGGGTATGACGACTTATGGGTGCGGGAAAGTATGGCGTGCAAACCCAAGATTGACTGATGTAGGGACCATGTGCTCTAGACAAAAGAGGGTGATGAAGTCTAGACCTGACGACTGTAGTCAGTGCGCTGGTGGCCCTCCGGCTGCGGACATCGTCAGCTGAAACCAACTCGCATCCGAGGAGGTGAACCCCACCATAAGACAGTCGCCCGAGCCTCACCCGCAACAGCAAGCAGTACCACCCACAGGAGGTCAAGATGCCAGGGCTAGTTCGAAAGAGCCTCGATTCGCCCGAGGAGACGCGTCCCTTCGAGGGCGGCACGGGCCAGCTTCAGCTTGTCAACCTGGACCAGGGCGCGGTGGGCCGCGCCACATTCAATCCAGGATGGCGCTGGTCCGAGCACGTTAAACCGATCGCCAAGACTGAAAGCTGTCAGGCCGCCCACATGGGGTATTTCGTGTCCGGCCGAATGAAGGTCGTAATGGACGACGGCGAAGAGATGGAGTACGGGCCGGGTGACTTCGCCACCATGGCCCCCGGACACGACGCGTGGGTACTGGGAGACGAACCATGTGTGGTCATTGATTGGCAGGGATTCGCCGACTACGCCAAACCCTGAACGCAGGGGCCCAGCACGCCAGAGATGAGAAGCCCGCGCCCCCTGAGGCTCGGGCTTCTCACCAACCGTCGACGTGCCCCACCCTTGGCAACGAGCGCGGGGCAGCACCTCATTACAGTGGAGTTCGATCCTCAGTATCACGATCAAGCGCCGCACCCTGTCTATGCGGCGTGCGGCCCATGGGGATGAGACCCTCTCGTAGGGAGAAGTGGGGGTGTGGGCAGTGTCCACACTTTGGCCTTCGGACTCACTCGGACCGGCGCCGGTTCGGGCCGGATTGCGGATGTTTCAACGGAATCGGCGGCTTCCCAGGGCCTGGAGTCCGGTTCGAGTCCCACTTCGGGCACCACAGCTTCAGCGGAACCGTCGAACGGAGTCGAGACCCGGTGGTTCCCCGCGGACGGAGCTGCCCAGGAGACGCTCCTTCCCTGGAGGACCGGCCACGGCCCCTGACGGGCGTGGCACCGCGGAAACTACCCAGGGTGGAGGGGCCTTCTCACTGGAGCGGATGCTTGCGGTTTTGGCTCACGTCCGGTAGGCGGCAGCAGGAGGCCTTGCCGACCCGGAAGGCACTGCTTCCACCGACGGCGAGCGAAGCCGCATCCGCAAGATGACCAGTTGGAACGACGACGCCAACCCGGCACTGATCGACGACGGGGCGTCGATGACGAAGAGCGCCACTCGGTTGTCGAGTGAGACGGCGGACACTACCTGCATGCCCGCAGGGGCCGGTTACGGCAGAAGCGATCGCCGGTTTTCTCAGGCAGCACGCCACAACTGCCGGATCCGGGCGAATCCGGTTCTGCTGCCTCATCCCCGAAGGCTGCGCGAACTTCAGGACGATGCCTCACTCTTCTCCGACAAAGGTGGGCGCTGTGATCCAATCGTCCAGAATTCTAGCTCGACGCATGAGCACCAGTCGGTGAAGGGCGGACCTTTCGACGGGGGACATCCCGGGCCGGGTTCCCGCCGAATACTCCGTTGGGAGGGATCTCCGCACCCTTCATGAGGAAGGAGTCAGCCTGCACGGAGGAGGCGGTTCCCATGGTGACGCTGTAATGCACAAAGCCCCCGACGCCAATGGTGCACTTGTCGCCGACATTGACGGCATCAAGCTTGAACGCTCCGTCTTCCATCGAATGACATTGGATGCAGCTTTGGGCGTTCAAGGTGCAGTCGTCCCCAATGGTGACCAAGCCGCTTCTTTCCGGCATGTCAATTCCGTCATCGAAGACGCGTTTGCCGATGTTGGCTCCGAGCAGGCGCCAAATAAGGGGCTTGTAGGGGGTTCCGTTGAACATTTGGATGAGGCCCCTCACACACAGTTTCCAGTACCGCTCATGGCTCCAAAACTGCGGGTCGTATATGGAGCAGAACAGTGGAGTAAGCGGTTTGAAGGCCAGGGTGGCCCGTTCGACGGCGATTGAAAACACGAGGCTCCATATGAGCATGGTGAGCACGGCCACCATGAAGGCCAGCGGGCCGAAGGGTGTGTCAACAAAGATCAAGGCCAATGCCCCAATGAGGAGCGCCACGAAAAGGTTGAGCCACCGCGTGAGGAGGAACAGGGCGAGGGTGACGGCGTTGTGCCCATTTTTGGCGTACAGCCGCCGACGGAGCTCCTTCCTCGTCTTGAGTGCATCAAAGGAAGTGTCCCGGAGCACGGTTCGGGGAATTTCGAACGGTGGAGACCCGAGTATGCCGACATCCTTCCGGACAGGGCCGTCCGTGGGAACCAGTGTCTTGGTCCCGTAGAGGCAGTTGTCGCCCATCCTGGCACCGGCGGGGTAGGCGATATTGTTACCAAAGAAGCTACGGGCCCCGATGGTCGTGGGAGCGACGCGGAAGGAAGTGCTCGAATAATCGGCGTTCATGATGGACAGGCCGTCGGAGACCATGGTGCCGGACCCGACGGTCGTCAAGAACGGGCTGTCATGCTTGAGCTCGACACCGAAGTTGGATCCGGTCTGCACCAGGCCGGGCTGCTGATATCCCAAGAGCTTCAGGTAGGGGACAATGAGCGAACTGTCGCCTGTGAGTTGCATGAACATCTTGATGTTCGTGAGTCCTACGATGCTCCTTTGAACCGCGTAGCGGATCCCGTACAGGGGGTAGGTGCGTCCGGGAGTCAGGAAGCGGCTGAGCACACGGGGAATGATGGTCACGGCCAATAGGCCGGTGATGATCCCGCCGAAGAGGAGCACGAAGGACAAGGCCAGCAGGTCCAAATAGAACCACGACCCATTAGGAGTGGAATCTTCCGATGCCTGAACGCTGGGCAGGATCAACCCGATCAAGGCGAGTCCGCCAGGGCCGACCACCAGCACCCGATTGACGAGCACCCAGAAGCTGTAGGTCACTCTCCGCCGGGTGCCGCAGTCAGCCCCTTCGACGACCCTGTAGTCAGTGCTGGTCCGTTCCGCCGGGGAACCATGCCAGCTTTGGCCCGCTGGGACCGACTGATAGCGTTGCAGCGCTGACGCATGTCCGAGCTGGGCATCGTTTCCCATTGACGTGTCGATCTCCAGCACCGTGTGTTCGCTAATGAGAGCGTTGCTACCTATGGTGATCCGGCCCGTTTGGATTAGTCCGCGATGAGCGCGATAGCCCGCGAAGGTGGAGTCCTTGCGGATTACTGTGTCATCGCCGATGGTCAGCAGATCCGCGCATACCGGGACGGCCGTGGAGAAAATCGACACCCGGCGCCCGACCTTGGCACCGAGCGCGCGGAGGTACAACGGGTAAACCGGTGTCCCGACGAAAAGGCGCAGCGGATTGACATTAATGAGGGTCTTGACAATCCAGAACCGCACATAGGCCAGACTCCAGACCGGGATCTCCCGGACTGTCCAGCGCCCGATGATCAACCACTTCAGGCCGATGGGCACAACGGCAAGGGCAACAAAGGAACCCACCGCGAATATCGATGACCTTCCCAGGATTCCCAGCTCACTCGTGCCATTTTCAGTCCATTGGAGTGCGGCGTAGATTAGGAACCCGCCGCCGGCCACGTAGACAAGAAACACCAGGGCCTGCAGCGCCCCGCAAAGCAAAAACTGGCGGCTGCTGGCGACGTGAATGGCCTCCTCTGGCTCGGTGCACGGGTCCTCGATGGGTTCGACGTCCATAATTGCGGCTAGTTGGGCAACGGTGGGATTCAGGTACATCTCGCGCATCGACACGGTCGGAAGTTGCGGATGCCGGCGCAGGAGAGCGGAGAATTTTGCCATCAGCAAGGAGTTGGCACCCAGATCGTTGAAGAAGTGCGCGTTTATCGAAACACGGTCCTGATGCAGGATCTCAACGAGTGCGGACGCCAACTTCTTCTCCATAGGTGTCGCCGGCGCTACGTAATCCGTATCCAAGCCCGCGCTATGCCTGCTTTTCGGAGCAGGCAGCCGCTTTCGGTCGGCCTTGTCGCTGACCAGCATCGGAATTTCGGTGAGCTGCTCGAGATACGCCGGCACCATGTAGGCCGGTAGGTGGTCCCGGAGGTGGTTCCGAATGGCATTTTGATCCAGGATGTCCCAGTCGTGGCGCAGCGTGTAGTACGCCACGAGTTCAATTAATCCGGGCGTGGCTTCGTAGGTGCTGACCACTGCTTGGGCGATGCCCGGAATCTGAAGCAGGACGGATTCAATCTCCGTAAGTTCGATCCGATAACCGCGGATCTTCACCTGCGTGTCTATGCGCCCAAAGTATTCAACATTGCCCGCTTCGTTCACCGATCCGAGGTCACCCGTGCGGTAAATCCGGCCTGAGGGATTGTTGGAAATCCCGATGAAGTCCGGGATAAAAGCGCGTTCGGTGAGGTCCGGCCGGTTGACGTAGCCCCTGGCGAGTCCTATGCCTGCCAGGCCAATTTCTCCCATCGTTCCAGGCGGAAGTGCGGCGTCCCTGTCGGGGTCGAGAATCACAACGGAATAGGTCGGAAGCGGCACGCCTAATGTGACGGCGCGATCTGGGTCAGCGATTGTCCAGGTGGCGGTGACTGTAGCTTCTGTAGGGCCATAGACGTTGAGGAAGCGCCGGCCCGGGCGATGCCAGCGGACGATTAGGTCCTGCGGGCAGGCCTCCCCGGAGACAAGAAGGAAGCGAAGCAGCGGCAGGTCAACGTCGATGGTGGCCAGCAGGGTCGGCACGCAGCAAAAGGCCGTTACCTTCCGTGCCACAAGGAATTCGGCAAGATCCATTCCGAGAAGGCTTGGCCCGGGTGGTTTGGGCACGAGCGTCGCTCCGGACATCCACGGAACCCAAATCTCCTCGACCGAGAAGTCGAAAGCTATTGTCATGCCCTGGTAGACACGGTCTTCGGGCTGGATTCCGTAAACGCTCGACGCGACCCGCACAAAATTGCAGATGCTTGCATGCTCGATCGCGACGCCCTTTGGTTTGCCCGTCGAGCCCGAGGTGTAGATGATATAGGCCAGTTCGTCGGCAGGGCCGCCGCTGTCTTCAGCGGGAAGTCTGGAGGGGCTGTACCGATCTAAATACTCAGGGGCACACACCGCCGGTGCGGCGACCTCAGGAACAAGCTCACAAAGATGCGGGCTTGTCAGGACCATTGCAGCGTCGGAGTCGTTGATGATGTAGGCCAGGCGGTCCTGCGGAAAGCTCGGATCCACCGGCACATACGCTGCTCTAATCTTCAACACGGCCAGCATTGCGGCATACGAATCCACCGGCCGGTCGAACATCAAAACAACCTTGTCACCCGAACGGGCCCCATTGGCGGCCAGAAACCGCGCAAGCTGATTGGCTCGGCTGTCGAGTTCAGCATAGGTCAAGGAGATCTCCGCCGACTCAACGGCGAGGACGTGGCCGAGCCCGCGTGCGTTCAACCGGTCACACTTTTCCTCGAAGAGTTCATTCAGCCGTTCACCGGGACGCCAATGTGGGGCCTGGTCCGGTGTCGCGGATGTGAGGATGATCCTCCCGTCCGGATCCGAACCGGCGAAAGTCAAGTCCTGCAGGTCCGCGGCTAGAGAGAATTTTTGGCGCGCGTCATCACTTTTGCTCATGGTGGCTCCCTAACATGCAGGAGGCACATTGACGCTGCTTCTCCCGCGGTATGTTCCGTGACCGACAATGCTAGTAACCCCCACCTCGCGGTAACAGGGTCGTTGGCGTCTTGATTGCTCAGGGGTTGTCGGGAATAGCCTTCTGGGGTATTCAGGCCGAAACGGTCGCCGATCCACCTCATCGAAAACGGTCAGCCTGCGCTTCCGGCGACGCTCGAACGAATTTTCATCCCGCTCGATACCTGCCGCAATTCAGGATCCACGCAGATGGCTTCATGCTGAGCGGTGTAGCTGCTGCAGTGGAGAATGTGTCGAGAGAAGGTTGCGCTACTGCTGAAGCCCGTATATGACCGCCAAGTTGGCAAAGTCAATCTCGTCTGGAACGGGATTGGTCCGGTCATTAGTTGCCTTATGCATGACGTCGCGACGCTCGGTGCGGTGGACGAGCCCAAAGGCATGCCCCATTTCGTGCACGATCGTCGCTAACGCTCCCTGATCGGTCGACCGGTCTAACAGTTGTACGTAGAGGGTGATGGTTCCACCGCTCCGGTACGCGCCCCTGCCACTATCTCTGAACTCCCCGTCGGTGCTTCGGTCGTCCGCTGCGTATTTCTGATTGATGATCACGCAATTCACATTGGCAGGACACGCGCTGGCGGGCAGCGCGCGGATGCAAGGGCTTCGGGACCAGATTTCTGCGGCCTCAACGACCAATCGCTTATATCGCTGGGCTAGGCCGGCGGTCTCAAAGTGGACTTCTACCTCCGCGTCTCCGACGCGCCGCCAGGGCTTCTCGGCGGAATCCTCGGGATCAATGTCCTGCTGCTCGGCCCCCGGCTGCGTTGTGCAGGTGACTGTACCTGCTCCGGAGCTCGGGCTTGTTGGGCTAGGCTGCGCGGAGCACGCCGATACGGCCAGCGCTAGGACCAGTATCCCCCCTGGCACCCACGCAAGTCTCATGATTGTTTGCCTGTCAGCCCGAGAAACAATGAAATCACCTACGAGGTTTCAGCATCGTAGCCTATCCTGCAACCAGCGGTGATCCAGTCTAAGGACGCTCGAAGTTCACTGGTACATCGCTGTACCCTGCCGCCTCATCCTCCGGAGTTTGCCCGCCGCCTAGGAACGCGGCTGGGGGGGCTCCAAGGGACGCACCCACGGGGTCGGATCCGCGTCTGAGCCCCGCCACGGCGAAGGAGTGATCGGCGCCTCGACCCATTCCAGCACCACTGACGGGCCGATCCGCAACTACGGCCTCGAGGAGCTGCAGTGGCGAACGCATCTCGGGTGCCCTGGAGGAAGAGCATCGGCAGCATCAGCCCGTACAGATGCTCATCGCGGAGCTCCTCGCGTCACGCGCGCTGACTATCGGCGCCCTGATCGGTGTGCGGTTCGAGCATCCGAAGCGGATCCTCGCCACTCTCCTTTCCTTCGCCGCCGGATCACTGATCACGGTACGGGCGTTTGAGCTGTTTGAGGACGCCTCAAGCGCGGGGGCATCCTGCTTGCAATGATGGGGCTTGCGGCGGGCGCGATCGTCTCCGCGGTGCTGAGCGCGTTTTTCGACCGGTTGGCGCAGGCCGGGTCAGGCACGGCCCCAGCCGGCGAGTACGAAGGCAGGGGGACTCGACACCGACGCGGCATCGACGAAGGCGCGGTCCTCGTCGGCCTCAATACGTGGCGCCGACGGCATGGCGCTGCTCGCCGCCTCCGCGCCGGCACCTGGATTCATTACGTCTGGGTCATCAACGCCAATGCGAAGTCAGCCGCCTATCCGAACGGGTACACCAGAATTTACCGCGACGGCGTGCGACGGCAGACCCGCAACCTTGATTATCAAGGGAGCGTGATCGTGCCCACCCGCGGGAGCGCCCCGTTCCGAGTCGGAACCCGGGACCTCGATTCCTTCTTTGAGGGCGCCGTGGGCAAGGTCGCGATCTACGGGAAGGAATTATCGGCGGCCCGGATCCTCGCCCACCACAAGACCATGACGAGGAGGTGAGCTACCTGCGCGAGGAGCCTCTCCCTGGCGGGGAGGCTCCTCGTTAGCGGTCCGACAGACAGTGCGGCAGGCTGGATGCGACCGCCTGTCGGGCCAGCCATGTCTTACTTTTGCATTGCCTACTTTTCGCTTGAGTGCCTGTTGAAGATCACATGGCAGGCATCTCCACCCCCGTAGTACTTGCAGTAGTAGAGGGCGTTTTGGCCGGCAACGGTAGCCGACGTTGATGCAGCCCACCCCCAGGGACCGTTCTTCTCCGAAACCGCGACAGCGAGGTAGCCGTTGCGTGCCGGGCCGGCGGACACGCAGTTGTACGTGCCCTGGGACTTGAGGAGGTTGCACTGGTCAAGGCTGCGGTTCTTTGCGTCAGCGGCGTTGGCAGACCACGTTGCCCACCACCCGAAGGTTGCGGGGTAGAAAGCCATGGCGACGTAGCGGTCGGCCGTAACCTCGACCCGGGTGAGGGAGGGGTTTTCGGCCGGGGCCGCTGCGCCTGAGAGGCCGGTGGTCGTGAACAGGGCCGCCAGCAACATCGCGGCGGTGCTGAGCGGACGTCGGCGTCCGTCTGCTGTTTTCATGATTGGCTCCTTGGCCCCGACAGATTCGGGGACCTAGATACAAGGTTGGGAGGCGGAGGGACAGTCACTGCATCCGCTGCGGCAAACAGCCGGTGCGCGTGGGGCATCTCTCTTATGGCCGCGACGCATTGGCCTGTCCGGTGCCGTAAAAATCAAAGAGCGCTTTGACCGCACGGAAGTTCGAGAATCGGCGTATCGGGCGCTAATTGATTCGCATGGGGAGACGCTCCCGTATAAGGCACTGCCTTGAACCTCTAGATAGAAACCCTAATCAATTCAAGCGCAGCGAACATCCCCGTCATGTGGTCGGCACTACCACAATTCGTAGTGCGTGCATCGACGATCGTTTGATAAGGAATCAGTGGGTGATCAAATGTGCTGGAAACGGACCGGTCGGCATAACGAGACGGCGCATCGGATGGACCGCAAGGGGCGATCAGGACAATCGGACCGTGACACCGGCCAGCCGACTGTGATCCAGTGCTGACAATCCTTTCAAGGCAACTGTTCGACCTGGAGAGAACGGCGCTCCCGTGGTGGATACAGAGATAAGTCAGTTATCGGCATGCAGACATAATCTGCTATTGCGCTTTCCGCGGGCTCATTGTGGCGGCGGAAGTGGGCGCGCACTTCGAATCCGTGAAGTTCGGGGAGGATTCTGAATTCATATTGCTCCCTTGCTCGACCGCAGTCAACACGCAGGAAAAAGCCCGTCAAAGGCCCTTGATTTCTCCTCATCCATGTCGTAAGCACACTTCACTGCCCGGGCTGAGAGCGATGCTGCCGGCGGTCTTTTGGGGTGCCATCCTCAGTCACTGCAGTCGAGCCGGTGATCAACTTGTACAAGCAGGACGGCGGCCCGTCGGAGGCTCCGTCACCCTCCTTGGATCAGCCGCCCGCTCAGGAACGCCGCGACCGGGGCCGCAAGGGACGCCCCTACGTCGTCGGAAAGGCGTTTGGCGCCCGCGACGGCGAAGGAGTGATCTCCGCCCTCAACCCATTCGAGCGCTGCCGACGGCCCAATCCGGGCGACGACCCCCTCAAGGAGGTCGGCTGTGGCGAAGGTGTCGCGCGCGCCCTGGAGGAAGAGCATCGGAAGGGTCAGTCCGTAGAGGTGCCCGTCGCGGAGCTTCTCCGGTTTGCCCGGCGGGTGCAGCGGATAGCCCAGATACACCAGTCCTGCCGCAGGCATGCCTTCGGCCACCGCCATCGACGCCATGCGTCCCCCGAACGACTTCCCTCCGGCCCACAATGGCTCCCCGTCGGAGCGCTCGGCTGCAACGCCCATCGCCGCCCGCCAGGCGGCGATAGCCGCAGGCGGCCTGTCGGGAAACTTCCGGCCTGCTTCGCGGTACGGGAAATTGAAGCGCAGCGTTGCTACGCCGCCGTCATTAAGGGCACGGGTGAAGCCCTGCAGGAACGGATGCTCCATGCCCGCTCCGGCGCCATGGGCAACCACGAGGGTGCCCGACGGCGCGGCTGGCCGGGCGTAGACGCCCGAGACCTCGGCTTCGCCAACGTTGATGGTGACGGGAGTCTCGGTAGTTGGCATGCCTCAATAATGCCTGCTGTGTCCGGAAACCGCGCACCCGGCATGCTAAGCCGCGCGGGGCCGTACCGGAAGGTATTCGCAGCCCTCGGGCTTCCTTGCCGGGTCCAATCCCCATGGTTACGGTTGACGGGTCAGCACTCATGCAAGAGAGCGGAAGAAGTGGTCGGCATGAAGGCAAAGACCCCCAAACGGTGCGCGGCAGTGTTCGCCGTCAGCGCCTTCCTGCTGCTGGGCTGCGACAACCCCGCCCAGCAGGAAGAGGCCCCGACCGACGAGGTTGGGCAGGAGAGCGCCCCGCCGCCCACGGGAAACGTCGCCCCTGCGCCCACCGACGGCGCAGCCCCGGACGAGGGCGCCGTCCCCACCGAGTCGGTTCCCGGCGGGTAGGAAAAAAGAAGGCGTGCCTGCGTTTTCTGCTTTTATACTTGCGCATGGTGTCGTCGCTGCTCTTCGGAATGCTCGCGTCAAGCGCGCTGATTATCGGTGCCTTGATCGGGGTGCGGTTCGAACTGCCGAAACGGATCCTCGCCATTCTTCTTTCCTTCGCAGCGGGATCGCTCATCACGGCCCTGGCCTTCGAACTTTTCGAGGACGCCTACGAGCGAGGCGGCATCCTGCTGGCAACGATCGGTCTCGCGGCCGGGGCCATCGTCTTCACGGTCCTGAGCGCGCTGCTGGACCGGTGGGCGCAGGCGGGGTCCAACACAACCCCGGCCGACGAGTTTGAAGGCAGCCCGAAGCTTGACACCGATGCCGCCGCGACCGAGAAGCGGTCGTCGTCGGCCTCCACCCGGGGTGCCGCAGGGATGGCCCTGCTGGCCGCGGTCACGCTCGACGGCGTTCCCGAGAACGTGGCACTGGGTGTCTCACTCGGCGAGGGCACGGGCGGGCTTGCCCTGCTTGCCGCGATCTTCGTCTCGAATCTGCCGGAATCCCTGGTGGGCGCTGCATCGATGCGCAGCCAGGGCAGGTCGACAGGCTCTGTCCTCGGGCTTTGGTCTGCGTGCGCGGCACTGCTGGTCCTTGCCGTGGTCATCGGCGCCGGTCCGCTCTCCGGCAGCGATCCCCAGACCATCTCCATGCCGCTGGCCTTCGCCGCAGGTGCGGTGATCGCCTCGCTCGCCGACACACTGATGCCCGAAGCGTATGAGCATGGCGGGCCGGCCGTGGCGCTCAGCACCGCAGCCGGGTTCGCCCTGTCCTTCGCGCTGTCGCTGGCCTGAGCCCCTTCCGGCGGCGGACACGGTATTCCGCGCACGCAGACATGGCCGCTGACGTGGCGGGCTGCGCGGAGTAGGTTGTTCAAATGGCCCGCGAAGAAACCACCCTCACCGTCGACGGCCCCTCCGGCGCGCGCGATGTCCGCATCTCGAGCCCGGGGCGCGTGCTGTGGCCCGACCTGGGCCTGACCAAGCTGGACCTCGCCCGCTACATCGTCGATGTGGGGGAGGCATTCCTCACAGCGAACGGAGACCGCCCGCTGTCACTGCAGAGGTTTTCCGGCGGAATCGACGGCGACCAGTTCTTCTCAAAGAACCCGCCGAAGGGCGCACCCGACTACGTGCGGTCGGTTCCCGTCGTCTACCCCAGCGGACGCTCGCACCCGCAGCTCGTCCTTGACGAACCGGCAGCGGCGGTGTGGGCCGTGCAGATGAACACGATCGTCTTCCACCCGTGGCCCTCCCGTACCGGCAACACAGACAACCCGGACCAGCTGCGGATCGACCTCGACCCCCAGCCCGGCACCGATTTCGACGACGCCGTACCCGCTGCCCTTGAACTGCGCTCGCTCCTTCGGGAGGCCGGGCTCACCGCGTTCATCAAGACCTCGGGCAACCGCGGGCTCCACGTCTTCGCGCCCATTGAACCGACCCATGAATTCCTCGAGGTCCGGCACGCGGTGATCGCCGCCGCCCGGGAACTGGAGCGCCGCATGCCGGAAACGGTCACAACCGCCTGGTGGAAGGAGGAGCGCGGGGAGAAGGTCTTCGTCGATTACAACCAGGCCAACCGCGACCGCACCATGGCCGGCGCGTACAGCCCCCGTCCGCTGGCCCACGCACCGGTCTCCTGCCCGCTGCGCTGGGAGGAGCTGGAATCCGCGGACCCCCGGACCCTGACCATCGCCACGGTGCCCGGGCGCCTGGCGGAACTGGGCGATCCATGGGCCGCGATGGACTCGTTCGCAGGCACGATCGACACGCTGCTGGCGTGGTGGGAGCGGGACGTCAAAGCCGGTCTGGGTGAGCTCCCGTTCCCTCCGGACTACCCCAAGATGCCCGGGGAGCCGCCCCGTGTGCAGCCAAGCCGCGCACGCAGGCCCAGTTGAGGTGCCTGCCAGCGGCCCGGCGCGCCGGAGCCGAACGGCCCTGCCGGGCGGATGCGCCGGTGCACAGCGCCAGGACGTAGAATTGCCGCATGCCTTTTGACGCTCCGATCCGCGATGCCGTGGTTATCGAGGATGACGACGACGTCCGTGATCTTCTCCACGCGGTGCTCACTGGCGACGGCTTCCGTGTCCACACGGCTCCCGCGGGGCAGGCAGGCGTCGAAATGGTCCGCCAGATCCGGCCGGCGGTTGTGACACTGGATATCGGCTTGCCCGACATCGACGGCTTCGAGGTCGCCCGCCGTATTCGACGGTTCTCAAAGACCCTGATCGTGATGCTCACCGCGCGGGCTGATCCAGGCGACGAGGAGCGGGGGGTTGCCGCAGGTGCCGACGAATACCTGACGAAACCCTTCCGTCCGGCTGATCTCCGCCAGCTCATCCAGACCGGGCTTCAGGAGCGTGAAGTGCCCCTGCCTGCTGTGGACCGCAGGCTCTCGCCGGTGCCCGGCTCGCAGCCGAAGTAGGCAGTTCCACGGCGGGCGGCGGTCCGCCTGACGCAAGCTCACCAATGCAGTGCAGTGCAGTGAAGTGCACTGCGGTGCCGCAGCCCTCAGCGGCTGCGCACTCCCTGCCGCGAGACAAGCCGCGGGGCGATCCACCGGTCTGCGGCGGCTCCCGTCGCCAGCGAATAGACCGCCTTGTGGAGGTAGTCGATAACCTTCTCCCCACCAGGCCAGAGCGACGGCGCGGCTCCGGCGCCCGTTGCGTTCTCGAGCGTCTGGTCGAAGGCCAGTCGGACAACGGTGTGGGCGGCGTTCGCGGTGCCGCCTCGGATGCCGGTTACTGCCCAGACCCCGCGGAGCGCCCCAAGCGTTGCTCCGGTGGCCCAGTGCATCGCCCAGTTCCACCCCTTCGGCTTCGCACCTTTACCGACGGGGCGCCGCAGCAGGATCAGTAAGGTACGCCCTGGAACGTACGAATTGGGCCGACGGGTCAATGCCTGCTCGAGTTTTTCACCGACCGTCATCACGCACGTGCCGGCGAGTCCCGCGAGGGCGCCCCGCACCGCGGCGGATCGAAGCAGCGCCGCGCGCCCCGCCTTCACGCCGGCACACCGCCACGGCGTCGGCCCGGGCCTGGCGGCAGGTCCGCCGGGGCGGCGAAGCTACTGATCATTTCCCTGTGCGTCGTCGTCCTGGTCGGTGTCGACGCCGCTGTTGTCATCGTAGGCGCCGCTGTCCTCGTCCTTGTTTTCGGTCTCCGCGGTCTGCTGCTGCGTTTCACCGGGAGGGGCTTCTTCCCCGCCTGCCGTGTTGTCGCAGCCCAGGAGCAGGAAAGCGCAAAGTGCGAGAACGGCGGCACCGGCTTTTGCTTGTTTCGCTTGCACGGTAACTCCATCTGATCGCCGCTGTTGAGGATCCCTTCAGTCCCTCAACCGTAGGCACGGGCTGCGCGGCGCGGCAAGAAAAAGGTGCTCAGCGCGAGTCGCGGATGAGGTTCGTGATCCGTGCCGTTGACAACTTGCGCCCGGCCTCGTCGGTCATCACGACTTCGTGTGTGGTGAGGGTCCTGCCCAGGTGAAGCGCGACGGCGGTTCCCGTGACCACGCCGGCGGCGATGCTGCGGTGGTGTGTGGCGTTGATCTCGATTCCCACGGCATGCCGGCCGGGGCCGGCATGGATCCCCGCGGCGAAGGAGCCGAGGGTTTCGGCGAGGACCAGGTGCGCCCCGCCGTGGAGAATGCCGGCGACCTGCTCGTTTCCTTCGACCGGCATCGTGGCAACCATGCGCTCGGGGCTCATTTCGAGGAACCGGATTCCCATCTTCGCGGTCAACCGCCCGATGCCGTGCTTGCCCAGCCACTCATGCATTTCGGGTGGAACACCGGCTGCGGTGAGCTCGGCTGCATACGGGCTGTCCTCGGGGCGGCCCACGGGGGCCTGAGTGAAATTGTCGACCATGGCAACTAGGCTGGCACCTGTGAGTGAAATCAACAAACCAGCATCCACCCTGACCGCCCCGCCCCGAACAGAGGGCCCCCGCAACCGGCTGCTGGTCATTGACGGCCACTCAATGGCGTTCCGGGCGTTCTTCGCCCTTCCTGCCGAAAACTTCTCAACCGATACGGGTCAGCACACCAACGCCGTCTACGGGTTCACGGCGATGCTGATCAACCTCATCAAAGACCAGAAGCCAACCCACGTTGCCGTCGCGTTCGACCTCGATACCCCGACGTTCCGCACCGAGGAGTATTCCGAGTACAAGGCGGGCCGGTCCAAGACCCCCGAGGAATTCCACGGCCAGGTGGACCTGATCATCAAGGTCATGGAGGCGATGCGGATCCCCACCATCTCCATGGACGGGTACGAGGCCGACGACATCCTGGCAACGCTCGCCGCCCGGGCCGCCGGAGTCGACTGGGACGTCCAGGTGGTCAGCGGTGACCGCGACGCCTTCCAGCTTGTCAACGACCGCGTGACTGTCCTCTACCCCAAGCAGGGGGTCACGAACATTCCGCAGATGGACGCAAAGGCCATCGAGGAGAAGTACTTCGTGCCGCCCCACCAGTACTCCGACCTCGCCGCCCTGGTGGGGGAGAGCGCCGACAACCTCCCCGGCGTGCCAGGCGTCGGCCCCAAGACGGCCGCGAAATGGATCCGCCAGTACGGCGGGCTCGAGGGCATCCTCGAGAACCTCGACTCAATCGGCGGCAAGGTCGGCGACGCCCTCCGCGCCCATGCCGACGACGTCCGGCGCAACCGCCGGCTCAACCGGCTGCTCACCGACCTCGACCTCCCCGTCGACCTCGACGCCATGGTGTCCCAGCACCCCGACCGCCTCGCCGTCGAGGACCTCTTCGACTCGCTGCAGTTCAACACCCTGAGGAAGCGGCTCTTCGACCTCTTCGGCGAGGAAGAATCCGAGGAGTCGGCCGACGAACTTACCCCGCCGCCCCACGTTGTCCTCACCGACGCGGCCGAACTCACCTCATGGCTCAAGGCGACGAACCAGGCGCTTGCCGCGGTTCACCTTGCCACCGAAGCGACAACCGGCGGCGCCGACGTCGTCGGGATTGCGATCGTGACGTCGACCGCGGCGGCATTCGTGCCCCTTGAGGGGCTCGACGCCGAAGCCGAGCAGGTGCTGGCGCACTGGCTCGAGGACCTCGACGCGCCAAAGGTGGTTCACGACTTCAAAGAGGCGTATAAACTGCTCGCCCCACGCGGACTGCGCCTGGCCGGGGAGGTCGACGACACGGCGATCTCCGGTTACCTGATCCAGCCCGACCGCCGCAATTACGACCTCGCCGACCTGAGCCAGTACCACCTGAGGCTGACCCTCGGCGCAGGGCCCGGCGACACCTCAGGCCAGCTCGCCCTCGAACTAGGGGAGAAGGACGTAGCGGGCCCCGCGGTGGTGCGGGCCTTCGCGGCGCTGCGCCTGAGCGAACACTTCGCCGGGCAGCTCGTGGAGCGCGGCGCCAACCAGCTCCTTGGAGGGCTCGAGCTCCCACTCTCCGAGGTGCTCGCGGAAATGGAACTCACCGGCGTCGCCGTCTCCGTCGAGCGCCTCGACCGGCTCCTCGATGACTTCTCCAAGACCATCAGCTCCACGGGCGCCGAGGCATTCCGCATCATTGGCAAGGAGATCAACCTCGGGTCGCCCAAACAGCTGCAGACGGTCCTGTTCGACGAGCTCGGGCTGCCCAAGACGAAGAAGATCAAGACCGGGTTCTCCACCGACGCCGACGCCCTGACGGACCTCATCGTCAAGACAGGCCACCCGTTCCTCGAACAGCTGCTGGCCTACCGAGATGCGACCAAGCTCCGCCAGACCGTCGAGGGACTGCGCAAGTCAGTCGCCGATGACGGCCGGATCCACACGACCTACGCGCAGACAGTCGCCGCAACGGGCCGGCTCTCCTCCATCAACCCGAACCTGCAGAACATCCCGGTGCGTTCCGATGAGGGCCGGCGCATCCGCGAAGTGTTCGTCGTCGGAAGCGGAACCGACGGGACACGCTACGAGAGCCTCATGACCGCGGACTACTCGCAGATCGAGATGCGCATCATGGCCCACCTCTCCGGCGATGAGGGGCTGATCTCCGCCTTCCAGGAGGGGGAGGACCTCCACCGGTTCGTCGGATCCCACATCTTCGGGGTGGCGCCCGAGGAAGTGACGAGCGCCATGCGCTCGAAGGTCAAGGCCATGTCCTACGGACTCGTATACGGGCTGAGCTCCTTCGGGCTGTCCAAGCAGCTGGCGATTTCCGTCGACGAGGCCCGCACCCTGATGCGCGATTACTTCGAGCGGTTCGGCGCCGTTCGGGACTACCTGCGGGGCATCGTCGAGCAGGCCCGCAAGGACGGCTACACCTCAACCATCGAGGGAAGGCGGCGCTACCTGCCCGACCTCTCCAACGACAACCGCCAACTGCGCGAAATGGCGGAACGGGCGGCACTGAACGCGCCGATCCAGGGCTCGGCGGCGGACATCATCAAAAAGGCGATGCTCGGCGTGGACCGGGCGCTGAAGGCCGAAGGCCTCTCCTCGCGCATGCTGCTGCAGGTCCACGACGAACTCGTGCTTGAGATCGCCGAGGGTGAATCGGAAAAGGTCGAAGCCCTGGTCCGGCAGCAGATGGCCGGCGCCGCGGAGCTGTCGGTTCCCCTGGATGTGTCTGTCGGAACCGGCCTGAGCTGGCACGAGGCGGCCCACTAGGTCCCGCCCCGCCGCCTGCGGGAGGGTGGCGGTGAAGGGGGTGGCAGGGAAGGCGCCCGCAGTCTAGGGTGGGTCGGTGTGACCGACAACATGCTTCCCACAGGCCCCGCCGCTCCCTTCGATGTCCATTCCTTCCTGGTGTCGGGGAAGGAGGATGCTTCGCCCGACGGACGGTTCGCCCAGTGGTTCATCGCGGAGAACCTCGGATTCCACGAGCCGGACGTCGCCGACGAGGACTACCCGAAGTACGTGGAAGCGTTCTCCGCCGACGCCCGCACCCTCACGGGCGTGCATGATCGGGAGCAGGCCGCGCCGTCGCTGGATGCGAAGGTTCCGGTTGCCACGTACGGGACGATGGTGAACTCGCTGAACGTGGGCGGGGGAGCCCAGCTCGATGCGCACCTGATCACTGGAGTCACGGTCCGCGCAAGCCACCGACGCAGGGGGATCCTGCGTTCGGTGATGAGCGATGACCTGCGCGCGGCCGCGGCCGGCGGCAAAGCCGTGGCTGCATTGATGGCCTCGGAGGCGACGATCTATGGGCGGTTCGGCTTCGGCTGCGCCACCTTCGCGAACAGCATCGAGGTCGATGTCACCGAGCGGTTCGCCATTTCGGCGCCCCGGATCGGCACCACGGCCATCGTCGCGCCCGAAAGCGCCGTCGAGACGGCGGAATCCGTGTTCGCCCGGTTCCAGGCCGGCACCCTCGGCTCCGTCGGCCGGCAGTACTCCTACGCCCGCAGGGCAAGCGGCCGGTGGGGGCGGGAGCGCCCGGTCGAGGACCGCGGAGTGCGCATGGCGGCCCACTACGACGCCGACGGCGAGGCCGTCGGATACGTCAGCTACAAGTTTGCCGGCTGGGACACCACCCCCTACACGATGAAGGTCCTCGACCTCGTCGCGGCGACACCCGAGGCTTACCGGGAGCTGTGGCGGTACCTGGGCGACCTCGATCTCGTGCAGCGGGTCACCTGGGGCGGCGCGCGGCTCGACGACCCACTTCCGTGGGCGCTGCAGGACAGGAGGTCCTACCGGGTGACGGGCAGCGACGACGTGCTCTGGCTGCGCATCCTCGACCCGACCGCCGCCCTTGAGGCCCGCCCGTACACGTCGCCGGGCCGGCTGGTACTCCGCGTGGGCGACCCCCTCGGGATCGCTGCCGGCACCTTCGAGATCGACACGGCCGACGGCGGCGCCCGCGTCCGGGAACTCGACGCGGGTGCGCCCGCCGATGCTGAACTGGACGTCACGGCCCTCGGTTCGCTCTACCTCGGAGGGGTGCGCGCCCCGGCCCTCGCAGCCGGCGGCTCAATCACCGCTCTCACCGCTGGTGCCGTCGAAAGCCTGGACGCGCTGTTCCACGTTCCTGAGAACCCTTACTGCATCACGCATTTCTAGGAGGCAGCAAGCGGGGGAGAGTACCTTTCCCGCTTTGACTGGGTTGCCCCGCGAAGTTAGACTAGACGGGCGCGTATTGCGCTGTGGTCCGGGTCGGCTCCGCCGAACCCGGCCTTGCGTATTACCAATAGAACCGCTTTTTAGGTTTTATCCAATCTGTCCGCTTCCGGACATCGGATTCCCCTGGATCGCCAGCCTTTGGGCTGACCTTCAGCGTCCGTAATGACCGGATCAAGAAAACTTCCACAACGGAGCCCCAACTACATGACCATCACCACCACCGAGAAGCAAGGTACCCCGCAGGTCGCCATCAACGACATCGGTACCGCTGAGGACTTCCTCGCAGCAATCGACGCAACCATCAAGTACTTCAACGACGGCGATCTCG
The DNA here is from genome assembly GCF_058269175.1 of Arthrobacter sp. TJ-254. Classification (NCBI taxonomy): domain Bacteria; kingdom Bacillati; phylum Actinomycetota; class Actinomycetes; order Micrococcales; family Micrococcaceae; genus Arthrobacter; species Arthrobacter sp. TJ-254. The sequence continues at coordinate 959,475 of NZ_JBZCNF010000001.1, read as the reverse complement.
TCGAAGGTACGGTCGTCAAGGTTGACCGCGACGAGGTCCTGCTCGACATCGGTTACAAGACCGAGGGTGTCATTCCTTCCCGCGAGCTTTCCATCAAGCACGACGTTGATCCCGGAGACGTTGTCTCCGTCGGCGATCAGGTCGAAGCCCTGGTGCTCACCAAGGAAGACAAAGAAGGCCGTCTGATCCTGTCCAAGAAGCGCGCACAGTACGAGCGCGCCTGGGGCGACATCGAAAAGGTCAAGGAAGAAGACGGCGTCGTCACCGGTACCGTTATCGAAGTTGTCAAGGGTGGACTTATCCTCGACATCGGCCTGCGCGGCTTCCTGCCCGCATCGCTCGTCGAGATGCGTCGTGTTCGCGACCTGGCTCCGTACATCGGCCAGCAGATCGAAGCGAAGATCATCGAGCTCGACAAGAACCGCAACAACGTTGTGCTGTCGCGTCGTGCATGGCTCGAGCAGACCCAGTCCGAGGTCCGCTCGACCTTCCTCAACAAGCTCGAAAAGGGCCAGGTCCGCCCGGGCGTCGTCTCCTCGATCGTCAACTTCGGTGCGTTCGTGGATCTCGGTGGCGTCGACGGCCTGGTTCACGTTTCCGAGCTGTCCTGGAAGCACATCGACCACCCGTCCGAGGTTGTCGAGGTTGGCCAGGAAGTCACAGTCGAGGTTCTCGAAGTCGACCTGGACCGCGAGCGTGTTTCGCTCTCGCTGAAGGCCACGCAGGAAGATCCCTGGCAGACCTTCGCCCGCACGCACGCGCTGGGCCAGGTTGTTCCCGGTAAGGTCACCAAGCTGGTTCCGTTCGGTGCGTTCGTTCGCGTCGAAGACGGCATCGAAGGCCTTGTCCACATCTCGGAGCTGGCAGTCCGCCACGTTGAGCTTGCAGAGCAGGTCGTTTCCGTTGGCGACGAGCTCTTCGTCAAGGTCATCGACATCGACCTCGAGCGCCGCCGCATCTCCCTCAGCCTCAAGCAGGCCAACGAGGGCGTCGACGCCGACAGCACCGAGTTCGACCCGGCGCTCTACGGCATGGCCGCAGAGTACGACGAAGAGGGCAACTACAAGTACCCCGAGGGCTTCGACCCCGAGTCGAACGAATGGCTCGAAGGCTACGAGACCCAGCGCGCCGCCTGGGAGGCTCAGTACGCCGAGGCCCAGGCCCGCTGGGAGTCCCACAAGAAGCAGGTTGTGCAGCACGCGTCCGACGACGCCGCTGCAGCGAACGAGCCTGTGGAGTCGAACGCAACGAGCTACTCTTCGGAGCCCGTTGCTGCCGAGACCGGTTCAGGCACGCTTGCTTCGGACGAGGCGCTTGCGGCTCTCCGCGAGAAGCTGACCGGAGCCTAAACCCTCCGGCTTCCGCCGAACACTGAGAAGGACCCCCGCCGGCTGGTGGGGGTCCTTCTTTTTGCCCCGGCATGCCCAAGGGTGTCCATCGACAGTGCAGTACTTGCCGGCGCACCCATCGAGGGTGCAGCAATGACCGGGCCAAGGGCGTATGGGGCGTCGGTTGTGCGTCCTCGATGGGCTAGCGCCGCACGGAACAGGTCACAGTGAAGCGGGGGTTGCGGTCGATCTGCCGGGTCGGGCCGACGAGGCGCTCGAGCGTGGGCCGGTAGGCGAGATGGCTGTTCCAGACCGTCCAGAGCTCGCCGCCGGGAGCCAGAACGCGTGCGGCGTCGGCGAACAGCTTCACCGCGATTCCGGTGTGGACGCTGCTGCCGATATGGAAGGGCGGGTTCAGGACGATCAGGTCGGCGGACCCGTCCGGCTGGGCCGACAGCGCGTCGTCCCTCACCACACGTATCCGGTCCTCGACGCCGTTTGCCTGGGCGGTGCGGCGGGCCGAGGCAACCGCTGAAGCCGACTGGTCGGAGGCGAGCACCGTGATGCCCGGGCGGGTGAGGGCAAGGTAGGCGGCGATCGCCCCGTTGCCGCAGCCGAGGTCGATGACGTGCTCAGCCGTCCGGGCCGAGGCGAGGTGCGGCAGGAGGAACCGGGTGCCGGGATCGAGCGCCGCTCCGCCGAACGTTTCCCCGTAGGCGCAGAGCGTCAGGGGCTCACCGAGGCCGACGTCGTGGGCCTCCGAGAGGGGAAAGGCCGAATCCCCGGCGTGCTGGGGGGAGTGCGCCGTAAGTACGCGGGACTTCTGGCGGGCCAGTCCGGCCGACACCGAACCGAAGTGTTTCCCAAGGACGGTGTTCATGGCCCGGGTCATGTGCTTGAGCCGCCCGGCGGCGTAGACGGTGACCGACGAATCAGCGTAGGCCGCAATGTGCCAGGCGGCCTCATCGAGGGCATTGAGGGAGCGTGGAAGCTGCATCAGGACCGTGCGTGCACCGAGCAGCAGATCGGTACCGAGTTCCTGCCGGGTGAACCGGGCTTCGGCCCCGAAGCGGGCAGCGTTGGCGTCCAGGGCGAGCTCGTGGGAAAGCGGATCCTGATGGACACGCGGATTCCCGGCGCCGTGGAACAACACCGCACCGAGGGTGAGGGCTCCGTACCTGTCACCAAGCACTACAACACCGCCGGGGTCAGCCGCGAGTCGCTGCGCAGCGGTGTCGAGCAGCAGGGTATCGGCTGAGTCGAAGGCCTGGAGATTGCCCGCTTCGACATCGGGCCGGCGGCGCAGCCCCGCAAAATCGAAGGCCCGGGATTCGGACTCCGTCAAGGCGTGTTCCCTGCCGCCCGGGAGGAGGACCCGGCAGCGCACCCCATCGGGCCGGGGGCCACTGGGGCGGCCTGTTGCTTGGAAGTCACCTGCGCCATTCTAGACGGCGCCGGTACCCCGCGGCGTAAGGGTCCGCCCGCCAGGATGCTACGGGGAACCGTCAGGGTCCCTGTTGGCGGCGTCGTCGTCCTGTTCTTCGCCGCCGTCACGGATTTCGGCGCGCCCGGCCATGCTGCTTCCGCGGCCGTTGCGTTCGCCGCCGGGGCTGTCGTCCCGCTTGTCGTCCCAGCGGCCGGAACGGGCGGCTGCCCGTTCCTGAGTGCCGTCGGTGCCATCGGCATCGGTGCTGTAGGGGGCGCGAGGAGGCGGCGGCTGCACATCGATCAGCTCGTTCGCCGCATGCGCAAGGAGATCCCGTTGGAGCGGCGGAAGCATGAAGGAGCCATGGAGGTAGGCTTCAATTTCGTATTCTCCTGCGTCGCCGCCGATGCCGAAGTAGTAGATCCAGAGGTCATTCAGGGAGATGTGGGCGTGGCGCATGGCACGCAGCAGCAGCAACCGCTGCTGCTCCTGGTCAAATGAGTTGCTCACTGACAGTCCTCAGCGCGGGAGGTCGGCGGAGCCGTCAACGAGGTTCTGGGCGACGCTCCGCAGGTCACTTCCGCAATGCATTGCCGCGTCAAGCATTCTGCGCATCGCTTCATCGGACCCAACGCCGCGGCGCTCCATCACGATGCCGCGTGCAGTGTGGATGGTGTCCCGGCTGTGCATGGCAGCCTGGAGTGTCCTGCTCAGTTCGGCGGGTGCCTTGTCCGGCTGCGCATTTCCGAGGAGCGTCGCCGCAGGCGTCGCGAGCAGCGCCAGCTGGCGGCGATCCCGCTCGGTGAAGGCATGGGGAAGCGGCGAGTAAACCTTGAGCGCCCCGATCGCTACGCCGTCATAGATCAGCGCCGTACTGAGCACCGACCGGATGGGCAGGTCGGCGACGGCGGCGCACCACATCGCCCAGCGGGTCTCCGTGCGCACGTCATCGATCTGTACCGTCGAACTGCCGGCCCAGGCGGTGAGGCAGGGGCCCTGCCCCAATTCGTACTGAATGGCATCGGCGGCGGCAACCACGTCATCGGTGTAGCCCGTGCTCCTGCGCCCACCCTCGGCGTCCATAATGCTGACGCCCGCACCGATCGAGCCGGGGATCGATTTCTTGATCGCCTCGGCAAGGCCTTCGACGGCGGTGCCGGCGCGGGACTCAGTGAGGAGGAGGCCCCGGATGCGCGCCATGACAAGTTCTTCCGGCGGTAGGTTCATCATTGGCACTCCACACAGGGGGTTGGCGCCGCGGGCTGCGGGCCAATTCAGCATACACAGTGCGCCGCGGCGGAGGAGAAACCGGGACCGGCCGTGACGATTCAGATGACCAGTGCCCCCGCATAATCGCCGCCACACTGGTCGCACATCGCGAAGACTGCCTCGGGTGGCAGCTCAGCAGCGTGAGCTACCTCAACCACGGTGCCGCCGTTGCCGACTGCCTCGAGAACCAGGGACTGAAGAGCACTGGCGGCCTGGTCCCGCTGGAACTCCGCCGACTCAAGTTGAGCTGCCGCGGTTTCGAGAATTCGGAGGGTATGAGTGTTCACGGGAATGTCTTTCTACGGGCGGCAGGGAACCGGAGTCTTGCGGATCTGAATCTGGCTACATTCCCTTTTCCGAAGACACGGCACCGACCCCGGTGCAACACCACGTGCGGTGGGTTCCGGCAGGTGGCGGCTGTTGGGGAGCGTTGTCGCTGGATGTCGAAGGGCGATTCCGTAGGCAGCTCCATGGCTGTCTGCTCAACCTCTCCCAGCCTATGGTGCGCGGTCACTGCCTGCAAGAAAAAGGTGGAAGCGCCGGCCGGACGCGCTTGCCCGGCCCGGGGGAGCGGCGGAGAACGGGGTTCCCGGGATTGGTTGCCGGTGGCAGTCCGGCATCTATACGCTGGCTCCACGGCACCGACGAGGTTGGAGGAACAGTGAACGATTCCCCTAAGCACAACGAGCTTCCCCTTGCGGATTATGACCATATTCCTTTGGGAACCCTTCCGTCGCGGATCACATCCCTCGACGAAGGCCAGCTGACAGCCCTCCTTGCCTTCGAGGAACAGCACGGCAACCGCCTGCCCGTCGTGCAGGTGCTGCAGCGGCGGCTTGAGGCCGTGCGGAACGGCGCCGATCTTTCGGATGCGGCGGCGACGAGCATGCCGGAGATGACGCAGGGCCGGGCGGGTTCACCGGTCAGCCCCTCGACGTCGGGACCTCCGGTGAATCCGCCGTCGCAGGGGGATCCAACCAACCCCAGCCAGCCCCGCTGAGCGCCTTGCCGCCCGGCGGGTCAGGCTCAGGTCATCGGTCGGCGGCGGGACGCAGGAGTCTCCTGGCCTCGACGAGTTCAAGCGAGAGGGTCTTGTACCCGGTGGATTCGAAGAGGACCGTCACAGCGCCCTCCTCGTAGCTCATGACAACGCCTGGACCCCATTCGGCGTGCTCCACGCCCGACTGCAGCGGGTACGGCCCCGCGGTTCCCTGGATTTCAACGGCAGGCTCCGGGTCGTCGGCGAAGTTGGCGCAGTTGTCGCAGTTCCCGCACGCCTCGGGCAGATCCTCGCCGAAATAGCCGAGGAGGAACTGGCGCCGGCATCCCCTGGTCTCGGCGTACCTGCGGATCATCTCCACCCTCGACTTGTCGATCGCCTCCCGGATCTCCGCCTGCCGGGCGGCACGGTCGGCGGCCAGGTCCGAGGATATGTCTTCCGCGGTGTACCCGCCGTCGCGTGCGGAGACGGCTCCGGCTGCCTCAAGCAGATTCAGCAGCCCCGCGGTCCTGCGCCGGCTGTATCCGGTGAGCGTTGAGAGCGCGGCGGCCGTCGCCGGCTCCTGCCCGGCCTTCACCACGGCGAAGATGCCGGCGAGGTCGGCGCGGTCAGCGGTCTTCGCGGCGAAGAACCGGCGCAGGGAGAGGTCTTCCGGCCGGTAGTGAAGGGTGGCGGTTGCCGGAAGTGCGTCGCGCCCTCCGCGGCCAATCTCCTGGTAATAGCTGTCGAGTGAATCGGCAATCGCCTCGTGGAGCACGAACCGCACGTCGGGCTTGTCGATTCCCATGCCGAACGCCGTGGTGGCGACGACGACGTCGACCTCCCCTCGCATGAACCCCTCATGCACGGCATTCCGTTCCCCGGCGCGCCGCCCCGAATGGTAGGAGTCGGCCCTGACGCCGCGTTCCCGGAGCTCGGCCGCGAGGGTGTCGGCGGACTTCCGTGTGGCGACATACACGAGCCCGGGCGGTTCGAGGCCGGGCACCTGCTCGAGCACTGCGCGGTGCTTGTCCCGCTCCCCGACATGCTGGATCACGTCGAGGAAGAGGTTCGGCCGGTCGAAACCCTCGACATGCACGACGGGGGAGTCGAGGTGGAGCCGTTCGGCAATTTCCTGTTGCACCGGTTTCGACGCGGTGGCGGTCAACGCCAGGACCGGGCAGCGCAGCGCGTCGACGAGGTGCCCGAGCTGCAGATAGTCCGGGCGGAAGTCGTGCCCCCACGCCGAGACGCAGTGCGCCTCATCGACGACAAGCAACGACACCTCAAGGGACTGCAGCCGTTCGATGACCTCGGCCCGGGCAACCTGTTCCGGGGCGAGGAACAGGAACTTGGCCCTGTGCGCCTCATCCGTTTCCGTCAACGCGGCCCACGCCTCCTCGGCGTCTGCCTGGCCGAGCGAGGAGTTGAGCACGTACGCGCGGGTGTCACCGGTGCTCTCGTTGATCGCGTCGGCCTGGTCCCGCTGCAGGGCTATCAGGGGTGAAATAACGACGGCGGTACCCGGCAGGACCATTCCGGGAACCTGGTAGATGGCCGACTTTCCGGATCCGGTGGGCATCACGCAAAGCGTGTCCAGCCCGTCAAGGAGCGCCTGCATCGCGTCGCGCTGGCCCTGTCGGAGGTCGTGCCAACCGAAAAGCGACGACGCCGCTTCCTCGAGGTGGGTAAGTGAAGTGGCCATGAACCTTCCCCGGCAAAGAACTAAGGCGACTTAGCATATCGTGCCGGAGGGGTGCTCCGGGCAGGATGGTCGGCCTTGACAGGGTTCGCCGCGCTACCCTAGGCGGATGCTCAACGTGGGATTGACCGGAGGGATCGCTGCAGGGAAATCGCTTGTGGCCCAGCGGCTGCGAGGCCTCGGCGCCGTGCTTGTCGATGCCGACATCATCGCGCGGGAGGTGGTGGCCAGAGGTACCGACGGGCTGAAGGAGGTGGCGGCCGAATTCGGCAACGAAGTCCTCCTCCCCGACGGCACCCTCGACCGCGCGGCCCTCGGCGAACGGGTCTTCGCCGATGCCGAGGCGAGGAAGCGGCTGAACGCCATCGTTCACCCAAGGGTGCGCGCGCGGGCGGAAGAGCTCGTCCGTGCCGCCCCGCCCGGTGCCGTGGTCGTCGAAGACCTGCCCCTGCTCGCCGAAACCGGCCAGGGGGCGCGGTTCCATCTGGTCATTGTCGTCGATGCCCCCGACGACCTGCGGGTGGCACGCATGGTGCGGGACCGCGGGCTCAGCGAGGCGGCGGCCCTCAGCCGCATCGCTGCCCAGGCGGGCAGGGAGGAACGCAAGAGCATCGCCGACATCGTGATCGAGAACTCGGGGCTTCCCGAAGACACGCTGGCCGAGGTCGACCGCCTGTGGGAGCAGCGGCTCGTACCGTTCAGGGACAATCTGACGGCCCGCGTGCCCGCGGTGCGCCCGGCGGCGCCGCCTGTGGCATACGACCCCCGCTGGCCCTCCCAGGCGGCGCGTCTCGCTGCCCGGCTGGAGAGGGTCGACCCCCGCGTGCTCGCCGTCGAGCACATCGGACCGACGGCCCAGCCCGGTGCCCGGGCGTTGGACGTCCTCGACTTCCAGGCCGGTGTGGGTTCGGCGGACGACGCCGCCGCCCTTGCGCAGGTGTTTGCGGCGGCGGGATTCCCGCCGGTCGGCCCCACGGGCGAGCCCGGGGCTGTGGAACGCCGTCACGCAAGCGCCGACCCGGGAAGGGCGGCGGAGCTGCGCGTGCGGACGCTCGACTCGCCGGCCTGGACCGCAAAGGCCCTCTGACGCCGCGCACCGTCACCTGCCGGAACCGGGTTCAGCCTCAAGCAAAGCGGACCGCCGTTGTCCGCGGAAGACGCTAACGTACTAGGTATGAGTCTTGCGCAGGATATCAAGCGGGTTGTTGCCCCGTTCGAGGTAATCAGCGAATATCAGCCGGCGGGGGACCAGCCCACCGCGATCGCCGAATTGAGCGAACGGATCAAGGCCGGAGAGAAGGACGTCGTCCTGCTCGGCGCCACCGGCACCGGCAAGAGCGCGACGACGGCGTGGCTGATCGAACAGGTGCAGCGGCCGACGCTGGTGATGGTGCAGAACAAAACGCTTGCCGCCCAGCTGGCCAACGAGTTCCGGGAACTGCTGCCCAACAACGCGGTCGAGTACTTCGTCTCCTACTACGACTACTACCAGCCCGAAGCGTACGTGCCCCAGACTGACACGTTCATCGAAAAGGACTCCTCGATCAACGAGGAGGTCGAGCGCCTCCGGCACTCGGCCACCAACGCCCTCCTGACCCGGCGCGACGTGATCGTTGTTGCGACAGTGTCGTGCATCTATGGCCTTGGCACGCCCGAAGAGTACATCGAGAAGATGGTCACCCTCCGCAAGGGCCAGGAGATGAACCGGGATGCCCTGCTGCGCCAGTTCGTGGGCATGCAGTACACCCGCAACGACATGGACTTCCACCGCGGGACCTTCCGTGTGCGCGGCGACACCGTGGAGATCATCCCCATGTACGAGGAGCAGGCGCTGCGGATCGAGTTCTTCGGCGACGAGGTCGAGAACATCTACACCCTCAATCCGCTCACCGGCGACGTCATCCGTGAAGAGGAGGAGATGTACGTCTTCCCTGCCTCGCACTACGTTGCCGGACCGGAGCGCATGACGCGCGCCATCAAGGCCATCGAGGACGAGCTGCAGGTGCGCCTTGCCGAGCTCGAGTCCCAAAACAAGCTTGTCGAGGCACAGCGGCTGCGGATGCGGGTGACGTACGACCTCGAAATGATGGAGCAGATGGGATTCTGCAACGGCATCGAGAACTACTCACGGCACATCGACGGCCGGGGGCAGGGGAGCGCCCCGCACTGCCTGCTCGACTACTTCCCCGACGATTTCCTCCTCGTCGTCGACGAATCCCATGTGACCATCCCGCAGATCGGGGCGATGTACGAAGGGGACATGTCGCGCAAGCGCACCCTCGTCGACCACGGCTTCCGGCTTCCGTCGGCAATGGACAACCGCCCGCTGAAGTGGGACGAGTTCCTCGAGCGCATCGGACAGACGGTCTACCTTTCCGCAACGCCCGGCAAGTACGAGCTCGGCAAGTCCGACGGGTACGTGCAGCAGATCATCCGCCCCACGGGCCTTGTTGACCCGGAGATCGTGGTCAAGCCCAGCAAGGGTCAGATCGATGACCTGCTCGACGAGATCCGCACCCGGACCGAGCGTGACGAGCGGGTGCTTGTCACAACTCTCACCAAGCGCATGGCCGAGGATCTCACCGGATATCTCCTCGAGCACGGCGTCAAGGTTGAGTACCTCCACTCCGACGTCGACACGCTCCGGCGGGTTGAGCTGCTGCGGGAACTGCGCATGGGCACCTTCGACGTGCTCGTCGGAATCAACCTGCTCCGGGAGGGGCTCGACCTCCCCGAGGTGTCGCTGGTCAGCATCCTCGACGCCGACAAGGAGGGCTTCCTGCGCAGCGCGACCTCGCTGATCCAGACAATCGGACGCGCGGCACGCAACGTCTCCGGCCAGGTGCACATGTACGCCGACCGGATCACCGACTCGATGGAACGCGCGATCGATGAGACGAACCGCCGCCGCGCGATCCAGGTGGCGCACAACCTTGAGCACGGCATCGATCCGACACCCCTGCGCAAGCGGATCGCCGACATCACCGACACCATCAACAAGGAGGACGCCGACACCCGGGAGCTGCTCGAGGCCGCCTCGAAGGGCCGGAAGCAGAAGCCGGGGAAGGGAACGCACCGGGAGGGCCTCGCCGCTGTGCCGGCCGAGGACCTCACAGACCTGATCCAGCAGCTGACCGACCAGATGCACGCCGCGGCAACGGAACTGCAGTTCGAACTCGCCGCCCGGCTGCGCGACGAGGTCGGTGACCTGAAGAAGGAACTGCGCCAGATGCAGTCGGCCGGGCACGTGTAGCGGTATGCCCGGCCGGGGGCGCTTCGTCGAGCTTCGGATACACGGAGTCGGCCAGCAGGAGTACCTGAACAGCATCATGAGCCCGCTCGTCCGGCGGCTGAATCCCTGGACCGAGGCCGCCGAACCGCCGGTGCTCCCGCGGCACAGCCTCAGCCTGATCAACTGGTCGCGGTCGAACCGCAGGCGCACCGGTTTCCTCTGGTACCTGGTGTTCCCCTTCACCCTCGCCAATGTGGCAGGGCGGATGATCGAGCGGCCGGCCGGGCGAACCGGCACCGCCTCCCTCAACTGGTGGCTGCTCCAGGGCGTGGCGCTGCTGTTCACGCTTACCCAGCTCGCCTGGCTGACCGTCCTGGGCGAGACACTGCTGAAGCATCTCGCGGGGCCGCTCTCCGTGGCGGACACGACGGGGGCGGTGCGGGTCGTTCCCGTCGCCGCGGCCCTGCTCATGGCCGGATTCCTCGGGTACCGGTGGGTGAACGTCATCCGCCGCCAGGAGGAGCAGCGCAGGCGCCGGGCCGGGATCGTCGCCGCCGGTCACGCGGCCGCACTGCTGATGACCGGCGTCGTCCTCGCCGCCGTCCTGCCCGGCCAGGCCGTCTACCGGCGCTGGCCCTCATCGGCCGGCCCGGACGGGCTGTACCGCCTCGACGCCATGGCCGCCTGGGTGGCGGGGAGCATGCTGCTCGTGCTGGCCCTGGGCTTCCTCTCAGTCCTGGGCTACTGGCTCGGGCCCCGCGCGGCGCGGGGGGAGCAGGTTCCGCTGCTTGCCGCAATGGGCCTCCTCACCATCGGGCTCTACCTCATGCATACGGTGAACGCGCTGGTACGCATGGTGCTTGATAACCTGCTCGGCTACGTCGTCGGCCTGTTCGGGGGCCGGGCCCGCGTCGACGCGGCCTCCCGGGTCCTGCTCGCCTGGGACAACCCGGCCGACGCCGGTGACAGCCGGCTCGACCTCTTTCCGCTGCTTGCGCTTCTGGCGCTCCTTGGAGCCCTCGCCGCGGCTGTGCTGGTCCTCCTGAAGGAACGATCCCTGGGCCTGTCCCCGCTGTGGGGCGGAAGACGGGAGCGCCTGCTCTGGGGGCAGCGGATCGTGCAGCGCGCCCCGGTGTTCCTCCCGGTCCTCCTGCCACTCGCGAGCGCGCTCGGCCTCGCCGGCATGGCCGCGGCGGTGAGCATGGGTGAGGGACGGCTCGGCGGCCCCTGGCTGGCACTGGCAATCCTCCTGCTGCAGGTGGCAGGGGCAGTGGTCGTCCTCACGCTGCTGCTCGGGCAGCTGAGGCTCCTGCAGGAAGTGCTGGGGAAGGTGGCCGACGCCGCGGGGTTCTGGCCGGTGAGGGACCATCCGCTCTCGGGAGCGTCCTACCGCGACGCGGTGATCGCCGGAATCGGACTCGAAGCGGAAAAGGCGAGGCCGTCCCGGGTTGCCCTGGTGGCGCACAGCCAGGGCGGCGTCATCTGCGCCTGGCTGATTGCCCACACCCGGATCCTCGGACGCTGCAGCGAAGTCCACCTGGTGACGACCGGGTCCCCGCTCGGTCCCTTCTACTCGGTGTTCTTCCCCGCCTACTTTCCCGAGGAATGGTTTCGGCGGTTGGCCGAGCGCTCAACAAGCTGGGTCAATTTCTGGCGCGACACCGACCCGCTCGCGGCTCCGGTCCGTGGCGCGGCAAACGTGAAGCTGCCCGACCCCGACGAGTACGGTGTGATCCGCGGGCATGAGGGGTACTGGAACTCCCGGGAGATCCTCTCACATGTCGAAGCCCTCGCGGATGAGGAACCTATTTCTCCATACCGGCAGGCCGCCGGTACGATTGACCCTACGTAGGGGAGTATCCCAAGCGCTACGAACGTCAACACGCAGGGCAGCGAAGCTCCGCCGGGCGTAGCGGTCGGTCGGCGAACGTGCCCCGGCGGAGAGACTTACGCACTTCCGTCGCAGCTCCCGAAAGGCGTTTCATGCCCGAATTGCCCATCGCGTTCGAGATAGGCACATTTATTGTGCTCGGACTCGTCCTCCTCTTCGACCTCCTGCTCGTCGTCAAGCGGCCGCACGTGCCCTCAATGAGGGAAGCCGGCCTGTGGGTCGCCTTCTATGTTTCCCTGGCGCTGATCTTCGCTGTCCTCATGTTCATTTTCACCGGCCCTGAGTACGGCAGCCAGTTCGTCGCCGGTTGGATCACCGAGTACAGCCTGAGCATCGACAACCTCTTCGTGTTCATCATCATCATGGCGCGCTTCTCGGTTCCCCGGAAATATCAGCAGGAAGTGCTCATGGTGGGCATCATCATCGCGCTGATCCTCCGCGGAATCTTCATCGTCCTCGGCGCAGCAGTCATCGAGAACTTCAGCTGGGTCTTCTACATCTTCGGCGCCTTCCTGCTCTACACCGCCTACAAGCAGGCGACTGACTCGGGGGAAGACGAGGAACACGCCGGCGAGAACAAGCTCGTCACCAAGCTGCGGGCCGTGCTGCCCATGTCGGAGAAGTACGACGGCGGGAAACTCCGTACGGTCGTCGACGGCAAGAAGGTCTTCACCCCGATGCTCGTCGTCTTCGTCACGATCGGCCTGACCGACCTGTTGTTCGCCGTCGATTCGATTCCGGCGATTTTCGGGCTTACCCAGAGCGCGTTCATTGTCTTCACCGCGAACATCTTCGCGCTGATGGGACTGCGCCAGCTCTACTTCCTGCTCGGCGGTCTCATGACCCGGCTCGTATACCTCAAGCATGCGTTGTCCGTCATTCTCGCCTTCATCGGCGTCAAGCTGATCCTCCACGCAATGCACGTCAACGAACTGCCGTTCATCAACGGCGGCGAGCACATTGAGTGGGCCCCGGAGATCCCCACGTTCGTCTCCCTCGCCGTCATCGTCGGAACGATCGTGGTTGCAGTGATTGCGAGCCTGATGAGCTCGCGCGGCAAGGCGGCCAAGGTCGACGCCGACCTGACCGCGGCGGACCTGAAGTCGCGGCAGTCCGACTCCGCGGAGTAGCGCGAAGCCGACCCAAACCGCCTCCAAGGCGGCACCAGCGTCTCCGCGGGAGGCACAGGACGTGAAGAAGGCCGGGACCTTGGCTTACGAGATCCCGGCCTTCTCCATGTGCGGCTACACGCTGAACGGGCGTCCGCTCAGCTCTTCACTGAGCGTCCACAGGCGCTCGGCACTCTCGTGATCCACCGCCCAGGAGTGGACGCCTCTCGGGCCCTGATGGTCGTCGGGCACCTCGACGGCGATGTCCGCGTCCTCCGTGTATACCCCGCCGAGGCCGTCAAGCTGCGGACTCAGCGCAGCCCATACGGTTGTCGCGGCACCCTCGGGGATGCTCTTGTACGCTTCGTTGTCCACCGGCTCGCCCTGCTCATCGACCGCCCCGAGCGCCTGGAGCTCCTCACGGCTGAGGTGCCTGGAAATGCCGGTGGGGATGGTGCCGGGGTGCACCGCGAAGGCACGCACGTCGTGAGCGCGTCCCCGGGCGTCGAGGGCGAGTGCGAACAGGGACTTCGCCGTCACCGACTGGCCGTAGGCCGACCATTTCTCGTAGGCACGCTCGTCGTAATTGGGATCGTCGAAGTCAACGCCGGAGAACCGGTGGGCGAGGGACGTCAGGCTGACGACGCGGGCGCCCTGCGCCTGCTTCAGAGCCGGCCAGAGGCGCTGCGTGAGCTGGAAATGGCCGAGGTGGTTCGTGGCGAAATGCGCCTCGAACCCACGGGCGTCCCGGGTGAACGGCACGGCCATGATCCCGGCGTTGTTGATCAGCAGGTGCAGGGGGCGGCCCGATGCCGTGAAGCGGTCGGCGAAGGCATCAATCGAGGCGGGGTCGGCGAGATCAAGGGGCTCGAGTTCCACACCCTCGAGCCCGGCCAGCGCCGTCCGGGCCTTATCTGCGTCACGCGCCGGAACGATCACCGTAGCGCCCGCTCCCGCAAGGACACGCGTCACTTCGAGGCCGAGGCCCGAAGATCCGCCGGTGACGATGGCCGTGCGCCCGGTCAGGTCGCGTCCGGCGACCAGTTCAGCGGCAGTGGTGGTCGGACCGAAGCCGGAGGGCAGCGGTTTCTGAGGCGTGTTCATGGGGGAGTCCTTCGTTCCGGGTGGGACGGCGCAGGAGATTCTTCCTGCTTGCCGGGGGCGGTGCGCAATGGAATATGACGTCATTGTTCGACACTCGCTGAACGTTCAGTCTACCTTGGCGCCCGGCACCCCGGCCGGGCTTGCGCCCACGGCGAAGGACACAGCGAAGGGAACCCAGCGAAGGGAGCAGGGGACCGCTGCTGCACCGTCAGGGGCGGGGCGGTCGTCCTTGGACAAACGGACGGCGCCGCAGGAAGCCTGCGGCGCCGTCGGCGGATCCGGTAAGGAAACGGCTCAGTGACCGGTGCTCGTCGTTCCGAACATCAGCGTCCGGCGGCGCACGTCGTAGAACACTGTCTCGGAGGCGACGAGGAGATCCTGGAGGTTGTCCGCATCATCCGGGTCCAGGGTCAGCACTTCCTCCCACGCGCCCTGGTCGAGGACAAGTTGCAGGGTGTAGGTGCCGGGCTGGCCCGGCTCTCCGGCGACCCAGCTGAACTGGTAGTGGCTGAGCTGGCGGACCTGGATGCTGTCATCCGTTACTGGTTGCTGCGGGGTGGGGACCACGTGATGCTCCTTTACCTAAGCCCGCGGACATGCGGGCAGGACGTTCCGGTCTCGGACGGGGTGAGCTCCCGCCCGTCAGCGGGACTTTGGCCGCTGGTTGCATAATCTAGCGGCGCCCTAGCGAGGCCGTAAAGGCAAGGAAAAAGGTGGGGGAGGCCTTGACGAACGGTGCGGCCCAGCCCGTTGGGCACCGGCGCCCCGCCGGGCGTTGCCGCGGGGCCGCCTTTCAGGCCGCCCCGCCCCGCCGTTCACGCGTTCGACGGCGGGGGTCTACGCTCCGCCCTTGGTCCGTGGGAGGTAATTCTCCACCTGGCTGACCGGCCGGACCGTCGCCTTATTCGGGTCCTCACCGAACTCAAGCCGCGCGCGGCGCTGGCGCAGGAGGTCCCAGCACTGGTCGAGGTTCTCCTCGAGGCGCTGCAGGCGCACCTGGTTCTGCCCGCCGCGCACGCTTTCCTCACCGGTCTGGCGCAGGTCGTGCTCTTCGGCCACAAGCGCTTTGATGCGTTCGAGGATGTTCTGATCGTCCACGGTGTCCCCTTTTCGACTTTTTACTGACCGCC
The DNA here is from genome assembly GCF_058269175.1 of Arthrobacter sp. TJ-254. NCBI lineage: Bacteria > Bacillati > Actinomycetota > Actinomycetes > Micrococcales > Micrococcaceae > Arthrobacter > Arthrobacter sp. TJ-254. Next base: position 944,305 of record NZ_JBZCNF010000001.1, on the reverse strand, counting down.
GTACCCGTCAGGGTACTGAGCGGGCGGCCGAAAGACCAGAGCAGGGGCGCTGCGTGACGGGCAGATCCGCGGGTTCACTCCTCGGTGCGGCGTGGCCGGGAAAGCAGTGCGGTAAGGCCCACGGCAATGCAGGCCGCGAAGAGGATGAATTTCACTACGGTCAGGGTCGATGCGGCGGTCACCGTTCCCGGATCCACCGGAGACGCCGCGAACATGCCCTCGATGAGCAGGTTCTCGGTGATGTCCGCTATCGCATACAGCACCGGAATCGGCAGGAACAGCCAGCGGAACCTTCGTCCCACTGTATGAAGGATGAGCAGGGTAAGGGTTGCGGCAAAGACGAGGGGGAACAACAGGTCCCAGAAATAGTGCGACGCCCCGTACCGCTCATACAGCTCATCGGTCATCAGGGTCCGCACTGCCCTCACATAATCAGGGCTGTACCCGGTGAAGGAGGTTTCGGGCATCGCATATCCACCCACCGCCCGCCGAAGGGAGGCCAGCTGCAGCCCGTTCACGGCGGCGAGCAGGATGCTGAGTGCGAATCCGGCGATGATGAGGATCCACAACTTTCTCGCTCTTCCGGAAGCCTGTGTTGGTCGGCGTTCCTGCGTTGGTCGGTGTTCGCGATGGCGCTGGGATGATTCGCCGGAAGTGGTCATGGGCCATTGTGTGCAGCCGTGCGGCTCAATTGACCTTCCAATTTGATAACCGCTTGCTGCCCCAGCGGAAAGCGGTCCGACGAGCCGCGAGGGGCCCTTCAGTCGGCGGGCCATGATCCGCGCAACGCCGCCTCGATGTCCGCGCAACCGGCCCTGAGGAGCGCCTTGTCCGGAGCCCGGAGAGATGAGCGCTCAATGGCGGTGTGCGTCTCCGCGGCTTGGGCGCGTAGCGCTGGATGGTGATCACCGTCCCTGTCGCTCCACGCGATTTCCCGAAGCATGTGAACGATCCGTCCGGCGGTCCGCGGGTCCTCCATCGCATAGGCGAGCAGCTGCCGCATCGCCAGGTCAAGCAGCTCCGGAAAGGTGGGGTAACGCAGGACCACACGGACCTGTCCGTGTTCGTCGACGAGCGCTTTTGGCCCGGTCGTCCGTTGGGCAAGCACGCAGAAGACGCTCGAAATGTGTCCGAGCGCATGGACCGCGGTCGTGGGGTCGTTGATGCCCGGTGAGAGGGCTTTGCTGGTCACGTCGAGCAGTTGCTGCAGCCCGAAACTCGCATCCCGTATGGATGTTCTCTCAAAGCTGGTCGCCAGGCCGGCACAGAGTTTCTCCTGCAGGGCGTTCCTTCGCTGCGTATCGATGCCGCTCCCCTTCATGCTCCACGCGCGCCCTATGGGCACCCCGGTAATGAGGGACGCGCCAGGCATTGCGTCAACGGTAATGAGGGTGTCGGTCTCGACCGCTGCGCTGAGCGCGGCGTCATTTGAAAGGTCGATGAAAAAACCGGAGGTGTCGCTGTCGATCACCGCATGGGAGGCACCTTTTCCCGCGTCAAGCCCGGCTGGTGGCGGTGCATCGTGGGGGAAGATCCGGTCGATCGCCCTGTTCGCTTCTGCGTGGACGTTACGCAGCATCGTTTCAACCCGGATCTCCCGCGAGAGGTGGGCGAGAAAGAGAACAAGGGCAACGACGCTGGCGATGGTGAGGACGAAGGCCACGGTAACCGATATCTCGGGAACGAATCCTGCGCCGGCGCTGGTCTCGACACGGATGCTACGCAGCACCGTCAACGCGAAGACGAACGTGGCAAGAAACAGGGCGAGCGTGTTGTGAACGAACCTGTCCCGGGTGAACGTTCTGAGCAGCCGGGGCGAGAACTGGCTGCTCGCGAGCTGGAGCGTCACGACGGTCAGGGAGAAGGTCAGCGAGGTCACGGTGACGAGGGACCCGGCGATTGTCTCCATGAGGGAGCGGGCGGCCTCTGGGCCTCCGCCGAATAAGAGCCCTGAGACCGGGGCGGGCAGGTCGTCGTCAATCCGCTGATCCAGGTACGGCAGGTACTGTCCCAATCCGAGAGCCAGGCAGACGGCGAGAAGCGGTACCGGCCAGAGCTGTGTTTTCAGGGAGTCCTTAAGCAGTACGGCGCGCGCGCGTCTGTTCATGCCGGCCCTCCCTCTGGTCGCCGGGCGGTCTGGGAGGTGCGCCGTCGAGCTCCATCGACAAAGGATAACGCTGCCGGGGTGCCATAGGGCCGTAAGGCACCTAGCACACGTTGATAAGGTGGCTGTCAATCGATTCGTGAACCCGGCTGACGCTCCTCCGCCCGGCAGCAGGGTCACCAGCGCTGTTCCGGTACTGGTTGACGGTCCGACGCCTTCACCATCCAGCTCGAGAATCCACAAGTTCGAGGAGGCAACACAATGATTCACGGACCGGCAGCCCGGCAGCACGAACCGAGGGAAAACCATGTGGTTTGACGGTTGGGCCGACGTCGTCAGGACCCTCGCCGTGGGCTCGGCCGCCTATCTGACCCTGGTGCTCGTCCTCCGTGCCTCGGGCAAACGCACACTCGGGCAGCTCAACGCTTTCGACTTCATCGTGACCGTTGCGCTTGGCTCGACGCTCGCCACGATCCTCCTCAGCAGTGAGGTCGCCTGGACCGAAGGGTTCGCCGCCTTGGCCCTGCTCGCGGGCCTCCAGTACCTTGTTGCGGCGGTCTCGGTCCGATGGCCGGGCGTACGGCGGGTTGTGACCTCCGAGCCCGTTGCGCTGATGCGGAACGGGGAGCTGCAGCATTCCCAACTGCTGAGCAACCGGCTCACGGAATCCGAAGTGCTTCAGGCGGTGCGCGGCAGCGGATCGGGGGACCTCGCCGACATTGCGGCGGTGGTCCTTGAGACCAACGGAACGCTCAGCGTCATTCAACGTTCGAAATTCGGCGACGGGTCGGCGATGAAAGGCGTAGTGAGCGGAAACTGATGGAGGAAAACCCTGACCCTCGCCAACAACTCGACGCGGTGGTGCCTTCCGGCGGCCCCAGACCGGAGGAAAAGCTGGGCGCCGCCGAAATCTTCGCCCGGCGCCTCGACAAACCGATGGGCGTGCTCGGGGTGGTATTCCTCTTCGTGGTCCTCGGCCAGCTTCTGGCGACCGAAGCGCGCCTGAGCCTCGCGCTGGCGATCGTCGGATGGCTGTTCTGGGCCATCTTCGTGGGGGAATTCCTGCTCCGCGCCTACATCGCCGGCTTTCAGTGGAGCTTCTGGAAACGCAACTGGTGGCAGGTGATTTTCCTTCTTGTGCCTTTCCTCCGTTTTTTCCGCGCGCTACAGGCCCTGCGCCTGATCCGGGCGGCACGGCTCGCCCGGTTCGGCGGCATCGTTTCGGCAGGCATCCGCGGTTCACGGTCCGCGGGCCGCCTTCTCTCGAGCCGGATCGGCTGGCTGGCGGCGGTCACCGCCGTGGTGATCCTTGCCTCAAGCCAGCTGCTCTACGCGACCGGATCCCACACCAGCTACGGGGACGCCTTGTACGAGGCGGCGATGGCCACGATCACCGGCAGCGGAATCACTTCCCCAAGCGGTTTTTCGCGGATCCTCCAAGTGATTCTGGCCCTTTACTCGGTGGCCGTGTTCGCTACCCTTGCGGGATCCCTCGGCGCGTTCTTCCTCCGGGGAGACCAGGGTCGGGCAGGCACAGCGCCGACAGGGCTGCGGTCCCCGGCTGCATCTCCCGAGGACGGCTAGGCGTCCCCGGTCAGGGCGAGCAGCCGGTTGAAGATGGCCTCGCCGTCATCCGAAATCCCGTCGTGGTGGAAGTCCGGTGTCTCCCACACCTTCAGGCCCTTCACCGACGCGGCTGTCTCAAGGGACAGCGCGCGGTCAACGTAGATGTCGTCACGGTAGACGGCGGCCGCGGCGCGCACCGAGTTCCGGGACAGGACGCCGGGGTCGTACAGCGCACCCCAGTCCTCCTTCTCGGCCAGGAGGTGGGCAGCTTCCTTCAACGGCCGCAGCGCCGGGTCCTCGTCGAAGTACCACGGATAGACCATCTCCCCGGTGAGCAGCGGCTCCTCCACCTCCGCACGGAACTGGCGGTACTTGTCCAGGACCCGCTCCGCGGACCAGCGTGAGGCATCCCCCTGGCAGTAGATCGACTCGTGCATGAGCGCGTAGAGGGGGTTGGAGCTGCGGGAGACGAGCGGTCCCACCTGGTCGAGGAACACCTGGGACAGCCGCGGGCCGCCGGGAGTGTCAACAAAGGCGTCTTCAAGGAGGTAGTGAAGCGCATCGACCCGTGTATTTCCCCCGAGGAAGGACCCGACCATCTGGAAGCGCCGGGTGCTGAGCCGCTCTCCCGTGGGCAGGCGCTCATCAACCCGCTCCAGATGCCGGGCGATGCGGGTGACGAGCTCACGGTCGCCGGGATACCAGGCGAAGTATTCGTTGTTGCGCTCCTCAACCCGGGCGTAGGTGGCCGTATACACCCGGTCGGGGCTTCCCGTCAGCGGGGCGAGCCCGCCGGTGATCAACACGCGCTCGAGGGCTTCGGGGGCCCGGGACAGGTAGGTCAGTGCGCAGAAGCCGCCGTAGCTTTGCCCGAAGATGGTCCATGGCCCGCCCACGAGCCGTTGGCGGAGGATTTCGGCGTCGGCGACGATCGAGTCGGCACGGAAGTGCGTCAGGTACCGCACCTGCTCCGCCGCTCCGCCACGCGCCGCGAGCGTCATGGCGTCCGCCGGGGTGGAGAGGCCGGTTCCGCGCTGGTCGAGCATGAGGATGCGGAAGGTCTGGGCGGCGGCCTTCATCCACCCGCTGAGCTGGGTGGCACGGTTGCCCCGGCCGCCCGGACCGCCCTGAAGGAACAGCAGCCAGGGCAGGCGCTCCACCTCGTCGTCGCTGTGGTCCGTTGAGGTGTACTCCCGGGCGAAGACGGAGATCGTTTCGCCGTCGGGCACTGCATGGTCAAGGGGCACGGTGAACCGGTGAGCTGTCGCCCTCAGCCCCCGCATCAGGAAGGTCGGCCCGGGCTGGTAAGCGTCCGCGCCGCCGGCGGTGGCTTCCGTACGCGGGGTGGCCGCCCTGCTCCGGGCGCTCACTGTGCCTCAGTCCCCGCGAAGCCGCTGAGCGCTGCACCCGTGAGCCGGAAGGTCGACCAGTCGGACTGCGGGCGGGCGCCAAGGTTCTCATAGAAGCGGATCGACGGTTCGTTCCAGTTGAGCACCGACCACTCCACGCGGGCGTAGCCGCGCTCCGTGGCGATGCGGGCGAGCTGGCGGAGCAGGGCCTTGCCGTGCCCTGCTCCGCGGGCGGTGGGGCGGACATAGAGATCCTCGAGGTAGATCCCGTTCACACCCTCCCACGTCGAATAGTTGAGGAACCAGAGGGCGAACCCTTCGATCTCACCCCGGCTCTCCGCCACGTGGGCGTAAATTGTCGGAGTTGAGCCGAACAGTGCCTCGGTGAGCTTGGGGACCGTGTTCTTCACGGCATCCGGCTCTTTCTCGTAGATCGCCAGATCGTGGATGAGCTGGAGGATGGTCGGCACATCCTCGGGCCGGGCTTCGCGGATTACGTTCATCCTCCAAGCCTAACGAGGCGGCCGACACCTCAGCCGCCCCCGGGCTACGGCGCGCCGACTCCTATGACTTCAACCACGGGCGTACCGGCGGCATCGGAGGCCGCCAGGTCGATGACCGCGTTGATCCCCCAGTCGTGGTTCCCCTCCGGGTCCTTGAAAATTTGGCGCACCTTCCACACCCGCGGCTGCTTGTCGATGATCAGCAGGTTCGGTCCGCGCGCCTCGGGGCCGTCGTCGATGTCCTCGTAGTCGTTGAAGTACCCGTCCATCGCCTCCGCCCAGCGGTCCGCGGTCCAACCCGAGTCGGAGTCGAGCGCCCCAAGCGCCTCGTCCTTCTCATCGGCGAACAGCTGGACACGCTGGAACATTTCGTTGCGGACCATCACCCGGAAAGCGCGCTCGTTCGAGGTGACCGAAGGGGGCTCCTCCGGCAGGTCGACGTCCGGCCCGACGGTTCCGCCGGCCAGGCCGGAGACATCCCCGGCCGCGAGCCGCGCCCATTCGTCGATCAGGCTGGAGTCGACCTGCCGTACCAGCTCGCCCAGCCACTCGATGATGTCGCTGAGGTCCTCGCGCAGCGCATCGCTGGGAACGGTCTGGCGCAGCGCCTTGTAGCAGTCGGCAAGGTAGCGCAGCAGGATGCCCTCGGAGCGGGTGAGGGAGTAGAACGCGACGTACTCTCCGAAACTCATCGCCCGCTCGTACATGTCGCGCACCACGGACTTCGGGGCGAGCTCGAAGTCGCCAAGCCACGGCGCCGTCCCGCGGTAGACGTCGAAGGCCTGCTGAAGCAGTTCGGCGAGGGGCTGCGGGTAGGTGATCTCTTCCAGCCGGGCCATCCGGGCGTCGTAGTCGATGCCCTCGGCCTTCATTGCGGCAACCGCCTCCCCGCGGGCCTTCTTCTCCTGTGCGGAGAGCACCTGGCGCGGCTTTTCCAGCGTCGCTTCGATAACGGAGACGACGTCGAGGGCATAGCCGGGAGCCTCGGGGTCGAGCAGTTCGATGCTTGCAAGCGCGAAGGGGGACAACGGCTGGTTGAGCGCGAAGTTCGCCTGGAGGTGGACCCTGAGCCGGATCTGGCGCCCGTCGGCGTCGGGTTCGGGGAGCTTCTCGACGATGCCGGCGGTGACGAGTTCCCGGTAGATGCCGATCGCACGGCGCATCAGCCGCAGCTGCGAGGCCCGGGGCTCATGGTTCTCGCTGAGCAGCCGCTGCGCCGCCTTGAACGGGTTCCCCGGGCGTTCGAGCAGGTTCAGCAGCATGGAGTGGCTGACGGTGAACGAGGAGGTCAGCGGTTCCGGGACGCCCTCGACGAGCCGGTCGTACGTGGGCCGTCCCCAGGAGACAAATCCCTGCGGCGGCTTCTTCCGGACCACCTGGCGCAGCTTCTTCTGGTCGTCGCCGAACTTGGACACGGCCTTGGCCATCGCCTTGGTGTTCTCCACAACATGTTCGGGGGCCTGGACCACGACGGTGCCGGCGGTGTCGTAGCCCGCCCGGCCCGCCCGCCCGGCGATCTGGTGGAACTCCCGGGCGTTGAGCAGCCGGGTCCGGACGCCGTCGTACTTGCTCAGCGCGGTGAGCAGCACCGTGCGGATCGGCACGTTGATGCCCACCCCGAGGGTGTCGGTTCCGCAGATGACCTTGAGCAGGCCCGCCTGCGCGAGCTGCTCGACGAGCCGGCGGTACTTCGGAAGCATCCCCGCGTGGTGGACGCCGATTCCGTGACGGACGAACCGGTTGAGGGTCTTGCCGAAGCCGGAGGAGAACCTGAAGGAACGAATCAGCTCGGCGATGCGGTCCTTCTCTTCCCGGGTGCACACATTGACGCTCATCAGGCTCTGTGCCCGCTCGATGGCCTCGGCCTGGCTGAAGTGCACAACGTACACCGGCGACTGGTTCGTCGAAAGGAGCTCTTCGATCGACTCCTGCACCGGCGTTTCAACGTAGTAGTAGTGAAGGGGGATGGGCCGCTCCACCGAGGTCACCGTTGCAGTGGGGCGCCCGGTACGGTTGGTCAGTTCCTTCTCGAAGAGGGATACATCGCCAAGGGTGGCCGACATGAGCAGGAACTGCGCCTGGGGCAGCTCGAGCAGCGGCACCTGCCAGGCCCAGCCGCGCTGGGGGTCGGAGTAAAAGTGGAACTCGTCCATCACCACTGTGCCGAGCTCGGCTGCCTCTCCTTCGCGCAGGGCAAGGTTCGCGAGGATTTCGGCGGTGCAGCAGATGATCGGTGCGTCGGAGTTCACGCTCGAGTCACCGGTGATCATGCCGACGTTCTCGGCGCCGAAGATCTCGGTGAGCGCGAAGAACTTCTCGGAGACCAGGGCCTTGATCGGGGCGGTGTAGTAGGTCCGCCGCCCTTCGGCCGTGGAGAGGAGGTGCGCGGCGATCGCCACGAGGGACTTGCCGGATCCCGTGGGCGTCGCAAGGATCACGTTGCTCCCCGAGACGAGTTCAAGCACCGCCTCGTCCTGCGCCGGGTACAGGGAAAGTCCCCGGGACGCCGCCCAGTCGGTGAAGGCCTCGTACACCGCGTCGGCCTGGGGCTGATCGGACGATGGCGCGGGGAGATGCTCTTGAATCCTCATTGTCGCTTCAGCCTACCCGTGCCGGGGTTAGGGTGAGCTATGCAACGGAGCATCGTGACGTGGAACCCCGCCAAATATTCGCAGTACGCGGACGAGCGCGGGAGGCCCTTCTTCGACCTGACCTCCAGGATCAACCATCCGTCCCCCCGCCGCGTCGTCGACCTGGGTTGCGGGCCCGGGGAGCTGACCGCGGCGCTCGCCGTGCGTTGGCCCGGGGCGCAGGTCACCGGGATCGATTCCTCGCCCGAGATGGTCGGCCGTGCCAGCGCGCTCGATGCCCCGGGGAACCTTACGTTCCTCGAAGGCGACGCCGCCGAGTGGACGCCCGGGCCCGAGGACGACGTCGTGGTTTCAAACGCCCTGCTGCAGTGGGTGCCGGGGCATCAGCAGCTCCTGCCGCGGTGGGCGGCGGGCCTGCCGGACGGAGGGTGGCTGGCGGTGCAGGTGCCGGCGAACTTCGACGCGCCATCGCACTCCCTGATGCGCCGGCACGCTGGTTCCGCCCGGTGGGCGCCCCTGCTTGACGGAGTGCTGCGGCATGCCGACGCTGTGGGCGAACCGCAGGACTACCTGCGCCTCCTGGCCGGGGCCGGAATGCGCGTCGAGGCGTGGGAGACGGTCTATCACCACGTCCTCCAGGGGAAGGACCCTGTCCTTGAGTGGGTGCGCGGAACCGGACTGCGGCCGGTGCTCGATGCACTCTCCACGGCGGATGCCGCCGAATTCGAGGAAGGGTATGCGGAACTGCTGCGCGGCGCGTACCCGGTTGAGTCCTTCGGGACGGTGTTCCCGTTCCGCAGGATCTTCGCAGTGGGCAGCAGGCCCTAAGAACGGGCCCGTCCGGGAAACACCGCCGGACTACCTTCCGGCATCGGTCCCGTGCCGGCCCTGCGCGGCCGCTGGTGAGGATGCGCATGCACCTGGCGGCGGGCGCCTGCCGTGTGCATGAGAAAAAGACGGTGTGAACCGCTTGGCGCGTTGATACATTTGCCGCATGTGGAGGAAGCGTGCGGGGAACGCCGCACCAGCCACGGAGTCATCGGCCGGCCACGTGGTGCTGCTGGGAGATTCCGTATTCGACAACGCCGCCTATGTGTCCGGCGGCCCCGACGTCGTGGCGCAGCTGCGCGGCGAGCTGTCCCGCGGCTGGGCCGCCACCCTCCTGGCCGTCGACGGTGATGTGGCCTCCGGCGTGGCCCGGCAGCTGCGCGGGCTGCCCTCCGACGCGACCCACCTCGTGGTAAGCGTCGGCGGGAACGACGCCCTGGGGTACGCGTACCTGCTCGACCAGCCGGCCAGCTCGGTCGCGGCGGCCCTGGGGATGCTCAGCGACGCCCGCGACTCCTTCGCGTCCAGCTACGACGCGATGATCGAGGCGGTGGCGGCAGTCGGACTTCCCACCGCTGTCTGCACCATCTACGACACTCCACCCTCTGAACCCAATCAGCGGATCATCCGGACGGCGGCAGCCATCTTCAACGACCACATCACCCGCGCCGCGTTCTCCCGCGGCATCTCGCTGATCGATCTCCGGCTGATCTGCAGCGACGACGGCGACTACGCCAACCCGATCGAGCCGTCCGTTAAGGGCGGCAGGAAGATCGCGATGGCGATCGCCGGTGCCCTGTCGGTAGGGCAGACCGCCGTCAGTTCTGTTTTCGTCGGCGCGCCCCGCCACGCCGCACGCTAGACAGACTTGTCTACCTGTCGGTAACATCGTTGCAGGACGGTACGTGGAAATGTATGGCAGCGGGTGGCGCATGTGTGCCTGCGGCCGGTCCAGGGGGCGGTCATCCTGCGGGTTGTTGGATGCCGGAGACAAACACACCGGCCATGCCATAAGGATGAAATGCTCGACGAATACCTGCCCCGCCCGTTCTCCGCCGATCCCGAGCGGATCCGCGTGCCCGAAGATGCAAGCGCCCTCACAGTGGACCCTGCAATAACAATCCGGTTCCAAGCCCTGGAAATCATCCAGAAGACGCTTCGCAGTCCTGACGCCGCAGGCGAGGACGGGCGGGCCCGGCTCCGGCAGCGGCTCGAATGGTCGAACGCTCCGGAACGGTCGGAAGAGGTGCTGCTGGAGCATCTCCAGGAGATGGTGCGGCTCAACAACCCCGGCTTCGACATGTCCGACGGCGATCCCTTGGATTGGGAGCGCCACTGATCCGCCGCTGACCCCTAAGGCCGCAGGCTGCAGGTGCCGCTCAGTCAGCCCGGTGGTGCTCGATCAGCCACCGCGCCATGGGTTTCGCCCGTTCTGCCGCCCGCGCGTCGGACTCGGCGGCGGCAACGATCGCACCTTTCATCAGCAGCACGTAAGCGTGGGCAAATTCTTCAGCATCCTTGAGCATGGCTTCCGCGGCGAGCTCCTCAACCCCGCCGCGGATTTTCGTCAGGTACTCCGCGCTCGCCCTCCCCAGGGGATGGCTGTGGCCCAGTTCGAAGAGCGTCTTGATGTAGGAGCACGACTCATAGTCGGGACGGCGGAACCATTCATCGAGCACATCGAAGATTGCAAGAAGTCTTTCCTCGGCTGTGTCTGCCCGGCGCGTTGATTCCGCGACCAGGTATCCCACGGTGAAGAGCTCTTCGCGCCGCGCAAGGAACGCGAGGACGAGGTCGTCCTTCGATGGAAAGTGGTAGTAGAAGGTGGCTTTGGCGATTCCCGCCTCACGGATCAGCTCGTTGACGCCGACATCGCGGATGCCGCGCTGCATGAAGAGGTCGTAGGCCGTCGCGAGTATCCGCTCGCGGGGCTCGGCCACCGGTGACGCGGTATCCATTAGGCTCCTAATGCTGCGGACGGATGTTCAGCTTCCTTTGTGTCCATACCACCAGTATTCGGGGTCGGCGTGCACACCGCGAGTAATTTCTTGACTTAAAGGGCCGGCTCCTGCACTGGTGTGCGGGGTGGCACGATCGGGATGCCGGCCGTGGGGAAACTGCTGTGGAACACCGACGGGGCCGGCGCCGCCACCGGGGCAACAGCGAGCGTCACCCTCTCGGCACCGACTGTCACGAGCCGGTCCCGCACCTGCACGTCGATGGACGAGCCACCGGCGAAGGAGAGGCCGATCGACCCCGGTTCAAGTTCAACCCTCAACGATCCGCCGCGGTGCTTGAGGCTGAACGAGAGTCCGGTCCATTCGGCCGGGAGGCGCGGATCGAAATACGGAACCGGTCCCTGGTCGCGGAACCCGGCGAACCCGCTGACAAGGGAAGCCCAGACGCCTCCGGCGGCAGCGATGTGAACGCCGTCGATCGTGTTGCTGTGCGAATTGTCCAGGTCGATGAACGCGGCATCGGTGAAGTGCGACAGCGCTACATCGCCGTAACCCACCTCAGCCGCCATGATTCCCTGGACGCACGCGGAAAGCGTTGAATCTCCCGTGGTGATCGGGTCATAGAAGTCGAAGGCGCGCTGCTTCTCTTCGGCCGTGAAGTCCTGCCACTGAAGGTACATCGCCAGCACGGTATCGGCCTGCTTGAGCACCTGGTGCCGGTAGATCACCAGGGGATGGAAGTTGAGCAGCAGCGGATACTTGGAGCGCGGCGTTGACCAATCCCAGGGTTCGAGGGTCATGAAGTCGGCGTCCTGCGAAAACACCTGGAGCACCTCGTCAAAGGGCATCTGCATCCGGGCCGCGGCCTGCAGCCACAGGTCCCGCTCCGTCTCGTCGATGTCCGAGCGTTCAAGCGCCGCGGCGGCACGCAGGTTGAACCGTGCCATAACGTTCGTGTACAGGTTGTCGTTGACGACGGCCGTGTACTCATCCGGTCCGGTGACTCCGTGGATATGGAAGCCGCCGTCCTTGCCGAAAAAGCCGAGCGAGAGCCACATGCGGGCCGTCTCGATCAGCAGATCCGCACCCTTCGACTGCTGGAAGGCGGCGTCGCCATTGGCCCAGATGTACCTGTTGGTGGCGAAGGCGATCGCTGCGGCGATGTGGAACTGTGCGGTTCCGGCCGCGTAGTAGGCGCTTGCCTCGAGACCGTTGATCGTGCGCCAGGGGAAGAGCGCCCCGTCGACGCTCAGCTCCCTGGCCCGCGCCCTGGCTTCGGGCAGCAGCTGATGCCGGAACTCAAGCACCTTCCGGGCGGCCTTCGGGTTGGAGTAGGTGAGGAATGGGAGCAGATAGATCTCCTGGTCCCAGAAATAGTGGCCCTCGTATCCCGATCCGCTTACGCCCTTCGCCGGGATGCCGGCTACCCCGGCCCTGGCGGTCGCCTGCGCGAGCTGGAACAGGTTCCACCTCACGGCCTGCTGGAGATCTGCTGGACCTCCGATCTCAATGTCGCCCGTTGCCCAGTAGTCCCTGTAGTGCGCTGTGCTCTCCTCGAAAAGCGCCGCGGCGGGCCGAACCGAGGCTTCCGCGGCCGATGCGACGTCGGATCCACCCCCGGCATCTGCGACGGCGTACCCGACGCTCTTTTCGAGCCGCAGAGGCAGTCCGTCGTCGATGGTGAGGACGTACCGTACGCTGCTTTCGTCCTGGTCGGCGGTCGTCTCCAGAGGAGCCTGCTGGGTTGAGATCCAGTGATCCACGGCAACGCCGACCTGCTGCTTGGATTCCTCGGTTTCCCATGCCAGCCGGAGGGAGCCGGTGTCGCCGTCCAGCCGCAGCGGGAGCAGCACGCGTCCTGCGTGCCTGCCGGAGCGCCGGGGATCGTGCTCGGAGTGGTCCTCAACGGGCTGGTCCTGCCGGTTGATGACCAGGGAGGTGATATCCGCCGACACCGCCCGGTCCGCCGACACCTCGAGGCTGATGGCCAGGCCGCCGCGCGTTTCGTATCCAACGGCACGCCGCTCCACGGTGGTCACTGCGGCACCGGAGCGGGTCAGCCAGGTGATCCTGCATTCGTAGATTCCCGTGGTGAAATCCACGGTGCGCCGGTACTCTGCCACGGCCGATCCGGCCAGGGTGAGCGGTTCACCGTCAATGACGACCCTGAAGTTGTTGGCGTCTGGCACATACAGGATCCGTTGACCGGTGCGGGCGAACCCGAAAGCATTTTCGGCGTGCTTGATGTCCCAGGTTTCGTGGAAACCGTTGATGAAGCTGCCCGGCAGCTCCGTATCGGCCGCTGACCAGTGGGCACCCCGCACACCAAGGAAGCCGTTCCCGATGCAGAACAGCGTTTCGAGTGCGCCGGTGTCCCCGGGCTTGGAGAAGGTCTCAACGAGTCCCCATGGAGTGCGGGGGAAACGTTCCCGGTCCGCGTTGATAAGCGCCATTTTTCGGCAGTCCTTTGGTGATGGTGGTTCGAGGGTTGTCGAAAGGGCTAGAGCAGTTCGTCGAGGTCGCCGACAACGAAGGTTGCACCGGCCTGCAAGAGGGTCTCCCTGCCGGCCCCTCGGTCGACGCCGATCACCGAATGGAATGCGCCTGCGCTGCCCGCCTGGACCCCTGAGACTGCGTCTTCGACAACCACGCAGCTCTCGCTGGGAAGCTCAAGGAGTGCCGCCGCGTGCTCATACGTTGCCGGGTCCGGCTTGCCGGGGATGCCTGCTGCGGCAGCCACGGTGCCGTCGACAACGATGCGGAAGTGCCCGTCGAGTCCTGCGGCCTTGAGCACGGCCGGCGCGTTCCTTGAGGAGGAGACCACGGCGAGCGTGAGCCCGGCGTCCTCGGCGGCCTCGATGAAACGGACCGATCCCGGAAAGGGATCGACGCCCTGGGTCCTGACGATGTCGTTGAAGAACCTGTTCTTGCGGTTGCCAAGGCCCTGCACTGTGTCATGAGCCGGATCATCATCGGCTGGGCCTTCGGGAAGCGTGATGCCGCGCGAGGCAAGGAAATCCCGCACCCCGTCGAAGCGCGGCTTGCCGTCGATGTGGTCGAAGTAGTCGCCCCCGGAGTACTGCCGCACGCCTGCGCGGCCTCGCAGGTAGTGCTCGAACAGGGCCTTCCATGCGGTTTCGTGGACCTCGGCTGTGGGCGTCAGTACGCCGTCGAGGTCGAAGAGCACTGCTCGTGCGCCCGTCCAATGGCGGAATGTGTTCATTGTCGGACGAAGTCCATTCTTGAGTTCGCGTGCCTCGGCTCACCGGGCGACCGCGTTCGGCGTCCAGCAGCCGGCGGTGGCAATGGGTGGGAGGGCGTGCCGCCAGGAAAAACCGCGCGGCCCAACGTCACATTCTTCCCTATACAGACAAGTCTTTCTACCCGAGGCGAATTGTTACGTCTCGGAGCGCTTGTGTTACTGCCTGGGCGCTCGTCCGCCAGCCGCGCTCCGGCCATTCCTCAAGGTGAATCCGCGGGATCATCGGGGCGCGGCCGCCGCAGCCCGTTCAGGGGAACGGACCCGGCCGCGCTGCCCCGGCAGGGCATGGTCCGGCGTAACGGCCGCGGGTAGAATTTCGGCACGCTGGCTGCCACCCTTGTTCGCGGCCGGAGCAGGGGCAACCGTGCAGGGCCCCACAGCACCAGCAACAAGGGCAGGACGAACGACAGGGAAGGACGACCAATGGATGTATCGACGCTGACCTCACTCCTTCGTGAGGCAGAGGAGCACCACGGCGGATACGAGGCGAACTCGGCCCCCCATCACTGGTCAGGCTGGTACGCCGCGTACATCGTGGCGCGTGATCAGGGCCGCACCCCGGAACAGGCGTACGACGACGCAGTCCAGCACCTCGAAGGAGGAGCGCAGTAGTGAGCCGCCCGGGGTAGGTCGAAGCAACCCCGGGCGGCTCACCGATGCCAGAACGGCGGTTATTCGCCGCTCTGCTCCCGCACGAGGTACGAGGCGAACCACTGCGGCCAGTTCGGGTCCTCCTGCATGCTCTGCTTCCCCTGCTCCTGGTAGGCCGCGGCCGCGCGCTGGAGTGCCTGTGCGAGGTCGGCCTGCGAGCCGAAAGCGGTATCGCCTTCGACGCGGCCCGGGAACCGCTGGGTCACTTCCTGCAGGATCCAGCCGTTTCCGTCGGGATCGCTAAATGAGACGAACGACCCGTACGTGCCGCGGTCGGGGTGCGGACCGGAAACAGGTGCGTCATTGCCTGGGAACCTGCATGCGTAACCGGCCTCGCAGTGAAAGACCTCACTCGCGTCGACACCGCGGGCGACGAGATCCTGCTGTGCTGCCACGATATCCGTGACGATCAGGTGCATGCCCTGGGCGGAGCCGGGCTCGGCAAGCGTGACCTTGCTGCCGAATTGGATGGAGCACCCGGAACCGGTGGGCGTGTATTGAAGTCCGCGGAAGTCGCCGTCGACGAATTCGCCGTCGAGCCTCCATCCCAAGCTGTCGTAGAACTGTTTGGCGCGATCGACATCCGAAACAGGAATGACGATCACCTCCAGCTTCATGTCGACCGCGGCGCTCGTCGTCCCGGTGTCTGCGCTGGTGTCGGGTTGTGTTGTGTTCACGTTGGCCTCCCTTGTCGTACCCTGTCAGGTCAGCTACAGGGTCGCACTCCGGAGCACCCGAGGCGCCAGTGATGAACCCTAGTCTGGACACTGGTCCCGACAACGGCCCGTGCCCCGTCCCAGGTTCGGGAGCAGTTTCCGCAACGGTCAGCGCGAAGAGGTGGTTTCCTCCGGCAGGTGCCCTTCTCGTTGGTCCGCGGGAGCGCTGTTACCAGCCGCGCTCCCGCCATTGCCCGAGGTGCGGACGCTCGGCGCCGAGCGTCGTGCCCCTGCCGTGGCCTGGATGGACGAGAGTGTCGTCGGGAAGGTAGTCGAAGACCCGGTCCACAACGTCGGCGTACAGCGAGGCGAAGCGCGCGGCATCTCCCCGGGTGTTCCCTACGCCGCCGGGGAAGAGCGAGTCGCCAGTGAACAGGTGCGCGGGCCCGTGGGGATCGCGGTACAGCAGCGCCACCGATCCGGGCGTGTGGCCGCGGAGCTTGATTACCTCAAGCTCATAATCGTCGAAGGAATGCACGTCACCGTGCTCGAGGGCCATGTCGGTCGGAACCGCGATGTCCGGGATGTCCTCGGTGCCTGCGGCCGTGCGCACCCCGGTGCTGTCGACGATCCGGCGCAGCGCCCGGACGTGGTCCCAGTGCGAGTGTGTCGTCACAAGCAGGGCGAGCCGGGCCTCGGCATCTGTATCGGCCGCGCCCCCGCGGAGCAGGGCGAGGATCGCATCAGCGTCGTCGGCCGCGTCAATGAGCACCTGCTCTCCGGACGCCTTCCCGGTGAGCAGGTACACGTTGTTGTCCATTTCGGAAACGGCGATCGTGCGGATGGTGACGTCGGAGAGGTTCAGCATGGGGCAAGTGTAGGCACTGGAATATACGCGCTCGCAGGGTTTGCTGAATACCTGCTGCTACCGGTCGTAATCACGTGTGGAGGCGGTATCCTGCACTTACGAACGCTAGGGACGGGCGACGCATACGCCGCCGTGCTCGGTGGGGAAAGGGGAACCCTTGGACAACGATGTTCCCGATTGGCTGAAGCTCGACCAGTCAAACCCGGCTCCACCCTATGAGCAGCTGCGCGCGCTCATCGTCGAGGCGGCCAACAGCGGCCGGATTCCCGTGGGCACCCGCCTCCCGCCGGTACGCACCCTTGCCGCGCACCTGGGTGTCGCGGCGAACACTGTCGCTCGGGCGTATCGGGAGCTGGAGCGCGCCCAGATCGTTGTCACCCGGTCCCGGGCGGGCACCGTCATTGCCGCCGCCGGAGACGAGGCACGCAAGCGGGCGGCCGACGGCGCCGCGGACTATGCGCGGATCGTCAAGGCCAGCGGACTCAAGGAGGAGGAAGCGGTCGCGTACCTGCGGGCCGCGTTGCGCCGAGCGTGAACGCTTGGCGCGGGAACCGCCGCCGCGGCGGGAAACATCACGTATTCGAATATGTTTTCGAAGACGGTTTGAATTAGAGTAGAACGGTGTCTAAAGCCAACTCCCTGGAGCAGCACGCCTCCGACGCACACCTCCCGGTCCACGACCTCTCCCGGCTCATCGTCAAGGGAGCCCGCGAGCACAACCTCCGGAACGTCGACCTCGACCTGCCCCGCGACGCCATCATCGTCTTCACCGGACTGTCAGGTTCGGGAAAGTCGTCGCTGGCGTTCGACACGATCTTCGCCGAGGGCCAGCGGCGCTACGTCGAGTCGCTTTCCGCCTACGCGCGCCAGTTCCTCGGCCAGGTGGACAAGCCCGACGTCGACTTCATCGAGGGCCTCTCGCCGGCGGTGTCGATCGACCAGAAGTCAACGAGCAAGAACCCGCGGTCGACGGTGGGCACAATCACCGAGATCTACGACTACATGCGCCTGCTCTGGGCCCGCGTAGGACGCCCGTACTGCCCGATCTGCGGGGAGCCGGTCACCAAGCAGACGCCCCAGCAGATCGTTGACCAGCTCCTCGAACTCGAGGAGGGGACCCGGTTCCAGATCCTTGCGCCGGTGGTGCGCGGGCGCAAGGGCGAGTTCGTCGACCTGTTCCAGGAACTGACCGCGAAGGGGTACTCGCGTGCCAGGGTCGACGGTGAGCTCATCCAGCTCAGCGACCCTCCGAAGCTCGGCAAGCAGTTCAAGCACACGATCGAGGTCATCGTCGACCGCCTCGTGGTCAAGGACGGCATCCAGCAGCGGCTGACCGACTCCGTCGAGACGGCGCTGAAGCTCGCCGAGGGCCGGGTCCTTGCCGACTTCGTCGACCTGCCCGCCGACGACTCAAAGCGGCTCCGCGCGTTCTCGGAGCACCTCGCATGCCCCAATGAGCACCCGCTTGCGATTGACGAGATCGAACCGCGCTCCTTCTCCTTCAACAACCCGTTCGGCGCCTGCCCGGCGTGCACCGGCATCGGCACCAAGCTCGAGGTGGACGAGGACCTCGTTGTCCCGAACCCCGACCTGACCCTTGCCGAAGGCGCCATCGCGCCGTGGTCCCTGGGCACGGCGACCCTCGAATACTGGACGCGGCTGCTCGAGGGCCTCTCCAAGGAACTGAACTTCAGCATGGACGTGCCGTGGCGGAAGCTTCCCGACCGCGCTCGCGAGGCCGCCCTGTACGGCAAGGACCACAAGGTGGTCGTGCAGTACCGCAACCGGTTCGGCAGGGAACGCAAGTACAGCACGGGCTTTGAGGGCGCTGTGCAGTACATCCACCGCAAGCACCTAGAGACCGAGTCCGATCACGCCCGTGACCGGTACGAGGAGTACATGCGCCAGATCCCGTGCCCCGCCTGCGGCGGCGCCCGGCTTAACCCGGCCTCCCTTTCCGTGCTCATCAACGGCAAGTCGATCGCCGAGGTGGCGGCAATGCCGATGCGCGACTGCAGCGACTTCCTCAACAACCTCGTGCTCACGGGGCGAGAGGCCCAGATCGCGAACCAGGTGCTCAAGGAGATCCAGGCCCGCCTGACGTTCCTGCTCGACGTCGGGCTCGAATACCTGAACCTTGAGCGCGCGGCGGGAACGCTCTCGGGCGGCGAAGCGCAGCGCATCCGGCTCGCCACCCAGATCGGCTCGGGGCTCGTCGGGGTACTGTATGTGCTCGATGAACCCTCGATCGGCCTGCACCAGCGCGACAACCGCCGCCTTATTGAAACCCTGACCCGGCTGCGCAACCTCGGCAACACCCTGATCGTGGTTGAGCACGACGAAGACACAATCCACGAGGCGGACTGGATCGTGGACATCGGTCCGGGCGCGGGGGAGCACGGCGGCGAGGTGGTCCACTCCGGATCCCTGGCCGACCTGCTCACCAACGAGAAGTCGATCACCGGCGACTACCTCTCCGGCCGCCGTAAGATCGAGGTGCCGGCGAAGCGGCGCAAGATCGACCGCTCACGGCAGCTGAAGGTCGTCGGGGCGTGGGAGAACAACCTGCAGAAGCTCGACGTTTCCTTCCCGCTCGGCGTGCTGACCGCGGTCACGGGCGTCAGCGGTTCGGGCAAGTCGACGCTGGTCAACGACATCCTCTACAAGGTGCTCGCCAACAAGCTCAACGGAGCGAAGCAGGTCGCGGGCCGGCACAAGCGCATCGACGGGCTCGACCACCTCGACAAGGTGATCCACGTCGACCAGAGCCCGATCGGGCGCACCCCGCGCTCGAACCCGGCCACCTACACCGGCGTGTTCGACCATATCCGGAAGCTGTTCGCGGAAACCACCGAGGCGAAGGTGCGCGGCTACCTGCCCGGGCGGTTCTCCTTCAACGTCAAGGGCGGCCGCTGCGAGGCGTGCTCGGGCGACGGAACGCTGAAGATCGAGATGAACTTCCTGCCCGACGTCTACGTGCCCTGCGAGGTCTGCCACGGCGCCCGGTACAACCGGGAAACCCTCGAGGTGCACTACAAGGGCAAGACCATCGCCGACGTCCTGGACATGCCGATCGAGGAAGCGGCCGAGTTCTTCGCGGCGTTCAGCCCCATTGCCCGCCACCTCAAGACCCTGGTCGAGGTCGGGCTCGGGTACGTGAGGCTCGGCCAGCCCGCCACAACGCTCTCCGGCGGTGAAGCGCAGCGGGTCAAGCTCGCCAGCGAACTGCAGAAGCGCTCGAACGGGCGCAGCGTGTACGTCCTGGACGAGCCGACCACCGGCCTCCACTTCGAGGACATCCGCAAGCTGCTGCTCGTCCTCCAGGGACTCGTCGACAAGGGCAACACGGTCATCACCATCGAGCACAACCTCGACGTGATCAAGAGCGCCGACTGGGTGATCGACCTTGGTCCCGACGGCGGTTCCGGCGGTGGCGAAGTGATCGCCACGGGCACTCCGGAGCAGGTCGCGCGCAGCGAGCGCAGCTACACGGGGACCTTCCTGGCGGAAATCTTCGCTGCCGCTGACTGAACATTCCGGAAGGAGCATACGGGTGCGGTTGGCGGAACGCGCTGTGGCAAACTTGGCCGGTGACTAATTCGCGTGTGCTTGTTCTTTTCGACCTTGACGGAACGCTTGTGGACCCGGCCGGGGCGATAACGGGCGGCATCAGCGCCGCCCTGATTGAACACGGACTCGCCGTCCCGCCGGCGCAGCTGCTCAACAGCATGGTGGGCCCTGCGCTTGTCACCTCGCTCGGTTCGATTGCCGGGGTACCCTCGGACCGGATCGACGCCGTCCTGGGAACCTACCGCGCGGGTTACCGCTCGACCGGCATGGCCCAGAGCCGGCCCTACCCGGGAATCGTCGACTGCGTCACGGAGCTGCGGGCCGGCGGGTGCCTTATCGCCGTCGCCACGCAGAAACCGACCTGGCTCGCCGAGGAGCTGCTCACGGTGCAGGGCATGCGGCACCTTTTCGACTCCGTCCACGGTTCGCCCCGGGACGAGCGGGCGGCGGCCGGGCTCGACGGCAAGGCCTCGATCATCGCCGCAGCCCTGTCCGAGCACGCCGGGGGCTACGGCCGCGCGGTGATGGTGGGCGACCGCTCGCACGACGTGCACGGGGCAACCGCCAACAAGCTCGACTGCATCGGGGTCGGCTGGGGGTTCGCCGGGCGGGGTGAGCTCAAGGACGCCGGGGCCACGAAGGTCGTCGACACCGCCGATGAGCTGCTGGAGGTGCTCCGTGGGCTTATATGACCTGACCCGCAGCACCACTCGGGGACTGATCGCAGGCTTGTGCCGCCCCACGGTCGAGGGCCTCGGGAACGTTCCGGCGGACGGCGCCTTCATTGTCGCGGCGAACCACCTTTCCTTCCTCGACAGCGTCCTCATCCAGGCGCTCATGCCCCGGTCGGTTGCCTTCTTCGCCAAGGCCGAGTACTTCACCGGCACCGGAGTAAAGGGACGGCTCATGCGGTCCTTCTTCGAAGGTGTCGGCTCGATCCCGGTGGAGCGCGGCCAGCAGGCCGCCAGCGTCCAGGCCCTGAAGACCCTGCTCGAACTGCTCGAGGCGGGCAACGGGGTCGGGATCTACCCGGAGGGCACGCGCTCACGGGACGGGCGCCTTTACCGCGGCCGGACCGGGGTGGGATGGCTTGCCCTCACCACCGGCGCACCCGTTGTACCCGTGGGGCTGATCGGGACCGATGCGCTCCAGCCCGCGGGCAAGAAGGGGATTCGCCCCCAGCACTTCACGATGCGCGTGGGCACGCCCCTTTACTTCGAGAAGACCGGGCCGGACCATTCACTGCCGGCGCGGCGCAAGGCGACCGATGCCGTCATGGACTCGATCGCCGACCTCACCGGCCAGGAGAGGTCGGCCAGCTACAACCAGAGCAAGACCACCGACTAGGCGGGCCGATTGTCAGCGGTGAGCTGAAACGGCAGGCCCGCCGCCGTCGCAACCATAGGATTAACACGTGGCCAACCCAGCAAGCTACCGCCCCAAGACGGGCGAGATTCCGCAGGACCCCGGCGTCTACCGGTTCCGGGATGAACACGGGAGGGTCCTCTACGTCGGCAAGGCGAAGAACCTCCGCTCCCGTCTCAACTCCTACTTCGCAAACCCGCAGGGACTGATGCCGCGCACCCGCGCCATGGTGCACACCGCCGCGGGGGTCGAGTGGACCGTCGTCGGAAGCGAGCTTGAGGCCCTCCAGCTCGAATACACCTGGATCAAGGAATTCAACCCGCGGTTCAACGTCATGTTCCGCG
Organism: Arthrobacter sp. TJ-254; assembly: GCF_058269175.1. Classification (NCBI taxonomy): domain Bacteria; kingdom Bacillati; phylum Actinomycetota; class Actinomycetes; order Micrococcales; family Micrococcaceae; genus Arthrobacter; species Arthrobacter sp. TJ-254. Next base: position 922,690 of record NZ_JBZCNF010000001.1, on the reverse strand, counting down.
ACGACAAGTCCTACCCCTACCTTGCGGTGACGATGGGGGAGAAGTTCCCCCGCGTCCAGGTGATGCGCGGCGACAAGAAAAAGGACACGCGCTACTTCGGACCCTTCTACCCGGCGAAGGCGATCCGCGAGACCGTCGATACCCTCCTGCGGGTCTTCCCGGTGCGCACCTGCAGCAGCGGGGTCTTCAAGCGCGCCGAACGCTCCGGCCGGCCCTGCCTCATGGGCTACATCGACAAGTGCTCGGCCCCCTGCGTCGGCAGGATTTCCCCCGAGGACCACAAGGCCCTCGCAGGGGAGTTCGTCGCGTTCATGTCCGGCGAGGCAAAGCGTTTCATCACCGGCCTCGAGCAGAAAATGGCAGCGGCGGTGGCCGAACTCGATTACGAGTCGGCCGCCCGCACCCGCGACGACATCGCCGCCCTCAAGCGGGTGTTCGAGCGCAACACGGTCGTCCTCAGCGAGGACACCGACGCCGACATCTTCGCCCTCACCGAGGACGAGCTTGAGGCCGCCGCCCAGGTGTTCCATGTGCGCGGCGGACGCATCCGGGGACAGCGCGGCTGGGTCGTCGAGAAGGTCGAAGACATGGACACGCCCGACCTCGTCGAGCACCTACTGCAGCAGGTGTACGGCGAGAGTGCCAGCACCGACAGGATTCCCCGCGAAGTGCTCGTTCCGGTGATGCCCAGCAACGCCGAGCAGATGCTCGAATGGCTCAAGGGCCTGCGCGGGGCACGCGTCGATGTCCGGGTGCCGATGCGCGGCGACAAGGCAACCCTGATGGGGACCGTCCAGCAGAACGCCGCCGACGCCCTGCGCCTCCACAAGAGCCGGCGGGCGGGGGACCTCACCACGAGGTCGGCCGCGCTCAGCGAACTCCAGGAAGCGCTCGAACTGCCCCAGGCGCTCATGCGTATCGAATGCTTCGACATTTCCCACGTGTCCGGGACGAACGTCGTAGCGTCGATGGTCGTTGTCGAGGACGGCCTGCCCCGCAAGTCCGAATACCGCCGCTTCGCCATCACCGGTGACGCCGCCCGCGACGACACAGCCTCCATGTACGACGTCATCTTCCGGCGGTTCCGGAACTACCTTGCCGGCGCGCCGGCGGCAGGCGCGGCGGACGACCAAGCGGACGGTCAAGTGGATGACCCCGGGGACGACCACGCACTTGACGCCGGAGCTGCCGACGACGCCGCGGCCGGGACCCCCCTAGCCGACACCACCACCCCGGCCCAGCGGAACAAGTTCGCCTACCCGCCCAACCTCGTGGTCGTCGACGGCGGCCCGCCGCAGGTCGCCGCCGCTGCCCGTGCGCTGAAGGACCTGGGGATCGACGACATCCACGTCATCGGGCTCGCAAAACGGCTGGAGGAAGTGTGGGTTCCGGACAGCGACTTCCCCGTGATCCTCCCGCGCGCCTCCGAGGGCCTGTTCCTGCTGCAGCGCATCCGGGACGAGGCGCACCGTTTCGCGATCACCTTCCACCGCCAGAAGCGCGGCAAGTCGATGACCGCCTCGGCCCTTGACGGCATCCAGGGCCTCGGCCCAGCAAAGCGCAAGGCCCTGCTCAAGCAGTTCGGGTCGGTCAAGAAACTCAAGGCGGCCACTGTCGCCGAACTGCTTGAGGTGCCCGGCATCGGGCCCGCCCTTGCAGAGACAATCCGGTCAGGACTGGCAGGGGACCCCGCTGAGGAGCTGGTGCCGTCTGTGAACCTCGCCACGGGCGAGATTCTCGATTCTTAGCTAGGCTGGGAGGAGCGCGCGCTGTCGGCGGCGTACTGATCAATTGCACGAACAACAGCTGGGACGGACGCATACATGACTGAGGCGGAAAGCCTGACTCCGGTCAAACCCACCGAATCCGAGCTGCTGGTGGTCACCGGTATGTCGGGCGCCGGCCGGAGTACCGCCGCGAACGCCCTGGAGGACCACGGCTGGTACGTTGTCGAGAACCTCCCGCCGCAGATGCTTGGAACCCTCACCGAGCTGGTGGCCCGTATGCCGCAGTCCATCCCCAAGCTCGCCGTCGTCATCGACGTGCGCAGCAAGGAACTGTTCACCAACATCAAGGCGGCCCTCGCCGGGCTGCGCGCGGCAGGAGTGAACTACCGCGTCCTCTTCCTGGACGCCGACGATTCGGTCCTCGTGCGCAGGTTCGAGCAGGGGCGCCGCCCGCATCCGCTCCAGGGCGATGGGCGGATCCTCGACGGCATCGCCACTGAGCGTGAAGTGCTCAAGGAGATGAAGCACGCCTCCGACGTCGTCGTCGACACGACGGACCTCAACGTCCACGCGCTGGCAACGGCCGTCACCGAACTCTTTTCCGAGTCCGGCCCCATCGTGCTCCGGCTCAACGTCATGAGCTTCGGCTTCAAATACGGGCTGCCGGTCGACGCGAACTTCGTTGCCGACGTGCGGTTCATTCCCAACCCGCACTGGGTGCCCCAGCTGCGCCCGCAGACAGGCCTCGATGAGCCGGTGCGCGACTACGTGCTCGCAGCGGCCGGTGCAAGCGACTTCATCGGGCGCTACGTCCAGGCCCTCGTGCCGGTGCTCGACGGCTACCGGCGCGAAAACAAGCACTACGCGACGATCGCCGTGGGCTGCACCGGGGGCAAGCACCGTTCGGTGGCCGTCACCGAGGAGATCGCCCAGCGGCTGGCCCAGCTTCCCGGCGTCCAAGTGGCCGCCCACCACCGCGATCTGGGGCGCGAATAATGGCCCTCTTCTCCGGGCCGCTGCCGCTGGTTCCCGTGCCCAACGCCAACCGGTCGGGCGCCCAAAACCACGAGAACGCGCCCTCGGTTGTCGCCCTCGGAGGAGGGCACGGGCTCTCCGCGTCGCTCTCCGCCCTCCGCCTTCTCACCCGGGACCTCACCGCCGTCGTCACCGTTGCCGACGACGGCGGATCCTCGGGCAGGCTGCGCCGCGAACTGGGCGTCCTTCCGCCCGGGGACCTGCGCATGGCCCTTGCCGCGCTGTGCGACGACACCGACTGGGGCCGCACCTGGCGCGATGTGATGCAGCACCGCTTCACATCAACCGAGGGCGTCGAGGGCTCGCTCGACAACCACGCGCTGGGCAACCTGCTGATCGTCACCCTGTGGGAGCTCCTGGGCGACCCCGTCGCCGGGCTCCAGTGGGCCGGTGCCCTCCTCGGGGCCCGCGGCAAGGTGCTCCCCATGGCGAGCGTTCCCCTCACCATCGAGGGCGACATCCTGACAGAGGCGGACGGCCAGCTGCGCCTGAAGACGATCGTCGGGCAGGCGCAGCTGGCCGTGGCCGCGGAGCAGGGAAACGTCAGCGGCGTGCGGCTTCGCCCGGAGTCGGCCCCGGCCTGCAAGGATGCCCTGGAGGCCATCGAACTGGCCGACTGGGTGATCCTCGGCCCCGGATCCTGGTACACCTCGGTGCTGCCCCACCTGCTGCTCCCGGAGCTCCGCGACGCCCTGTGCCGGACGTCCGCCAAACGGTGCCTCACCATGAACATGAGCAACGAAACAAAGGAAACCCAGGGCATGACGGCGGTGGACCATCTCGCCGTCATCCGACGGTATGCGCCGGACTTCACCGTGGACGTCGTGCTGGCCGACCCGGCCGTCGTGGGGGACCGCGGCCAGTTCGAGGCAGCGGTCGCGGAGATGGGGGGCCGCGCCGTTCTGGGTAAAGTGGGATCGTCATCGGGTAAGCCCGTGCACGACCCGCTGCGGCTCGCCACGGCTTATCACGACATTTTTGGGGAGAACTAGGAGTGTACTTGTGGCGCTGACTGCGGACGTCAAAGAGGAGCTCTCGCACCTCGAAGTGAAGAAGTCCTCGGTCCGGAAAGCCGAGGTATCTGCGTTGCTCCGGTTCGCCGGCGGGCTGCACATCATCTCCGGGCGGATCGTCATCGAGGCCGAGGTGGACCTCGCCTCAACGGCGCGGAGAATCCGCGCCGCGATCGCGGAGGTGTACGGGCACAACAGCGAGATCATTGTTGTCTCCGGCGGCGGCCTGCGCCGCGGCAACCGGTACGTGGTGCGCGTGGTGCGCGACGGCGAGTCCCTTGCCCGCCAGACCGGCCTACTCGACACCCGCGGGCGCCCTGTGCGCGGCCTGCCCTCGGCCGTGGTGAACGGTTCGGCGGCGGACGCTGAAGCGGTCTGGCGCGGGGCCTTCCTCGCGCACGGCTCGCTCACCGAACCGGGACGCTCGTCCTCACTCGAAGTGACGTGCCCCGGTCCCGAGTCGGCGCTCGCGCTGGTCGGTGCCGCACGGCGGCTCGGCATCGCGGCGAAGGCGCGTGAAGTGCGCGGAGTCGACCGCGTCGTCATCCGCGACGGCGACACGATCGCCGCCCTGCTCACCCGGATGGGCGCCCACGACGCGCTCATGGTCTGGGAGGAGCGGCGGATGCGCAAGGAAGTGCGTGCGACGGCCAACCGACTGGCGAACTTCGATGACGCCAACCTGCGCCGGTCCGCGCAGGCCGCAGTGGCGGCCGGCGCCAGGGTGGAGCGGGCCCTTGAGATCCTCGGCGAATCGGTTCCGGAGCACCTGCGGTACGCCGGAGAACTGCGGGTGGGCCACAAGCAGGCGAGCCTCGACGAGCTCGGACGGCTGGCCGACCCGCCCATGACGAAGGACGCCATAGCCGGCCGGATCCGCAGGCTGCTGGCCATGGCCGACAAGCGCGCTCTGGAGATCGGCATCCCCGCCACCGACGCGAATGTCACTGCAGACATGCTGGAGGAGTGAATAGTTGCATAGGATGGAACAGCAAGCCCGCTGTTCTGCTGCGGGACACCGGCGGTTCCCCCCGACACCCCGGGGCTGGAAAGCGCCGGCGGCACGGTAAATCATTAGATGGAGGATTTCGTGAGCCAGTACGTACTGCCCGACCTAGATTACGACTACGCTGCCCTTGAGCCGCACATCTCAGCACGCATCATGGAGCTGCACCACAGCAAGCACCATGCCACCTACGTCAAGGGCGCCAACGACGCCCTCGCGCAGCTCGCCGAGGCGCGCGAGAAGGGCGAGTTCGGGAACATCCCGAAGCTTTCGAAGGACCTCGCCTTCCACCTCGGCGGCCACACGAACCACTCAATCTTCTGGAAGAACCTCTCCCCGGACGGAGGCGACCTTCCCACCGGTGAGCTTGCCGCAGCACTCGATGACTCCTTTGGCTCCTTCGAGGCGTTCCGCGGGCACTTCAGCGCCGCGGCGATCAGCCTCCAGGGCTCCGGCTGGGCGGTGCTCGCCTACGAGCCCCTCGGCGGCAACATCGTCATCGAGCAGCTCTACGACCAGCAGGGAAACATCCCCGTGGGAACCATCCCGCTGCTCATGCTCGACATGTGGGAGCACGCCTTCTACCTCGACTATGTCAACGTGAAGGCCGACTACGTCAAGGCGTTCTGGAACATCGTGAACTGGGAGGACGTCCAGGCCCGCTTCGAGCGCGCCCGGTCCGGGGCCTCGAGCCTCGTCGTCCCCGGTTCCTAGCACTTCCGGGGAACCGCAGGCAAGGCGCAGGTCCGCGAGACCCGCGGCTGCGCTGTAGGTAGAGTTGAGCCGGGCGGGGGCGATGGCGTCCGCCCGGCGCGAACCGAAGCAAGAACCTCGACTTGCGATTCCGGCAGGTCGATTCAGATTTTCCGCACATGGGCGTGCGGGCGTGTTACCACGCCGGCCCAGCCATATGCGTCCGGGGACCGGCAAGACCACCTAATAAGGAGATGGAAACCAGTGACTACTCGTATTGGAATCAACGGTTTTGGCCGGATTGGCCGCAACTACTTCCGGGCCGTGCTCGCACAGGGCGCCGACCTGGAGATCGTGGCGGTCAACGACCTCACCAGCCCCGAGGCCCTCGCCCACCTGCTGAAGTACGACTCCGTGGCCGGGCGCCTGGGAGTCAGCGTCGAAGCCGACGGCGGCGACCTCGTCGTGGACGGCAAGCGCATCAAGGTCCTTGCCGAGCGCGACCCCGCGAACCTGCCCTGGGCCGACCTGAATGTCGACATCGTCATCGAATCCACGGGCTTCTTCACCAAGGCCGCCGATGCGCAGAAGCACATCGACGCCGGCGCGAAGAAGGTCCTGATCTCGGCTCCCGCCTCCGACGAGGACTTCACCGTTGTCCTCGGCGTCAACGACGGCGACTACGATCCGGCGAACCACAACATCATCTCGAACGCCTCCTGCACCACCAACTGCCTCGGCCCGCTGGCCAAGGTCCTCCAGGACTCCTTCGGCATCGAGCGCGGACTCATGACCACGGTCCACGCCTACACGGCCGACCAGAACCTGCAGGACGGCCCGCACAAGGACCTCCGCCGCGCCCGCGCCGCCGGAATCAACATGGTTCCCACCTCCACCGGTGCCGCCAAGGCCATCGGGCTGGTCCTGCCCGAACTCAAGGGCAAGCTCGACGGCTACGCGATCCGCGTCCCGGTCCCCACCGGCTCGGCAACCGACCTCACCGTCACCCTCGGCCGCGAGGTCACCGTCGAAGAGGTCAACGCAGCCTATAAGGCCGCCGCGGAAGGCCCCCTGAAGGGCTACCTCACGTACACCGAAGACCCCATCGTCTCCTCGGACATCGTCGGCGACCCGGCCTCGTCGATCTTCGACTCCGGGCTGACCAAGGTCATCGGCAACCAGGTCAAGGTTGTCTCCTGGTACGACAACGAGTGGGGCTACTCCAACCGCCTGGTCGACCTCACCGAAATCGTCGCCTCGAAGCTCTCCTGACGGCCGCGCCGTGAGCTACGCATCGATTGACGACCTGCTGGCGGAAGGCGTCAGGGGCCGGCGCGTCCTCGTGCGCTCCGACCTCAACGTCCCGCTCGACGGCCCGGACGCGGCACGCCGCGTGACCGACGACGGGCGCCTCCGCGCGTCCCTGCCCGTGCTGCGCAAGCTCAGCCAGGCGGGGGCCGCGGTCATCGTCACCGCCCACCTGGGCAGGCCGAAAGGCGCTCCCGAGGAAAAGTACTCGCTGCGGCCCGCCGTGGACCGGCTGGCCGAGCTCGCCGATTTTCCGGTGAGCCTGGCCGGTGACACGACCGGACCCGCGGCGCAGGCTGCGGCGGAGGCGCTGCAGGACGGTCAGGTGCTCGTGCTGGAGAACGTCCGCTTCGACCCCCGGGAGACAAGCAAGGACGAGGCCGAACGCCGCGCCCTTTCCGCGGAGTTCGTGCAGCTCACCGGGGACACCGGCGCCTACGTGAACGACGCGTTCGGTGCCGTCCACCGCAAGCATGCGAGCGTCTACGACATCGCTTCGCTGCTGCCCGCCTACCAGGGGGACCTGGTCCGGGCGGAGGTCGAAGTGCTGCAGCGGCTCACCACGGCCCCCGAGCGGCCCTTCGTCGTCGTGCTGGGCGGGTCCAAGGTCTCCGACAAGCTCGCGGTGATCGAGAACCTGCTGGGCAAGGCGGACCGGCTGCTGATCGGCGGCGGAATGGTCTTCACCTTCCTCGCCGCCCAGGGCCACAAGGTCGGCGCGAGCCTCCTCGAAGAGGATCAGCTCGACACGGTGCGCGGCTACCTGGCGCGCGCCTCCGAAGCGGGAAGCGAGTTCGTCCTGCCCACCGACATCGTGGTGGCCGAGAAGTTCGCTGCCGACGCCGGGCATGGGGTGGTAGCGGCCGACGCCATCGAATCCGGCCCCTACGGCGCCGGCGGCCTCGGGCTCGACATCGGCCCGGTCTCCGGAACCGACTTCGCCGCCCACATCGCCGCGGCCAAGACCGTGTTCTGGAACGGCCCCATGGGCGTGTTCGAGTTCCCGGCCTTCGCCGGCGGCACCAGGGCCGTTGCACAGGCCCTGGTCGACGCGCAGCAGGCAGGCGCGCTCACAGTGGTCGGCGGCGGCGACTCGGCGGCGGCCGTCCGAGGCCTCGGCTTCGACGACTCGCAGTTCGGGCACATTTCGACCGGTGGCGGAGCCAGCCTGGAGTACCTTGAAGGCAAGGAACTTCCGGGACTGACCGCGCTCGAGCGCTCCTAGCCCGGCCTGCCCTGCCCGCGGGACGCATCGAGCGTCCCGCGGGCAGAATCAGGCAGTACAACGAACGAAAACGGAGATCGACATGACAACCTCGACGAACGGCGTGTTCGACCGGCGCCCGCTGATCGCAGGGAACTGGAAAATGAACCTGGACCATGTCCAGGGCATCACCTTCCTGCAAAAGCTCGCCTGGACCCTCGACGACGCGAACCACGACTACGCCCGGGTGGAGGTTTCGGTCTTCCCGCCCTTCACCGACCTGCGGGGGGTACAGACCCTGGTCAAGGGCGACGACCTGGCCGTGGTCTACGGCGCCCAGGACCTCTCGCCGCACGACTCCGGCGCCTACACGGGCGACATCTCGGGCCAGTTCCTCAGCCGCCTGGCCTGCACGTACGCGCTGGTGGGCCACTCCGAACGCCGCACCATCCATGCCGAGTCCGACGAGCTGATCAATTCGAAGGTGCACGCCGCCTACCGGCACAACCTCGTCCCGGTGCTCTGCGTGGGCGAGGGGCTCGAGGTCCGGAAGGCAGGCACCCACGTCGAACACACGCTTGAGCAACTGCGCAAGGGCGTCGCGGGCCTCAGCCCCGAGCAGGCCGCCAGCCTCGTTGTCGCCTACGAGCCAGTCTGGGCCATCGGAACTGGTGAGGTCGCGGGCCCCGGCGACGCCCAGGAGATGTGCGCGGCCCTCCGCGCCGAGCTGGCAACCCTGTTCGACACAGCGACGGCCGACAAGATCCGGCTGCTGTACGGCGGATCGGTCAAGGCGGCCAACGCCGGGACAATTCTCAAGGAGCGCGACGTCGACGGCGTGCTTGTCGGCGGCGCGAGCCTCGACGTCTCGGAGTTTGCTAGTATTGTCAGGTTCGAACAGCACCTGGTGACAGGCTAGTTACTCGCGGACGCCCGCGCCCGCGCGGGTCATCAGCCTTGAAAGGGCACAGTGGAAATTCTTCGAATCATCCTCCTCGTACTGCTGGGGATCACCAGCCTGCTTTTGACCCTGCTGATCCTGCTCCACAAGGGCCGCGGCGGCGGTATGTCCGACATGTTCGGCGGAGGAATGACCTCGAGCATGGGCTCCTCCGGCGTCGCTGAGCGGAACCTGAACCGGTTCACCGTTGCGCTGGGCCTCGCTTGGGGCGTGGTGATCGTCGCGCTCGGGCTGATCCAGCGCTTCGCCGACTCCTAGGACTTTCCAGCCCTGCCGGACCTCAAGCCATCGACGGCCAAAAAAGCCCCGCCGCACCGAAACCGGTGCGACGGGGCTTTTTCGTGCTGTCCGTCCCTAGAGCTCGGCGTCCTCGCGTTCGATCAGCCGTCCGGGAAGCTGCTCCGCTGCGTCCTGGTCAACCAGCCACAGGGTCTTCCGGTGTCCGCGCGCCCCTGCTGCCGGCACCTGGACCGCGCCGGCTCCTGCGAGGGCGAGCCCGACGGCGCCGGCCTTATCAACGCCGCTCACGGACAGCCACACTTCTTCGGCCGAGGTGATCGCCTCGAGTGTCAGCGAGATCCGCTGCGGCGGAGGTTTCGGGGCGTCCGGCACGCCCACGACCGTCTGACCCTTGGTGCGGATGCCCGAAAGTTCGGGGAAGAGGGAGGCAACGTGCGCGTCCGGCCCGACACCCAACAGGAGGACATCGAAGCGGGGGAGGCGCGGGTCCGGGCCGGGGAAGGCCGAGTCCTGTTCCGCCGTCGCCGCCTCCTGGAGGCGGCGCGCGTAGTCGGCTGCGGCGGCGTCCTCATTCTCGAACTCGTCGCTCGATCCGAACTCGTGGACCTTCTCCGGATCGACGTCGAGCTGCGCGAGCAGCGCATCCCACGCCTGCACGGCGTTCCGCTCGCCATCGTCGGCGCCGAGGAAGCGTTCGTCCCCCCACCAGAAGTGGACGTTGTGCCAGTCGACAGCCGGGCAGGCGGGGGACTGGGCGACAGCGCGGAGCGCGGCCGTGCCGATCGACCCGCCGGTGAGTACCACCGTCGCCGTTCCCCGCTCATTCTGCACGTCGACCAGCCTGGTGATCAGGCGCGCGGCCACAGCGGCAGCGAGCAGGGACGCACTCGGGTGGATGCTTACCTTCGGCTCAGCGTTCACTGGCGCGTACACTCCTTAGATTCGTCCTTGCGAGACCCTCTGTAATGACTTCTCCAAACACCTCATCCGGGTCAAGCCGGCGAAGCTCCTCCGCAAGACAGTCTTGCAAACTCCGGCGCGGCAGCGAAATCTTCTGGACGGGCTGGCCCGGCTGGAAGAGCTCGGCGACCTCGCCCTCGGGCCGGCTGAGCTCGACCTCACCATTGGCCCGGGACAGCCGCACCCGGCGCAGCCCGGTACCGGCGGTGCCCTCGGTGATGGTGACCGGAGCGTCGAGCGCGAGGGCAAGCCACGCGGCGAGCAGCACGGTGCTGGGGGAGCCCTCCGCCCCCTCGACTGTCACCGCGGTCACCGGGGCCGGATCCACCTGGTCGAGCACCGCGGCGAGCTGGATCCGCCAGTTGGTCAGCCGGGTCCAGGCGAGGTCGGTGTCGCCCGCAACATAGGTCTTCTGGAGGTTGAACAACGCCCCGATCGGATCGGGCTCGGTCGAGGTGTCGGTGATCCGCCGGTGGGCGATCGCGCCGATCGAGGTTTCAGCCGCCGAGGCGGGAGCACCCTGGGGCCACCACGCAACGATCGGTGCGTCGGGGAGCAGCAGGGCCGAGACGAGGGACTCGTTCTCGCCGGCAAGGTCGCCGTACCCCTTCAGGACAATCACTTCGGAGGCGCCGGCGTCCCCGCCGACGCGGATCTGGCCGTCGAGGCGGGTTTTCTCTTCGGGCGAGCCCTCGGCGAGGACGATGATGCGGCACGGGTGCTCCCGGCTCGCCTCATTCGCCGCCGCAATGGCCTCCTCCTCGTAACCGGACCGCGTGATCACCACGAGGGTGAGCACACGGCCGAGTGCGACAACCCCGCCCCGGTCCCTGAGGCTCATGATCTCCTTGGAGACCTTCGAGGTCGTGGTGTTTGGTAGGTCAACAATCATGGCCTTCTCCAGGTTCTGCCGTCGACGGCCAATAGTTCATCGGCCGATGCGGGCCCCCAGCTTCCGGGCTGGTATTTGTCGGGTTGCTGGTTCAGGGACGCCCAGTACTTCTCAAAGGGGTCGAGGATCTGCCAGGACAGTTCCACCTCCTGCTGGCGCGGGAACAGCGGCGGCTCTCCGAGGAGCACGTCGAGGATCAGGCGCTCATAGGCTTCGGGGCTCGACTCAGTGAAGGAGTGGCCGTACCCGAAGTCCATCGTGACGTCGCGGACCTCCATCTGCGTGCCGGGGACCTTCGATCCGAACCGTATGGTTGCACCCTCATCGGGCTGCACCCGGACCACCACGGCGTTCTGGCCGAAGTCGTCTTCGTTGTGGTCAAGGAACAGGAGGTTCGGCGCCCGCTTGAACACGACGGCGATCTCGGTGACGCGGCGCCCGAGGCGCTTGCCCGCGCGGAGGTAGAACGGCACACCGCTCCACCTCCGGGTGTTGATGTCGAGCCGGATGGCGGCGAAGCTCTCGGTCGCGGAATCGGCTGGAATGCCGTCCTCCTCGAGGAAGCCCTTCACCTGCTCACCGCCCTGCCAACCGCCGTCGTACTGCCCGCGCGCCGAATAGCAGGTCAGGTCATCGGGCAGCCGGACGGCGGCGAGGACCTTCTCCTTTTCCGCCCGCAGGTGATCGGCGTCGAAGGAGATCGGCTCCTCCATGGCGGTGAGGGCAAGCAGCTGCAGCAGGTGGTTCTGGATGACGTCGCGTGCCGCTCCGACGCCGTCGTAGTACCCGGCCCGCCCGCCGATCCCAATGTCCTCGGCCATGGTGATCTGGACGTGATCGACGTACTTGGCGTTCCACAGCGGCTCGAACAGCTGGTTGGCGAAGCGCAGGGCCAGGATGTTCTGGACCGTCTCCTTGCCCAGGTAGTGGTCGATCCGGAACACGGAGTCAGGCGGGAACACCTGCTCCACGATGCTGTTCAGTTCGCGGGCCGACTCGAGGTCGTGCCCGAACGGCTTTTCGATGACCACCCGGCGCCACTGGTCCTCGCGCGGCTCGGCGAGCCCGTGCTCGTACAGCTTTTGGCAGACCACCTCGAACGCTTTCGGCGGAATCGACAGGTAGAAGGCATGGTTGCCCCTCGTCCCGCGGGTGGAGTCGAGCTCGGCGAGGGACTCACCGAGCTTCCGGTAGGCGTCGTCGTCGTCGAAGTTGCCCTGGACGAAGCGGATTCCGGCCTCAAGCTGCTCCCACACCGTCTCGTTGAACGGCGTGCGCGCATACTGGGTGACCGAATTCCTCACCTCCTGGGCGAACTCCTTGTCCGACCACTCCCGCCGCCCGAACCCGACGAGCGCGAAGCTCGGCGGAAGCAGGCCGCGGTTGGCGAGGTCGTAAATCGCCGGCATCAGTTTCTTGCGGGCAAGATCGCCTGTCACGCCAAAGAGGACGAGCGAAGATGGACCGGCGATTCGGTTGAGGCGCCGGTCCCGGGGGTCCCGTAGGGGATTTACCGGTTTCGACGTAAGAATGTCCTGCATTATTACCCGTTCTTCTGAATTATTTGCCGGCTTCGGTGAGGAACCCGATGACGCGGGAAAGCTGTTCCATCCCGGCCGCGCGGTTGGTGAGATGGAGCCGGAGCACCGGCCGGCCGTGGGCAGCGAGCACCTGCGCGTCGCCTGCCGCCTGCGCGGAAATCAGCTCGCCGAAGGTGAACGGCAGCCCCGGAATCTCGAGGTCGGTCCCTGGTGTCCCGGTGATCTGGAGGAACACGCCGGTGGCCGGTCCGCCCTTGTGGAACTGGCCGGTCGAGTGGAGGAACCGCGGGCCCCAGCCGAAGGTGACCGGCCTGCCGGTCTGCGCCGCGAGGGTGCCGCGCAGGTCCTCAAGGGATGTCTGTTCATGCCGGTTCAGGTAGGCCTGGACCGAGAGGTACCCGGTCGGCTCAAGGGAGCCGAGGAGTGCCTGCACCGCGTCGCCGACCGTTGCCGCGTTACCGAGCAGACCGGCGTCAGCCCGCACCTCGATGGCACCGTCAACGAAGTTCGCCGGCGCCGGTTCGGGCTGCTCATCGAGCAGTCCGCGTGCCGCCTTCTTCGCCGCCTCGACATCGGGCTGGTCGAAGGGGTTGATGCCAAGCAGCCGTCCCGCAACCGCCGTGGCGAACTCCCATACGAGCATCTGGCTGCCGAGGGAGCCACTGACGACCGCACGGGTCTCCTCATCCCCTGGCGCAGCGGAGTCGCTGCCGGAGAGAAGAACGGGGACGACGTCGTCGGGCACCCGGGCAAGTTCGGGCGCGTCAACGGAGGCCACGACGGGCAGCAGGCCCGTCTGGAGCTTGCCTGTCGATTCGGCGATGAGCTGTTCCGCCCAGTCGGCAAACCCTGGAAGTCCCGAGCCGTTCTCCGCGAAGACGATTTTGTCGCGCAGCGGCTTTGTTCCGCCCAGCACGGCGCCGAGGCGCAGCCCCGCGTTGTCCGGGCCGTCCTCGGCGAGGAACTCGGAGATCTCCTCCGCGTCGGCGACAAGGGTGGCGATGTCCGCCCCGGCAAGGCCCGAGGGCACCAGCCCGAAGGCGGTGAGCGCCGAGTAGCGCCCGCCGACCTGGGGATTGGCGTTGAAGACCTGGCGGTAGCCGGCCTCGCGGGCAGAGCCGTCAAGCGGCGAACCGGGATCAGTCACAATGACGATCCGCGACTTGGCGTCGATTCCCGCTTCGGTAAAGGCCTTCTCGAAGGCGCGCCGCTGCGAATCGGTTTCAACCGTCGACCCGGATTTCGAGGAGACGACGATGGCCGTCTCCTGCAGGCGCTCCGCCAATGCGGCACTGACCTGGTCCGGGTCCGTCGAATCGAGCACCACGAGGTCGACTCCGGCGGAGCGGGTGATGACCTCCGGGGCGAGGGAGGATCCGCCCATGCCGCAGAGCACGAACCGGGTCACCCCCTCGGCCGCGAAGTCCTGGCGGAGCTGGTCGATCTGGGTGATGAGCCGGCGGGATTCCTCGAACAGGTCCACCCAGCCGAGGCGGATCGAGGCTTCCGGTTCTGCGTCGGGGCCCCACAGCGTGGCGTCCTTGGCCATGATGCGGGAGGCCACCTTGTCATCGACGAGGGCAGGCACCGCTGCGTCGATTGCCGCGGCGGCCGCCCCTGAGGCGACGAGTTCGAAAGATCCCATATCGATCAGCGTCCTTCGGTGTTGAGGGCGGTCTGCCCTTCGGTGCTCAGGGCGGTCTGCACGGTCTCGAGGAGCTCGGACCAGCTGGTCACGAACTTGTCGAGGCCTTCGGTCTCAAGCTGCTCGACGACCTCCTTGTAGGAGATGCCCAGCGCGTCGAGGTCGTTGAGGACCGCGTTCGACTCCTCGTACGTTCCAGTGACCGTGTCGCCCTCGATGACGCCGTGGTCGGCCGTCGCTTCGAGCGTCTTCTCCGGCATCGTGTTGACGACGCCCTGAGCGACAAGGCCGGTCACGTACAGGGTGTCGGGCAGCGACGGGTCCTTGACCCCGGTCGAGGCCCACAGCGGACGCTGCGGGTTCGCGCCGGCACCGGCAAGGACCTGCCAGCGCTCGGTTGCGAACTGCTCTTCGTACACCTGGTAGGCGAGGCGGGCGTTGGCGAGCCCGGCCTTGCCCTTGAGCGCCTTCGCCTCGGGGGTGCCCAGGGCGTCGAGGCGGCCATCGATCTCGGCGTCGACGCGGGAGACGAAGAAGGAGGCCACCGAGTGGATCTTGCTCAGGTCGTGGCCGTTCTCCTTCGCCTTCTCAAGGCCGACCAGGTAGGCATTGATGACCTCGCGGTAGCGCTCCAGCGAGAAGATCAGGGTGACATTGACACTGATCCCCGCACCGATGGTCTCCGAAATCGCCTCAAGGCCTTCCACTGTGGCCGGGATCTTGATCAGGACGTTGGTGCGCTGGACCTTGGCGTGGAGGCGCTTGGCCTCCTCAATGGTGCCCTGGGTGTCCCGGGCAAGGCGGGGGTCGACCTCGATCGAGACGCGGCCGTCGAAACCGCCGGTGCGCTTCGCCGCTTCAGCGAAGATGTCGCAGGCCTGGGCGACGTCGTGGGTGGTGATGTCGAAGACCGCCTGGTCGACCGAGGCACCGGCCTGGGCCAGTGCGCCGACCTGCGAGGCGTACGACTCGCCCTGCTTCAGTGCGGCGGCGAAGATGCTCGGGTTCGTCGTCACGCCGACGACGTTGAGGTCCTCGATGAGGCGCTTGAAGGCGCCGGAGTTGATGCGCTCGCGGGAAAGGTCATCGAGCCAGATTGAGACGCCGGCGTTCGAGAGGTCGGCGGTGGGTGTTGAAGTCATTGTGTTCTCCTTAGGATCCGCCGCAGCGGATGCGAGGTGGTGGGTTACTGGTGGTCGCCGGTTTCGGTGGCGCGGTGGCCGGAGGGCATTGCCGCGGTTCCGTTGGGAGCCAGCGGAGCCTGCGATGCGGCGTCGATCGAATCCTTCGCGGCGGCAGCCACGGCTTCGGCGGTGATGCCGAATTCGCGGTAGAGGGTCTTGTAGTCGGCCGAGGCACCGAAGTGCTCGAGCGAGACGGCGCGGCCGGCGTCACCGAGGAGGCCCTGCCAGCTCTGCGCGACCCCTGCTTCGACCGAGACCCGGGCGCGGATGCTGCGCGGGAGGACGGACTCGCGGTACGCCTCGTCCTGGGCGTTGAACCACTCGAGCGACGGAACGGAGACCACGCGAGTCGCGATTCCCTCGGCTTCGAGCGTTTCCCGTGCCTGCACGGCGAGCTGCACCTCGGAGCCTGTAGCCATCAGGATGACCTCCGGCTTGCCGTTGCGCGCCTCGGCGAGCACGTAGGCGCCCTTGGCAACACCCTCGGCGGAGGCGAAGGTGTCTCCCTCCGCCGCACCGGCGCCGCGGGCGTAGGTGGGGATATTCTGGCGGGTCAGGACAATGCCGGCGGGGTTGTTGGTGTTCTCGAGGATGGTCCGCCATGCAACGGCAACCTCGTTCGCGTCGCCCGGCCGGACGACGTCGAGTCCGGGGATGGCGCGGAGCGATGACAGCTGCTCAACGGGCTGGTGGGTGGGTCCATCCTCGCCGAGGCCGATGGAGTCGTGCGTCCACACGTAGATCGCGGGGACGCCCATCAGTGCCCCGAGGCGCACTGCGGGGCGCTGGTAGTCGCTGAAGATCAGGAAGGTTCCCGAGAAGGCGCGGGTGCTGCTGTGCATCACGATGCCGTTGACGATGGCCGCTGCGGCGTGCTCGCGGATGCCGAAGTGGAGCACCCTGCCGTAGGGGTTGCCCGACCAGTGCGCGGTCTGCCGGCTTGAGGGGATGAACGACGGCGAGCCTTCGATCGTCGTGTTGTTCGACTCGGCGAGGTCGGCTGAACCGCCCCACAGCTCCGGAAGCACGGGACCGATCGCGGTCAGGACCTTGCCCGAGGCCGCGCGGGTGGACATGTCCTTGCCCGCCGGGAACTCGGGGAGCGCTTCCTCCCAGCCCTCGGGGAGGGTGCGCGAGGCGATGCGCTCAAGCAGTTTGGCGTTGTCCGGGTTGGCGCTGCGCCAGGCGTCGAAGGTTGTCTCCCAGGCTTCGCGGGCCTTCGAGCCGCGCTCGATGACGCCGCGGGTGTGCTCGAGCACCTCGGGGGCGACCTCGAAGTGCTGCTCGGGGTCGAAGCCGAGGGTCTGCTTCAGTGCGGCGACCTCATCCTTGCCCAGGGCTGAACCGTGGATCTTTCCCGTGTTCTGCTTGGTGGGAGCCGGGAATCCAATGATTGTGCGCAGCGAGACGATCGACGGCTTCGACGTCTCGTTCTTCGCGGCGAGCAGCGCGCGGTGGAGTTCGGCCACGTCTTCGACGTACTCGCCGGTCTTCGTCCAGTCAACGCGCTGGACGTGCCATCCGTACGCCTCGTAGCGCTTGAGGACATCCTCGGTGAAGGCGACGTCGGTGTCGTCTTCGATGGAGATGTGGTTCTCGTCGTAGAGCACCACGAGGTTGCCGAGCTCCTGGTGCCCGGCCAGGGATGAGGCTTCGGAGGTGACGCCTTCCTGGAGGTCGCCGTCGGAGGCGATCACCCAGATGGTGTGGTCGAACGGGCTCTGCCCCTGCGGGGCCTCCGGGTCGAACATTCCGCGCTGGCGGCGCTGTCCGTACGCGAACCCGACGGCGGTGGCGAGGCCCTGGCCGAGGGGGCCGGTGGTGATTTCCACGCCCTTGGTGTGGCGGTACTCGGGGTGTCCTGGAGTCTGCGAGCCCCAGGTCCGCAGCGCCTTGAGGTCATCGAGCTCGAGTCCGTACCCGGCCAGGTACAGCTGGATGTAGAGGGTCAGCGATGTGTGGCCGGGGGAGAGGACGAACCGATCGCGTCCGGTCCATTCCGGATCGGTCGGATCGTGGCGCATCGTTTTCTGGAAGAGCAGGTAGGCGGCCGGAGCGAGGCTCATTGCCGTCCCAGGATGCCCGTTGCCCACCTTCTCAACGGCGTCCGCGGCGAGCACGCGGACCGTGTCCACCGCCCGGTCGTCCAGTTCAGTCCAGTTCAGATCCTGCTCTTGCGTTTGTGCCACGTCTACCGGGCTCCTTCTCTGTACAGAGCGGCCAGCGCCGCGGCGCCGAGTGGAGCTGGGGGCCGGCGTGCGTAGATGCACCGTCGACCAGCTGGCCGTTCACCGTTGAATACTGCGTATACCGACTTTCACCGGTTAGTCCAAATGCACGCCGACACAACGAAAAAAGGCCGCGCCGGCTTTGAAACCAACCATATCCCTTCCATCGATCAATGGAAGTTCACTACCTAACAAGTCACCGGCGCGCCCGGGCATTCCCGATGGTGCCCACCAATTTCATCTCCGATTTCTACAGGACGTAAAAGGGTATGATGGAGAGGTCTTGTGCCCCGGAAGAAACGAAAGTGTTGCCTTGTGAAGACCCAGCAGCTTCCTGCTCCGGCAAGCCCGTCACGGGCCCGATTGGGCGCTGGGCGCAAAGTGAGGGCGTATATCGCCCTCACCAAACCGCGCGTTATCGAACTCCTGCTGGTGACCACGCTTCCCACAATGATCTTCGCCCAGGGCGGGTTTCCCCCCTTCTGGCTGATGGTTGCGACAATGGTCGGCGGAGCCTTCGCGGCGGGCAGCGCAGGAGCGTTCAACTGCTATTTCGACCGTGACATCGACAAGGTGATGCACCGCACGGAAAACCGGCCCCTTGTCACCGGGGAAGTCTCCCCCCGCGAGGCGCTCGTCTTCGCCTGGGCACTCGGCGCCGCGGCGATCGCCATCCTGTGGATCGGCGCCAACCCGCTCGCCGCCTGGCTTGGCGTCGCGGCGATTTTCCTCTACGTCGTCGTTTACACCCTCGTCCTGAAGCGGCGCACGTCGCAGAACATCGTGTGGGGCGGTGCCGCCGGGTGCATGCCGGTGCTGATCGCCTGGGCCGCAGTGACCAATACCGTGGAGTGGCCGGCCGTTGTCCTGTTCCTGATCATCTTCCTGTGGACGCCGCCTCACTACTGGCCGCTCTCCATGAAGTACAGCGACGACTACACCGCAGCCAACGTTCCGATGCTCGGGGCAATCGCCGGTGCCCGCGCCGTGTCGGTGCAGGTCGTCCTCTACACCTGGGCCACCGTCGCCTGCTCGCTGCTCCTTGTCCCGGCAGGGGCGGGCTGGGTGTATACGGTGGCCGCGGCCGCCAGCGGCGCCTGGTTCATCCGTGAGGCGCACCGCCTCTACTCGCAGGCGCGGCGCGGCGACCTCAGCACCAAGGCGGCGATGAAGGTTTTCCACGGCTCGATCAGCTACCTGACCGTCCTGTTCATCGCCCTTGCGATCGACCCCTTCGTCGGAGCGCCCGTTTTCTAGGTCGATCTCCTAGAGTGGGGCAATGACCTTCACCGGGCTCGTCGCCTACCCCATCACGCCTTTCACCGCCGCAGGGGAAGTCAACACCCCCGAGCTCGCCTCACTCGTTGCTTCACTGGCACAGTCGGACGTCGATTCGGTCGCCGTCCTCGGCTCCTCCGGAAGCTTCGCCTACCTCAGCCCTGAGGAGCGCGGGCACGTGGCGCGCACCGCGGTCGAGGCAGCCGGCGGCGCCGTCCCCGTGCACGTGGGCATCAGTTCGGTCGGCACCCGGGAGGTGCTCAGCGCGGCCCGTGACGCGGAAAAGGCGGGGGCCTCCGGGCTGGTCCTTTCTCCCGTCTCCTACGTGCCGCTGAGCGAGGAGGAGGTGCTCGCTCAGGTGCGCACCGTGTGCGAGTCGACCGACCTGCCGATCTGCCTCTACAACAATCCCGGCACCACCCAGTTCCATTACGCCCTTGAGCTGGTCGCCGAGCTGCTCGCACTGCCGAACGTCGTCGCCTTCAAGGACACCGCACCCGACGCGGCGTCGTTCCGCGCCCGGTACGGCACACTGCGCAGGCTGGCGCCCAAGGGCTTCAGCCACGGGGTGAGCGGCGACCTCCTGATGCTCAGCGGGGACGTCGAGGCGGACGCCTGGCACACGGGTCCGGGCGCGCTGCTGCCCGCCTACTATTCGCGCCTGCGCAATGCCATCACCGTAGGAGACCAGGCCGTTGTTCAGGAGTGCAGGAAGGCGCTCACACCCCTGGTGCAGCACGTGATCAACCTCCGCCGGATCAGCGGCCTGCACCTGCTTGCGAAGGTGTGCGGCATCGACGCCGGCGACCCGAGGGCGCCGCTGCTTCCGGCGCCCGGGAGCGAACAGCGCGAACTCGCCCGCCTGCTCGATGTCGCCGGGGCGTCGCTCGCCGCCTGAGCCGTGCCGCGGAAAACCGTCCGCCGTCGCCCCCTAGGCGTCGACCTGCCGGGCCGGCGCGGCCGCGGCGGCCCGTACCGCGTCGAAGGCGTCGGCCGGCTGGCGGGTGAAGGCGCAGTACACCGCATTGACTGTGGCCGCCGTCAGCAGGGACGCGCCGAGCATGTGCAGGGCCACCAGTGCCGCCGGAAGGTGAAGGAAGTGCTGGACATACCCGACGGCGCCCTGCGCCAGAACGATGACGGCAAGGAGCACAAGGGCCCGCCGCAGGCGCGGTGAGACCCCGAAGCGGAAGGCAAGCACGACGGCGAGGCCGACGGACATTACCAGGAGGTAGACCGGCGCGGTGTGGACGCGCGTCATCAGTTCGGGGTTGAGGTTGTTCCGTGCCGCCCCGTGGTCGCCGGCGTGGGGCCCGGACCCGGTCAGCACGACGCCCAGGACCACGGTGACCGCCGTGAGCACGGCGACCGCGATGAGCACCTGGCGCAGCACCGCCGGGGCCGCCTGCGGGAAGGAGGCCCGGCTCTGTGCGGAGTTGAGGCGCGAGCGGTTGACCAGCACCGTCGCCACCGCGATAAGCGCCATCGACACGAGGAAGTGCCAGCCCACCACCCAGGGGTTGAGGTCCGTCCACACGGCGACGCCGCCGATGACCGCCTGGGCGGGAATGCCGGCGAGCAGTGCCAGGGCGAGACGGAACAGGTCCTTGCGGTCCCTGCGCAGGTTGATCAGCGAGACCAGCATTGCCACGGCCACCGCCACGAGGACGAACGTCAGCAGCCGGTTGCCGAACTCGATGACACCGTGAAGGCCGAGCTCCGGGGTGCTCACGATCGATTCGGGTGTGCAGCGCGGCCATTCCGGGCAGCCCAGGCCCGAGGCGGTCAGCCGGACGGCGCCCCCGGTCACAACAATGAGAATCTGGGAAACCAGCGAGGCGACGGCGAGGCGCCGCACCAGGCGGGTTTCGGAGGCGGGAAGCCTTGCCGCGAGGCGGGAGGCAGCGGGTCGGATCATTGAGCTAACTCCATTTGAACCAGCGGAGGGCGGCCGTGCTGGCCAGGACGGCCCAGATCACCAGGATCAGGCAGGCAAAGGGATCGAAGGCGCCCCCGGCAAGCGCGCTGCGCAGCCCGTCACCGAGGGCCGCCGAGGGAAGGAGGGTGACCACGGGCTGGATGGAAGCCGGGAGTTGCGCTGCGGGAAGTATGGTTCCTCCGCCGGCCGCGAGCAGGATCCAGAGCAGGTTGGTCACCGCCAGGGTTGCCTCGGGCCGCAGGGTCCCTGCGACGAGCAGTCCCAGCGCGGTGAAGGCGGCTGCGCCAAGGACAAGCAGCAGGAAGGCGGCGGGCAGCCCGCCAAGCTCCGGACGCCATCCCATGAGGAGGGCGGCCCCGCCGATGACAACCAGCTGCACCGCGAGCACCACGGCCACCGCAACTGCCTTGCCGAAGATCAGCCCGGACTTGCCCAGCGGCGTTGTCGAGAGGAACCGCAGCACACCGTACCTGCGGTCGAAGCCGGTCGCGATGCCCTGCCCGGTGAAGGCGGTCGACATGATGCACAGTGCGAGCACGCCCGGAGTCGCGACGTCGATCCGTGACCCCGGATAGCCGTCGAGGACCGGGGTGAAGGCCAGGGCGGCGAGGGCGAGCAGGGGAAGGGCGATGGCGAGAACCAGCTGTTCGCCGTTGCGCAGCATCGCCGCGGCCTCATACCGGCCGTGGCGCAGGACCCTGCCGGCCAGGGGAGTGGCGTTGGTCACCGGATGCTCCTTCCGGAGATGTCGAAGAAAACATCCTCGAGGGAACGCGGGGCCATGCTGATCGCTGTGGGCATCACGCCGGAGGCAGCCCACCAGCCGGCGACGGCGGCGATGTCGGCCGCGGTGAGCGAGCCGCTGAGCACGTACTGGCCGGGTGCCGGCTCGTAGGCGTTGAGGTGGGGGAGGAGGTCCGGCGGAAGCTGGAGTCCGGGAACGGTTTCGAAGCGCAGCTCACGGACGCTGCCCTGCGGGTCCGCTGCGGTGAGTTCGGCGACGGTGCCTTCGGCGACGGTGCGTCCGGCCTCCATGATGTACACATAGTCGGCAAGCTTCTGGGCGTCGTCGAGAAGGTGCGTGGTGAGGATGATGGCCAGTCCCGCGGCGCGCAATTCCTGGATCAGCTCGAAGACGATGACCCTTGACTGCGGATCGAGCCCGGCGCTCGGCTCATCGAGGAACAGGACCTCGGGCCGCCCCACAAGCGCGCAGGCGAGGGCGAGGCGCTGCTTTTGGCCCCCGGAAAGCCGCCGGATGGTCGAGGCATCGAACTCGTCGATGCCGAGGCGCTCGGCAAGTTCGGCGACCGGCCGCGGGCGGGCATACATCGAGGCGACGTGCCGCAGCAGGGCCATTGGTTTGACCGAGGGGGGCAGCCCGCCGTCCTGGAGCATGACGCCCACACGGGAGCGCAGGTGCGGGCTGGCGCGGTACGGGTTTTCGCCGAGCAGCCGGACGGTTCCGGCGTTGGGCCGGGTCAGGCCCTGCGCGCACTCAAGGGTTGTTGTCTTGCCTGCGCCGTTCGCACCGAGGATCGCGGTGACGCTGCCCGTTGATGCCTCGAGGCTGACACCGTCGAGCACGCGCACCATCCTTCCTTCGAGGGACGGAACCGGCCCGAAGTCCTTAACGAGGCCGTCGATGCGCAGGGCGGCGGAGGAATCTGGCACCCGGCTATTCTACGGCACGTAGTAATGGACGGCACCCAGTGGCAAGCCTCACCTTACTGGATCGCCGGCTGACATTACGTCATGATTGTGTTGTGTATTTTTTAATTCGGCCGGGAGGGATGACGTCATGACAGTGGCAGAGCATGCCGCCGGACGAAGCGGCGGAGCCGAGACCCCCGCCCGGCCCGGATCGGACACCGACGAGCGGACGCGTGACCGCGTCGCATCGGCGGTCCTCGAGCGCGGGCCGATCAGCGCAGCGGAACTTGGGGCGCGCCTGGGGCTGACGCCCGCCGCCGTCCGCAGGCATCTTGACGCACTCTTCCGCGACGGGCTCATCGAGGTCAAGCGCGGCGGGAGCACTGCCACCGGCGCCGGCCGTCCGGCCCGCCGGTACGTGCTCAGCCAGCGCGGCCAGACGAGGCTCGGCAACGACTACTTCGACATCGCGAAGGCGGCACTGGCCCAGCTTGCCGCGGTCGCCGGCCCCGGGGCCGTTGAGGAGTTCGCCCGGAAGCGCTTCGCCGACATGGAGGAGCGGTACCGCCCGCTCGTCGAAGCGGCAGGACCGGACGTTGAGGACCGGGCCCGCGCCCTCGCCGCCGCACTGAGCTCCGACGGTTTCGTCGGATCGACGAAGGTTGTCGGCGGTGCGTCACCGCGCACTGCCATGCTCAGCGTCCAGCTGTGCCAGGGGCACTGCCCGGTGCAGCAGCTGGCCGCCGAATTCCCCGCCTTCTGCGACCAGGAGACAGCGGTCTTCTCCCGGCTGCTCGACGTCGACGTCCGAAGGCTTTCAACGCTCGCACGCGGCGGGCATGTGTGCACGACCCACATTCCGGTCGGCCGGCCCGCGCAGGGCGCCGCGCAGCGGCAGCCCGAGCCGCTTCCCAATTCCTCAACAAGCCACTCAACGTCAATCCATCAGCAAGGAAGGCCGTGATGACGGATCAAGTAGACCAAAAGCCACTGACCCCGACAGCCGTTCCGGAGTCGGTCATCAGCGACATCCTGGAAAAGAACCCCGAGCTCGAGGGCATCGGCACCTACCAGTACGGGTGGTCCGACAAGAACGACGCGAGCGCCAATGCGCGCCGCGGCCTCAGCGAGGAAGTCGTCAGGGACATCTCCGCGAAGAAGAACGAGCCCGAGTGGATGCTCGACCTCCGCCTGAAGGGCCTCAAGTACTTCGACCGGAAGCCGATGCCCGCCTGGGGCGCCGACCTGTCCGGCATCGACTTCGACAACATCAAGTACTTCGTCCGCTCCACCGAGAAGCAGGCGAACACCTGGGAGGACCTTCCGGAGGACATCCGGAACACCTACGAGAAGCTGGGCATCCCCGAGGCCGAGCGCGCACGCCTGGTCTCCGGCGTCGCCGCCCAGTACGAGTCCGAGGTCGTGTACCACCAGCTCCGCGAAGACCTCGAGCGCCAGGGCGTGATCTTCCTCGACACGGATACCGCGCTGCGCGAGCACCCCGAGATCTTCAAGGAGTACTTCGGCACGATCATCCCGGTCGGCGACAACAAGTTCGCCTCGCTGAACACGGCCGTCTGGTCGGGCGGCTCCTTCGTTTACGTCCCCAAGGGCGTCCACGTCGAAATCCCCCTGCAGGCGTACTTCCGGATCAACACCGAGAACATGGGCCAGTTCGAGCGCACGCTGATCATTGCTGACGAGGGCTCCTACGTCCACTACATCGAAGGCTGCACCGCCCCGATCTACACCTCCGACTCGCTGCACTCGGCTGTCGTCGAGATCGTGGTCAAGAAGAACGCCCGCGTCCGTTACACGACGATCCAGAACTGGTCGAACAACGTCTACAACCTGGTGACGAAGCGTGCGGTCGCCCACGAAGGCGCCACCATGGAGTGGATCGACGGCAACATCGGCTCGAAGGTCACCATGAAGTACCCGGCCGTCTACCTGGTCGGCGAGCACGCCAAGGGCGAGACCCTGTCGATCGCGTTCGCCGGCGAGGGCCAGCACCAGGACACCGGCTCCAAGATGGTTCACATCGCGCCGAACACGAAGTCGTCGATCATCTCGAAGTCGGTGGCGCGCGGCGGCGGACGTGCCGCCTACCGCGGCCTGGTCCAGGTGCGCGAAGGGGCGAAGCATTCGGCGAACACAGTGCGCTGCGACGCGCTCCTTGTCGACACCATCTCGCGTTCCGACACCTACCCGTACGTCGACATCCGCGAGGACGATGTCACGATGGGCCACGAGGCCACGGTTTCGCGCGTCAGCGAGGAGCAGCTGTTCTACCTGATGTCCCGCGGGATGCCCGAAGATGAGGCGATGGCGATGATCGTCCGCGGCTTCATCGAGCCGATCGCCCGTGAACTCCCCATGGAGTACGCGCTCGAACTGAACCGCCTGATCGAACTCCAGATGGAAGGGGCCGTAGGCTAGCAATGGCTGACGCTACAAACGTGTATGAAACAGCGCCGGAAGGCGCCCTGACCGATGTCTCAGAGCTTGATGGCAAGGCGCGCCTCGGCGCGCCCTCCATCGACGGGTTCAGCGAGGAGGGCGAAAGCCTCTCCGAGCTCAACGCCGGCTCCGAGCAGCACGGCCTGAAAAAGCACAGCCACGGCAACGCACCGGTGGTCCCGGAAGCATCACGGGGGGAGCGGCTGAAGTCCTTCAACCTCGCGGACTTCGCGCCCCTCACCGGGCGCGAGGAGGACTGGCGGTTCACCCCGCTTGCCCGCCTGCGCGGCCTGCACACCAAGCCACTGACCGGCGCCGAGCCGGTGCTCAAGGTTTCCGGTGCGTCGAACGTGCGGGTCGAGACCGTCGACCGCTCTGACGCCCGCGTTGGGTCGGCGGGCATCCCCGAGGACCGGGTCTCTGCCGCGGCGTGGGCCGCGGTCCCCACCGCAACGGTGATCACGATCCCGGCCGAGACCACCGCTGACAGCGAGGTGACGGTGGCCATTTCGGGAACGGACGCCGCTCCTGCCGCCCAGCACCTGGTGATCTCCGCCGAGCGGTTCTCCCGCGCCGTGGTCGTCCTTGACCACTCGGGAAACGCGACACTCGCCCAGAACGTCGAGATCGTCGTCGGAGACGGCGCCGAACTCACCGTTGTGAGCGTCCAGGAGTGGGACGACGACGCCGTCCACGTCTCCTCCCAGCAGGCCCGGATCGGCCGCGACGCGCGCTTCAAGCACGTCGTTGTCTCCCTTGGCGGTGACCTCGTACGCCTCACCCCCTCGTCGGTGTTCACCGCGCCCGGGTCGGAGGTCGAGATGTACGGTGTCTACTTCGCCGACGCCGGCCAGCACCTCGAGCAGCGCCTCCTTGTCGACCACGCCGTGCCGAACTGCAAGTCGCGGGTCACCTACAAGGGCGCCCTCCAGGGCGCCGGTGCGCACACCGTGTGGGTCGGCGACGTGCTGATCCGCAAGGAGGCAGAGGGAACCGACACCTACGAGGTGAACCGGAACCTGCTGCTCACCGACGGTGCGCGCTCCGACTCCGTGCCGAACCTGGAGATCGAGACCGGCCTGATCGAGGGTGCCGGCCATGCCAGCGCCACCGGCCGGTTCGACGACGAGCACCTGTTCTACCTCATGGCCCGCGGCATCCCCGAGAAGGAGGCCCGCCGCCTCGTTGTGCGCGGCTTCCTCATCGAGGTCATCCAGCAGATCAAGGTGCCGGCCCTCGAAGAGCGGCTCTCCCTTGCCCTTGAGAACGAGCTCGCGGCAGGCAACCTGTGAGCGCTGAAGCAACGCCGCGCGGCGAGCTGATCTGCAGCGTCGACGACATCGAAGTGAAGCAGGCCCTGCGCGTGCTGATCGATGACTACCCGGTGGCGATCGTGCGGGACTCCGAGGGCGACATCCACGCTCTCGGCGACACCTGCTCCCACGCCGACATCTCCCTCTCCGAGGGCGACGTCGAAGGCTGCGCCATCGAGTGCTGGGGCCACGGCTCGCAGTTCGACCTGCGCAACGGGGCACCCCTGCAGCTTCCCGCCTACGAACCGGTCCCGGTGTTCGCCCTGGAAATCCACGACGGCGACGTGTACGTGGACATCACCACTGTCACCAACGGAGCGCCCGCCCCCCAGCTCGGCTGACCGCCGCAGCACCAGCACACTTAGACGACGCCCTGCACCCGGGGCAAAGGAGAACGGAATACAGATGTCCACCCTTGAAATCAAGGACCTAAACGTCAGCATCGTGACGGATCAGGGAACCAAGCAGATCCTCAAAGGCGTCAGCCTGACCATCAAGACCGGGGAAACCCACGCCATCATGGGCCCCAACGGCTCCGGGAAGTCAACGCTGGCATCCACCATCGCCGGGCACCCCCGCTACACCGTCGACAGCGGCTCGATCACCCTCGACGGCGAAGACGTGCTCTCCATGAGCGTCGACGAGCGCGCACGGGCCGGACTCTTCCTGGCCATGCAGTACCCCGTCGAGGTTCCCGGGGTCACCATGACCAACTTCCTCCGCACCGCCAAGACGGCGCTCGACGGCAAGGCCCCGAGCCTCCGCCACTGGACCAAGGACGTCAAGGAGGCAATGAGCCAGCTGCGCATCGATGCCGATTTCGCCCAGCGCAACGTCAACGAGGGCTTCTCGGGCGGCGAGAAGAAGCGCGTGGAGATCCTCCAGCTCGAGCTGTTCCACCCCCGGTTCGCCATCCTCGACGAGACCGACTCCGGCCTCGACGTCGACGCCCTGAAGGTCGTCTCCGAGGGCGTCAACCGCGAGCACGCCAAGGGCGAAATGGGAACGCTGCTGATCACGCACTACACCCGCATCCTCCGCTACATCAAGCCAGACTTCGTCCACGTGTTCGTTGACGGCCGGATCGCCGAGCAGGGCGGCCCGGAGCTCGCGGACCGTCTCGAAGAAGAGGGTTACGACCGGTTCGCCGCGGCCAGCCCCGCGGTCGAAGCGTAGAACCGAATTCCCCGACCGGGAAAGGAAAAACGATGAGTGAAGTAGAAGCAGCATCGACCTCGCTTGAGGATGTCGAAGAGGCGCTGAAGGACGTGATCGACCCCGAGCTCGGGGTTAACGTCGTGGACCTGGGGCTGCTGTACGGGCTCAAGTATGCTGACGACGGCGCACTGCTGATCGACCTGACGCTCACCACCGCCGCGTGCCCGCTCACCGACGTGCTCGAGGAGCAGGTCGGCCAGGCCCTCGACGGCGTGGTCGACGAGTGGCGGTTGAACTGGGTATGGATGCCGCCGTGGGGTCCCGAGAAGATCACCGAAGACGGCCGCGACCAGATGCGCGCCCTCGGGTTCAACATTTAGGACTGTCAGTATCTGCGGCGCCCAGGCTGGGCGCAGGCAGAACAGAAGGGGCGGCTCGAACGGAGCCGCCCCTTCTGTGCGTCGTGGAGTGTTGGTTCGAGCGTCAGGGGCCCTGCTGAGGCTCCCCGTCCGTCTCCTGGTGCTCGCCGAGCCCGCGCGCGGCCAGTGCTTGCCCGGTCGCCTGGGCGTAGGCGACCGCATTGACGACAACGGGGATGACCACGGCACGCGGGCTGCGCTGCAGGCCCCGGGCCTTGGCTGCATCACGGAGGTCCGACAGCGAGCCCACAAGGTAGGGGATGCTCCGCACCATGATCGACAGGGCGAGGGCGAACCGCTCGGGGTCGGCGCCGACGCGCCGCAGCGGCCGGACAAGGTACACAAGCCCGTCGAGGAGTTCCTGGCCGGGCGTCGTGACAGTGAGGAGCCGGGCGGCGAGGACGCACACGGCGATGCTCCCCGGCACCACGAAAGCCGCCTCGGGTCCCCGGCTGAACCACGAGTAGACGGCGAGGAGGCCGAGCACCGGCAGCAGCGGCAGCACCACCCCCACCACCCGCCGGAGTGAAAGACGGGCGCCGATGGTCAGCAGGATCAGCATCAGGGCCAGTCCCGCCGCCGTCCACACCGGCTGACGGGCGACGAGGACGGCCGTGCTGAGTCCCACGCAGAGCAGGGCCTTAATCCACAGCGGGGTCCGGTGGAGCAGCGAGCTGCCGGGAACGTACATCCCCAGGAGCTGACCATGACCCCTCACGGGACGCACAGCTCCCGGTAGAACCGTACGGCGGCCCCGGGCGCTCCGTCGAAAACAACATGCCCGTCGTCGAGCACCAGGGTACGTTCGCTGTCCTGGGCGAAGGCCAGGTTGTGCGTTGTGAAGATCACCTGCTGTGGGAGCCCGCCGATCACCGACCGGATGAGGTGCTCGTTGCGGAGGTCGAG
This sequence comes from Arthrobacter sp. TJ-254, assembly GCF_058269175.1. NCBI lineage: Bacteria > Bacillati > Actinomycetota > Actinomycetes > Micrococcales > Micrococcaceae > Arthrobacter > Arthrobacter sp. TJ-254. Next base: position 893,927 of record NZ_JBZCNF010000001.1, on the reverse strand, counting down.
CAGGGTCGTGGGCTCGTCGGCGATCAGGATCCCGGGATCCACTGCGGCCACAACGGCGATGGCCAGCAGCTGGCGTTCACCGCCGGAGAGGTCGTAGATCGACCGGTCGGCGAGATGGCCGATGCCGTACGCCTCAAGGACCCGCATTCCCGCGGCCCGGCGTTCGTCTGGCCTGCGGATCCGGCTGCGCAGGGAGAGCTCCACGTCCTCACGCCCGGTGGGCATCACCAGCTGCGACAGCGGATCGGTGAAGACGAATCCGACATTCCGGCGCACCTCGCGGCCCCGCCGCACCGTGTCGAGGCCGCCGACGGTTACCCGCCCGGAGGTGGGCACGGCGAGGCCGTTGATCAGCTTCAGCAGGGTGGACTTGCCGGATCCGTTGGCGCCGATGACGGAAATGCGGCGCTCGCGCAGCTCGAGGGAGAGCGGATGGAGAATGGTCCGGCTGCCGCCGTCCTCGTCGGCAGGCGAGGCGACTGATGCCTCGGTGAAGACGATCATGGAGACTGAGGTGTTCCTCCGGCGGGCTCACCGACGCGGCTTCCAAGGGGGTCCCGGCGGAGCAGTGCCGGGAACGCGCGGTGCACGGCCAGCGCGATGCCTGCCGCGAGGATGTTCTTGATCACGTCTCCCGGCAGGAAGGCGGCGTCGAGCACGATGGCGTCGCGGACCTGCAGTCCGCCGTTGATCACCAGTCCGGCGATTCCGAGCGGGTGGATGAGCAGCAGGCTCGAGGCGAAGCAGGCAAGGAAGAGTGCACCGACACGGAACCGTCGGACCCTCCTGAGGAGCACGGCGGCCAGGAAGCCTGCGAGCATCGCTGCGAGGGGGAAGGCGATGAGGTAGCCGGCGGACGGTCCGGCGAGGACGCCCAGGCCGCTGCGGAAGCCGCTGAACACCGGAAGGCCGGCCAGACCCGCAAGGAGGTACAGCCCGACGGCGGCTCCGCCCCTGCCGGGTCCCAGGACGATCCCTGCGAGCATCACGCCGAGCGTCTGCAGGGTGATGGGCACCCCGAGCGCGCCTACCGGGATTCCGGGTACGATGGCAAGGGCGGCAATGAGCGCGGCGAAGACCGCAATCAGCGACAGGTCGGTGGAAGTCCACCGCTCCCGGACGCGCCGGCGGGGCTCTCCGACCGGGCGTGGGAACTTTCGGTTCGATCGATTCATTGTTCTCTTCCTGGAAGTGTCCGACACAGGCCGCGCCCGGAAACGGGCCGGATCTGGAGCCCATCGACAACTCGGTGCCGCCCTCATCCGACAATAGCGCCGGACACCATAGAAACCTTTGTAGGGTTCTCACAAAAGAACGCCCTGTGCATGCGCAGGGCAAGGAAAGGCCACGGCATTGATTACCGTATCGAACTTGGAGCTGCGTGCAGGAGCCCGGCTGCTGATGGAGTCGGTGTCTTTCCGCATTGACCGTGGGGACAAGATCGGCCTTGTGGGTCGCAACGGCGCCGGCAAGACCACGATGACGCGGGTGCTGGCGGGGGAGTCCCTCCCGGCCGGTGGCAGCGTCAGCAGGAACGGGGAGATCGGCTACCTCCCGCAGGACCCCCGCACGCCGAACATGGACCAGCTCGCACGCGACCGCATCCTGTCCGCGCGCAACCTTGACACTGTCGTCCGCAACCTCCGCCAGGCGCAGGAGGACATGGCCAGCGAGGACACCGCCGTGCGCGCCAAGGCGATGAACCGCTATGACCGCATCGAGGCGGAATTCCTTGCCGGCGGCGGGTATGCCGCCGAGGCCGAAGCCGCGGCCATTTCCTCGAACCTCGCCCTGCCGGAGCGCATCCTGAACCAGCCGCTGCGCACCCTCTCCGGCGGCCAGCGCCGCCGCGTGGAGCTCGCCCGCATCCTGTATTCCGGGGCGGAGACGATGCTCCTTGACGAACCGACCAACCACCTCGACGCCGATTCGATCACCTGGCTCCGCGAATTCCTGCGCAACCACCAGGGCGGCCTGATCGTGATCAGCCACGACGTCGACCTCCTTGAGGCGACGGTCAATAAGGTCTTCCACCTCGACGCCAACCGCGCGACCATCGACATCTACAACATGGGCTGGAAGCGGTATCTGCAGCAGCGCGAGACCGACGAGCGGGCGCGGAAGCGCGAGCGGGCCAACGCCGAGAAGAAGGCGCAGGTCCTCATGGACCAGGCCAACAAGATGCGGGCGAAGGCCACGAAGGCGGTCGCAGCCCAGAACATGGCCAAGCGCGCCGAACGCCTGCTGGGCGGCCTCGACGCCGTCCGCGCGAGCGACCGCGTCGCCGCCCTGCGTTTCCCCGATCCGGCCCCTTCGGGCAAGACACCGATGACGGCCGAGGGGCTGAGCAAGTCGTTCGGTTCCCTCGAAATCTTCACCGATGTCGACCTCGCGATCGACCGCGGTTCGAAGGTGGTCATCCTCGGCCTCAACGGCGCCGGGAAGACCACGCTGCTGCGGATGCTCGCCGGGGTTGACACCCCGGACACCGGACGCGTCATCCCGGGCCACGGCCTCAAGGTGGGCTACTACGCCCAGGAGCACGAGACCCTCGACACCGAGCGCACCGTCCTTGAAAACATGAAGAGCGCCGCCCCCGACATGAAGGACGCCGAGGTGCGCGGCATCCTCGGGTCGTTCCTGTTCTCAGGCGACGACGTCGAAAAGCCTGCAGGAGTGCTCTCCGGTGGAGAGAAGACCCGCCTCGCGCTTGCGACGATCGTCGCGTCGTCGGCGAACGTGCTGCTGCTCGACGAACCGACGAACAACCTCGACCCGGCCAGCCGTGCCGAAATCCTCGGCGCCCTGGCGAACTACACCGGGGCGGTCGTCATGGTCAGCCACGATGAGGGTGCCGTCGAGGCGCTCAAGCCCGAGCGGGTCGTGCTCCTGCCCGACGGCGTCGAGGATCTCTGGAACGAGGACTACCTGGATTTGGTGACGCTGGCCTGACCCTGGTGACGCTGGCCTGACCGCGTGCCTCCCGTCCCGCCTTCGGGCGGAACGGGCCGGGTCACTGCAGACCCTGAGCGTCAAGGAGTGCGTCTTCCTCTTCCTCCGCCGTTGGCCTTCGCTGCCTCGTTGCGCGCGTCCGCTGCGGCCCCTCCGGGGGAGTACCGCTGGCGGGGCCTTCGGCGGCCTCGGCCTCCTCGGCGTCGACGACCGCCTGCTGCCGGGCCGCGTATCCGAAGCCGACGAACAGCAGCACCCCAAAGGCGAACCACTGCAGGGAATAGGAAAGGTGCGGGCCCTCATCGATCGAAGGTTTCGGGAAAGCCAGCGGTGACTGCGCGGGGGCCGGTGTTTCCTGGTCCAGCTGTCCGTACGCGCCGGTCTGGAGCGGATAGCCGAGCCGGGCGGCGTACCCGTCGAGGTCGATCGATGCCGTCTGTCCCTCCGGAGCCCCGCGGTCAACCGCCGGTTCCGCAGGGCGCACCCGTGCGACAACCTCCACCCGCCCGGATGGTGGAGCGGGAACGGTGTCGGGCCGGCCCGCGCGGTCGTTGCCGATCGGCAGCCAGCCGCGGTCAATAATCACCGCGGTACCGTCGTCGAGCCGCAGCGGCGTCAGCACCTCGTAGCCGGGCTGGCCGTTGAAGGGGCGGTTGCGCACGATCAGCTGATCAGCCGTCTCGTAGACACCCGTGAACCGAACGGGAGTCCATTCCCGGTCGGGGGTGAACGTTGCGAAGTCGTTCGCACCGGCTGCGTAGTCCGCCGGGCTGCGCTCGAAGTTGGACTCGATGCGCTCGATAGTCGCCACCACCCTGTCCCGGCGGTCGAGCTGCCACTTGCCCAGCGCACCGCAGGCTGCGGCGAGCACGAGGACGAGGGCGAACCAGCCGAGCCAGCGCGGGGAAACCAGGAATCTGTACCGCTTCATCTATGCCGCTCCGCCCGGTGCCGACGTTTCCGACCGCTCCGGTGCCAGCGCCACCGTCTCCTTATGAAGTCCCCTGAGCTTGAGGTAGTCCTCAAGCCACTGAACATGGGCGCTGCAGGCAGCCCAGACCTTCCGCCGCTCGGGGGTGTGGATCTTCGGGTTGTTCCACAACAGTTGCCACTGGGCTGCTTCCCTGCAGCCCTTCCGCGAGCACACCGCGTCGGCCGGTCCGCCGGCACCACGGCCTGCCGCCCGGTCCTGGCGGTTTGGGTTCTGGCCGCCTTGGTTTTGGGGATCCTGGTTCTGGCTGCCGGGGAGGTGGTCAAAGATGCTGAAGCCCGGGCCGCTCACGCTGCCGACCCCGTGGAGCGGCCGTCGAAGGGGAAACCGTCGCCCCTCTGCTGCTCCGGCTGGTCTGATTCGTCGTCCTCAACCAGCTCACCGGCCAGGATTTCGTCGGAGGGTTCAGGCTCCGCAGCGGGAGCCGACTGCTCGATTTCGCGCAGGGGGACGTGGTCGACAAGGGCGTCGCTGTGCTGGATGTTGCTTACGTCGCTGCCGCCATTGGCGAGGATCACTGCGAAATAGGGAAGGACGACGGCGCCAGCGATCACGACCCACATCATCCAGCCCTCAACGAAGAAGACGAGGATAAGGCAGACAAGCCGTACCCCCATGGAGATTGAGTACTTGATCATCCGCGACCGCATCTCGTCTGTGTGGGATTCGCGGGCGTCGGAAATGCTGTGGACGTCGGTGTCGCGCCTTCGCTGCCTTGTCTGCTTACTCATCACACTCCAAAAAGGGCCCAATCCATTGTCTCACCCGAGCGTCCGTTGTTAAAGTTGGCCACCTCGCGGCTAGGATCGACGGGACACTTTGACATAGTTCGTTTAATAACAACGCGTACCCGAAAGCAAAGGATCCCTGTGCAGGCAACAAATCTCGGCGATGAAGACAGGCCCGCGCGCAGCGTCCTGGTCACGGGCGGCAACCGGGGAATCGGGCTTGCCATCGCAAAGGCTTTCCTTGCCAACGGGGACAAGGTGGCGATCACCTACCGCAGCGGCGACGTGCCCGAGGGGCTCCTGGGGGTCAAGGCGGATGTGACGAGCGAGGAGCAGATCGACGCGGCGTTCAAGGAGGTCGAGGCGGCGCACGGCCCTGTTGAGGTGCTTGTCGCCAACGCAGGCATCACCCGCGACACCCTGCTCCTGCGGATGAGCGAGACCGACTTCACCGATGTCATCGACACGAACCTCAGCGGGGCCTTCCGTGTCGTCAAACGGGCGTCGAAGGGCATGATCCGGCTCCGCCGCGGCCGTGTCGTGCTGATTTCCTCGGTCACGGGCCTGTACGGTGCGCCGGGGCAGATCAACTACTCCGCGTCGAAGTCGGGGCTGATCGGGATCGCCCGCTCCCTGACCCGGGAGCTCGGCTCGCGGGGGATCACAGCCAACGTCGTCGCGCCGGGCTTCATCGATACCGACATGACCGCGGAACTTCCCGAGGAAACACGCAAGAGCTACCTCGCCACGATTCCCGCCGGCCGCTTTGCCGCTCCGGACGAGGTGGCGAAGGTTGTCCGGTGGGTCGCCAGCGAGGAGGCCGGCTACATCTCCGGTGCCGTCATCCCGGTCGACGGCGGCCTCGGCATGGGTCACTAGTCCCCGAACCAGCATTCGGCTGCAGCACCCGCTGCCGCCGCACCGATCACGCGAAGACACGATACGCGGGCATCACCCGCGCGAAGAAGGAGTATTCATGGGTGCTTTGGACGGCATTGGAGCAATCGTCACCGGGTCATCACGGGGCATCGGGGCCGATGTGGCCCAGCTGCTGGCCGCGGAAGGCGCATCGGTTGTGGTCAACTACCGGCAGAAGGCGCCACGGGCGAACAAGGTGGTTGCAGGCATCGAGGCCGCGGGTGGCCGGGCGGTAGCCGTCGGCGCGGACCTCACAACGCCCGAAGGCCCGGAGGCCCTCGTCGACGCGGCGGTGAGCAACTTCGGCGGACTCGGCCTGCTGGTCCTCAACGCTTCGGGCGGCATGGAGAGCGGGGTCGGCGAAGACTACGCGCTCAAACTGAACCGCGACGCCCAGGTCAATATGCTCAAGGCCGCCGCCGAAGTCATGCCCGCCGGTTCCCGCGTTGTCTTCGTGACGAGCCACCAGGCGCACTTCATCGATACGGTGCCCACAATGGACGCCTACGAGCCGGTGGCCCGCAGCAAGCGCGCCGGTGAGGACGCCCTGCGGGAGCTCATTCCGATGCTCGAGGACAAGGGCATTCGCCTCGTCGTCGTCTCCGGCGACATGATCGAAGGAACCGTGACGGCCACCCTGCTCGACCGCGCGGCTCCCGGCGCGATCGAGGCCCGGCGCAGCGAGGCCGGCAAGCTCTACTCGGTTGCGGAGTTCGCAGCCGAAATCGTGAAGATGGTCACCGCCGACGTGCCGACCGGCCACACCGAACTGGTCGGGGGAGCCCGCGGCTTCGTGCCGCAGGGCTGACCGCTTCCGCCGCACCTCCACCGCACAGGCCCGCTCCCGGAGTTCCGGGAGCGGGCCTGTTGCGTTTGTGTGGATCACAGGCCGCGTGCGGCCGACCGCGGTCCCGCTGATCAGCGGGTGTCGGATGCCGCGGTTTCGGCGTCGGACGCCTCGGCCGCGGTCTGCGCATACGACGCCGAGATGCGGCGGTAGACCGGGGTCAGGAAGGCCAGCAGCGCGGCAAGAATCAGAATGATTCCGGCCACCAGGAACACCAGAGCGATGCCGCGCGAGGTGCCCTCGCCCAGCAGCGGGGCCAGCCGGGCGGCGCCCTCCTCGGACCGAGCGTAGGGGATGATCCAGAACTGGGCGATCGGCGCGATGAGGAACGCCGTGATCGGCGCGGCCGCGGACTCGAACGCCATGGCGAATCCGAACACCCGGCCCTGCCGGTTCAGGGGCACAACCCGCTGGATGACCGTCTGCTCGGCGGCTTCAACAAAGGGCACGAGGACCAGATAGAGCCAGATCCCGACGATGTAAAGCCACGCCCACTCCCGCAGCGTGAACACCGCACCGAGGATGCCCATCAGGATCACGGCGAAGAGCATCGTGCGCAGCGGGTTTGACCCTAGTCCGAACCTGCCGATCAGCGCACCGCCCACGATGAACCCGGTGGCGCCGACCGCGAAGTACGTTCCCCAGAGCTCAACGGGGAACAGCTCCAGCCCGTAGGGATCCATCAACGCCAGGTAGACCCCGCCGACGAAGTTGTTGAACGTGGAGAACAGGATGAGCGCGAACAGCCCCGTGACGGCCAGCACGGCGGCCAGTGAGCCGCGCAGGTCGAATCCGCCGTGCGCGTCGGTGGCGGCCGCGCGCACCTCCTCGGGCATGCGCAGCGTGAGCAGGTGGGCGAAGGCCAGTGCCGTGAGCACGATGGCGAGGACGATCGTCCAGCCCATGCCCAGCAGCCCGACCGACAGCCCGGAGAGCACAGAGGTGACGATGAACATCAGTCCCTGAACCATGCCCACCAGCCCGTTGGCGTTGGCCCGCCGCTCCGGCTCGATGAGGATGGTGACCGTGGTGGAAAGCGCGATGTTGCGCATGTTCTCCACCACAGCGCCGATCAGGATGATCAGGGTGAAGATCCAGAACCACGGCCGGGTCAGGTCCAGCAGCGAGGCCGTCGGTGTCAGCACGAACATGACCCCGGCGAGCAGGAACATTCCAAGGGTGAAGGCGGCGGCGAAGCGCATCACGGACAGCTTGCGGTAGCGGTCAACGTAGGTGCCGAAGCTGATGCTGGAGAGTGCGATCAACAGCATGTAGGCGCCGCCGACCACCCCTGTGGCGATCACGTTGCGCGTCTGCAGGTACACCCAGAACGTCAGGGCGAACCACAGATAGCTGGTTGTGATGTTGGCAAGGCCGGTGTTCACGAGGATGCCGGTGAAGGTGCGGGACCGCTCTGCCGGACTGCGCACGGACGTGTCGATGGCGCCGCTGTCGGCCGGACCCGATGCACCGCCGCCCTCGATCGGCGTGGAGGCGGTGGTCGCGCCCTCGGAGGGGCCCGCGCCAGCGTGGGGATCCGCAGCGGCCCTGGAGGGGGCCGGTTCCTGCCCGGTCATGCGTTCCAGTGTACTGACGGGCACCGACACTGTCGCCGCCCGGCCGGACCCGCCCGCGGAGGCTCGTGCGGGGCCCGTCAGGGGAGGGGCCGCGCCGGATCCGGCTCAGATTCCGGCGAAATGCCGAACGACGTCGAGATACGGCAGGTCGATGGCGGCATCCGCGGCGGCCCTGACGGCGGGCTTTGCGTTGAAGGCCACTCCCAGGCCGGCGGCTCCGAGCATGTCGAGGTCGTTCGCGCCGTCGCCGACGGCGATGGTCCGCTCGAGCGGTATCCCTGCCTCCTCGGCCCAGCGGCGCAGGCATCGCTCCTTCTCCGCACGGTCGACAACCGGGCCCGACACCCGGCCGGTGAGGATCCCGTCGCGGATCTCCAACAGGTTGGCCTTCGCGTGCGTCAGCCGCAGGCGAGCCGCCAACGGGTCGAGGAGTTGGCTGAACCCGCCGGAAACCACCGCCACCCGATGGCCGGCTCCGAGGAACGCCTCCGCCATCACGGCGGCACCCTCGCTCAAGTCGATCTGGGCGCCGACCTTGTCGATGACCGCCTCGGGCAGTCCCGCGAGGGCGGCGACGCGTGCATGAAGGCTTTGGGCGAAGTCGAGCTCACCCCGCATCGCGGCCTCGGTGACGGCGGCCACCTCGGCCTCGCGGCCGGCAAAGGCGGCGAGCAGTTCGATGACCTCCTGCTTGATCAGGGTCGAATCGACATCGAGCACGAGGAGCTTGGTGCCCGGACCGAATACCGCAGCCGGCACAACGGCGGTTCCCACCGGTCGCGCCGGGGCGCCGGCTGCGGCACTGCCCGCTCCGGGCAGTGCCGCACGCAGGTCCCCGACCGGGCCCGAATACTCAACCGTCAGCGCCTGGACCCGGTACCGGGAGTCGCCGCCGTCGTCGACCGCTGAGATGCGCCCTCCGGCGGACCGGACGGCCTCCTTGACAGCGTCGAAGGCGGCTTCGGAATCACCGGAACCGTAGCTGACGACTCGGAACGGCGCGGTCATTGAACCTCCAGGGGATGCAGGGTGCCCGTCCGATGCGGGCGGGCCCTCCGGGCGGGGCCGGGCGGCGGTGCGGATTTCGCCAACTGCCCGGGTATTAGCCTAGTGTCTAGTGCTATGAGTGACGTTCTTGAATTGGCCGGGGTGAGCCTCATCCGAGGAGGCAAGACGCTGTTGGACAGCGTCGATTGGCAGGTCAGGGAAGGCGAACGCTGGGTGATCATGGGGCCTAACGGCGCCGGGAAAACAACGCTCCTGCAGATAGCCGGAGCGCGCCTGCATCCGACCACGGGCGTTGCAGGAATCCTCGACGAGGTTCTCGGCGCGGTTGACGTATTCGAACTGCGCCCCCGGATCGGCCTCGCCTCCGCCGCACTTGCCACCCAGATTCCTGAGCACGAAACCGTGCTGAACGTCGTCGTCACCGCCTCCTATGGTGTGACCGGACGCTGGCGCGAGCAGTACGAGAGGCTGGACGAGCGCCGGGCGTTCCAGCTCCTTCACGCCTGGGGGATGTCGACGTTCATCAACCGTCCGTTCGCTTCACTCAGCGAGGGGGAGCGCAAGCGGGTGCAGATCGCCAGGGCACTGATGACCGACCCCGAACTGCTGCTGCTCGACGAGCCCGCCGCGGGCCTCGACCTTGCCGGACGCGAAGACCTCATCCAGCGGCTCACGGAGCTGGCACAGGACGAGGACTCGCCCGCCATCGTCCTCGTCACCCACCACCTCGAAGAGGTGCCGCCGGGCTTCACCCACGCGCTGCTGATGCGCGACGGCGCCGTGGTTGCAGCAGGGCCGCTGGGCGACGTGCTCACCGAAGCGAACCTCAGCGAGGCATTCGACCTGCCCCTGAGGCTCAGCCAGACCGACGGCCGCTACAGCGCGGTCGCGCGCACAAACTAGGCACTGCGGCATGCCCAGCAGGATTTGCCGTGTCCCGGCCCCGGACGCCGGTTCATGACTCTGATCCACCTCGAAGGCCCCGGCGATCCCCGGGCCGCCGACTATGCCAACCTCACCGACACCCAGCTCCGCCGGCGCCGCGAGCCGGCGGAGGGCCTTTACATTGCCGAGAGTTCGAAGGTGCTCCGCCGGGCCGTTGACGCCGGACATGTGCCGCGCTCCTTTCTCCTCACCGAAAAGTGGCTTCCCGAACTCGGGGACGTCCTGGACCGTTTCCCGGATGTCCCCGCCTTCCTCGGCAGCGAGGCGACGCTTGAGCAGATCACCGGTTTCCACCTGCACCGGGGGGCACTTGCCGCAATGCACCGCCCGGCTCCCAGAACCGTCGAAGCGGTCCTCGCCGGGGCGCGCAGGGTCGCAGTGCTTGAGGACGTGGTTGACCACACCAATCTGGGGGCGATTTTCCGCTCCGCTGCCGCCCTCGGCGTCGACGCCGTCCTGATCAGCCCGCGCTGCGCGGATCCGCTGTACCGCAGGGCGATCCGAGTGAGCATGGGCAGCGTGTTCCAGGTTCCATGGGCACGCCTGAGCGAGTGGCCCGCCCAGCTCGGGACCCTCAGGGGTGCCGGGTTCACCGTCGCCGCGCTGGCGCTCGGTCCCGGCTCCCGGCCGGTCCAGGAGATCGGGGCGGCCGGCCTTGAACGGCTCGCGCTGCTGCTCGGCACCGAGGGTGAAGGGCTGTCGGAGGAAGCTGTGGCGGCCGCAGACCTGTCCCTCAGGATTCCCATGCATGCCGGCGTCGATTCGCTCAATGTCGCGGCGGCGGCGGCCGTTGCTTTCTGGGAATGCAGGTACCGCATACCCTAGCCGCGCGACGGTCCACCCGTTGTGCAGCCCGCTCTGGCTGGTCCCGGGCAACGGTGAAACACTGGGAGCGTGACGGTCCGGACGGGGCACGGCCCACCGCGCACGAGGAAGGCCTTTCTGCCCGTAGCCGCGGTGTCGGTCAGCGTTGCCCTGGTGCTGGGAGGCTGCGGCCGGCTGGCAAGCCAACTCGAGGAATCGGCCCGGCCATCGGCGAGTTCCGCCGCCCTCGGATCCGCACCGCCCGCAAATGCCCCACCGACCCCGGCCCCGCCCTCCACAGCTCCCGGCCCGACGACGCCCGGTGGCCCACCGGCGCCAACCGCCGGGGCAAAGCCTTCGGCGGACCCCAAAGCCGGAACGGCCCCGGCCGAGCCTGGTCCCACGGTGAAGCTGTCCCAGAGCCAGCAGCAGATGGTGCGGGAGGTGCAGGCGGCCTGCAGGGAGCTGCTCGCCCCGCAACGGCTCAAGCGCGTGCCGGGGGAGCGGGCCGGCGCGTGTGTCGAGGCGGCCATGCGCGAAGGCAAAACGGCACGCCAGGTGCTCTCCACCGATGCCACCGGGCTGCCCGCAGGCACGCACGAGGCCGAGGTCCGCACCGCGCCAGACTTCGGACTCGACCTGGTGAACGAGCAGTACGGGGTGCGGATCCTCGTCACCGGAGGCTCCGGGTTCCTGCTCACCGCGGAGGGCGGGGCACCCGCCAACCCCGCTGGCGGACCGGAGGAACGGTACGCCGCCGTCCTCGTTGAAGCGGCATCGGCCACATCCGATCCGGCCGCCCTGAGGGCATTGCTGTCCGGTTCAGCCGAATTCTCGGTCGACTACGCATCGGACCGGGAGGGCATGCTCTACACCCGCCTCACGGCCGCCCAAGGTCCCGAACTCCAGGGCGTGCGGATGACCTCGTTCCAGCTGTGGCTCGACGATCTTTTCCGCCCTGCCGAACTGTTCCTCCAGGGCTCCCAGAACGAAATCCAGACCACGCTCTCCGCCCGGTACACGCAGTGGGGCGCGCCCGTGGACATACCGCAGCCCCCTTTAGCGGAGCTGCCCGGTTTACGATAGGATGGATAGCTGGTCCCCGGACCGCCCTAACTTTCAATCACCCGTGCCTGGCAAAATCCAGGCAACCAGAGAAGGTATTCCTGTGAAGTCTGATATCCACCCCAAGTACCAAACCGTAGTTTTCCGCGACCTCGCTTCGGACAAGTCGTTCCTGACGAAGTCGACGGCCGGTTCGAACAAGACCGTCGAGTGGGAGGATGGAAACACGTACCCTCTGATCGAGGTGGAAATCTCCTCCGAGTCGCACCCCTTCTACACGGGCAAGCAGCGGATCATGGACTCCGCCGGACGCGTCGAGCGCTTCAACGCCCGCTTCAAGGGCTTCGGCAAGAAGTAATTCCGGGCGCACCGCCCAGTTCCTCTGCTTTCCAGTGAAGCCACGCCCCATCTGCGGCGTGGCTTCACTCGCTTAAAGCCCGGCTCCCCAGGAAGACGAACATGACCCCCAGCACCGGCAGCCCGCGACGCCTCCACGGCGAATACAAGACCCCGGGAGGCAAGCTCACGGCCGTTGACCTCGAGGTGCGTGATGGGCGCCTCTCCGGGGTGTCGGTGAACGGTGACTTCTTCCTTGAACCGGATGAGGCCCTCGCCGATATCAACGCCGCACTTGAGGGCCTTCCCGCAGATACGGGCGCTGGAGACCTCGCGGAGGCGGTGCGCAGGGGTCTCGACCCGTCGGTGCAGCTCTTCGGATTCTCGCCCGAAGCCATAGCGACAGCCGTGCGGCGCGCCCTCGGCCGCGCCACGGGTTTCTCAGACCACGCCTGGGAGATCATCGCCCCGACCCCGCTGAGCACGGCCATGCACGTCGCCATGGATGAGGTGCTGACCCACGACGTCGGCGCAGGCACCCGCAACCCGACGCTGCGCTTCTGGGAATGGGAATCTCCCTCGGTGGTCATCGGCAGCTTCCAGTCGCTGCGCAATGAGGTCGATCCAGAGGGTGTGGAGCGCCACGGCGTCACGGTGGTCCGCCGCATCAGCGGGGGAGGTGCGATGTTCATGGAGCACGGAAACGCCATCACCTACTCCCTCTATGTGCCGCAGACCCTCGTTGACGGGATGAGCTTCGCCGACTCCTATCCCTTCCTGGACGACTGGGTGATGGAGGCCCTCAGGACGATGGGCATCACCGCCTGGTACCAGCCCCTCAACGACATCGCTACGGACCTCGGCAAGATCGGCGGCGCCGCCCAGAAACGGCTCGCGAACGGGGGAATGCTCCACCACGTCACGATGAGCTACGACATCGACGCCGACAAGATGCTTGAGGTGTTGCGGATCGGCAAGGAGAAGCTGTCGGACAAGGGGACGAAGAGCGCCAAGAAACGCGTCGACCCGCTGCGCCGGCAGACGGGGCTGAGCCGGGAGGACATCATCGCCGTCCTGATCGACACGTTCCGGCAGCGCTACGGAGCTACGGATGCGGTGCTTTCGGCCGAGGACCTCCGGCGAGCCGGCGAACTCGTCGAGACCAAGTTCGGCACGGAGGACTGGCTTCAGCGGGTGCCGTAGGCCTGCGCCGTGAGGGAGCGCACCAGCTGGTCGCGCTCCTCGACGATGATGCGCCGCAGGGCCGCCGGAGCGTCGGTGTTGGCTTCCAGCCAGGCGTCGGTGCGCTCCACCACCGGATGCCGCAGGGGCTCGCCGTCGAGGTCCTGGCTGCCGGGGTAGAGCCCGCGCACCACCCGGGTGGCCATCTCGATTCCCCGAGCCGACCAGATGTCGCGGATGCCGTCGAAGTAGCGGGCCGTGAACGGGGAGGTGAGCTCGGCGCCGCCCACGGAGAACCCGTCGATGGTCGCGCTGAGCAGTTCGTTCGAGAGGCGGGTGCCGGAGAAGGCCTCCCGCCACGCCAGCTCCTTCACCGCGGCGTCGGGCACGGCCGCGCACGCCAGGGTGAACGCGACCTTTCCCGAGGCCGTGTTGTCGCGGGCAAGCTCGGCCTCAAGCTCGTCGACGCCCGCCAGGTTCTGCGCGGCCAGCGCGGAGAGGAGCAGCCACCGCAGCTCCGCATCGAGGGCCAGCCCGGGCACCGGGGCGGACCCGTCGAACATGCCGCGGACCGTCTTGGCGGCCGACACACTCGTGCGGCCGCACACCGCCAATGCCCGCGCCCAGACCAGCTGGATGTCCGAGCCATCCTCAGCGGCGCGCAGGCCGGCCTCAAGCAGTCGGGCATACCGCTCGCGCAAGCCGGGGCGTGCCACCGGCCGGGTGTACCGCTCCACAGCCGTCGACGCGTTCTGCAGCAGCACCTGCAGCACCCCGACCCCCGTCTCGGCGGGTGCCGCGAGTTCCACCGCCGCAAGGTAGTCCTGCGAGCTCAGGTCGGCGTCGCGGGTGCTCGACCACAGCGCCGAGAGGCACACGGCCCGTGCGAGCGGATCGGTGATCCGCTCCACCGATGCCAGGAGCGTTGAAAGCGAGCGGGCGTCGAATCGAAGCTTCGCGTACGTCAGGTCGTCGTCATTGACGAGCAGAAGGTCCGGCTGCTTCATCCCCGCCAGCTCCGGAAGCACTGTGCTGGCACCTGCAAGCTGCACCTCGTGGGCGCTGGTGCGGGCCAGCTGCCCGTCCGGGCCGAACGAGTAGAAGCCGACCCGGATCGAGTGCGGCCGCGGTTCTTCGCTGCCGGTGGCCGGGTCGAGGGCGTCCTGCCGGATGGAGACGGAGGTGTAGTGCCCGCTCCCGTCGACGTCGACCTCGGCGCTCAACGCCGGAACACCCGAGGTCTGCAGCCAGGAACGTGCCCACGCCGTCATGTCCTGCCCGGAGGCGGCGCTGAGCTCATGCAGCAGGTCCGCGAGGGTGGTGTTGCCGAAGGCGTGGGCGCGGAAGTAGTTCCGGGCGGCCCGGGTGAAGGCATCGAAGCCGGCGTAGGCGACGAGCTGCTTGAGCACCGAGGCGCCCTTGGCGTAGGTGATGCCGTCGAAGTTCTGTTTCGCGGCTTCGAGGTCGGCGATGTCGGCCACGATCGGGTGGGTGGTGGGCAGCTGGTCCTGTACGTAGGCCCAGGCCTTGCGCTTGTTCGCGAAGCTGACCCACGAGCTCTTCCACTGGGTGGCTTCGGCGACGGCGAGCGTCCCCATGAAGTCCGCGAACGATTCCTTGAGCCACAGGTCGTCCCACCAGGTCATCGTGACGAGGTCGCCGAACCACATGTGGGCCATCTCATGCATGATCGTGTTGGCGCGGGCCTCGTACTGTGCGGCGGTTGCAGCGGAGCGGAAGACGTAGTTCTCGGTGAACGTGACAAGCCCCGGGTTCTCCATCGCGCCGAGGTTGTATTCGGGGACGAACGCCTGGTCGTACTTGCCGAACGGATACGGGTAGTCGAAGAGGTCGTGGAAGAAGGCGAGGCCCTTCCTGGTGACGTCGAAGATCGCCTCGTGGTCAAAGGACGGCGCGAGGGAGCGGCGGCAGTACAGCCCCAGTGGAATCTCAAGACGGCCGCCGTCACTGGCCGCCGGAAGCGACCAGGCGTCCTCCACATAGTGGTAGGGGCCGGCGAGGACCGTCGTGATGTAGGTGGAGATGCGCTCGGTGGGGGCGAAGCGCCACCGGAGCGTTCCGTTTCCGGCGGGCTCCGCGGCGGCGGAGGCAACCGCGTTCGAGGCGACGGTCCAGGCCTCGGGGGCGAGCACGGTGAAGGAGAATGAGGCCTTCAGGTCCGGCTGCTCGAAGTTGGCAAACACCCGCCGGGCATCGGCCGGCTCGTACTGGGTGTAGAGGTAGGTGAGCCCGTCGGCGGGGTCGACGAAGCGGTGCATTCCCTCGCCGCTGCGGCTGTAGCTGGCGGTGCCGCGCACCAGTACCGTGTTGTGCTCCGACAGGTGTGGCAGATGGATGCGCGCGCCGTCGACGGCAGCCGCCGGGTCGAGGGGGTCCCCGTTGAGCAGAACTGTTTCGACGCCGTCGTGAACGAAGTCGAGGAAGGTCGACATTCCCGGCTTGGAGCAGCTGAACTCGATGAGCGACTCGCTGGGGAACCCGGTGACCGATGCGTCCTCCGCGCCGCCGAGGTCGAGGGTGACGGCATAGCTTTCAACCCGGATGTGGCTTGACCGCTCGGCGGCTTCGTCCCGGCGCAGATTTTCGTTTGGCACCCGGTTATTCAATCACGTGCGGCCCGCCCCGCCGGACGCCGTACGGGCCCCCGCCTCCATGGGGTGGCAGAATCGACGGATGTCGGGTTGGAGGCTCAGCGCATGAATATCCCCGAAGAGATCGCCCCCGCGGCGGTGATGATCGACGTCGACGTGCTCGAGAGGAACATCGCCGCAATGAGCGCTGCCACCCGCGCCCGGGGAGTGGCGCTCCGCCCACACGCGAAGACCCACAAGGTTCCGGAAATAGCCGCCCGCCAGCTTGCCGCAGGGGCGGCAGGGCTGACCGTGGCGACCATCGGTGAAGCCGAGGTCTTCGCCGCACACGGTGTAGAGGACATCTTCATCGGTTATCCGCTGTGGGTGGACCGGCGGCAGGCCGACCGCCTGCGCAGGCTCGCGGAAACCACCCGCGTCACCGTTGGGATCGACTCGGCCGAAAGCGCGCTCGTTCTGGGCCGGAACCTCGGCCGGGACGCAGGCGGAGTTGCAGTGCGCGTCGAGATCGACAGCGGCCACCACCGCACCGGCGTCGACCCCGGCGATGCGCTGGCCGTCGCATCCGCCGCGGCCGCGGCCGGGCTCGAGGTCACCGGAATCTTCACGTTCCCCGGCCACAGCTACGCTCCCGGCATGCCGGCCGCCGCGGTGCGTGAGGAGAATGCGGCGCTGATGCAGGCGGCCGGGGCGCTGCGCGCTGCCGGCTTCGCCATTGTCGACGTCAGCGGCGGGTCGACGCCGACCGCCACCCTGCAGGGAGGGACGGCAGTCACCGAACTCCGCCCCGGCGTCTACGTGTTCGGCGACGCGCAGCAGTGGGAACTGGGGGACTGTGCGCCGGAGGACATAGCGCTGACGGTGGCCGGCACGGTGGTCAGCCACCACAAGGGCACGCGGGGAGAGCCCGGCCGCTTCCTCCTCGATACCGGAAGCAAGGTCCTCGGCAGCGACAGGGCGGCCTGGGCCACGGGCTACGGTCGCCTGCTGGATCACCCGGAGGCGCGGATCTCCGCGCTGTCGGAGCACCACGCAACGGTTCAATGGCCGGAAGGGAAGGAGCTTCCGGCGCGGGGCCGCCGGCTGCGCGTGGTCCCGAACCATGTGTGCCTCACGATGAACCTCGTGGACGAGGTGGAGGTCGTCAGCGGTGGCGCGGTGGTCGGACGCTGGTCGGTCGCCGCCCGCGGGCGCAACAGCTGATCCACCGGCGCTTCAACAAACCGGCCCGGGAAAGCCTAGGGGAGTGGGTGGCGGAAGGCGCACGGGACTTCTTGACGGCGGCGCTGGTCACCCCGGCGGGCCGGGAAGCGGACCCTCGGGGGCCAGCACCCGGACCATCTGAAGCTCCCGCTGACCCGGGTTCAGCTCGTACGGGGTGGTCCCCGTCAGCGCATAGCCGCGGCGCCGGTAGAACGCCTGTGCACGCAGGTTGTCCTCGTGCACCTCCAGCTCGATCCTGGAGCACCGGAGCGCGGCCCACCGTTCAATCCCCGAAAGGAGCCCTTCCGCCACTCCGGCCGCACGGCCCCGGTAAGCGGGGGCGACATAGACGCCGACAAGCAGCGCTGCGGGATCTGCGGCCGGAAGGTATGCGCCCATGGTGCCCACCCACCGGCCGGAACCGGCGATTGCGGCAAGGGTTATGGAATCCCCGCCCGAACCCCGGCGGCCCCGGAATTTCCATTCTTCCGGGTCGTGCCCCAGCGCGGTTTCAAGGGTCTCGACAAAGGCCGACGGGGTATCTTCGAGCATTTCCAGCCGCAGCCGGCGAATGTTCTGCCAGTCGTCCCCAACCGTACGGCGAATCCGCACATCCGCAATGTCCATTGAGAAAGTGTAGGTGCCGGTTTCCTGAATGCCGGCCATTCTTTCCGAATACGCGAAATCGGATGGGTCGAAAAACGAATTCACCTTCCCGGCCGTGGTGAACCGGCGCCGCAGATGGTAAACCCCGGCCGGACCGCCGGTGGGCCCGCACGGAGCCCGCCGGCGGACCGGCCTCGAATGCTTGAAGGAACTAGCCCGCCGGTACGGTCTGGCCCTTGCTGAGGATGGTCAGTCCGGAGTCGGTGACGAAATACCCACGGCTGAGGTCGAGCTCCCGGTCGACGCCGATGCGTGCTCCGGCCGGGATCCTCACGTTCTTGTCCACGATGGCCCGCCGCACGATGGCGCCCGGGCCGACCGCCACCTTGTCCATGAGGACCGACCCGGTGACTTCCGCGCCCTCCTCAACGAACACGTCTGTCGCAAGCACCGAGCCCTGGACCCTGCCTCCGGTGATCACGGCACCGGCCGAGACGATCGAGTCGTGTGCTTCGCCGGTGCGGCCCGTTGCGCCGCGGACGAACTTCGCCGGGGGTGAGACGCTCTGACGGGTGTAGATAGGCCACTGCAGGTTGTAGAGATTGAAGAGGGGCAGCGGCGAGATGAGGTCCATGTTCGCGTCGTAGTAGGAGTCCATGGTGCCGACGTCGCGCCAGTACTGGCGGTCCCGCTCCGTTGAGCCCGGGATGTTGTTCGTCGTGAAGTCATAGACCGCGGCGTCGTTGCGCTCCACGAAGTGGGGAATGATGTCCCCGCCCATGTCGTGCTTGGTGTCAAGGCGGGCGGCGTCCTCCTCGAGCGCCTTCACCAGGGCGTCGGCGGTGAACACGTAGTTGCCCATCGAGGCAAGGAAGCTGTTCGGGTCGTCGGGCAGGCCGGGCGTCGACTTGGGCTTCTCAACGAACGCGGCGATGCGCCCGCGGTCGTTCTGGTCCACTTCGATCACGCCGAACTGGTCAACCAGGTTCATGGGCTGGCGCACCGCGGCAACGCTCACCGAAGCGCCGGAGGCGACGTGCGCGTTGACCATCTGTTCGAAGTCCATGCGGTACACGTGGTCGGCGCCGATGACGACGACGATGTCGGGCTGCGCGTCGTGGATCAGGTTCAGGGACTGGTAGATGGCGTTGGCGCTGCCGAGGAACCAGCTCTTGCCGCGGCGCTGCTGGGCCGGGACGGAGGCGATGTACTGCTGGAGCTGGGTGGACATGCGCCACGTCTCCGACACGTGGCGGTCAAGGCTGTGCGACTTGTACTGGGTCAGCACCACGATTTGCAGATAACCGGAATTGACGAGGTTCGAGAGCGCGAAGTCGATAAGTCGGTAACTTCCGGCAAACGGCACGGCCGGTTTGGCCCTGTCGGCGGTCAACGGCATCAGCCGCTTTCCTTCGCCGCCTGCCAGTACAACCGCTAGGACTTTCTTCAGTGCCACGAGTGACCCCCTGCTCTTCCTTGAGTGCTCAACGTGTCGGTCCAATTCAACTCACACTAGAGGACTTGGGCGCTCTGCACTACGTTGGGGGGGTGCGAGTAGATATTGTCTCAAAAGAATTTCCCCCAGAAATCTACGGCGGGGCGGGAGTCCACGTTGCCGAACTGAGCCGCGTGCTCGCCGGGCAGGTCGATCTCAACGTTCACTGCTTCGGCGCCGAGCGTCCCGCCGACTACCACGGCGCGAAGGTCCGCAGTTACGGAGTGCCGCAGGGGTTGGCGGAGGCCAACGCCGCGGTGCAGACCCTTGGCACCGACCTGGAGATGCTCGAGAATATCGGCGGCGCCGACCTCGTTCATTCCCATACCTGGTATGCGAACATGGCCGGCCACCTCGCCTCACTGCTCCACGGCATACCCCACGTGCTCAGCGCCCACAGCCTCGAGCCGCTGCGCCCATGGAAGGCCGAACAGCTCGGCGGCGGATACGCGCTTTCGTCGTGGGTCGAGCAGACCGCCTACGAGGCCGCCGCGGCCGTCATCGCGGTTTCGGCGGGGATGCGGGACGACATCCTGCGCAGCTATCCGAAGGTGGACCCCGCGCGGGTGCGCGTAGTCCACAACGGGATTGACGTCAGCGAGTGGGTGAGGGATGAGGATGACGACGCCGTCCGGGCGCTGGGCATCGATCCCGACCGCCCCAGCGTGGTATTCGTCGGCCGCAACACGCGCCAGAAGGGCGTGCCCTACCTGCTCCGCGCCGCAGCCAAGCTGCCGGCGGAGGTCCAGCTCGTCCTCGTCCTCGGGGCGGCGGACACCAAGGAACTGGCCGCCGAAACCGAGAAGCTGATCAACGACCTTCAGGAAAAGCGCGGCTCGGTGATCCTCATCGAACGCATGCTGCCGCGGCGGGAGCTGGTCCAGGTGCTCAGCCACGCCACAGCTTTTGCGTGCCCGTCAATCTACGAGCCCCTTGGGATCGTCAACCTTGAGGCGATGGCATGCGGGGCAGCGGTCGTCGCCAGCGCCACCGGAGGCATCCCGGAAGTCGTCGACGACGGCGTCACCGGAACCCTCGTCCGGCTCGAGCAGGTTGCGGACGGGACGGGGACTCCCCTTGATCCCGAGCGTTTCGTGACCGACTTCGCGGCGGCGCTGACGGAAATGGTCTCCGACCCCGCCCGGGCCCGCCGCATGGGCGAGGCCGGGCGTGCCCGCGCGGAGGAACACTTCGCGTGGGGATCGATCGCCCAGACAACACTCGAGGTCTACCGCAGCGTCCTCTGATCCCCGTCGAGGACGCACAACCGACGCTCCAAACGCCCTTGGGCCGGTCATTAGTGCGCCCTCGACGGGAGTGGTTCAGCGGGCCGCCCGTCAGCTGGCCTGGCCGCGCCGGGCGAGGAACGTCTTTTCGTCGATGGGCGCCCCGCCGCCGGCCCGCGCGGCCCGGGCATAGGCGGCGGCCTCTTCCTGCCGCTGCCGTTCAGCCCCTGTTGCGAGCTGGGCGCGGAGGTGTTCGGGACCGTAGCCGAACGCGTCAACGAGGTCGAGCGCGTGCGGCCGGATCTTCGCGAGCAGCCGGTTGATGTAGGCGCTGAGCGTCCGGGCCCGCTGCGCCGACAGCCGTCCGTTCATGAGGTACCACGCCAGGTTCTTTTCGATGAGGCACAGCCCGAACAGGTCCCGCACCCAGGTGAGCACCTGCTTGGTTCCCGGCTCGTCGACGGTGTGGACCGCGCGGGTGAACGCCTCCCACTGCAGCAGTTCGGCATGTGCGCGCGCCGTCTCGATCAGCTGGTGCTGGTTTTCGTTGAACAGGGCCGCGACCTCCGCCTGGGGCATGCGCTTCGCTCCGCGCAGTTCGCCGGCGAGCTCGCCCACCATGGTGTTGACGCGGTCGGCCAGCAGCCCGTGCTGGGTTGCCTCGTCGCGCAGCGCGATCGCCGACTTCTTCTCCGATCCGGTGTCGACAACCGTCTGGACAGCACGGCGCAGGCCCGAGCGGTGGACCGTCCGTCCGGCGACCTGGGTGACGGCGTAGCGGGCCAGCACCCCGAAGTCCATGTCCTTGAACTCTTTGGCGTAGTCGGTGAGCAGGCGCTTGGCCACCAGCTGCAGCAGCACGTTGTTGTCGCCTTCGAAGGTCGCATAGACGTCGAGGTCCGCCCGCAGCGAGGTGAAGCGGTTCTCGGTGAGGAAGCCGGCCCCGCCGCAGGCCTCCCTGCACTCCTGGAGCGTATCGAGGGCGAGCCAGGTGGACAGCGGCTTGTAGGCGGCGGCGAGGGTTTCCAGGTCCTGGCGGTCCTCGTCGGTGTCGTGCGCTCCGGAGAAGACGCCGTCGAGCTTCTCGAGCAGTTCCTCGTGGGCGAAGGAGGCGGCATAGGTCGCGGCGAGGCGCGGAAGCAGACGACGCTGGTGCCGCTGGTAGTCGAGGATGACCTCCTCTTCGAGGTCGGAGGCGGCGTTGAACTGCCGGCGCTCGGAGGAGTAGGTGATGGCGGCCTTGAGCGCCAGTTTACTGACGGCCACGGCGGCGCCGTCGAGGGAGACCCTTCCCTGGACGAGGGTGCCGAGCATCGTGAAGAACCGGCGTCCCGGGGAGGCGATGGGGGAGCTGTAGGTCCCGTCGGCAGCAACGCTTCCGTAGCGGTTCAGCAGGTTGGCGCGCGGCACCTTGACCCCGTCGAAGTGGAGCCGGCCGTTGTCGATGCCGTTCAGGCCGCCCTTGATGCCGTCGTCCTCGCCGCCGATTCCCGGCAGGAAGGCGCCGTCTGGGCCGCGCAGGTCAACGTAGAAGGCATGGACGCCGTGGTTGACGCCCGCGGTGATCAGCTGGGCGAAGACGACGGCGGCCCGCCCGTCCACCGCCGCGTTGCCGATGTAGTCCTTCCAGGCCGCCCGGAAGGGCGTCGAGAGGACAAAGGTTTCGTCGGCCGGGTTGTACACGGCGGTCGTGGCGATGCTCGCGACGTCCGAGCCGTGGCCCGTCTCCGTCATCGCGAAGCAACCCGGGATTTCCATGTTCATGATGCCGGGCAGCCACGCCTTGTGGTGTTCCTCGGTGCCCAGGTGCAACACGGCGGCCCCGAACAGGCCCCACTGCACGCCGGCCTTGATCTGCAGCGAGGGATCCGCCACCACGAGCTCTTCGAAGCCGGCAATGTTGCCGCCGTGGTCGTCATCCCCGCCGAGTTCGGTGGGGAACGCCCGATGAATGGCCTTGTGCTGCACGAGGTAGTGCATCTGGTCGAAGCAGCGCTTGCGGTGCTCGGTGTGGGTGAGCCCTTCGATTTTGTGCACCTCAGGGCGCCCGGCGAGGTCGCGCGCGACACGGCGTACCGCTGCCCACTTGCCAAGGAGAAGCTCCCCGAGCACTGCGGCGTCGATGACCGCCTGGTCATTGTCGGCGATCGCGGGCGCCGCAGGGACCTTCAGGGTCGGGCGGGTCACTGTCTGTGTCATGACTTGTCCTTTGCGGATGAAACGGGTGGTGAAGTGGCGGGGTCGTCGCTGCGCACGGCGGGCACCTGGTGGCTGATGCCGTCGAACAGCCAGTTGGTGAGCTGTTCGGCAAGCTGGTCCTCGGTCGGCTTGTCCGGTGATGGGGGCTGGGAGAGCCAGAGCTCACCGGCTGCCCGGACCATCCCGATCGCCGCCCGGGGCCAGTAGGCGAGCGCCGGGTCCACCGCTGCGTGCGGCGCGGACCGGAGGTAGGCCTTCATTGGAGCGGCGAGCATTTCCGTGACCGCCTCGAGGAAGTGGGTCAACGGATCGGTGGTTCTTCCCGAGCCGTTCGGGTCCGTCCCGGGGCCGGCCCCGGCCGCGGGATCGGAGCCTGCTGCAGGGTCGGTTGCGCCTACCCGGGTCACAAACGCGTAGACGTTGGGGGAAGTCGAAGCCATCTGGAGGTACGCCGACACCATCGACCGCAGGCCCTGCCGTGGCGTCCTGGCCTGACGAGCGGCGGCGAGCACCTTCTGCTGCATCTGGCTGAGCACCACTTCGGCCATCGCCTGCTGCAGGCCGGTCTTGTCCCCGAAGTAGCGGTAGTAAACGGATTTGGAGGTGTCCGCGGCAGCGGCGATGTCCTCCATCGACGCTCCGTGTCCCAGCGTGTCGACGGCGCGGCGCGCCGTGCTGATCAGCGCGCGGCGCCGTTCGGCCCGGTGCTCCTCCCAGCGGCTTGACCGGCCGTCCGCGGGAGGCGCGGTGTCGGTTCGAGCCCCGGAAAGTAGGGGGGAAGAGTTCATGATACTCAGCGTATCAGGTACGCTTGGTATCGGTAATCAGCCCGCCCATCCAGGAGAGCCTCCAATGTCAGATCAGGCCGGGGAAACCCGCACCTCAAGCACGGTCCGCAAAGCGGTAGTCATCGGCGGCAACCGCATTCCCTTCGCGCGGGCCGGGGGAGCCTACGCCCACTCCTCGAACCAGGACATGCTCACCGCGGCCCTCGACGGCCTCGTGGCCCGGTTCGGACTCCAGGGGCAGCGGATCGGCGAGGTGGCCGCCGGAGCGGTGCTGAAGCACTCGCGCGACTTCAACCTCACCCGCGAGGCGGTGCTGGGTTCCTCGCTTTCACCGGAGACTCCCGCCTATGACCTGCAGCAGGCCTGTGCCACAGGGCTCGAGACCGTCGTCGGGCTGGCCAACAAGATCAAGCTGGGCCAGATCGAATCCGGAATCGCAGGCGGCGTCGACTCCGCATCGGACGCGCCGATCGTCGTGAGCGAACGGTTCCGGCGGGTGCTGCTCAACCTTTCCCGGGCGAAGACGCCCCAGCAGAAGCTTGCCGCCGTCAGCAGGCTGCGCCCGAAGGATCTGGCACCCACCGCCCCCACAACGGCAGAGCCACGCACCGGCCTGTCAATGGGAGAGCACCAGGCGCTGACCACCGCCGTCTGGAAGATCAGCCGGGAGGCCCAGGACGAACTCGCCCTGAACAGCCACCGGAACCTCGCCGCCGCCTACGAACGCGGATTCTTCTCCGACCTGCTCACCCCCTACCGGGGCCTGACCCGCGACGCCAACCTCCGGCCCGACACCTCCCTCGAAAAGCTCGCCTCCCTGAAGCCGGTGTTCGGCAACAGCCTCAGCACCCCCGCCACTATGACGGCAGGCAACTCCACCCCGCTCACCGACGGCGCCTCGGTGGTGCTGCTCGGGTCCGAGGACTACGCCCGCGAGAACAACCTGCCGATGCTCGCCAACATCGTCGACGCCGAGGCCGCCGCCGTTGACTTCGTCAACGGCAAGGAGGGCCTGCTCATGGCCCCCGTCTACGCGATGCCCCGGCTGCTCAAGCGCAACGGCCTGAATTTCGACGACTTCGACTTCTTCGAGATCCACGAAGCCTTCGCCGCCACCGTCCTGAGCTCGCTCGCCGCCTGGGAAAGCGAGGAGTTCGGGCGCAACCAGCTCGGCCTTGACGGAGCACTGGGCAAGATCGACCGGAGCCGGCTCAACGTCCACGGCTCGTCGCTTGCGGCAGGCCACCCGTTCGCCGCGACCGGCGGGCGCATCGTGGCGTCGCTGGCGAAGTCGCTCGCCGAGAAGGGTTCGGGCCTGGGCCTTGTCTCAGTGTGTGCCGCCGGCGGGCAGGGCGTTATCGCCATCCTCGAGGCACGCTGACCGTGGCGGACAACTACCTCAACCTCATCAACTCCCCGCTACCCGGACGCGCTGCGAAGGCCCTCGGCCTTCCCCGCCCCGCGGTTCTGCGCCGCCACACACCCGGTGCGCCCCTGCTTGAGGGTCCGCTCCTGGTGCTCGGCAGCGGCGCCGGGGCTGACGCAGTATCCCGCGCCGCCCTTGAGTGGAACCTTGACGTGCGCCGCCATGCCGCACCCTCGGACAAGTTCGGCGCCGTCGTCGTGGTCCTCGATGAGGCCTCGCGGCCCGAGGACCTGGCCGCCCCAATGCTCACGCTGGGCGCCGCCCTGCGGCAGATGCTTCCCTGCGGCCGCGTCATCACCGTGTCCAGACCCGCAGCGGAATCCTCCGAGCCTGCCGTCGCCGCCGCCCGCCAAGGCGTCGACGGGGCGCTGCGGTCCGTCGCCCGGGAGCTCCGGTCGGGGGCCACAGCCAACGGCATCGTCCTCACAGCGGGAGCGGCAGCCGATTCCGGCACCGCCCTGGCGGCCCTGCGCTTCCTGCTGTCCGCCAGGAGCGCGTACGTCGACGGGCAGTTCATCGCCGTGGCCCCGGTTCCGGGAACGGAGGCGCACGATCCGGAGGTGCCCCTGGCCGGCAGGACCGCCGTGGTCACGGGCGCTGCCCGGGGGATCGGCGCCAAGATCGCCGAGGTGCTCCACCGGGACGGCGCGCAGGTGGTCGTTGTCGATGTTCCCGCCGCCGGGGAGCAGCTCGCGGCCGTTGCCAACAGCATCAACGGCACGGCCTTGCAGGTCGACATCACCGAGCAGGACGCAGCGTCCCGGATCCTGAAGCATGTCAGTGAACGGTACGGGTCACTGGATATCCTCGTTCACAATGCCGGCATCACCCGTGACAAGCTGCTGGCCAACATGGACGAGGCACGCTGGAACTTCGTCACGGCGGTCAACATCTCCTCCCAGCTGCGCATCAACGAGGAACTCCTCGCATCGGACACGTTCGCTGCCGACGGAAGGATCATCAGCCTCGCCTCGACCAGCGGCATCGCGGGGAACCGGGGGCAGAGCAACTACGCCGCCTCGAAGGCCGGCGTGATCGGCATGGTCCGGGCCACGGCCGCGGGGATCGACGGCGGAGGACGGACCATCAACGCCGTAGCTCCGGGTTTCATCGAGACCGAGATGACGTCGAAAATCCCACTGCTCACCCGGGAGGTGGCCCGCCGGCTCAGCAGCCTGCAGCAGGGAGGGCAGCCGGTGGACGTCGCCGAGACGATCGCCTTCCTCGCATCCGGCCCCGCCGCCGGAATCAACGGGCAGGTGATCCGCGTGTGCGGGCAGAACCTGGTCGGCGCATGAGCGACGTCGCCCTCGCCGGCGTGCCCGCGCTCTCCGACCTGTACCGGCGGGCGGGCCTGCTCGCCGCCCGCCGGAAGCTCACCCGCGTCCGGCCGGCGCTTGTCCTTCCCGCCGCCCGCCACACCTCCACCGGCATTTCGGTCGACCCGGCGCACCTGACCGCGTATCAGCACACGGTGGGAGCCACAGCACGGGACTCCCTGCCCTCCTCCTACCTCCACACCCTCGCGTTTCCCGTTGCGATGAGCGTCCTGGCCCGTGAGGACTTCCCGCTGCCGCTGCTGGGCCTCGTGCACCTCGGGAACGCCGTAAAGCAGCAACGCCCCATTGACGCCGCCGAGCGTCTCGACGTGACAGCGTTCGCAGAAAACCTGCGGCCTCACCGGTCCGGGACCCAGGTGGACCTCGTCGCCGAGGTCTCGGTGGCCGGGGAACCGGTCTGGACGGGGCGCTCAACCTACCTGGCCCGCGGCACCGGTTCGGCGAATGGTGTTGACCGGGTGCCGGCCGGCGGGCCCTTCACGCCCCCGCCGCCGACTGCCGTATGGCACCTCGGCTCAGATGCCGGGCGCCGTTACGCGGCGGTGTCGGGGGACTGGAACCCCATCCACCTCAGCGCTCCTTCGGCGCGCGCCCTCGGCATGAAGGGTGCGATTGCGCACGGGATGTACCTGGCGGCGCGGATGGTCGAGCAGGCGCGGCCGAGCGGGTCCGGGTCAGCGCCTGGAATCTTCGAATGGGCCATCGACTTCGCCACACCGGTGCTGCTTCCCCTGAAGGTCGCCGTTGCCCTGCGGCAGTCCCCGGACCAGCACTCGCCGGAGCAGCTTCGAACCGACGTCGTCGCCTGGTCCGGCGAGGCCCGGCGCCCCCACTTCACGGGCTGGGTCACCGAACGCGCAGGGTGAGCGGCGACGGCGCCGCCGGACCCGAAGCGCGGAACCGCGGTGCAAACACCGGTGCCTCCCGCTCTAGACTGGGCGAATGATCGAAGAAGAACTGCTGACCCGCGCCCGGGAACTCGACGCCAAGGATCCCCTTGCCGGCTACGTGTCGCGTTTCGTCACCGATGACAACGACGGCATCGTCGCCTACCTCGACGGGAATTCGCTCGGCAGGCCCCTTGCGGCGACCCTTGACACGCTGCCCGAGTTCATCAGGAGCCAATGGGGCGGGCGCCTGATCCGGGGGTGGGACGAGGGCTGGCTGGAGCTGCCGCAGCGCCTCGGTGACCGGCTCGGCGCGGTGGCCCTGGGCGCGGCGCCCGGTCAGTGCATCGTTGCCGATTCAACGAGCGTGCTCCTGTACAAGCTCGCCCGTGCCGCCGTCGCAGCGGCCCCGGGCCGCACGGAGATTGTCATCGACCGCGAGAACTTCCCGACCGACCGCTTCCTCATGGAGGGCATCGCCCGGGAACGGGCGCTGACCATCCGCTGGCTGGATGTACCGCCCAACGCCGGCGCGACAGTGCAGGCGGTTGCGGGCGCCGTCGGGCCGAAGACCGCGCTGGTGGTCCTCAGCCATGTCGCCTACCGTTCCGGCTACGCGGCCGACGTTCCGGGCATCACCGCCGTGGTCCACGACGTTGGCGCCCGCGTCCTGTGGGACCTGAGCCACTCCGTGGGGTCGGTCCCGGCCGAACTCGATGCGTGGGGCGTGGACTACGCCGCCGGGTGCAGCTACAAGTACCTCAACGGCGGGCCGGGTGCTCCCGCCTGGGCATATGTGGCGGCTCGGCACCTCAATGACTTCGAGCAGCCAATCCAGGGCTGGCTTGGCAGCGCGGACCCCTTCGCCATGGGCAGCTCATACGAGCCTGCGCCGGGGATCCGCCGGATCGTCTCGGGCACTCCGCCGATCGTTGGAATGCTTGCGCTGCAGGACATGATCGGACTCCTTGAGGAGGTGGGGATGGCTGCGGTGCGCGAGAAGTCCGTGGCACTGACCGGCTTCGCCGCAGAGGCCGTCGAGGCCCTCCTCGGCCGCTTCGGTGTTGGTGTCTCCTCGCCGGCTGCCCCGGGCGAGCGTGGAGGACACATCACCATCGACCACCCCAGCTTCGAGGGAATGGTTCCCGAGCTGTGGGCCGAGGGAGTCATCCCGGACTACCGCAATCCCTCGGGGATACGCCTTGGACTCTCTCCGCTGTCCACCACCTTCGAGGAAACGCTCGCCGGCGTCACCGGCATCGCGCGCAGGATGACCGGTAAGTAATCGGCGCGGAAGAATCACGGCAGCCGCGCGGTTTTCGGGGCGCCCGGCTGTAAGGTGTCGGTATTCCCCGTTCACGCTAAACGACCCTGATTCCGCGGAGGCCATACATGGTTAGCAACGACAGCGGCATCCGAAACGAGCAGATGAGTTCCCTGCTGCAGGACATGGTGCTGGACAGCGACGACGTCGGACAATTCCTGACAGAGCTGGTGAAGCTCGCTGCCGCAACCCTCGAGGGGGAAAACGGCGAAATGCTGTGCGGCGTGACCCTCCTGCGCCACCGGCGGGCGGGCACAGTGGCCAGCAGCAGCGAACATGCCCAGAAGATGGACGAGATCCAGTACAACTTTGAGGATGGACCGTGCCTGCGGGCGGCACGCGAGAAGAAGCTCGTCCATGTTCGGGACGTCCGTGAAGACAACCGCTTTCCCGAATACCGGGAAGCAATCCAGGAACACGGCCTCTACTCGATCCTCGGTGTCCCGATTCTCCTCGAAGGTGATGCGAGCGCGGGGCTGAACCTGTACTCGACGGAGGCGAACGCGTTCGACGACAACGCCATTGCCGCAGCCGAACAGTTCGCCGACGAGGCGTCGAAGGCGCTGCGCCTCTCGGTGCGCATCGCGAAGCTCACCGACTCAACGAAAGACCTCAAGGCGGCGATGGATTCCCGCACGACGATCGATCTTGCCGTGGGGATCATCATGGGGCAGAACCGCTGCAGCCAGGAGGCTGCGTTCGAGATCCTGCAGTCGGCCTCGAGTTCGCGGAATATGAAGCTGCGCGATGTCGCTGCCGCACTCGTGGCCTCGACCGGCAACGGGCCGGTCAAAACCCACTTCGATGGCTAGCGCCCCTGTCTTCGGCACCGTCGCCGGAAGCCGCCCCGGTACAACACCGGCTGCAACGGCTTGGGGCCCGTGAGCGCTTTTGGTGAGGCGTGGTGGAATTCCTTCGCCGGAGCGTTTGTCGCCGTTGCCCCGCCTGTCCTGACGCCGCCCTTTCTGGCGCTGATCCTGGGCGCGGCGTTCGCCGCAACGGTGCCCCGGCCCGCGTGGCGGTACTCGGGCCTTTTCGTCACAGTCGTCCACGAGCTTGGACACACCTTTGCCGC
The DNA here is from genome assembly GCF_058269175.1 of Arthrobacter sp. TJ-254. NCBI lineage: Bacteria > Bacillati > Actinomycetota > Actinomycetes > Micrococcales > Micrococcaceae > Arthrobacter > Arthrobacter sp. TJ-254. Next base: position 864,393 of record NZ_JBZCNF010000001.1, on the reverse strand, counting down.
GCTCTCGACCCTGCAGCGCGTGAGCGGCATCCGCTTGCGGTTCGATCAGTCGGGTACAACGACGAGCCGGGGGCGCGCCGGCTGGAAGACCGTGTGGACGGGCTTTTGGGGATACCCCGCGCCCGCGCTCGTCGGACTGCTTCTGGTGTGGGCGGCTGGATCGGGCTGGTCCGCTGCAGCGCTGTCCGTCGGGTCCGTGGTCCTGCTGCTGCTGGTTCTCCTGATCCGCAACGCCCAGGGCTTCCTCATCGCTGGGGCAGCAGCGGCCGCGGCAGCCCTCCTTGTGGCCTATGCCCCGCCGCCGGTGGTTGCCGGGGTGACGCTCAGCGGGGGGCTCGGTCTCCTGGTTGGGTCGCTGCGTGACTGGATGAACGTTGTGAGGCTCCACCGGCGCGGTGGGCGGGGGCGGCTCGGCTCGGACGCCCACCTGCTCCAGGAACGGACAGGGGTCCCTTCAGCCGTGTGGCTCTGCCTGTTTGCCGTGGTGATTGCCGGGGCCGGTATCGGCAGCGCTTATCTACTCGCCGGAAGTGTGGTGCTGGGTATCCGCTGAAGAGGGCGCCCGGTCAGGCGGCCATTCTCAGCCGGGCCTCGGGGGCCAGCGCTGCAGCGAGGGGCATCGTGAGGAGTTCAACCTGACGGGCGCTCAGCACACCGGGCACGACAACCGCCAGGTGCGCTGCCTGGAGTGCCGCGGTGATGTGGTGGGTACCGGCAAGACCGCCCATGACGCCGCTGACCAGGGAACGGATACGGTCGTAGTCCCGCTTCGAGGCGTGGTGAGCCAGAGTCGCAAGCGCGTCGCGGTAGGCAACGTGTTCGTGGACGCGAAGGCTCTCCGCAGCGACGGTGTGCAACTGCTCCGGCGTCCAGACGACGTCGAAGATTTCGGAGGCGGGAAGGGCAGCGGTGTTCACAGAAGGGCTCCAGGTGGGGGTACGGCCGCGATTCCTGCGACAGGGTTATTGAACGCTGTCCACCGCCCATCTATGCCCGGCGCCGGGCATAGACGGCGTGGCGGCCGGTTTTCCCGGCGTGGCGTCGCAGCGCCGGGCGCTCGGGGTGAGCCGGCACACGGTGCCGCCGCGGCCCATGCCGGCCATCGAACATCGCCTTCTCAACGCGGTATGCCCGGCACGACCGGTGCCGGGCTTACGCGGTAGGACCGCCGCGCAGGCTCCGGAACGGACGGGACCTGCACAGCGCGCCTGCACCCCCCGGGGCTCAACCCCGGTGGGGGCGTTCTACCGGGGGCGGGACGCACCGACGGCAGCAGCGGCGTCGACCAGCCCCGTCCCGCAGCCACCGGTGCCACACCCTCCGGGGAAAGGCCGGGCGGTGCGCTTGAGCGTCTGCTCCACCTGGGCGGGGGTGAGCCTGGGGTTGAGCGAAATCATGAGCGCTGCCGCTCCGGAGACGTGGGGCGCTGCCATGGATGTCCCCAGCATGTAGGTGTAGCTCTCAGCGCCCGGGCGTGCTGTTCCGCTGTTCCAGGTGGAGATGATCCCGCTCCCAGTGGGGGAGGGGTCTCCTCCGGGAGCGCTGATGTCTACGCCGGGTCCGTAGTTCGAATACGGCGCGCGGCCGCCCTGGGTTCCGGTGGCACCGACCGTCACCACGTTCTGGCAGTTGGCCGGAGTCGACCCGGCGACGGGTGCGTTCTCGTTGCCCGCGGCGGCCACAACGACGGCGTTTCCTGCGTTCACCGCGTAGTTGACGGCTCCCTGCATTGTGGCGCTGCACGGTTCGTTCCCGCCCAAGCTGAGATTGATGACGCGGGCCGGTGTGCGGTTCACCGGGAGCCCGGGCACGCGCCCGCCGGCTGCCCACACCAGCGCCGCGGCGATGTCACTAGTCCACCCTCCACACTGGCCGAGGGCGCGGATTGGCTGGATCTTGGCGTTGTGGGCGATACCCGCCACGCCCCTGCCGTTGTTCGCCGCCGCGGCGATGGTGCCTGCCACATGGGTGCCGTGCCAGGAGGACGGCGTATCAAGCTCGGCACACCAGTCACCCGGGTCGGAGGGGTCAGCGTCGCGGCCGTCCCCGTCCCCGGAGAGGGCGGTATCGGCGATCATGTCATAGCCGGGAAGCAGGTTCGGCGCGAGATCGCTGTGTGCGGTGATTCCGGTATCGACGACCGCCACCCTCACCCCGGCCCCCGTCGAGAGGTCCCATGCCGCGGGGACCCGCATTCCCGCGGCCCCGAACAGGCCCCACTGCTGCGGGAAGTACGGGTCGTTCACCGTGGCAGCGGGATGAAGGAACTGATCCGGTTCGGCGTACTCCACGTCCGGTCGGGCTTCAAGCGCAGCCACAACCCTTCCCGCATCCGCTTCGCTCAAGTTACCTGCCGCCTGGAGCACGGCTGCCCCGTCGAAGGTCTGGCGGATCTCCTTCATCGAGATTCCGACGCTGCTGACCACCTGCCGGAACGCCTCGGCGCGCTCGCCGGAGGAGGCTCCGGCAGGCTGGTCGAACTTCACGATGAACCGGTCGGGCGGCTGCACCCCGGTATCCACCCGGACCGTTCCGGCGGGAGCGGCGGGAGCTGGTGGGGGATCGGCGGTGGCCGCTGCCGGATGGACGGCGAGTGAACCGACGAGAACGGCGACGGCGCAGGTGGCGGCCTTGGAAAGGTAATGGCGTGCATCTTTTGGCATGGGGGTCCTCAAAGTGATGCGGCGCTGCCCGGATCAGCAGGAACTGCTGTCCACTTGCAGCAGGTCAGACGGGTCGCTGTGTCCCTACAAATGCTATCGGCGACGCCCCCACCTGAGAATGGAGGCGGGTCAGCTATCTGCCCGGGGGTTGACGTGGGACAAACGTTGTACGACCGTGATCCGGCCGACTGTTCAAGCCGGCGACGGCGGTTGTAGAGTCCTCCTCAGTACGCGGCTTGTGGGGGCAGCCGGGTGCCAAATCGCACTCGTGTGCGGGCTGAACAGAGCCCCAGCCACGGTTTTCGATGAGTCCACACCCTATTCCGCCGTGCTTTCCGCGCGCCGTCAGGGCATGTATTTCAAAGGAGCCATCCACACCTCTCATAGACAGGCAATTACGTTGAAGAAATCACCCGTCCTTGCACTCTCACTCGCCGCGGTCCTTCTCGCCGGGTGCAGCCCGGCTCAGGACGTTTCGGGATCGCCGGACCGCCCGGCCTCGAGCGCACCAGCCAGCGCCACACCTGCCGACGCCGCACCGACCACGCAGGCTCCGGAACCGACGGCCACCCCGGCACCGACGACGACGCCGGCCGAGGAAGAACCAACGCCCACTCCCGCGGCTGAAGCGCCAGCCGCAGCACCGGCCGCAGCTCCGGCCCCGGCTCAAGCGCCAGCCGCAGCACCGGCACCGGCCGCAGCACCGGCACCCATGCCGGAGGCACCCGTTCCGGCCCAGCCCGCCGTACACGCTCCGGCAGCGACCTACCCCGACCTCGTTCCCTCCTCGCGCGAGGATGAGGTCCGGGTCACCCGCGAGGCGGGAAGCTCCTGGAACATCTCCGGCGGCGGTTACGCCCCGGGCGCTGCGGTACACGTCATGTTCGGTCCGTACCAGACGGATCGATCGCTGATCGGAGATGCGGTTGCATACGCCGACGCCAATGGGTGTTACTCAATGCGGATCACCCTCTCGGCGGACCTCGCACCGGGCACCTACGGGGTCATGACCCGGCCCGAGCCCCTCTCGGAGGAAGGCAAGAGATTCGCGATCGTTGATGTCGTGGCGCCGTCCTGACAGCGGGCCCGCCGTCCTCCGCGGGCGGCGGGCCAGTGCAGCCTGCTCGGCGGTGCCCCGCAGGCGGAGGGCGCGTCGCCGCAACGCATCCGCGCTACGGGTTTCCGCCGGGACCGTGCTGTTGCCGCGACCGATCCCGGCGCCAGCCCATCCAGTACGTTGCGGCAAGGACAAGGAAGAGGGCCGCGAGAAGCGGATGGAGCATCCGGTCGGGATCGAAAACCCAGATGATCAGCCAGCACACGCTCACGAACGCGCTGAATCCGGCAAGCAAGAGCTTGACCCAGGTGGCACTGATGGGCGTCTGCGCCATGCCCCAAGCCTAACTCCATGAAGCACATCGCGCCCCGGGAATTAGTCGCCGCAGCCTGGGAGTGTTTCCGGGTCCCGGTCGGGGGCTTTGACCTTCGCATCGGAGACGTCGCAGCTGCGGAGGGAAGCCTCGAAATCCTCTTCCATTGGGAGCATGACCCGCTGCTGTACGGCGTGCGGATCGTGCACCCGGACACGACCGACTCGCCGTCCTGGCAGGCCTGGGATCCCGCAACGGTCGGTGAGTGGGTCGAATACGCGGTCCGGCAGACGCTGATCGAGGAACTCATCACCGGTCTTCTGAACCGTGCCGGGCGGACCTTCGACGGCACGGTGACCTGGGTCAGCATGAACCCGCCAGGCACCTGATTGGCGGGGTACGTCCTCCGGCCGCGCCGGGCCCATTCGCGACGAATCAACGCGGGGCAAAACGTCCATCATGACTCCCAGGCCGCGCCGGGATTTACTGCGGTGTGAGCTTGTCGCCCTGCGACACCCAGACTCGGCCGACGGCGCCAAGGTGGTCCTCCTGGCAACGAGTGGCCTTCTCCTGCAGAGCATCCGAGGCCGCCTGGTCCCCGCTATAGGAGGAGCCAAAGCCCAGCTGCTGGTCATCCATCTGCCGTACCGGCTCGACCGTCATACCTGCCGCGGCCACGCAGGCATGGGCCTCGGCAACCGCGCCCCGGTACTCGGCTTCGGTGACGTGCAGGTCGGCGAGGATCGCCTGCTGATACTGAGTTGACCCATCGCGCAGTTCCCGCTTGGCGTCCTCCGACAGGTAGTTGAACGAACACGCCGCAAGGACGGCGATGAGCGCGCCGGCGCTCACGATCTTCCCTGTTTCCCCCATGTCCCCATCCTCGCAGGGACGCCGCCGGAAAGGAACGGGACAGGCAGCCTCGCCATAGCGGCAGGGGTACGCCTGCGTACATCCGCCTCCTCCCGCGGAGGAAACCGTTAAAACAGAAAAGCCCCGGAGATCCGGGGCTTTTCACTGTGCGCGGAGGGGGACTTGAACCCCCACCCTCAATAAGAGGACTAGCACCTCAAGCTAGCGCGTCTGCCATTCCGCCACCCGCGCGGGTGGGCTTTTTCCGGTTGAAAACCGTCGAAAGCGGCGAAAAAAACTCTAACACGAGATATGCCGAACCGTTTAATCGAGGCGTTCCACCCGGCCCCGGCAGCCGGGTGGAAGGCGGAATTCCGGGCCTTCCTTCCCGCCGCGTCGGCTGCCCCCGGGGTGGCTCCGGCCGCGGCGTTGGGCGCTCGGTAGGCTTGGGGGAGCTACCGCCACCGAGGAGGACCTTCATGAGCATCAAACCCGAAGACGAAGTCGTACGGATCTGCCAGGAGCTCATCCGGTTCGACACCTCAAACTTCGGAGACAATGCCGGGCCGGGGGAGAGGGCCGCCGCGGAGTACACCGCCGGGCTGATCGAAGAGACGGGCCTCGCGACCGAAATCTATGAGGCGGCTCCCGGCCGGGCCTCGATCATTTCCCGCATGGAGGGAACCGACCCGTCGCTGCCCGCCCTGGTGGTCCACGGGCACCTCGACGTCGTTCCCGCCCAGAAGGAGGACTGGAGCGCCGACCCATTCGGCGGGGAGGAACGCGACGGCCTGATCTGGGGGCGCGGCGCCGTCGACATGAAGGACATGGACGCCATGATCCTTGCCGTGCTTCGGCACCTGCAGCGCAGTGGGACCCGCCCGAAGCGCGACCTGATCTTCGGGTTCTTCGCTGACGAGGAAGCCGGCGGCAAGTATGGGGCGTCGTGGCTGGTCGACAATAAGCCCGGGGTGTTCGACGGCGCCACCGAGGCCATCTCCGAGGTTGGCGGTTTCTCGGCCACAATCGGTGGGCAGCGGACCTACCTCCTGCAGACGGCGGAGAAGGGCATTTCCTGGCTGCGGCTCGTCGCGCACGGGCGCGCCGGGCACGGCTCGCAAATCAACACCGACAATGCGGTAACCCGGCTCGCGCGTGCCGTGGCGCGGGTGGGCGAGTACAAGTGGCCGATCGAGCTGACCCCGACCACCCGGCAGTTCCTCGACGGCGTGACCGAACTGACGGGCGTCGAATTCGACCCCGGCAACCCCGAACGCCTCCTCGCCGAACTGGGAACGGTGGCGCGCTTTGTCGGAGCAACCCTCCAGAACACCTCCAACCCGACGATGCTGAAAAGCGGTTACAAGCACAACGTCATCCCGGGCACTGCCGAGGCCCTGGTCGACGTGCGGACACTCCCCGGGCAGCAGGAAAAGGTGCTTGAGATAGTGCGGGAATTGGCGGGGGAGGGTGTGGAGGTCTCCTACGAGCACAAGGACGTCTCCCTGGAAGTGCCGTTCGCCGGGAACCTCGTGGACTCGATGATCGATGCCCTGCACAGCGAGGATCCCGAGGCAAAGGTCCTTCCCTACACGCTCTCCGGCGGAACCGACAACAAATCGCTGAGCCGCCTCGGGATCACGGGGTACGGATTCGCTCCGCTGCAGCTGCCCGATGAGCTTGACTTCACCGGCATGTTCCACGGAGTCGACGAACGCGTGCCTGCCGACTCGCTGCGCTTCGGGGCGAAGGTCCTGACCCGGCTGCTGAGCACCTACTGATGGTCCCGCCAACCCTCGAGGAGGATCTGCTCCCCGACTCGCTCCTGCAGGCCGTCCGACAGCGGGCGCAGGAGTACGACAGCCGCAACGCGTTCTTCACCGAGGACCTCGCCGACCTCGCCGCCGCCGGCTACCTGCGCCTGTTCTGCCCGGCCGGCTCAGGCGGTTCGGGAGCGGGGATGGTGCAGGCCGCCGCGGCCCAGCGCCGACTCGCCGCGGCAGCCCCCGCGACGGCGCTGGGCATCAACATGCACCTGGTGTGGACAGCAGTCGCCAAGCTCCTCAGCGACCGCGGAGACCCCTCACTGGAATTCATCCTCGACGAGTCCGCCGCCGGCGAGGTGTTTGCCTTCGGCCTCTCCGAGCCAGGCAATGACGCAGTGCTGTTCGATTCCCTCACCCGGGCAGACCCACAGCCCGACGGCTCGTACACGTTCACCGGTACCAAAATTTTCACGAGCCTGTCACCAGCCTGGACGCGTCTCGGGGTGTTCGGGAAGGCGACCGGGTCAGCCAGTGGGGACGACACCCTCGTGCATGGCTTCGTGACGCGCGGGACGTCCGGGGTGACAGTGGTCGAGGACTGGGATCCGCTGGGGATGCGCGCCAGCCAGTCCAACACCACCCGCCTCGAGGGCGTGCACGTTCCGGCAGCGCGGATCTTCCGGCACCTGCCGGTTGGCCCGAACGCGGATCCCATGATCTTTGCGCTCTTCGCAGCGTTCGAAACGCTGATCGCCGCGGTCTACACGGGGATCGCCGACCGGGCGCTGCAGCTGGCGGTCGAGGCCGCGAACCGCCGCACTTCGCACCAGCACGGCCTTACGCATGCCCAGGATCCCCTGGTCCGCCGGCGCATAGCCGAAGGTGCGATGCGCCTCGATGCCCTCGATGCGCAGCTGCGGGCTGTCACAACGGATCTTGACGCGGTGACCGACCATGGGCCGTTTTGGTTCGCCAAACTGGTGGGCCTGAAGACCAACGCCGTTGAAGCAGCACGGAGGCTGACCGACATGGGACTTTCGGTTTCGGGAGGTGCCGGCTACGCGGCAACGAGCGAGATCGGGCGGCTCCACCGCGACGCACTGGCCGGGCGGTTCCACCCCTCGTCCGAAGACTCGGCGCTCAATACAGTGGCGACAGCCTGGCTGGGACCGCTGGAGCGCTAGGCCGTGCGCTCGACGCGAAGGACTTTCCGGCGGAGCCAGTAACGGCGTCCTCCGCCGAGGAAAATGCAGCTGCGCTCAAGTTCCCACTTGCCGTATTCGGCGTGCTCGCTGAGGAGTTTCCGGGCAGCGGACACCGGTTCGCGGGCATTGACCGTCAAGACGAGGTACTCGTACTGGCGGGCGAAATCGCGCTTGCGCACCGTGGTTGCGTTGAGAAATTGTTCGCGCATATCCCTCCAATTTGCACCACTTTACCGATAACGTCTAACCCATGAGCTTAGATCCGCGTGTCGCGCTCCAGACCCTTGTGACTGCCCTTGAGGAGCACCTCGCGGCGTCGGCCTCGCGGAGAATGGACGACGATCCGGCGGTTGAAGCGGCGTACCTGGCCGTGGCCGACGCGTTCGAAGCGTACGAGGAAGCACTGTACGAAGCACACGGCGAGGTCACGCCGCTGGAAATCTACGATGAGTCCGATGAGGACGCCGAGGAGCTGTCGGAGGACGACCTCGACGAGGTGTCGGACGAGGAGCTGGACGAAGAACCGGTTCTGGACGAGGAACCCGTTCAAGAGCGGGTTGACAACGACCGCTGATCGGACTACTTCGCCGGAGCGGACACTTCATCGAGGACGTCGGTGATCTGGCCGGCAACGGGCTTGATCTCGGTCGCCAGCAGCTCCTTGAGCTGATGGGCCGTCCTAGCGCCAACGACGGCAGCGGCAACCACCGGCCGGCCCAGAAGCCAGCGAAGGGCCAGTTCATGGGGCTGCAGGTCGAGGCCCTGTGAGGCAGTGCACAGGGCGTCGGTGACGCGCAGCGGCCTGCCCTCGAGGTAGAACTCGACGTAGGGCGCCCAGACGTCCGAAGCTCCGCGGGAATCAGCAGGCACCCGCCCGCGGTACTTCCCTGTCAGCACGCCCCGCCCCAGGGGCCCCCAGGCCAGGATGCCGGCACCGGCCGCGGCGGCTGCCGGCGCCACCTCCCGCTCCACGCCCCTGCTGAGCAGGGAGTACTCGACTTCATTCGCGACGATCGGGAACCCGGCGGTTGCCGCGGCACGGGCGAATTCCCACCCGGCATGGTTCGAAACGCCCACATACCGGGCCCGCCCCGACACGTAGGCGGCTTCGAGGGCGCTGAGAGTTTCATTGAGCGGCACCTTGGCGTCCGGGGCCGGCGCCAGCCACAGATCCACATGGTCGGTTCCAAGCCGCGACAGGGAGGCGTCGAGCGAATCGAGGAGCCCTCGCCGTGACGAGTCAGCCGTCCGGCTTCCCGCCCGCGTTGCCCCGCCCTGGACGCTCAGCACGAGCTCCGAGCGGGCGACGACGTCTCCGATCAGTCCGCCGAGCATCGCCTCGGCCTGGCCCTCGCCGTAACGCGCGGCGGACTCGACGAGGGTGCCGCCGGCGTCGACAAAGAGCCGCAGCTGCTCGCGTGCGGTCTCGTCGTCGACCTCCTGCCCCCAGCCCATCGTTCCGAGGCCGAGCACCGAGACGGACAGGCCGCTGATTCCCACGTTTCGCCGTTGCATACAGCAAGCCTAAAGCCTGCGCCGAGAAGGTTGCTCTAGGGTCTATACATGTGAATTGGATTGAAGCCGCCATCCTGGGCCTTGTGCAGGGCCTTACGGAATTCCTGCCCATCTCCTCCAGCGCCCACCTGCGCATCGCCGGAGAACTCCTGCCCAACGCGCAGGACCCGGGTGCCGCCTTCACCGCCATCACCCAGCTGGGAACCGAGACCGCCGTCATCGTGTTCTTCTGGCGTGACATTGTCCGCATCGTCGGCGCCTGGTTCGGCTCACTGACGGGCAAGGTGAGCCGGCAGGATCCGGACGCCCGCATGGGCTGGCTGGTGATCTTGGGCAGCTTCCCGATCGTGATCCTTGGCCTGCTGTTCCAGGACCAGATCGAAAGCACGTTCCGCAGCATGTGGCTTGTTGCGACGATGCTCGTCGTCTTCGGGCTGATCCTCGCGGTGGCGGACGCCGTCGGCAGGCAGACCCGGGACCTCCAGCGGCTCACCTACCGGCACGGGATCCTCTATGGATTCGCGCAGGCGCTGGCCCTGATCCCCGGCGTTTCGCGGTCGGGTGGAACCATCACAGCCGGACTGTTCATGGGCTACACCCGCGAAGCGGCCGCACGCTACTCCTTCCTCCTTGCCGTACCTGCGGTCTTCGGCAGCGGCATCTTCCAGCTGGTCAAGAGCTTCGACAACCAGGGTCCCTATGGATTGGGGGAGACCGCACTTGCCACGGTGATCGCCTTCGGTGTCGGCTTCGCCATCATCGGCTGGTTCCTGAAGTTCGTCTCCACCCGCAGCTACGGACTCTTCGTCTGGTACCGGATCGGGCTCGGCCTCGTGCTTTTCACCCTGCTCGGGACCAACGTCATCAGCGCCTGAGCCGGTCCGCCGGCCTGCGCGACGCAGACGGCCTGTGCCGGGCAGGCGCCGCGAGAACGTAAGGTAGAAGGGTGATTGCGTGGAACTCCAGCCCCGTCCCGGACCTTCCCGGCCAGCAGTCGGGCATCGAACTGTACGACACATCCCAGGGGCGCGTCATCCCGCTGCCGCAGGAGGACAATCCGAGCCTCTATGTGTGCGGAATCACCCCCTATGATGCGACCCACATCGGGCACGCGGCCACCTACGTCGCGTTCGACCTCCTGAACCGCGTCTGGCGGGACACCGGGGCAACCGTCAGCTACGTGCAGAACGTCACCGACGTCGACGACCCGCTGCTTGAACGCGCCACCGCCACCGGTGTGGACTGGCGGGATCTGGCCGAAGACCAGATCGCACTGTTCCGTACCGATATGGAAGCCCTCAACGTCCTCGCGCCGGACCACTACGTCGGGGCGGTCGAGGCAATCGACTGGATCGTTCCGGTGGTCGAGGCACTCCGCGACGCCGGCCTTGCCTACCCCGTGCCCGGCTCCGACGGCGAGCCCGACGGCGACATCTACTTCTCGGTTGCGGCGGCCTCGGCCATGCACGGCAAGGACGACGCCCTGTGGTTCCTCGGGCAGGTCTCCAACCTGGCCGAAGACGAGATGGTCCGACTGTTCGCCGAACGCGGCGGAGACCCGGAGCGGTCCGGGAAGAAGCACGCCCTCGACCCGCTGCTGTGGCGTGTGGCCCGGACCGGTGAACCGAGCTGGGAAGGCCGAAGCCTCGGCGAGGGACGTCCGGGCTGGCACGTCGAATGCTCGGTCATCGCCCAGCGGTTCCTCCCTTCCCCCTTCACGGTGCAGGGCGGCGGATCCGATCTCATCTACCCCCACCACGAGATGAGCGCCGCACACGCCTCCGCGAGCGCCGGTGTTCCCCTGGCGCGCCACTACGCCCACTCGGGGATGGTTGGATACGACGGCGAGAAGATGAGCAAGTCTCGGGGGAACCTCGTGCTCGTCTCCAAGCTGCGGAACGACGGCGTTGAGCCTGCGGCGATCCGCCTCGCCATCCTGAATCACCACTACCGCTCCGAATGGTCCTGGACCGACGAGGTGCTGCAGGAGGCCACGGCGCGCCTCGGAGCCTGGCGCCGGGCGCTGGGCACCTCGACCGCCGCATCGACCGAGACCCTGATTAAGGACCTGCGGGCCGCGCTTGCCGCCGACCTCAACGCTCCCGAAGCGCTGCGGGCGGTAGACCGGTGGGCGGAGACGGCTGCGGCAGCCGGTCTCCCGGCAGGCACCGCCGACGGTGCCCGGGCAACCGCCGAGGCGCTTGACGCCCTGCTCGGCATCCGCCTGTAGGCACGGAACGCGCCTCCAGGCGCAAGGCGGCTCCGGAAGACGACGGCGGGACCGGCGCGCCGCCCCGGGAGTCCGGCAGCTACTGCTCGCGCCGGCGTTTCTTGAGGTAGCGCTCGAACTCCCGCGCAATCGACTCGCCGCTGGCCTCGGGCAGGTCCACCGTGTCCTTGGCCTCCTCGAGCTGCCTCACGTACGCAGCCACCTCGGGATCTTCGGTGGCGAGTTCGTCAACGCCGCGCTCCCACGCCTCCGACTCCTCGCTGAGCACCTGCGTCTCCAGGTTGACCTGCAGCAGTTCCTCAAGCCGGTTCAGCAGCGCCAGCTGGGCCTTGGGCGACGGCGACTGCCCCACGTAATGGGGCACGGCCGCCCAGAGGGACATCGTCGGGATATCGGCGAGCAGGCCCACCTCCGCCAGCACCCCGACAATCCCGATCGGACCCTCGTAGGTTGACGGCTCGACCTCGAGGCCCTCGCGCAGCAGCTCGTCATCGGAAGTAACGGTCACGGGAATCGGACGCGAATGGGGGACGTCGGCAAGCAGTGCGCCGACCAGGACGATGCAGTCGACCTTCAGCTCCTTCGCTGAGGCGACAAGTTCGGCGGTGTAGGCACGCCACTTGTAGGAAGGCTCGACGCCGTGAACGAGGATGAGGTCGACGTTCGAACCGGGCACGGGCGCCCGGCTGATCTTCGTCGTCGGCCATTTGATCCTCCGCTGCCCAGCGGCGTTGCGCTTGATCATCGGGCGGGTGAACTGAAAATCGTAAAACTCGTCGGCGTCAATCGTCGAAATCTTCTCGCTGCCAAGATAGCGGCCCACGAACCGCAGGGCGTCGCTTGCCGCTTCGCCGGCGTCGTTCCACCCCTCGAACGCGGCGAGCATGATGGTGACGCGCCGGTCGGGGTTCGCGTCGTCCTGAAAGAGGTCGCGCACGCCGTGCGGCTGGCTGTCGTCGAAGGTGTTCACTTCTTCACCCTAAACCTCAGTGAGCGGACATGTCAGTCACCGCGCGAGTGCTTCGCGGACAGCGGAGCCGCAGGAGACGCCCCCGTACCCGCCGTAGACTTGGGACATGGCCACCCCTGCTTCCCCGACCGCCGTCGACGCCCGCCCCCGCCCGTTCCGAGCCGATCCGGGATCCCGTGCCGCCGTTCAGGCCGTGCTGTGGGACATGGACGGAACAATCGTCGACACGGAGCCGTACTGGATCGAAGCGGAAATGGAAATCGTCAGGGCCCACGGCGGAACCTGGTCGCCCGAGCAGGCCAAGGCGCTCGTCGGGCAGGCCCTGCCGTTCTCGGCCGGACTCCTCCAGCAGGCCGGCGTTCAGCTGACCGTGCGGGAAATCATCGACCACCTCACCGGCGTGGTAGTGCAGAAGGTCCGCCGTCAGGTCCCCTGGCGCCCGGGAGCCCGGGAGCTGCTTGAAGAACTCCGCCTCAACGGCGTTCCCTGCGCCCTCGTGACGATGTCCGAGCTCGCCCTCGCCTCCGAGGTGCAGGCCCAGCTGCCCGAGGGCACCTTCGACCTCCTCGTCACCGGCGACAGCGTTACGCACGGCAAGCCCCACCCCGAGGCTTACCTCACGGCGTTCGCACGCCTTGCCGAGCGCACCCCCGGCCTGAGCAAGGAACGGGTCGTCGCCATCGAAGACTCGCTCCCCGGGGTGACCTCGGCCCTCGGTGCCGGGGTTGTGACGCTTGCGGTGCCACACTTCGTGCCGCTGCCCGAAGACCCTCGGCGCACCGACTGGACCACCCTCGAGGGCAGGACGCTCCGGGACCTGGATTCCCTGGTCTCCGGCGGGGCATCCACACCGGAGCCCGGAGAATGAACGCCGCGGCCCCCACCGGGCCGGGACGCCGCAGCCAGAAGCTGGGGGTCTCCCTGGGCAGGATCGCGGGAATCCCGATCGTCCTGACATGGTCCTGGTTCCTCATCACGGCGGCGATCGCGCTCTTCTTCGGACCGCGCGTTGCGCTGAACTTCCCGGAACTTGGCGTCGGCGCCTACGGCGTCGCCCTCGCCTACGCCCTGCTGCTCGCCTTGTCGGTCCTCATCCACGAGCTTGCCCACGCCCTGACCGCCCGGGCCTTCGGCTGGCCGACCACCCGCATCGTGCTGAACCTCTGGGGCGGGCACACCCAGTTCGAAACGTTCAGCGCCTCGCCCGGCCGTTCACTGAGCGTTGCCCTTGCCGGGCCCGCGGCGAACCTTGTCCTCGCGGTGGTCAGCTGGGGGATCCTCACCCTCACCGAGCCGTTCTCGGTGGCCCAGCTGCTCGCGAACATCCTCCTCTGGGCGAACCTGCTCCTTGCAGCGTTCAACCTCCTCCCCGGGCTGCCGCTGGACGGCGGCCGGCTCGTCGAATCGGCGGTATGGAAGGCCACCGGCAGCCAGGAGAAGGGCACCATCGCCGCGGGCTGGGCCGGGCGCCTCATCGTCGTGCTGATTCTCGCCGTCGTGCTCGGCGTGCCGTTCCTTGCCGGACAGGCGCCGTCCCTGCCCCTCATCATCGTGGCAGTGATTGCCGGTGCGGTCATGTGGTCCGGAGCAGGAGAAGCGATCACGATCGCCAGGATGCGCCTGCGGCTGCCCGAGGTGAGCGCCGCCCGGCTCAAGCAACCCGCTTTCGCGGTTCCCGCCGCCACCCCTGTGAACCATGTCCGCCAGCTTCTTGCGGGACGCCCCGACGCCGCCGTGATCCTGATCGGAGCCGGGGGTGGGGCGGACGCCGTCGTCGACCCGGTGGCACTGGGCGACGTGCCGGCGGCAGCGGCGGCCGGCACCCCGGCAGCGGCGGCCGCACGGCCCCTTCCCGCCGGTTCGATCGTTCCCGAGTCCGCCGCCGGAGAGCAGCTCATGCAGCTGCTGGCACGGCTCGAAGGCAACGAATTCCCCGTCATCGACCCCCGCGGGAGGGTCACCGGCCTGCTTCACCGCTCGGCCGCCATCGACGCCGTCACAGGCAGGCGCACCCCGGGCCGGCCCTGACCCGCCCGCCCGATCGGCCCGCACCAGACACACGTCTCAGCACGACCTGCACGTCGCAGCATCACCTCAACGCGAAGGATCACTCGAAAATGAACACACCCGCCGAACTCCCTGCCGGGAACGGACCCCACGGCGCAGCGAGCAGGAGGGGCGTGTTCCGTCCGGGGGAGCGGGTCCAGCTCACTGACGAAAAGGGTCGGATGAACACCGTCACGCTCACCCCGGGCGGCGCCTTCCACACCCACAAGGGGTTCCTGCTCCACGACAAGGTCATCGGGCAGCCCGAGGGGACCGTCCTTCCCAACACCACGGGGCAGCTTTACCAGGCGCTGCGCCCGCTGCTGTCCGACTTCGTGCTCTCGATGCCCCGCGGGGCTGCAGTGGTCTACCCCAAGGACGCCGGCCAGATCATCACAATGGGCGACATCTACCCGGGCGCCCGGGTAGTCGAAGCCGGTGTCGGATCCGGCGCCCTTTCGATCTCACTGCTGCGCGCGGTCGGCGACTCGGGCTACCTCCACTCGATTGAACGCCGCGAGGAATTCGCCGACATCGCCAGGGGCAACGTCGAAACCATCTTCGGCGGACCCCACCCCGCCTGGAAGATCTCCCTCGGCGACTTCCAGGACCAGGTGGTCGAAAAGGAAGAACCCGGCAGCGTGGACCGGGTGGTGCTCGACATGCTCGCGCCCTGGGAGTGCCTCGACGCCGTTGGAACCGTCCTGGCGCCCGGCGGGGTGTGGATCAGCTACGTTGCCACGGTGACCCAGCTGTCGCGCACTGCCGAAGCCATCCGGGCCGACGGCCGGTTCACCGAACCCGAGGCCTGGGAGTCGATGGTGCGCGGCTGGCACCTCGAAGGCCTGGCCGTGCGTCCGGACCACCGCATGGTTGCCCACACCGGCTTCCTCCTGACAACCCGGCGCCTGGCGCACGGGGCGACAGGCCTGATTCAGAAGCGGCGCCCGTCGAAAACAGATTTCAGCGAGGCGGACCTCAACGCCTGGACCCCGCAGGCCGTGGGGGAGCGGGAGGTGTCCGACAAGCGCCTGCGGCGTGTTGCCCGCGACGCCGCCTCGACCATCCAGCGCGGCGCGCTTCCTCCCGAGGAAGCCCAGGCGCGGCGCGACGCGGAAAACCCGACCGGTTCCTGAGCCGACCCGGGAGGAAAATCGGGCGCGAAGGAAACGAACATTGCAATCGAGACGTTTGAAAGTGCAACGATCGTTCCCAGCGCCTTTGCCTGCGCTATGGTCGATTCATAGGTATGCCGAATTGAAGGTGGCGACACGCTATGTCGGAATCTGAAAACTTCGCTTCTCGTCCCGACGGACCCGGGCAGGTGAACGCGCCGACGCCGGGCGAGTACGCTGTGGCCCAGCGCCAGCTCAACGTGCTGCGGGACAAACTGCGGCACATCGACAGGCAGCTAGCCTCGGCCACGCAAAACAACACGCGCCTCGTCTCAGCGCTGGAGTCGGCGCGCACCGAAATCATCAGGCTCAAGGCCGCCCTCGAAAAGGAGGGCGCGGCCCCGTTCAGCTTCGCAACGGTCATCCAGGTCAACGCCCAGCAGGCGGCCGAGCCCGGAACCACAACGCAGGCCACGGTGCAGGACACAGCGGACATCCTGCAGTCCGGGCGGAAGCTGCGCGTGACGGTGAGCCCGCTGATCAATGTGCGCCAGCTTTCCGCTGGGCAGGAGGTGCTGCTCAACGAGTCGCTGACGATCGTTGCCGCCCTCGGCTACGAGCGGGCCGGCGAGATCGTCACGGTCAAGGAGCTGCTCGGCGTCGACCGGGCGCTCGTGGTCGGCAGGACGGACGACGAGCGCGTCATCCGGCTGAGCGGCCCCCTGCAGACCCAGCGGATCCGCGTCGGCGACGCCCTCGCCGTCGACACGAAGTCCGGCTACGGCCTTGAGAAGGTTGCGCGCAGCGAGGTCGAGAACCTCGTGCTGGAGGAGGTGCCCGACATCGGGTACGAGGACATCGGGGGCCTCGGCCCGCAGATCGAGCAGATCCGTGACGCCGTCGAGCTGCCCTTCCTCCACCCCGACCTCTACCGCGAGCACGGCCTGAAGGCGCCGAAGGGAATCCTCCTGTACGGCCCGCCGGGGTGCGGCAAGACCCTGATCGCCAAGGCCGTGGCCAACTCCCTCGCCGCAAGGGCTGCGGAGCGGTCGGGCACCGAGCAGATCCGCAGCTACTTCCTCAACATCAAGGGCCCCGAGCTGCTGGACAAATATGTGGGGGAGACCGAACGCCACATCCGGCTGATCTTCTCCCGCGCGCGCGAGAAGGCCTCGGACGGCAGCCCCGTCGTTGTGTTTTTCGACGAAATGGACTCCCTCTTCCGCACCCGCGGCACCGGGGTGTCCTCCGACGTCGAGACAACGATCGTGCCCCAGCTGCTCAGCGAGATCGACGGCGTGGAGAAACTCGAGAATGTGATCGTGATCGGCGCCTCGAACCGCGAGGACATGATCGACCCGGCGATCCTCCGTCCGGGCCGGCTCGACGTCAAGATCAAGATCCAGCGGCCCGACGCCGAAGGTGCGGCGGAGATCTTCGCCAAGTACATCACCGAAGACCTGCCCCTCCATGCCGACGACCTCGCCGAGTACGGCGGCAATGCGGCGGTCACCGTCCAGGAGATGATCCGGCGCACGGTGGAAAAGATGTACTCCACGGAGAAGTCGAATGAGTACCTCGAGGTGACCTACGCCAACGGGGACACCGAGATGCTCTACTTCAAGGACTTCAACTCGGGTGCGGTCATCCAGAACGTGGTGGACCGGGCTAAGAAGTACGCGATCAAGGACCTCCTGCTTGAGGGCAGCAAGGGCCTGCGCATCGAACACTTCATGCGCGCTGTCGTCGATGAGTTCCGCGAGCATGAGGACATGCCGAACACCACCAACCCCGATGACTGGGCACGGATCTCCGGCAAGAAAGGCGAACGCATCACCTACATCAGGACGATCGTCCAGGGCAAGGCGGGCCAGGAGCCCGGCAAGGCGATCGAGACTGCCGCCAACACCGGCCAGTATCTATGACCACAACCTCGGGCACCTCGTCCACGCCCGTCCTGGCGGGAACCACAGCGGGCGAGGTTTCGGTGCACCGGGTCATGGGCACGGAAACGGAGTACGGGATCATCGCCCCCGGCCTTCCCGCGGCGAACCCGACGATGCTCTCCTCCCAGGTGGTCAACGCCTACGCCGCGACCCTTCGGGAGGGGCTCGGCAACCTGGCCGGAACCAGGTGGGACTACACCGACGAAGCGCCCCTTGCCGACGCGCGGGGCTGGCTGGTCGACCGGGCGTCGGTGCCTCCGGCGCAGCTCACCGACGAGCCTCCCGTGCTCACGGCCGAGCAGGTGGCGCTCGACGACGGTGCCGACCTCCAGGACCCGGCCGTGCTGATGAACCTGGTTTTGAACAACGGGGCGCGGCTCTACGTCGACCACGCCCATCCCGAGTACTCCAGCCCGGAGGTGACGAACCCGCTCGACGCCGTGCTGTGGGACAGGGCGGGGGACCGGGTGGCCCTTGCCGCCATGGAGCGCATCGCCGCCACCCCCGGTTTCTCACCGGTGCACCTGTACAAGAACAACACCGACAACAAGGGCGTCTCCTACGGCTCCCACGAGAACTACCTCGTACCCCGCAGCGTCCCCTTCGGGAACCTCGCCGCGGCGCTCATTCCGTTCTTCGTCTCCCGGCAGGTTCTTTGCGGCGCCGGCCGGGTGGGAATCGGGGCGGCCCACCAGGAGCCCGGGTTCCAGGTGAGCCAGCGCGCCGACTTCTTCGAAAACGAGATCGGTCTCGAGACCACCGTGCGCCGGCCGATCATCAACACGCGCGATGAGCCGCACGCCGTCGCGGAGAAGTACCGCAGGCTTCACGTGATCATCGGCGACGCCAACCTCAACGAAGTCTCGAACTACCTCAAACTCGGCACGACGGCGCTCGTGCTGTCCCTGATCGAACGCGGCAGCGCACCGGTGCCGGAACTCGCCGAACCCGTCCGCGCCCTCCAGACCATCAGCCACGACCCCACGCTCACGGCCACCGTCCAGCTCACGGACGGCAGGAACGTCACGGCCCTCGATCTGCAGGAGATCTACCACGGCGCCGCCGCGGCGGCGTGCGTCCCGGGTGCCGACGGGCAGACCCGGGACGTGCTCGACCGGTGGGGTTCGCTGATCGACCTCCTGCGCCGGGACCCGATGTCGGCCTCGGCGCAGGTCGACTGGGTGGCCAAACTCAAGATCCTCCAGGCCTACCGGGAGCGCGACTCCCTGGCGTGGGGGGACCACCGGCTGGCCCTGATCGACCTGCAGTACGCCGACCTGCGCCCCAGCAAGGGCATCTACCACCGGCTCGCCCAGCGTGGCCAGGCAGAGCTGCTGGTTTCCGGCGCGCAGGTGGAGCGCGCGATGTCCGAACCGCCCCGCGACACCCGGGCATACTTCCGGGGCAAATGCATCGCGACGTTTCCCGCTGAAGTGGTCGGCGCCAGCTGGGATTCGATCATTTTCGAGCTTCCCAACCAGAACCGCCTCCAGCGGGTGCAGACGCGGGAGCCGCTGCGGGGCACGGCGCAGCTCACCGAGCGGCTTTTTGCCGAGTCGGCAAGTGCTGAGGACTTCCTCACACGATTGTTGAGCGGGGCCGAACCCCGCGTGGCACCATAGAATCAGCACAACAAACCGGAGGGTGCTCATCATGGCAACACAGGATCACAAGACCACGGAAACACGTCCTGAGGAGCAGGAGGACAGCACGCCAGAGCCGCTGCCCGCCGCCGCCGGGCAGGACACCTCGCAGACAGAGGGCGTCGATGACCTCCTCGATGAAATCGACGGCGTGCTTGAATCGAACGCCGAAGAATTTGTGAGGGGCTTCGTCCAGAAGGGTGGCCAGTAGCGGATGATGCCGGAAGACGCAGCAGGGGCGATCGCGAGGGCAGCGGCAACGTCCTTCACCGATCATTTGGGCCGACATCATCCTGACCTGCTCGCCTCCCGCACCCGGGTAGACATTCCGGCCTCGGCCGGCGCCCTGGCCCCGCACGCCACAACGATTGTGGCCTTGACCTATGCCGGCGGCGTGCTCATGGCGGGGGACCGGCGCGCCACGATGGGCAACGTCATTGCCAGCCGGCACATTGAAAAGGTGTTTCCGGCCGACATGTTCTCCGTCCTGGGCATCGCTGGCAGTGCCGGCATCGCGCTCGACCTGACCCGCCTGTTCCAGGTTGAGCTTGAGCACTACGAAAAGATCGAGGGAACGCGGATGAGCCTCGACGGAAAGGCGAACCGGCTCGCAGCGATGGTCCGGCAGAACCTGCCGATGGCGCTGCAGGGCCTTGCCGTGGTTCCTCTGTTCGCCGGATTCGACACGGTCCGGCGGGAAGGGCGCCTGTTCTCCTTCGACGTCACGGGCGGGCGGTACGAGGAACAGGAGCACCACAGCGTCGGATCAGGATCGGCGTTCGCGCGCGGCGCCCTGAAGAAGCTGTGGAAACCGAACCTTGATGAGGACACAGCCATCCGGGTGGCCGTCGAATCGCTCTATGACGCCGCCGACGACGATTCGGCCACCGGTGGCCCCGACGTCGTCCGGCAGCTGTGGCCCGTTGTCTACACGGTCAGCGGCGCCGGGGCGCGGAAGGTCGCGGACCGGGAACTCGAGACGTTTGCGCTCGGGGTCCTGTCGAGCCGCTCAATCGCTGGACGGGAGGCGTAGACGATGACACAGCAGTTCTACGTATCGCCGGAACAGCTGATGAAGGACCGCGCCGATTTCGCGCGGAAGGGCATCGGCAGGGGGCGTTCAGTCATTGTCATGAGTTGTCGGGACGGCATCGCGCTCGTGGCCGAGAACCCCTCGCCGTCGCTGCACAAGCTGGGGGAGATCTACGACCGCATCGCCTTCGCCGCCGTCGGCAAGTACAACGAGTTCGAGAGCCTGAGGCAGGCGGGAGTGCGCTACGCCGATGTCCGCGGGTATTCCTATGACCGCGAAGACGTCACCGCCCGGGGCCTGGCAAGCGTCTACGCCCAAAGCCTCGGCGCGGTGTTCACCGCCGAAAGCAAACCGTTCGAGGTGGAGCTGGTGGTCGCCGAGGTCGGGGAGCTCCCCGCGGCGGACCACCTGTACCGGCTCACATTCGACGGGTCGATCGCCGACGAGACCGGGTTCGTGGTGATGGGCGGCGCCGCCGAGACCGTCGTGGAGCTGCTCAGGAACAAGTGGTCGGGGGATCTGACGTTCCCCGAGGCCGTCCGGGCCGCAGTGGATTCGCTGCAGCAGGACGGCGCCGACGGGCGGGGAGGCAACCGGCTCGGACCGGGGCTCCTCGAAGTAGCGGTGCTTGACCGCGACCCGGAGACTTCCCGCGGGAGCCACAGGGCGTTCCGCCGCATCATCGCATCCGAGCTTGAATCTATGCTCGCTTCCCCCGAAGGTTCCCGCTGATGGACCGTCGTATTTTTGGCATAGAAACGGAGTTTGGGATTTCCTATTCAGGGCCCAACTCCCGGCCGCTCTCGCCCGAAGAGGTGGCACGCTACCTCTTCCGCAAGGTCGTGAGCTGGGGGCGCTCCTCGAACGTCTTCCTCACCAATGGTGCACGGTTGTACCTGGATGTCGGCTCCCACCCGGAGTATGCGACGGCCGAGTGCGACGACCTCGCCCAGCTCATTGCCCAGGACCGGGCCGGTGAGCTCATCCTCGAGGACCTTGTTGTCGAAGCCCAGCGGAAGCTGAGCCACGAAGGCTATAACGGCAACATCTACCTGTTCAAGAACAACACCGATTCCGCGGGCAATTCCTACGGCAGCCACGAGAACTACCTCATTCCCCGCAAGCTGGAGTTCGCCCGGCTCGCCGACATCCTCATCCCGTTCCTTGTGACCCGGCAGCTGCTGGTCGGGGCGGGGAAGGTGCTCAAGTCCCAGAACGGGTCCCTGTACGCCTTCTCGCAGCGCGCGGACCATTTGTGGGAGGGGATCTCCTCGGCGACAACCCGGTCGCGCCCGATCATCAACACCCGCGATGAACCGCACGCCGACGCCGAGTTCTTCCGCCGCCTGCACATCATCGCCGGTGACTCAAACATGTCGGAGACAACCACCCGGCTCAAGGTCGGCTCCGTCGACCTCATCCTGCGCATGGTCGAAGCCGGTGCGATGATGAGAGACTTCCGCCTCGAGAACCCGATCCGCAGCATCCGCGAGATCTCCCACGACCTCACCGGAAGCCAGCTGCTGAAACTGGCCAACGGCCGGCAGATCACCGCCCTCGAGATGCAGCGCGAATACCTTGCCCGCGCCACCGCGTTCGTGGAGAGCCACGGCGCCCACACGCCCCACGTGCCGGCCATCCTCAGCCTGTGGGAGCGCACCCTCGACGCCATCGCCTCGGGAGACACCTCGGGCATCGACCGCGAAGTGGACTGGGCGATCAAGAAAAAGCTCATCGACCGCTACCTCACCCGGCAGGGCGGCGACCTCGACTCGCCGCGCGCCGCCCAGCTCGACCTCACCTACCACGACATCTCGCGTACCCGCGGCCTGTTCTTCCTCCTCCAGGCCCGCGGCGAGGCCGTGCGCGTGGTTGAGGACGTCGTCGTGAAGGATGCGATGGACACGCCCCCGCAGACCACCCGGGCCCGGCTGCGCGGAGAGTTCGTGCGCAGGGCGAAGGAAGCCAACCGCGACTACACGGTTGACTGGGTGCACCTCAAGCTCAACGACAGGGCCCAGCAGACGATCCTGTGCAAGGACCCCTTCAAGTCGGTTGACGAGCGCGTCGACGCGCTGCTTGAACACCTCTGAGGCCGACACGTCCTGTAACGAAATCCGGCGGACGGGAGAAACGGGCCGCACCGACCCGTTAGGCTTGATGCGGCCTGTTGTTCGGCGCCGCCTGAACTACCGATAATTCCAGTGAAAGAAGTTCTGTGCGAAAAATACTCTTAATCCTCCTGCCGCTGTTGCTCGTGCTGACGGCGTGCGGCGGATCGACGACGGGCCGCTCCGCCGGCGAAGCCGGGATCTTCGACTCACTGAAGGTCACCGGCGGATCCGACGAGGAAGCGCCCAAGGTTGAATTCGAGACCCCCCTCAAGGTCACCGGCCCTGCCGTGAAGACCGTTGTCGAAGGCGACGGCGATCCCATCGAGGCAGGTCAGCAGATCACCTTCAACGCCATCTTCCTCAATGCCGAAGACGGAAGCACAGTTGGCGAGACCTACTCATCCGGGGAGCCCCAGCCGCTGCCGGTCAATGACGAACTGAAGAAGGCCGACGCCGAGCTCTACGAGGTCCTCGTTGGAACGAACGTCGGCTCGCAGGTGGCATACACGCGCCCCATGGAGCCCGTCGAGGGCCAGCCGGAGACGCCGCAGCAGGTCATCGTGCTGAAGGTCCTCTCCGCCAAGGACGCCGCGCCCGAGCCCAAGACCCTGGCTCCAGAAGAGGTCGAGAAGCTCGACAAGGCCGGAGAGCTGCCCAAGTTCACGTTCGACGACAAGGGCGTGCCCAAGGTCACCATCCCGAAGAACGACCCGTCCAAGGACCTCGTCGTCAAGGTGCTGAAGGAAGGCACCGGGGAAGTCGTCAAGGAGTCCGACAGCATCACCGCCAACTACAGCGGCTGGCGCTGGGAGGACGGCAAGCAGTTCGACTCGAGCTTCGAACGGGGCGAGCCCGCCGAGTTCCCGCTGACCGGAGTCATCAAGGGGTGGACCGAAGGCCTGAGCGGCCAGAAGGTCGGCTCGAAGGTCCTCCTCGTCATTCCCGGCCCGTGGGCGTACGGAGACCCGGCACCGCAGGGCCGGCCGTCCGGCACCCTGGTCTTCTACATCGAAATCACAGCCAAGACCGCTGCCAAGTAGCGGTCCGCACACCCATCACCAACGCGAAGGAGCCCCATGTCATTCGGTAAGCGCGAGTTCGACCGCCAGAAGCCCGAGATCGACTTCCCCGCCCACGCAGCTCCGACCGAGCTCGTCATCGAGGACCTGATCGAGGGGAACGGGCAGGCCGCCAAGGCCGGCGACACCGTGTCGACCCACTACGTTGGTGTCGCCTTCTCGACGGGGGAGGAGTTCGACGCCTCCTGGAACCGCGGCGCACCGCTGGACTTCCGCGTCGGCATCGGGCAGGTCATCCAGGGCTGGGACCAGGGGCTGCTCGGGATGAAGGTCGGCGGACGCCGCCGGCTCGAAATCCCCTCCGACATGGCCTACGGGGCGCGCGGCGCCGGTTCGGCCATCGGGCCGAACGAATCGCTGATCTTCGTCGTTGACCTGCTGGACGTGCGCTAGGGGCCAGCACCCCGCCACTGCACCACCGCGAAAGTGCCGCGCCCCACACCACGGGGCGCGGCACTTTCGCGTATTCCCGCCGGGAGGGCCCGCCCTGTCCTGCCCGGGCGCACCCGGGCGGTAAGGTATCCACCGTGTCCGCTAAACGAACCGAACGACTCCTGACCCTCGTCATCCTGCTGCTCTCAAGCAAACGGGGCTTCAGCAAGGAGGAACTGTTCGAGGAGATCGAGCTGTACCGCGAGGCTCCGACCACCGCGGCCCGCGAGAAGCTGTTCGACCGCGACAAGGCAATGCTCCGGGAACAGGGCATTCCGCTTGAGGCCTTCAGCGACGATCATGTCTTCGACACCGACAACACCGTCCAGCGCTACCGGATCAACGCCGAGGAGTACCGGCTGTCCGGCGTGAGCTTCACCCCGGCCGAGTACACGCTGCTGAGCCTTGCCGCCGGCATGTGGGATTCGGCGGCGCTCGATTCCGCGGCCTCGCGCGCCATCCGGAAGCTGAGCACCCGCACCCTCGCCTCGGAGACGCCGGCACCGCTGCCCATCCAGCCGCGCATCCAGACAAGCGATCCCTATTGGGACGAGGTGTGGCATGCCCTGGCGCAGCGGCGTCCCCTCACCTTCGGCTACCGGGCGGCCAGCACGGGACGCGACGAAAACCGGACCGTCCTCCCGTGGGGGATGGGCTCGCGCTTCGGGCACTGGTACCTGGTGGGCTTCGACACCGTCCGCGAACAGGAGAGGTTCTTCCGCCTGTCCCGGATGACATCGGTGCCGCGCACGCTCCAGGGCACCTTCGACGTACCCGAGTCCTTCGACATCAACGCTGCCCTTTCCTCGCTTAAGCGCCGTGATGAGGAGTCATCGGCTGTCCTGCTCGCCCGGCCCGGCACCTGCAACCTGCTGCGCGTGCGCCGGGGCACCAGAGTTATGGAAACCGGCGAGGATTGGGACCGGCTCGAGGTCCGGTACGCGGACCAGGCGCTCCTTGCCGCCGAGATCGCCGGTTTCGGGGCCAGCACCGCCGTCGTCGAGCCGACGGACCTGGCGCACGCCGTGCGGACCCTGTTGCAGGGCGCGTTCGACGCCGCACGCACCGCCCCCGAACACATCACCTTCTCCGCGGACCCGAACCACCCGCCGCGGCGCAAGGCCTCCGCGCAGGACCACCTGCTGCGCCTGCTTGACCTCGTGCCCTACCTCCTGGCCCACCCCGGGGCCGAGCTGACCGCCACGGCGCAACGCTTCGGGGTCACCGAGGCACAGCTGACACGGGACCTCGACCTGCTCTTCGTCAGCGGACCCCGCTACTACCCCGACGAGCTGATCGACGTCTCCGTCGAAGGCGGACGGATCTTCCTCAGCAATGCGGCGAACCTTTCCCACCCGGTGCGCCTCGGCATGGATGAGGCAAGCGCCCTCCTCGTCGGGCTGCAGGCCCTGCGCGACCTTCCGGGGCTTGTCGACAGCGACGCCCTGCTCGGAGCCCAGGCGAAGCTGACCGCCGCGGCGGGAAGCGCGGCCAGGATGGGCACCGTCGTCGCTGCGAAGCTGAGCGAGGATGAGGTGAATCCGACCCTCGAGGTGCTCCAGGAGGCGCTGAGCCGGGGGCTCCAGGTCGAGCTGTCGTATCTGGTGCCGGCCCGCGATGAAATCACCCGGCGGCTGATCGAGCCCGTCCGCGCGTTCTCCCACCGCGACCACTGGTATGTCGAAGCGTGGTGCATCGAGTCCGCGGGCATGCGCAATTTCCGCCTCGACCGCATCCAGAGCGCCAGCCTGACCAACCACCCGGCCTCTGCAGGGCGGGTGGACGTGGAGCGCCAGGGGCAGGGCCCGGCGGGGGAGCTTTACCGACCGTCGGCCGCCGACCGGGAGATCACGCTGCTCCTGCGACCGCCGGCCGGATGGGTTGCCGAGCAGTACACAGCCGATAGGACGGAGGAACTGCCCGACGGCAGCCTCGGTGCGGTCCTGCGCGCGGGTTCAACAGCATGGCTCCCCGGCCTGCTTGCCGGGCTCGGCGGTGCCGCGGCAGTGGTCGAACCACGGGACCTGCGCACCGGGACGGAGGCCTGGCTCGAGGCGGCGCTGGCGAACTACGCCTGAACTAGACTGAGGGAATGCCTTGGTGGACGTGGATTGTGTTGTGGGTCGCGCTTCTTGCGCTCAGCGCCCTGTTCCTGATCGTTGTGGGTTTCAAGGTCTTCCGGAAGGCCGCCGCAACACTGAGTGAATTCGAGGCGACGGCCGAGCGTCTCGGAGCGGTCAGCGCCGGGCCGCGCACCGACGCCGTCCCGGACAACGGGCACACCATGCGGGCCGCGCCGGCGGTGTTTTCCGCCCCCGAAACCGTCCGCCGTGCCAACGCCGAGGCGCGGGACCTGCGCGGGGCGCGACGGCGCGAGCGGCGCATCAGGCGCCGGACCGAGGCCAACCGGCCCCAGCTCTTGCGGGACCTGCCTCATCTATGACCTAAACTTAAGTGGCATCTACGGAAGGATTTTGGGCATGAGGCTCGAAGGCTGGCACATCGTCATCATCATCGCCCTCGCGATTGTTCTCTTCGGCGCGCCGAAGCTTCCCGGCCTCGCCCGGAGTCTGGGCCAGTCGCTGCGCATCTTCAAGTCCGAGGTGAAGCAGATGAAGGACGAGAACAACACCGACGGCGACGCACCGACCGTCGAAGGACGTGTCGTCGGCACGACGCAGCCGGGCACACCCGGCACCGACTACCGCCCCACCACGCCGCAGAGCCCGCCCGGCCACGGCTCCACAACCCCGCCGGGCGGACCCTCAGCTCCGACACCGTAGGAACAATGGCACGCACCAAAGGGCGCAAAGCCAACCCCGAGGGGCGGATGCCCCTCAAGGAACACCTGAAGGAAGCCCGCAACCGTCTGTTCAAGTCGGGCCTGGCCGTCATCGCGGGCACCGTCGTTGGCTTCTTCATCTACAACCCGGTGCTTGAGGCGCTCTCCGCGCCCGTCGTGGAGCTCAACGCCCGCGAGGGCCGCACCGCGGCCCTGAACTTCGACGGCGTCGCGTCCCCGTTCGACCTGCTGATCCAGGTCTCGGTCTTCCTGGGGCTGATCATTTCAAGCCCGGTGTGGCTGTACCAGTTGTGGGCCTTCATCACTCCCGGGCTGCACTCCAAGGAACGCCGCATCTCGCTGTCCTTCATCGCCGTCGCAGTGCCGCTGTTCCTCACCGGCATCTATCTCGCCTGGCTCGTGCTTCCCAACGCCGTTCGGGTGCTCACCGACTTCACGCCGGGCGGATTCTCGAACATCATCACCGTGACGGTTTTCATCACCTTCATCCTGCGCCTGATGCTCGCCTTCGGCGTTGCCTTCCTCCTCCCGGTTGTGCTGTTCGGCCTGAACCTTGTAGGGCTCCTCAGCGGCAAACAGATCCTCAAGGCCTGGCGCATCACCGTGTTCCTTGTCTGCCTGTTCGCGGCGATGGCCGCCCCTGGAGCCGACGCCGTCAGCATGTTCTACCTCGCCGTGCCGATGCTCGTGCTGTTCTTCATCGCGATCGGCCTGTGCCTGCTCAACGACAAGCGCAGGGACCGGCGCAACGCCGCCCGCGAGGCCGCTGTGGCCGCAACCGCCGGCCAGGCGTCCTCCATCGACCCGGACTAAGGCACTCCGATGCGTGCTGGAGTGTTCGCAAGCGTTTAGGGTTGAAAGATGAGCACCCCCGCAGAGCGCTACCAGGCTGCCAAGGAACGCACCCGGTATTCGCGGACCAGCCTTTCGGCCTTCGAACAGACGCTCTCCTTCGAACTCGATCCCTTCCAGCGCGACGCCTGCACCTCCCTTGAATCAGGCAAAGGCGTCCTCGTCGCGGCACCGACCGGTGCTGGGAAGACGGTCGTGGGGGAGTTCGCCGTCTACCTCGCCCTGCAGCACGGACTCAAGGCGTTCTACACAACGCCCATCAAGGCGCTGAGCAACCAGAAGTACACCGAGCTGTCCGCCGTTCACGGCCCGGAGCGGGTGGGCCTGCTCACGGGCGACACGAGCATCAACCCCGACGCCGACGTGGTGGTCATGACCACCGAGGTCCTGCGCAACATGCTGTACGCGGACTCGGAGACCCTCGACGACCTCGGCTACGTGGTGATGGATGAAGTCCACTACCTGGCCGACCGGTTCCGGGGGGCGGTGTGGGAGGAGGTGATCATCCACCTGCCCACCGAGGTGAAACTGGTTTCCCTCAGCGCCACCGTCTCCAACGCCGAGGAGTTCGGAGCGTGGCTCGACACCGTGCGCGGCGACACCGACGTCGTGGTGTCCGAACACCGCCCCGTGCCGCTGTGGCAGCACGTGATGGTGGGCCATGACCTCCTTGACCTGTTTGCCGGCGACGTCGCTTTCGACGAGGCTGCGCCGGGGGGCCCGCAGGCGGGCGCGGCCGAACAGTACGACGTCAATCCAGAACTGCTCGAACTCGCCAGCAGCGAGGTGCGGCTCAACCAGCGCGCGAACTGGGGCTCGGGCAACGGACGGCGCGGCAAGGCGCAGCCGCGCCGCCAGCCGCAGAACACCCTTGTGCGCCGGGCCAGCCGCCCCCAGGTCATCACCGCCCTCGACCGGGCAGGCCTGCTGCCGGCGATCACCTTCATCTTCTCCCGCAACGGCTGCGAAGCCGCGGTGAGCCAGTGCCTGCACGCAGGTCTGTGGCTCACCACCGAAAACGAGCGGGCCGTCATCAGTGAAACCATCGACGACGCCACCGCCGACATTCCACGCGACGATCTTGAGATCCTCGGCTTCTGGACCTGGCGCGAGGGGCTGATCCGGGGGTTCTCCGCCCACCACGCCGGCATGCTTCCCACCTTCAAGGAGGTTGTCGAGAAACTTTTCGCAGCGGGCCTGGTGAAGGCGGTTTTCGCGACCGAGACCCTCGCGCTCGGCGTGAACATGCCCGCGCGCTCCGTGGTCCTCGAAAAGCTCGACAAGTTCAACGGCGAGGCCCACGTCAACGTGACGGCGGGGGAGTACACGCAGCTGACCGGGCGCGCCGGGCGCCGCGGCATCGACGTCGAGGGCCACGCCGTCGTGCTGTGGCAGCCGGGCACCGATCCCGGCGCGGTGGCCGGGCTCGCGTCCCGGCGGACCTACCCGCTCAATTCAAGTTTCCGGCCCACCTACAACATGAGCATCAACCTCGTTGCCCAGTTCGGCCAGGAACGGTCCCGTGAGATCCTCGAGACCTCCTTCGCCCAGTTCCAGGCCGACCGGTCCGTTGTCGGGCTGGCGAAACAGCTGCGCAGCCGCGAAGACTCCCTCAAGGGCTACGAGAAATCGATGACCTGCCACCTTGGCGACTTCAGGGAGTACGCGAACCTCCGCCGGGAGCTGTCCGACCTCGAAACCCGGGCTTCACGCGACCGCTCGCGCTTCCTGCGCTCGGCTGCCGAGGCCTCCCTTGAGGCGCTTCGCCCCGGCGACGTCATCGACGTGCCCGGCGGGCGCAGCCAGGGTTACGCCGTCGTGCTCGACACCGACACCTCCCGCGAACCGCGGCCCACAGTGCTGACCCTTGAAACCCAGATCCGGCGCGTCGGGGTCCAGGACCTTGACGGACCCGTGGAGATCCTCTCCCGGATCAAGATCCCCAAGAGCTTCAGCGCCAAGAGCCCCAAGGACCGCCGGGACCTCACCTCGTCAATGCGCAACGCCCTCCAGGCCAACCGCCCGCCGCGGCGGGGAGCGGGCCGCGCCGACGGCCTCCACTCGTCCTCGGCTGCGGCCGAGGAGCGCGCCATCACCGACCTTCGCCGGCGCCTGCGTGCACACCCGTGCCATGGCTGCAGCGAACGCGAGCAGCACGCGCGCTGGTCCGAGCGCTGGCTGAAGCTCCGTAAGGAGACCGACCGCCTCGCGGGCCAGATCCGGGGGCGCACCAACACCATCGCCAAGACCTTCGACCGGGTATCCGAGGTGCTCCACTCCTACGGCTATGTGCAGGCCGACGAGAGGGACGGGCTCAGGGTCACCGCTGCGGGGCAGAGGCTGCGACGGATCTACGGGGAGAAGGACCTGCTGATCGCCCTCTCGATCGAAAAGGGCGCGTTCACCGAGCTCGACGCCGCGGAGCTCGCCGCCGTCGCCTCGGTGCTCGTCTATCAGGCCAAGCGGGAGGAGCGGGGGCTGCGGCCGGTCATGCCCAGCGCCGGCCTTGAGGGTGCAGTGGACACGATCATTCGGGAATGGTCCCGCCTCACCGACCTCGAGGAACAGCACCGCCTGCCCGTCACCACGGAGCCCGAGCTTGGCCTTGCCTGGCCCATGTACAAGTGGGCGCAGGGCCGCTCCCTCCAGGCGGCACTCCACGGAACCGATCTCGCCGCCGGCGACTTCGTGAGGTGGGCCAAACAGGTCATCGACCTCCTCGACCAGTTGGCGAAGGTACGCGACCTGCCCGAGGGCCTACACCGGCGCTGCATCAAAGCAATCGGCCTCGTCCGGCGCGGCGTTGTCGCCTACTCAAGCATCACCGAATAGCACCTGGCACAGCCAGCCACACACTAACGAAAGCCGCTTCGACACTTGATGAATACGAAACTGCCGGTCCTCTACCGCAACGGATCGGTCTACAGTGCTGCTGACCCGTTTGCCACCGCAATGCTCGTCGACGGCGACACCGTCGCCTGGGTCGGCGGCGAACACGCTGCCGAAAAC
This sequence comes from Arthrobacter sp. TJ-254, assembly GCF_058269175.1. NCBI lineage: Bacteria > Bacillati > Actinomycetota > Actinomycetes > Micrococcales > Micrococcaceae > Arthrobacter > Arthrobacter sp. TJ-254. The sequence continues at coordinate 833,750 of NZ_JBZCNF010000001.1, read as the reverse complement.
CTGATCGGCCCGGGGATCCGCACTGTCGATCTCGACGGTGCCCTGATCGCCCCGGGCTTCGTCGACTCCCACGTTCACACGACGGAAACCGGGATCAGCCTCGCGTCAGTCGACCTTTCGGGCTGCGCCAGCCTGCGCGACCTCCTCGACGCGGTACAGGCCTCGGCGCGGTCTTCCGAAGGCACTATCCTCGGCCACGGCTGGGATGAGTCCCGTTGGCCGGAGAAACGGGTGCCGACCGCCGGGGAACTCGACGCCGCCAGCGGCGGCCGCTTCGTCTACCTCACCCGCGCCGATGTCCACTCCGCCGCCGTCTCGGGGGCGCTTGCCTCGACGCTGGGGCTCTCCGCACTCGACGGCTGGGACGACGGGTTCGTCGTGCGGGCCGCCCACACGGCTGCCCGCGCCGCGTCACGCTCGCTCAGTCCCGCCCAGCGCGGCACCTACCAGCGGGCCGCGCTCACCCACGCCGCCTCCCGGGGCATTGTCGCCGTGGTCGAGATGGCCGCCCCGCACATCGCCGACCGCGGGGACCTCGAGACCCTGCTTGAGCTCGGCGGTTCCGGTCCGCACGGCCCGCTGCCCGAGGTCCTTGCCTACTGGGCACAGCAGGCGACGTCCCGTGAACAGGTGCGCTCGACGCTCGAGTCGTTCGGCGGCCGCCTCGCCGGCCTGGCCGGTGACCTCAATGTTGACGGATCGATCGGCTCCCGCACCGCCGCGCTCCGCCAGCCCTACAGTGACGACCCCGGCAACCGCGGCCACGCGTTCCTTGGGGAGGACGAGGTTGCGGCGCACCTCCGCGCCACAACGGCCGAAGGAGTGCAGGCTGGCTTCCACGTGATCGGAGACGCCGGTCTTGACGTCGTATTCCGCGGGTTGGCCCGGGTCGAGAAGGAGCTGGGCATCGACGCTATCCGACGCTCACGGCACCGGCTCGAACACGTCGAAATGACCGACGACGCCGCCATCGCCGCCCTCGTCCACTACGGCATCACCGTCAGCGCGCAGCCATCCTTCGACGCCCTGTGGGGCAGGCCGGGGGAGCTGTACAGCCAGCGGCTCGGTGAAGACCGCCGCGGGGTCATGAACCGCTTCGGTTCGCTCCTGGCCGCGGGGGTGCCCGTCGCGATGGGATCTGACAGCCCCGTCACGCCGCTTGACCCGTGGGCCTCGGTGCGTGCCTGCATCAACCACAGCAACCCCGACGAGAGCATTTCGGCGCGCGCCGCGTTCATCGCCCACACGCGTGCCGGCTGGCGCACGGCCGGTGCTGGAAACCCGATGCTCGGCCAGCTGGTTCCGGGATCACCGGCCTCCTACGCTGTGTGGCGGGTCGATGAGCTAATGGTCCAAACACCGGACAACAGGGTGCAGTCGTGGAGCACCGACCCCCGCGCCGGCACCCCCGTCCTGCCCGCCCTCGACACCGAGAACCCGCCGGAGTGCCTGGAAACCGTCCACCACGGGCAGGTGCTTTACTCCTCCGGGCTCGCCTGAGGGTCCGCGGGCACTGGCTGAAGGGCAAAACCGTCGAGAGCGCAAGGGAAAAAAACCGGGTTTTCCGGGAATGCCCCTGACCTGCGGAAAAGCACGTTTTCCCATGTCAGGGGCGTGTTGACACTCCGAGGCGAGCACGTAAGCTGGTGCTTTACGGGTTAGAGGAGTTTTCCTTCGGGAATGACCTGGCCGGATCCCACCGCAATACCGGCAGTCCAGTGGGGAAGCTGTGCTGCGGTGCCGGTGCTGGAAGAGGGCAGGTCCCCGCGTCATCAGAGAACAGGTTTGGCGTACCGCCGATTCTGGTACGAAGACGCGGGGACCCGCTCCGTCCACCCGGCTAGAGCGGTTCCCCCACGCGCCCGAGCACATCAGCCACCCAGCGGTGCAACAGTCCCTTCTGAAACATTCCGTCCCATATACTGACGGTTTGGCTCCGGGGACCGGAGCATCACCTGCGCCCTGCGCATCCCGCTGGAAAGGCCCTCCGAGTGCGTGTTGTAACAATCATTCCGACCTTCAACGAAATTGATTCGCTGCCGCTCACCCTCGCCCGGTTGCGCAAGGCCGTTCCGGCCTCCGATGTGCTGGTCGTCGATGACAACAGCCCCGACGGCACCGGCGAGCTCGCCGACAAGATGGCCGCCGGGGATTCACAGGTCTTCGTGCTCCACCGCACGGGCAAAGAGGGGCTCGGTGCTGCCTACATCGCCGGGTTCCGGTGGGCGCTGGAGCGCGGTTACGACGTCCTCGTGGAGATGGACGCCGACGGTTCCCACCGTCCCGAAGAACTGCAGAGCCTCCTCGACGCGGTGGACGGCGCCGACCTGGTGATCGGTTCGCGCTGGGTGAAAGGCGGAAGCGTCGTCAACTGGCCCGCCCGGCGCAAGCTGCTCTCGCGCGCCGGCAGTGCCTACTCCCGGCTGCTGCTTGGCCTGCCCGTCCGCGACGTCACGGCCGGCTACCGCGCATTCCGCCGCTCCACCCTGGAGCAGCTCGACCTCGACTCCGTCGAATCGGTCGGTTACGGATTCCAGGTGGACATGACTTTCCGCGTCGCGCGCCTCGGCCTGAAAATCCACGAAGTGCCGATCACCTTCGTGGAGCGCGTCCTTGGCGCCTCGAAGATGAGCGGAAACATTGTCTTCGAGGCTATCGCCAATGTCACCAAGTGGGGCCTTCAGGCACGCCGTGCCAAACTCACCGCACTGACGAAGAAGCGCGACGCCGTCCGGTAGGCGGTGGCGCCCCAGCAGGGGCACAGGGCAGGCGAAAGGCCGGTGTCCGCGCCTTACAGCGTGGCCACCGGCCTCAGGGTCCGTTCTGCTGACGCAGGCGTCAGGCGGAGCGGCGTTCTCCCCGGCGTTCGCGGAGGATTGTCAGCCGATCCTGCAAAATCTGTTCGAGCTCGTCAACCGAACGTCGCTCGAGGAGCATGTCCCAGTGGGTCCGGACCGGCTTGTCGTTCGACGTGTCGGGGCGCTCCCCGTCCACCAACAGCGCCTCCTTGCCGGTCTTGGAAACCCATACCGGCGGAATCTCCGCTTCGGCGGCAAACGTGACGAACACTCGCTCGCCGTCCTCGCAGCGGTACTCAACGCGTTGGCGCGGAGCCGGCTCCACACCGGATTCGGTTTCCATGCTTTGCGCTCCGAGGCGCATGCCGCGCAGGCTGCGATCGCTCATATTTTCTCCTACTCAAGAGTGGCTTCCGGGTAACCCGGCACCGATATGTGGATTCTTGCCAGCCCCCCGCTGATTTTGCGCAGCCGGAGACGTCTCGCTATCCACACTCTGTATAACTCCGCCATCAGCGGGAATGTTCCTGCCGGGCAAAAGAAATACCCGCAAACATCCAAGTATACCCGTTCAGCGCCTACTGTGCACGGCTTGACGAATCGGCGGAAGGCCTTGCAGCCAGCGGCGACTCGTCAACACCTGCGGCACCGAGGACGCTGCCCAGGCCCTTGAGTGCGTCACCGATCTCGCTGGGGATGATCCACAGCTTGTTCGAGGACCCGTCGGCAAGCTTGGGGAGGGTCTGCAGGTACTGGTAGGCGAGGAGTTTCGACGTGGGATTTCCCTTGTGGATGGCGTCGAACACCTTCTGGATTGCCTGGGATTCGCCGTCGGCCCGCAGGATCGCGGCCTTAGCGTCGCCCTCCGCTGCGAGGATGGCGGCCTGCCGCTGACCCTCGGCGGTGAGGATCGCCGACTGCTTGGTGCCTTCCGCGGTGAGGATCGCGGCGCGGCGGTCGCGCTCGGCCCGCATCTGCTTTTCCATCGAGTCCTGGATCGACAGGGGCGGATCGATGGCCTTCAGTTCGACGCGGGAGACGCGGATGCCCCACCGGCCGGTTGCCTCGTCGAGCACTCCGCGCAGCTGGCCATTGATCTGGTCGCGCGAGGTGAGCGCCTCTTCAAGGTTCAGCCCGCCCACCACGTTGCGCAGCGTGGTGGTGGTCAACTGCTCCACCGCCTGGATGTAATTGGCGATTTCATAGGTCGCGGCCCGGGGGTCGGTCACCTGGAAGTACACGACCGTATCGATCGAGACAACCAGGTTGTCCTCGGTGATCACCGGCTGCGGCGGAAATGAGACAACCTGCTCGCGGAGGTCGAGCAGGGGGAGCAGGCGGTCGACGAACGGGATGAGGATGGTCAGGCCCGGCTGCAGGGTCCTCAGGTACTTGCCAAGCCGTTCCACCACGCCGGCACGGGCCTGCGGAATGATCCGGACCGACTTCACCAACACTGTCAGCACAAAAAGAATGAGGAAAATCAGGACAATTGTCAGCCCGATGGTCCCGGCGTCGCCGTTCATAGGTCCCCTTTATTTGTTGGAAATGCAAGTCTTTGGTTTGTGCAGGCCCTCAGGCCTCGTCGGCGGGCGCACCGCTTGGCTGGGCGGGCGTGACGACGGCGGTCGCACCGTCGATGCGGGCGACGGCAACGCGCGTACCGGCCGGCAGTGAGACCCCGTCGAGCGTCCGTGCCGACCAGGTGTCACCACCGATCTTCACCGTGCCGGAGGACGAGGTGACAGTCTCGAGGGCCAGCGCCGATTCCCCGATCAGCCTGCTCACGTTGGAAAGCGAGTCACCGCTTCCCGCCTTGAGGTGCTTCAGGGCGATGGGGCGCACGAGCAGGACCATCAGGAGGGACACGATGCAGAAGACGACGCCCTGCAGGAAGAACGATTCGGTGAGGAAGGATGCAACAAGGGCGGCGAGGGCGCCCAGCGAGAGCATGATGAAAAGCAGGTCAAGCGTCAGCGTCTCGACAGCTGCAAGCCCGAGGAAGAGGACCAGCCACAGGATCCACGCGTTCTCGATAAGCCAGTTCAGCATTTCTACTCCTCATCGAGTGCAGGAACCAGCACCGCAGCCCGCTGCGGTGCCCTTGGCTGCCATTGTGTCAAAGTCGCGGCGGAGAACCTAGGGATCCGGCGCCCGGACGCCCGGTCGTTACCGATTTGGGTCCTGCACTGCCGCGGGTGGGAAACTTGAGGGTGCCCTCTCACCCCCGCCGCGCCCGGCGCGTGCTCCTGCGCCACGCCCGCCTCTATGTTGGACTCTTCCTCTACGGCGCTGCGATCGCGCTGATGATCCGCGCGAATCTCGGCGCATCGCCGTGGGACGTATTCGGCCAGGGGATTGCGCGGGTGTCCGGGCTGAGCTTCGGAGTGGCAACGGTCGCCGTCAGCGTCGGCGTGCTCCTGCTGTGGATTCCGATCCGGCAGCGGCCGGGATGGGGGACCATCGCCAATACCTTCCTCGTGGGTCTTTCCGCCGACGCGGTGCTGGTTTTCCTCAGCACGCCGTCGCTCGTCGTCCTCCAGGCGCTCATGTTCGCTGCGGGACTGCTGCTCCTTGCCCTTGCAACGGCGCTCTACATCGGGGCCGGAATGGGACCGGGCCCGCGGGACGGTCTGATGACCGGCCTGGTCCGCGTCACCGGCTTCCCCGTCTGGCTGGTGCGCGGATCGATCGAACTGAGCGTCGTCGTCGTTGGTTTCCTCCTGGGCGGCGTGGTGGGCGCCGGAACCGTCGTCTTCGCCCTGGCCATCGGCCCGCTGGTTCACTGGGCGCTTCACATCCTCCGGGTGCCCGTCGCTGGCCGTCCGGTCAGGGGCGACGGAACACCTGAACCGTGAACCGCGCCCCCACCGGCCGGTCGGCTTGACCGTCATCGGGCAGCTCCGACAGGCCGTCCTGCCCGAGGTGACGGGCGGCCGGTCCCATGAGCACCACGTCCCGCAGCGCGGCCGGGGAGAGCATCATGGGGAACTCGACCGCTGAGCGTTCGACCTCAACAAGTGCCCCGTCGAAGGATGCACCGACGTCCTCCGGTTTCCCCTCAGGGACCCTCAGGAGCGGGATCACCGCCCCGGCTTCGGCAAGGTGCCCCGGCAGCGGTGTTACAACGAGGAGAACCCCCTCGGGACTGAGCACGCGGAGAAACTCTTTAGTATTCCGGGGAGCGAACACATTGAGGATGACGTCGGCCGCACCCGACCGGACCGGCAGTTCACGCCACACGTCCCAGACCAGGTTCAGGCCCTCCGGGAGCCGCCGTGCGGCCCTGCGCAGCGCGAACTTCGAAATGTCGAGGGCCACCGGGGTTCCGGGAATGCGGTCGGCAAGCCCCCGCAGGTAGTAGCCGGTGCCCGCCCCGGCCTCCAGCAGCACCCCGGCACGCGCGGCGAACCGCTGACCGGCGTCGGCAAGCACGTCCCGCAAAGCACCGTAATGGCCCGCGCCGAGAAACCGTTCCCGGGCGTCGACCATCTCAACGGTGTCTGCTTCGAACCGGGTTCCCCGGCCCGTCAGGAGGTTGAAGTATCCGTGCCGCGCCGCGTCGAACCGGTGCCCCTGCGCGCACTTCAACAACGCCGGCAGCACCGTGACGGCCGAGGCGCAGACCGGGCACTGCAGGATCTCGTCAGCATCGGTAGGCATAGAGCAATCCTAGGCGCGCACCCCGTGCCGGGACGCCCGCGCCGGTTCAGGCTCCTCCACACCGGCGGATGACCGCGTGAAGCCACGGAGCAGGCACCGCCCGCTCCGGTCAGGAAGCCAGCTGCCGTGAACGTGCCTTCCGGAACAGGGTGCTGGCCGCGGCGATGGCGGCAATGACGAAGGCGGTGCTGATCAGCTGGGTCCGGCTCGTTTCGCCGCTGAGTCCCACAGCGAAGATCGTTCCGAGGATGACCAGCGCGAAAACGGTGAGTCCGGGGAACGCCTTCATCCGCACCGGCAGGGGCGTGCCGGCCCGGTCCGCACGCCGCCGCAGGATGATCTGGGACACCAGCGCGGACCCCCACACCACCAGGCAGGTGGAGCCGATCAGCTGGAAAAGGGCCGGCAGGATGCGCTCCGGGAACAGCAGCTCAAGGATGGCGGCCACAAAGCCGAAGACCACCGACGTGGTCACAGCCCGCCGCGGCACCCGGGACGGGCTGCGGTGTTCGATGAACCGGGGCGCCTGCCCGCGCTCAGCAAGGGAAAAGATCATGCGCGAGGCACCGTAGAGGTTCGCATTGAGAGCCGAGAGCAGTGCCAGGACCGCCACGATGGTGATTGCGGTGCCCGCGCCGGGAATCTGTGCCGCGTCGAGCACCCCTTTGAAGGGGGAGGCCAGCGCCGGTGAGGTGGCGGGCAGCACGAGGATGATCACCAGGACGGAGCCCACATAGAAGACGAGGATGCGCCAGACGACGGTCCGGACGGCCCGCCCGATGCTCCGTGAGGGGTTTTCGGTCTCGGCCGCGGCGACGCTGACGATTTCGGTGCCGCCGAAGGCGAAGATGACGATGAACAACGCCGTCGCGATGCCCTCGAGCCCCGCGGGTGCGAAATCCGTTGTGACATTGGACAGCCCCGGTGACTGCGCCCCGGGGAGCAGGTTCAGGACTAGGGCGGCTCCGATGAGGAGGAATACGACAATCGCGGCAACCTTCAGGATCGCGAACCAGTATTCGAACTCGCCGAAGTTGCGCACTCCGGTGAGGTTGATGGCCGTGAACAGGGTCATGAAGATCAACGCCAGGGCCCAGGGTGGCAGGACCGGCCAGATCGAGAACAGCAGGGCGGCCGCACCAAGGGCCTCGGCCGCGATGACCACAACGAGCTGGAACCACCACAGCCAGCCGATTGTTGACCCGACGGTCTTGCCCATTGCCTTCTCCGCGTAAACCGAGAAGGCCCCGCTGTTGGGATGGGCGGCGGCCATTTCGCCCAGCGCCCACATGACGAGGATGATCAGGGTGCCGGCGACGAGGTACGAGATCAGGACGGCGGGGCCGGCTGCCTCCACACCCGCACCGGAACCCAGGAAGAGGCCAGCGCCGATGGCGCTGCCAAGACCCATCATTGTCAGCTGCCGTTGTTTCATCAGCCGTGCTGCGCGAAGGGGCGGACGGACTGCTGGATCTGGCGGACTGGGCATCATTCCTTTGTATCCGATGCGCGGTGCCGGCGGCACATCGGCGGGGTATATGTCGCCGTGGAGAAGGCTCACCACGCCCTGGCGGGGACCGCCGGGCCGGAAATAGCTGCGGGGGGATTGGGGTGGAGGCTGCGCACGGTTAGGGTCGGAAAGATGAGACACGATCAGCTGAACCTGCTTTCCTCGGTGGGCCCGCCCGCGCTTTCGCCCGACGGCTCACGCGGGGCAGTGTCGGTGACCCGGCCCGACTTCGCCGCAGATGCCTATGTCGGGCAGTTGTGGGAGGTGCGCACCGGCACCGGCGAGCGGCGCAGGCTCACCCGGGGCTTCCGCGACACGGCTCCGCAGTACTCGCCCGACGGGGCGGTCCTCGCCTTCCTGCGGAGCGCCCCCGGCGGAAAACCTCAGATCCACATTGTTGAAGCCGACGGCGGCGAACCGGTCCAGCTCACGGATCAGCCGCTGGGAGTGGAGGGCTTCGACTTTGCGCCGGACTCCTCGACGATTGCCTTCCTCGCGCGCGTTCCCGCCCCGGGACGCTACGGAACCACGGACGGCGTCGGACCCTCCGCCGAAGATCCACGGCTCATCACCACGTTCAAGTACCGCATGAACGGGCTCGGCTATCTTCAGGACAAGCGCGCGCAGATCTTCACCGTGGGCCTGCCGGATCTCCAGGCCGAGCCATTCATTGAACCGGCCGGCCGGGCCAAAGAGGAGAACGGCGACACCGCACCGGGACCGGTTCCCGAGGCCAGCCGGCTCACCGACGACCCCGCCGACCATGGCGCGCCCCGCTTCACTGCAGACGGCTCACGCATCCTCTTCACTGCCGCCCTTGGTGCGGACGCCGACCTCACGCTCGTCAGCGACGTCTACTCGATCTCACGTGACGGCTCCGACCGGCAGCGGCTGTCGAACCTGGCCGAGGCGTCCCTGCTCGATTGCGCGTCGCCCATCGAAAGCGCCGACGGTGCCTGGCTCTACTACCTCGGTGTCGACCTTTCCCCCAGCGGGCGGAACTTCGTCGCCCGCAGCACCGCGCTCTACGCCGCACCCACCGGCTCGCCGTCGGCGGTGGAACGCCTCACCGACGTCGACGGGTTCGATCTGGGGGAGGTGGACCGGCTCGTCCGGCACGGCGGGTCATCGGTCCTGGCATTCAACCGCACCCGGGGAGCAGTTGAACTCCTCGAGGTTTCCCCCGCCGGCGGACGAACCGTCCTTGCCAAGGGCCCCCTGACGATTACGGGTGCGGCTTCGGCCGGAAATACGGTGCTCGTGAGCTACACCGGTCCCGAAACGATGGGGGATGCCGCAGTGGTGACCCCCGATGGGCTGCGCACGCTCACCGACTTCTCCGCCGCCCTGCGCTCGGGCACCCGGGTCGCCGTGCCCATTGAAGAGACCTTCTCCGGTCCCGACGGATACCCCGTGCACGGGTGGGTGCTGCTCCCGGAAGGTGAGGGCCCGCACCCGGTGCTGCTCATGATCCACGGCGGACCGTTTGCCCAATACGGCTGGGGCTACTTCGACGAGGCGCAGGTCTGCGCCGCGGCCGGGTATGCCGTGGTGATGTGCAATCCGCGCGGTTCCGCCGGTTACGGCACGGCGCACGGCGCGGCAATCAAGGAGGCGATGGGCACCGTGGACCTCCAGGACGTGCTGGCGTTCCTTGAGGGCGCCCTCGAGAAGTACGAGGCGATGGACAGCGGCCGGCTCGGGATCATGGGCGGATCCTACGGCGGCTACCTCACCGCGTGGACCATCGCGCACGACCAACGGTTCGCCGCTTCAATCGTGGAGCGCGGCTACCTCGATCCACAGTCATTCGTCGGTTCGGCGGACATCGGCTGGTTCTTCTCCGAGGAGTACACCGGCACCGACCCCGACCGCGTGCACGCCCAGAGCCCCTTTGCGCAGATCGCGGCGGTCAAAACGCCCACGTTGGTGATCCATTCGGAGGAGGACCTCCGTTGCCCGCTTGAGCAGGCTCAGCGGTATTACACGGCGTTGAAGCAGCAGGGCGTGCCCACCGAACTCCTGGTCTTCCCGGGTGAAACCCACGAGCTCTCGCGCACCGGCTCGCCGTGGCACCGAAGGCAGCGCTTTGAGCACATCCTTCGATGGTGGGCCGCCTGGCTGCCCAGCTCCCTCAATCCCAAACAGGAGGACGCAGGCTAGAAGCCGAGGCCGCGGCGCGCCTCATCGGGTGTCGGATGCGCCCACCGGCGCGTGTATTCCGTGTTCTCGGCGAGGGACCGGGTGATGGCCTTATCAAGGTAAAGGACACCGTTGAGGTGGTCCGTCTCGTGCTGCACGATGCGGGCCGCCCAGCCGCTGAAGCGCCTATCGACTGTCCGCCCGCCGATCTCCTGGAACGTCAAGGACACCTCCCGGTGCCGCTCCACCACAGCCTGGTAGCCCGGAACCGAAAGGCAGCCCTCGTAGAACGCGTCGGCGGCCTGGCCCACGGGGGAGTAGCTCGGATTGATGATCGCGAGGAAGGGCAGGGGGGTGCGCCGCCGGGCCGCGGCGATGGCGTCGTCGTCGATCCCCTTGTCCTCAAGCACCGCAATGCTCAGCGGTATGCCCAACTGCGGGGCGGCAAGCCCGACACCAGGCGCGTTGTGCATGACCCGGCGCATTGTCTGGATAAGTGCCGCGAGGTCGGCCTCATTGATCTGGCCCTCGAAGGGCAGGGCCCGCATGCGCAGCACCGGGTGGCCGGCCCTCACGATGGAAGGCACATCCAGGCCGATCACCGTGTGGATTGCGTCGCGGAGCTGGTGGAGCGAGTAAGCCGGGCCGGGAGCGGGGATCATTGGATCATCGTAGCGAGCCGCGCGTGCGCGCGAATGTTACGCCGGATCGTGGCCGCCAAAGGCCGTGCTCTGGCGGCTGGGCGGAACGCTGAGTAGGCTACCGCGCATCATGAAGAGGAAAAAGCGGGAATGGCTGCTGTCGGCATGACGAACGCCGGCAGTCCCACCAGCGGCAGGCTGCTGTCGCTGAATGTTGGAAAGCCCAAGGACGTCGCGTGGCAGGGAAACACCGTCTACACGGGTGTCTACAAAACCCCGGTGACCGGGCCGCGCATGGTGCGCACGCTCAACGTGGACGGCGACGGCCAGGGCGATCTGGGCGGGCACGGAGGCGAACAGCGCGCCGTCCTCGTCTACCAGCGCCAGTCCTACGAGCACTGGTCGGAATTCCTCGGCCGCGACGATCTGAAACCGGGGGCATTCGGGGAAAACTTCACCGTCGACGGGCTGCCCGACAGCGAAGTGTGCATCGGGGACCGTTATCGGATCGGTGGGGCGGAATTCGAGGTGACACAGCCCCGGGTCACCTGCTTCCGGGTGGGCATGCGCCTCGGCGAACCGCGGATGCCCGCCCTGCTGGTGGGCCACCACCTCCCCGGCTTCTACCTGCGGGTCATCAGCGAAGGCGAAGTGCGGCCGGGCGACCCGATCATCAAGACCCGCGCCGGACCCCACCAGCTCAGCGTCGCCGAAACAGACGCGCTGCTCTACCTGCCAAACCGTTCGGCTGAGGCGCTGCGCAAGGCGGTCGACATTCCGGCGCTCAGCCCCGGCTGGCAGCAGTCCTTTCACGACCTGCTCACCACCGACCTGGCCAACGCGACAGTGACCGGCCCGCCCGACGAGGAACCCGGCTGGACCGGCTTCCGCCCCATGACAATCACCAAGACCGTCCGCGAAACGCCAACGATCACCTCCGTCTACCTCAGCGCGGACGAGCGCGTGCGCCTCGATCCGGTAATCCCCGGCCAATACCTGACCCTCCGGGTTGACGCCGGCGGGCCCGCCTCGATCCGGAGCTACTCCATATCGGATATGCCCAACCCCCACACCTTCCGCATCAGCGTCAAACGCGAAGACCACGGGCTCATCAGCCGCTACCTCAACGACAGCCTGGCCGTGGGCGGGAGCCTCGACGTCGCGGCGCCCCGGGGGCAGTTCCGGCTCCACGATGGAGACGGTCCGGTGCTCCTCATCTCGGCCGGTGTCGGAGCCACACCGGTGATCCTGATGCTCAAGGAGCTCGCCCGCACGGGCAGCAGCAGGGACGTCTGGTGGATTCACACCGCGAGGAGCCCGGCCGAGCATGTTTTCGCCACCGAAGCGCAGGCGTACCTGAACCGGCTGCCCCACGCCCATGGCTTCACCTTTTACACGCGGTCCGAGTCCGTCGTCGCCAACGCGGTCAACGGCCGGCCGACAGTCGATCGGTTCCGTGCGATGGGCGTTCCCGCAGACGCATCGGCATACGTCTGCGGCCCGCAGGCCTTCATCGGCTCGATCACCGACGCCCTGACCGGCCTTGGTCTCGCGCCCGTCCGGATCTACTCGGAACTGTTCGGCACGCTTCCACCGATCAACCCCGGCGTCACCGACCACCAGACCGTGCCGCCGCACCCGCCCACCGGCGATCCCGGCACGGGGCCCGCGGTGTCTTTCGCCCGAAGCGGGCTCACCGTGCACTGGCGCGCGAGCGACGCCTCCCTACTGGAACTGGCAGAGGCGTGCGACGTACCCACCCGCTGGTCCTGCCGTACCGGTGTTTGCCATACCTGTCTCACCGCGGTCATCGCGGGGAAAGTGGCCTATCAGCCCGAACCTCTCGAAGCACCTGTCGCCGGCCAGGCACTCATCTGCTGCGCCCGCCCAACCGAAGACGTCGTCCTGGACAGCTGAGCACCCCGCTGCCCTGGACTCCGCCTTAGCCAACGAAGGTGGCTGCCATTGACCGGCACCCCAGGAAAGGAAGCGATGCGTGCAACTTTGATGTACGGAGCAGGAGACATCCGGGTGGAAAACGTGCCCGATGCAACGCTCAGAGACGCCACCGACGCCGTCGTGCGCATCGTCGCCTCCTGTATCTGCGGGAGCGACCTGTGGCCGTACGGATCCATGGAACCCACCCAGCAGGGGCAGCGGATGGGACACGAGTTTGTCGGAGTCGTTGAGGAGATCGGCCGCGAGGTTGCGACAGTCCGGCGCGGTGACGTGGTGATCGTGCCGTTCGTCTGGTCGGACGGGACCTGTGACTTCTGCCGCGCGGGCCTGCAGACCTCCTGCCGGAACGGAGGCCACTGGGGCAACCCCGACGCCGGCCAGGGCGAGGCGGCCCGTATTCCCCAGGCCGACGGAACCCTCGTCAAAGTGCCGGTGCCAGAGGACTCGGACCTTATCCCAGCGCTCCTGACCCTCTCCGATGTCATGTGCACCGGGCACCACAGCGCCGTGACGGCGAAGGTCGGGCCCGGCTCGAACGTCACCGTGATCGGTGACGGCGCGGTCGGACTGTCGGCCGTCATCGCGGCCAAACGGCTTGGTGCTGACCAGATCATCCTCATGGGCCGTCATGCCGTCCGGACCGATCTGGGGCGGGACTTCGGTGCAACGCACATTGTGTCCGAACGCGGCGAGGCAGGTCTCGTAAGGGTGAAGGAACTGACCGGGGGAGACGGCACCCACGCCGTCCTTGAGTGCGTGGGCACTCTGCAGGCCATCGAGGCGGCCATCGCAGCAGTGCGCGCCGGCGGCACCGTCAGCCGGGTTGGGGCACCACAGTACGCCGACGTGCCCATGCCGTTCCGGGAATTCATGCGCAATGTCTCCCTAAGCGGCGGCGTAGCACCGGCGCGTGCCTACATCGAGGAGCTCCTCCCGGAGGTTCTCGACGGGAGGATCCAGCCCGGCCGCGTGTTCGACCGCACCGTGAAACTCGAGGACATCGCCGACGGCTACCGGGCCATGGCGAACCGCGAGGCGCTCAAGGTGCTGGTCCGCCCCTAGGTCCCAGGGCCGTGGCGGGCTGCCGCCCCCGTCGAACCGCCTCCGCCCTGGTCCTGGACGCCGACCAAGAAGGCCGCGGAGTGTCGATGGTTGCTGGTTAGATAGACCCAGACGACGCCGGGGGATACCGCGGAAACGGGCCCGCACAACAGAGGGGGAGACACCATGAGCATGGTCACGAGGACTGACGAGCAGGCGCTCCATGATGCCGACAGCCACGACCTGATCCGCGTGCGGGGCGCGCGCGTCAACAACCTCAAGGACGTCAGCGTCGAGATTCCAAAGCGGAGGCTCACGGTGTTCACCGGCGTCTCGGGCTCGGGCAAGAGCTCCCTGGTGTTCGGCACGATCGCGGCCGAATCGCAGCGGATGATCAACGAGACCTACAGCGCCTTCGTGCAGGGCTTCATGCCCACGCTGGCCCGCCCGGAGGTCGACGTACTTGAAGGGCTGACGACGGCCATCATCGTCGACCAGGAACGGATGGGTGCCAATCCCCGCTCCACGGTCGGCACCGCCACCGACGTCAACGCCATGCTGCGCATCGTCTTCAGCCGCCTCGGCCAGCCTCACATCGGATCGGCGCAGGCGTTCTCCTTCAACGTCGCCTCGATCAGCGGTGCCGGTGCCGTCACGCTCGAGCGCGGCGGGACGACGGTCAAGGAGCGCCGCAGCTTCAGCATCACCGGCGGCATGTGCCCGCGATGCGAGGGGATGGGATCGGTCACCGACTTCGACCTGACCCAGCTGTACGACGACAGCAAATCGCTGAACGAGGGTGCCCTCACCATTCCGGGCTACAGCGTCGACGGCTGGTACGGGCGCATCTTCAGCGCCAGCGGCTTCCTGGATCCTGACAAGGCAATCCGCAGATTCACGAAACGGGAACTCCACGACCTGCTCTATAAGGAACCGACCAAGATCAAGGTCGACAACATCAATCTGACCTACGAAGGCCTGATCCCAAAGATCCAGAAGTCGTTCCTCGCCAAGGACCGGGAGGCAATGCAGCCGCACATCCGGGCGTTCGTCGACCGGGCGGTGACGTTCACTACGTGCCCGGAGTGCAATGGGACGCGGCTCAGCGAGGCGGCCAGATCATCAAAAATCGCAGGGGTCAGCATCGCCGACGCCTGCGCCCAGCAGATCAGCGACCTCGCAGGGTGGGTGCGGACGCTTGACGAGCCGTCGGTGGCGCCGCTGCTGACGGCGCTGGGGGAGACCCTCGACTCGTTCGTCGAGATCGGGCTCGGCTATCTCAGTCTTGACCGGTCCACCGGCACGCTCTCGGGCGGCGAGTCACAGCGCACCAAGATGATCCGCCACCTCGGGTCCTCGCTCACTGACGTCACCTACGTCTTCGACGAGCCGACGATCGGACTGCACCCGCACGACATCCAGCGCATGAACGGCCTCCTGCTGCGCCTGCGCGACAAGGGCAATACCGTGCTTGTGGTTGAGCACAAGCCGGAGGCGATCGCGATTGCCGACAACGTCGTCGACCTCGGCCCCGGGGCAGGCACCGCCGGCGGCACCGTCTGCTTCGAAGGCACAGTGGAGGAGCTGCGGACCAGCAGCACCCTCACCGGCCGCCATTTCGACGACCGGGCCGCGCTCAAGCAGTCCGCCCGGACTCCCAACGGTGCGCTGGAAATCCGGGGAGCAACCGCGCACAACCTGCGCGACGTTGACGTCGACATCCCGCTCGGTGTCCTCGTGGTCGTCACCGGGGTTGCCGGCTCCGGGAAGAGCTCGCTCATCCGCGGCTCGGTCTCGGGACGCGACGGGGTGGTTTCGGTCGACCAGGCAGCGATCAAGGGCTCGCGGCGCAGCAACCCGGCCACGTACACCGGGCTGCTCGAACCGATCCGCAAGGCCTTCGCCAAGGCGAACGGCGTGAAGCCTGCGCTGTTCAGTGCCAACTCGGAGGGTGCCTGCCCAACCTGCAACGGCGCCGGTGTCATCTACACCGACCTAGCGATGATGGCCGGCGTCGCCACTGTCTGCGAAGAATGCGAGGGGAAGCGCTTCCAGGCATCGGTCCTGGAATACCGCTTCGGCGGCAAGGACATCAGCGAGGTCCTTGCGATGTCGGTGAAGGAGGCCGAGGAATTCTTCGCCGCGGGGGAGGCCCGCACTCCTGCCGCAAATGCCATCCTTGACCGGCTCGCCGACGTCGGGCTTGGCTACCTCAGCCTGGGCCAGCCACTCACCACGCTGTCCGGCGGAGAACGGCAGCGCCTGAAGCTTGCAACCCAGATGGCGGAAAAGGGCGGCGTCTATGTTCTCGACGAACCGACAAGCGGCCTCCACCTGGCCGACGTCGAGCAGCTGCTCGGCCTGCTCGACAGGCTCGTCGATTCAGGCAAGTCCGTCATCGTCATAGAGCACCACCAGGCGGTGATGGCGCACGCGGACTGGATCATCGACCTGGGTCCCGGGGCGGGCCACGACGGCGGCAAGATCGTCTTCGAAGGAACACCTGTTGACCTCGTCGCCGACCGGTCCACGCTCACCGGGCAGCATCTGGCGGCCTACATCGGCGCCTGAGGGCGCACTTCCGGCAACGGCGTCCCTGCGTCTGTTTGACCGCTGCCCGAGGGATCTCCGAGTTCTTGGATAAAACGTATTGACAGCCGGCACTGCCGATCCTACTTTCGAAGCACGCACACCCCAGGAATGGTCCCGTGGAGGCTGGCGGTAAACCGCAGGACCCGCGGCCGGGTCGGCACGCCGCCCGGACCAGTTGAAAGCGAAGGCAGGGATCAGCCATGCCCGCAGAAGACCGTCCACGAGACGTGGCAGCGATTGTCAGGATCGGCCACGACGAAGCCATGGAGCTCGCCGCCGAGGAAAACCGGCGATTCCATGCTCTCCTGCAGCAACTCGGCACTGAGGACTGGGAGAAGGCAACCGATTGCTCCCGCTGGACCGTACGGGACATTGCCGTGCATGTGGTTGCCTCCGCGGAGGCCCAGGCCTCACCGTTGGAGTTCATCCGCCAAGTCCGGCGGGGACGCAAACTCACCGCGCGGATCGGCGGCCGGCATTGGGTCGACGGGCTCAACGAGGCCCAGCTTAGGGCAAGGACCAACCTGACCGCCGAGGACATCCCTTCACGGTGGGAGTATGCCGCCGGCGCGGCGCTCAAGGCACGCAGGCGGCTGCCCAAGGCCGTCGGAGCGCTTCGGCTGCTGCCCCTGGGCAGCATGGAGGGAGTGTCCTTGGGGTGGCAGCCCCTGAACTACCTTTTCGACATCGGATTCACCCGTGACGTGTGGATGCACCGCATTGACATGTGCAGGGCGACCGGCCGGCCCGTCAATCCGACAAGCGAACACGACGGCCGCATCGTTGAAGACATCATCGCGGAATGGGCGACACTCCACACCGACCCATTCCTGCTGAAACTCACCGGACCAGCGGGCGGTACGTTCACCCGGGCGGATGAACCCGGGAACGACCCGCTGGAGATTGACGCCATTGAATGCTGCCGCCTGCTATCTGGCCGCGGAACGCCCCGGGGCGTGCTGCAGCACCCGCTGCCACTCTGAGAACCACCAGCAGGCGCGGCGCAGCCACCTCGCTGATTGCCCCCACTTTCCGGCTTTCCCTTTTCGCCGATAATCTACATTATGTCAAGTAAGCTTTGCAACCACACCCCCCGACCGACATGTGGGGCCACTTGGTCGAACATCGATAGAAGGATTCGGCAACTGATGACTTAGGCCGGCGGGGTTCGCATGTCTTGCCCCGTCTAGTCGGAGCGGGAAATAAATCCCGGCCGGCTGAAGTTCGACAAAGGCGACTCCGACGTCCTTTCCGGTTGCAACCTTGGACGCTGCCGACGCCGTGATGGATCTGCGGAGCTGTCACCCATCGCCCTCCGAGTTACAACGATCTTCCATCCGGTAGGCCGGGCCTGGAAGGTTTCCGCTGTCGTGCTGATCCCAGTACTACTCCCAGGTATATCGAATTCATCGTTCAGTAATCAGGGAAAAACAGGCTTTCATCTCCTCCGGACTTTCCCCTTCGGACACTTGAGGAAGCCACTCCCCCGCCCAATCCTCAACAAATGATCATGAACATCGATGCAGGGCTTGTATCCCTTTCGTCGTCCTGAGATGTAGGCCTTCAGTTCGCTACTGGTAGCTGAACTCCCGTGACCGAAAGCGCGTACTGCTGCGCTTTGAATCCGAGCAGCTCATGCAGCTTAGTGAACAGCTCTTGAGCGGCGAGGCCATGCCACCCTTCGGGGAGGTATTCCTCGGGTAGGCCGGGATCAATGTAGGGAAGGCGCCGCCATTCCGTGATCATTGGGACGTAATCAGTGAAAGCGTCCTTGAGCAGGCCAAAGGGATCACTCGTCTCATCCGGGCGCTGCAACCACCGATGCAAAACGGGCTCGTGACGTTCCAAGAAATCCGTGTAGAGCGCTTCGAGGGACGGAAGATCCCACCATTGCCCTATCTTGTCCTTGATGTGGTCTTCCGTGAGAGAGGTCGCTTTGAACAGATCCACATAGTCCATGAGGCCCGCCCGCCGAAGCTGGAGCGCGACCTCCTCGGCCCGGTTGCCGGGAGCAATCCACAGGCCTGGAGAGACCTGACCGCATCCGACTCGCGTCAGGATGGTGCGCAGCTTATGCCGCAGGTGCCTTCGCGCCTCCGGAACCGAGAACGAGACAAGAAACCAGTCATCGTCTCTTGTGGCCCTGCGTGGGGAAAAAATCCGCTCGTCTCCCGCCGTGAAGACATCCTCAAGGCCCGGTGACAGCCTATATGCGGCAGCACCACCACGCTTGAGACTGACGAGAACTCCACGTTTTTTCAGCCTGGACACCGAGGACCGGACGCCAGCCGATTCAATGCCCAGGTCGCCGAGCAGACGAATGAGATCAGCGATCGCGAAAGAGCCGTCGTGGTGGCGGGCATAGAGCCCGTAGACGGTGACGATCAAGTGCTGATGACGTGGCAGCGGGGTTGCGTCGGGGACGGCACTAGCCTTCGCCATTCAGTACTACCTCTTATGGTCTGGATTACGTTGCAATCCTAGGCTACAACGACCAATCTTCAATCAGCTGAGCGCTCGCCTGCGCAGTCCTCGGCGTAGCTGCATGAATTCGTTGTGTCGCAGTGGTGACTCTCGTCCCGATTGCTATATTTGGAGCTTGATCCAGCTGAAGGGCGGGCCTAATGGAGCGGTTGGCTGATGTGCGCCCGCAAGCAAGTGTTGAGCGCTACGTGGAGTGGGTGGATACGGACGCCTCGGGACACCAACACAACTCCGTCATCCTGCGGTGGGTTGAGTCTGCCGAGGCCGAGCTTTTCCTGCGCGTGCTCGAGCTACCGGACTTTTTCCCGATAGCGCCTCGGGTGCACCAAGAGATTCACTTCCGGGCCAAGCTGTGGTTTGGGCAGAAGGTGACTGCGACAGTCGGCATCTCCAAGCTGGGCCGGACCTCCCTGACCTACATGTTCGAGGTCCACGGGCACCGCCGCGGTGAAGTGCCAGGCGGCCTTGCTGCCTACGGAACTGTCACCGTCGCACATGTGCCATCCGGCGCAGTGAAGACAGCCCCGTGGCCGACACATATTGTCGACGCCATCGAGGGTTACAAGGAGACCGGCTCCCAGCCTCTGCAGATGTAGAACTAGCCACCTGCGGACATCAGCATCGGCCGCTCGAGGGTCTCAAATAGGCCCGTGACTGCCGGGAGCGACGTCGGAGGAGGCCCGTCTCCCCCACCGTTGTTCGCCCCGATCGTTGAACCGGAGTATGGCAGCGTCTGGATTATGGTGGTCCATGCGGCACTCGGGGAGGTCCGGCGCTCTCATCGAACCTCCCCGAGTGCATGGCTCAGTGGCCTTTGAAAGCCTCGGCAAGCCACCAGGATCCGCCATCGGAGGCGATTCGGGCATCGATCACGATCGGGCAGGCGCGGGGGCCCGCGAGCCACTCCGCAACCCCTGCAAGGTCCTCACGCGTGCGTACGACGACACCCACCGCACCGTAGCCGCGCGCAATTGAAGCAATGTCGGTGATCGGGAAACGGACGGTCTCCAGATCCTCCTCCTCTGCGGTGTCAAAGTGATGAACCTCGGCTCCGTAAGCGGAGTCGTTGTAGACGACTGCCACGAGGGGAATGCCCCGGCGCACAGCGGTTTCGAGCTCGGCGATTCCCATCAGGAATCCACCATCGCCGGCCCCCAGCACCGGCAGCCGATCCGGCTGGGCGATAGCCGCGCCGATCACCGTGGCCAGACCCAAGCCGACCGACTGAAACGCCTGCGTGAAGCAAAATCCAAACTCGTCCGGAACCTGGAAATAAGCACTGGGATAACCCATAAAGTTGCCGGAATCGATGGCGACGATCCGCTCAGTGGGTAGAAGCTTATCCAGTTCCCGGCTGAGCACCCGCGGGTCGATTGTCTCCGGGGTCGAGAGATCCTCGGTATCCACTGTGTTCCACCGAGAGCGGTCGGCGATCGCGGCAGCCACCTGCGGCGTGCGCAGACCAGGACTCCGGAACCCGGAGGCGTCCATCAGCTCCAGAGCCGCGGCAGCGGTCTCTGCGCAATCACCGACCACCCCGAGGTCGATGGGCCGGTGCGCTCCCAGTGAGAGGTCGTCAAGATCAACCTGTACCACGACGGCGTCCGGCCCGATCAGGGAACCATGCCGGGTGGTCCACATGTTGAGCGCACACCCCCACCCTACGATCAGATCGGCATCGGCGATCGTGGCTGCCGTGAAGGGCGAGGAGAATCCACCGGAGATCCCCAGGTTGAACGGGTGGTCGCGGAAAAGTCCGTGAGCGACAGCCGAGGTGGCCACGAGTGCTCCGCACGCTTCCGCCAGAACCGCAATCTGCGGTCCAGCGCTCCGCCCGCCACGACCCGCCACAAACACCGGGCGCCGGGCTTCGCGCAGCAGCCCGACGAGACGCTCGACGGCGACCGAGCTGGGGCGCACCGCCTGCGGCGGATCCAGTGGCCGAAGCGCTTCGATGGTGGATTCTGCCGGAGCACCTTGAATATCTGTGGGCAGCGAAAGCACAACGGTCCTGCGTTCGTTGACTGCGGTCCGGTAGGCGCGGACGGTGTCCGCCAGGGCGCTCGATGGGGAATGGACGCGTTCGGGCACCGCCCCGACGCTGCGGGCCAGCCCGTCCTGGTCGATCCGGAAGTTGGCTCGAACGGCCGCGGCGGCTGTATCAGCGGTGAGTACGATCATCGGCGTTCGGGACTTGGCAGCCTCCGCAATACCCGTTACTGCGTTCGTTAGCCCGCAGCCCTGATGCGTGGAAACCACCCCGACACGGCCGGACATCCGTCCGTAGGCATCAGCCATGGTCGCTGCTCCACCTTCATGGCGGGCAGCAGTAAAGGGCACACCAGCACGACGTAGGGCATTGGTAACGGTGAAGTTGCCGCTGCCGACGACACCGAAGATGTGACCGACGCCCAGTGCTGCGAGGGTCTGGCCTACCAGTTCGGCCACAGTGGCCGGTGGAAGGTCTGCGGCGTCTGCCGTGCTCGCGGCGTGAGGTTCGCTGAAAGTGCTCATATCTGCTTCCTTTGGTGGCGCTGACGGCTGTCCCCCGGCCAGCAGTCACGACTGCTGGCCGGGGGAACGGATCACGTGGTCGTGGGCGTGGTCGTCATCTGATCATCCGAGCCGGAGCGTGATTTGAGCTGGACTGCCGGCGGGCGCGGGATGAGGGATATGGCGATCGCGGCTGCCAGCGCGAACAGCGAGAAGATGATGAAATTCCATTGGAATGGCAGTGCAGCGGAGCCGATCCAACCACCGATCAGCGGACCACAGATTGCTCCGATGCGGGCAAATGACAGCGCCCAGCCGGTGGCGGTGGCACGGGCGTAGGAGGGGTAGTAATCAGCGACCCAGCCGGTGAGGACGAGGGAAGTGGAGATCGAGCCAATACCGGCCAGGGCCACGAAAACGTAGTTGATCACAATGTGGTTGGGGAACATCAGCAGGAGGATGCCGACCCCGCCGAGAAGGTAGAAAGTCGTCAGGATCAGCTTTTTGCCGTAGGCATCGGCTGCACGACCGAGAACTATGCCACCAATTGCAGAGGCCAAACTGAAAACGGCCAGGAAGGTGAGGGCCGAGCCAAGGTCATAGCCGGCCGAACGCATAATCGAAGGCAACCAGGTGTTCAGGCCGTAGACCAGCAACAGGCCGCAGAACATGGCAATCCAGAAGAGAACGGTCGGGCGCAGGTACCCCCGGGAGAACAAGGTTGACAGGGCCTCCTTCCATCCAACGGCCTTTGTGGCATCGGCAGCGGAGGGAGCAGGAGTCCAGTCGGACTCCACGAAGGGAGCGATGTTCAGTTTCCGGGCCAACTCGGCTGCCTTCGTGCGGCGCCCCTTAGCCATCAGGTATTCCAACGATTCCGGAAGTATCCACGCCAGCAGAGGAATCAGGAGCACCGGCACACAGCCCATGCCGATCACCCAGCGCCATCCCAGGGTCGGCAGCAGTGCCAGGGCGACGAGAGCGGCTGCCAGAATGCCCAAGGAGTACCCGGAATACATCAGACCGTAATTGAATGACCGCCGTCGCGGGGCGGAGTACTCGATTGTCAGAGCAGCGGCCACAGGGATGATTCCGCCCATGCCCAACCCTCCGAGCAAGCGGAACAGGCCGAAGATCTCCGGCGTAGGGGCCAGCGCCGCGCCCAATTGCGTGGTAGTGAAAATGAGTACGGACAGCATCAACATTTTCTTGCGGCCGACCCGGTCCGAAATTGAACCGATGGTCATCGCCCCGATGAGCATGCCGATGAGCGCGTAGGAACCCAGCCCACCCAGTTCCAGCGGGGAGAGGTCCCAGGGCTCGTACGCGGCCAACGCTGGGATGATCGCGCCCAGAACGCCGACATCATAACCCTCGGCCAGAATAGCCATCCAGCAGGCTAGGAGCACTCGGTTGGTGGTTTTTTGTGGAACGGGCCACTGGGTGGAAGCCGGGGTTGCCATGAATCACCTTGTCCTGTCTCGCCCACATGACAGCGGGCCATAGATGCAGTTGAAGCGCGCGGAGGTTTGTGTTGCGAATCACAGTATGTTCTATATATGCCGTTCGTTACAAGAGCGCTATATGAATGACTCTCGCTGCTGGACATTCACGCCGTCATGCTCCGGGGCTGTCGGAGGACCCATGGACATGACTATGGAGGAGACCGGGTTGTCATGATCCCTGCCTCTTCCGGTAGTTCCAGCGTCACGCCGGCAGCTGGGCTGACGGAAAGGTGATGCGGTTGACCAAGCGGCCGATGCCGTCAATCTCAGTCTGGAGCACGTCCCCGTCGGCGAGGAACTGCGGAGGAGTCATGCCCATACCCACTCCGCCAGGGGTGCCGGTCAGCACGAGGTCGCCCGGCCTCAGCGTCGTGAACTCCGAGATGTACGCAAGCAGCTGCGCCGGCCCGAACACCAGGGTCTTAGTGTCGCCTTCCTGCACTTGCTTCCCATTGACATAGCCGCGAACCCGGAAGGCGGGGTCGTCAGCGAACTCATCGGCGGTAACCATGACCGGTCCGACCGGAGTGGTCGCATCAAAGGCTTTTCCTTGGAACCACTGCAGGGTGCGGTTCTGCCAGTCACGCATCGACACGTCATTGGCGACCGTGTATCCGGCGATGCCCGCTCTGGCTTCGCCCAGGTCGGCACGGCGTAGTTCGGCCCCCACCACCACGGCCAATTCGGCTTCCCAATCGACGCGGGAACTACCGTGCACGGCGATCTCATCCCGGGCCCCGATGAGGGTGTCGGCATACTTGGCAAACAGCGTAGGGTATTCCGGGAGCTCGCGTCCCATCTCCTGGATGTGCTCGGCATAATTCAGTCCGCAGCAGATTACTTTCCCGGCGTGCGGCAAGAGTGCAGCGAAATCAAGCTCCCCCGCGGGGATCACATCCGCCTGGGAGTCCAGGGCTGCAGCAACCATGTCCTGCCATCCCGGGCCGGAGATCAGCTCGCCCAGATCACCGACTGGAAGCGGAATGGCAGTGCCATCCTCGCGAAGGACAGCTGCGGAGGTGGAACCCGCGTAACGAATCGTGGCCAGCTTCATCTGGATCTCCTAAGAAGGGCGTGGTGTCGGTGGTTATCGTCCGAAAACGGCGGCCGCAGCTGCAGCTACGCCGCATCCTGGATGACGGCGACGCCCTGAATTTCGATTAGCGCTTCCTTCTGCCACAGGCGGGTGACCCCGATACCCGCCATCGCGGGATACCGGTTGCCGGCCATTTCGCGCCATAGCCTCCCGATTTCCCTTCCGTGCGCCATGTAGTCGTCCACATCGGTCAGGTAGATCGTCACGCTCACCAGGTCGTCAGGTTTACCTCCGGCTTCGGTCAGCGAAGCCAGCACGTTCCGGAAGGCCTGGGCGAACTGCTCGACAATGCCTCCCTCCACAATTTTCATGTCCTTATCCAGGGCCGTCTGTCCACCCAGATAAACCGTGTTTCCCGTCCGTACGGCATGGGAGTATCCCGAAGGGGCAGGCAGGGAAGCGGGATTGACGATCAGGTTCTGCATAGGGACGGCTCCATCCGTGGTCGGGTGCTGTGTACAGGCGACGGGGCTAATTACCCCTAGCGCGGTTCATGTCCTCCGTGCTACCTTCACTCTACGTGACGGTCGTCACGACGTCGACATATCCAACGAGAAGGGCATCCAATGAGCACGGTCAGCCAGTACCGCACCGAAGGTGACAACAGCGCCTATTCCGGCCCTGACGGCAAGGTCGTCCCCGTCGTGACGCGGTCCGGTGAGGAAGACACCAACACCGCCCAGTCCGGAGACTGCATCCGCGTATCCGGCGTAAGCATCCAGCACACACCCGCGACGAAGATCTGGTTCGGTCAGGTTTCGAACACCCCCGGCTACCGGTCACTGCCACACCACCACGGCGAGGCAGAAACGGGCGGGTACGTCCTCCGCGGCCGCGGTCGGATCTACTTCGGCGAGGGTTACAAGGAGTACCTAGACATGACCGCCGGTGACTGGGTGTTCGTTCCCCCTTTCATGCCGCACGTCGAGGCCAACATGTCCACCACCGAAGAGCTTGTCTGGCTCACCGCGCGGACACCGGAGAACATTGTCGTAAACCTCGACGATGTTCCGGATGAGACGCTCGCGGACTACCGACGCGCATGAATCCCATGACCTGGGCAGCGGACACAACCGCAAACACCGCCGCGGAAGGGGCCAGCCAACGTAAGGTCGGCCCGACGTCGGAAATCTTCCTCGCGGCCCTGGACCTGCAGCCAGATACCGCCCAGCTGTACGACGAGGCCTGGACGGCACGCACGCAGTATGTCCCCTGGCCCAAGGCTTTCGGCGGGGACATGGTCGCCCAGGCCGCAGCAGCGATGATGCACTCCGTTGACGGTGACCGCGTGCTGCACTCCATGCACAGCTACTTCATGCGTCCCGTCGACATCGGAGTGACGGTGCGTTACGAGGTGGAGCTCCTGCGCGATGGGCGCGGCTACTCAACCCGTCATGTTCGCGCGTTTCAGGGCGAGAAGCCTGTCTATGACGCCATCGGTTCCTTCCAGGTCCCTGAGACAGGTGCCGATCAGGCCCCCGACGCTCCCCTCGTCCCTGGCCCGGGAGAGCTGCCTGCGGCGGCGACAGTTCTGGCCGGGGTGCAAGGGCCGGCAGCCGAGTACTGGGCTGCGGGCCGGTCCTTTGACATGCGACACGTCGAAGGACCCCTCTACACGGAGGTTTCCGGCAGTAGGGAACCCCGGCAGGCAGTGTGGGTGAAGGCGTTCGACCAGCTTCCTGACGACCCCAACCTGCACCGCGCGGCACTGGCCTACGTCTGTGACTACACGATCCTTGAACCCCTGCTGCGGTCCCAAGGCCTGGCCTGGGCGGCGCCCGGACTCCAGACGGCAAGCCTTGATCACTCCATGTGGTTTCACCGGCAGGGGCGGGCTGACGAGTGGATCTTGTATGTCCAGGAAGCTTGTTCACTCCAAAGCAGCCGCGGCCTGGTCCGCGGCCAGTTCTTCGACCAGAAAGGCCGCCTTTTGGCCACGGTCGCACAAGAAGGCCTGATCCGTCCCGGCGGCTAAGCCCACCCTCCGGTCCCGCACCTCACGCCCCACGAGCATCCTTGAGGAAGTAGATCCATGCATCTGTCTCCGTCAGCGCACCAGGACACGTTCACGCGCGACAACCTGCCCCCAGCCGAACAATGGCCGGTGCTGGAATTCACTTTGCCCGAGTTGGAGTACCCGGACCGGCTCAACGCCGCTTCGGTTCTCATCGACGAGACGACGGCAGCCTTCGGCCCCGACCGGCCCGCTCTGCACACCCCGGACGGTGAAACTTGGTCCTACGGCCAACTCCGCCGCCGCGCCAACCAGGTCGCCCAGGTCCTCGTGGAGGACCTCGGTGTCGTGCCCGGCAACCGCGTCATGCTGCGCGCCCCGAACAATCCGTGGCTTGTTGCCTGCTGGCTCGGCGTCCTCAAAGCAGGGGCGGTAGTTGTCACCACCATGCCGATGCTGCGTCCCGAGGAAGTGCTAAGGCTCGTTGAAAGCACGAGTCCGACAGTGCTCCTCTCCGACCACCGCTTCCTCTCAGGCCTTGCTGACGTCCTGGGGCAGACACTGCTGGTCCCTGTAGGCGGGGATGGAACCGACGACCTTCTTCACCGGTGCGAAACGAAGTCGGGCGAGTTCGCTGCCGTCGAAACGGCATCGGATGACGTCGCTCTATTGGGCCCTACCTCCGGCACCACAGGCACCCCGAAATTCACGATGCATTTCCACCGCGACATCCTCGCCAACGCTGACACCTTCGCGCGGCACATACTCGCTCCAGTGCCCGACGACGTCTTCGCGGGCTCCCCGCCGCTGGCGTTCACTTTCGGCCTCGGCGGGCTCGTCGTCTTTCCGCTGCGCTTTGGTGCTTCGGCCCTGCTCACCGAGCGCAGCGCACCGCTCGAGCTCGCCCGGCTTGTCCATGACCGGGGAGTCAGCGTGCTGTTCACTGCACCGACCGCCTACCGCGCCATCCTCAAGGAAGGCCAGGAAGGTCTCCTGAAGAACCTGCGGATCGCCGTCTCCGCAGGAGAGCACCTGCCTGTCCAGACCTGGCGGGAAGTTAAGGAGAAAATCGGGCTTGAACTCATCAACGGGATCGGAGCCACCGAAATGCTGCACGTCTTCATCTCCGCGGCCGTGGGTGACATCCGACCGGAGGCGACAGGAAAACCCGTCCCGGGATATCGGGCAACGATCCTCGACGACGACGGACAGGAACTCGGACCGGGACTCATCGGACGCCTGGGCGTCATCGGTCCCACCGGGTGCCGGTACCTCAACGACACACGACAACTCAATTATGTTGTCAACGGGTGGAACGTCACTGGTGACACCTTCCTCAAAGACGAGGACGGCTACTTCTACTACCAGGCCCGCACGGATGGAATGATCGTCTCGGCCGGGTACAACATCAGTGGACCCGAGGTCGAAATCGCCGTCAATCAACATCCTGACGTCGTCGAATCCGCCGTCGTCGCACGTCCGGACCCCGAGCGGGGCAACATCGTCTGCGCTTTCGTCGTTCTACGCCAGGGCGTCGAGGGGGACGACGCGAAGCGGCGCGAAATCCAGGACTTCGTCAAGCAAACTATCGCCCCTTACAAATATCCGCGCGACATTCGGTTCGTCGACGACCTGCCCCGCAATCCCAGCGGCAAGCTCCAGCACTTCCGGCTGCGTCAGCAGCTCGCGGAGGAATCAACTCCGCCGGCCGAACTCCACACGTCCTAACGTCAAGAAAAGGGAAACCGACATGAAGATCGCGATCGTTGGCGGAGGCCCGGGCGGGCTCTACTTCGCCGCCTTGATGAAGCAGCTCGATCCCGCACACCACGTCACGGTCTGGGAACGCAACGCCGCCGAGGACACCTTCGGGTTCGGTGTCGTGTTCAGTGATGAAACCCTCGGCGGCATCGAAAATGCCGACACGGTCGTCGCAGCCAGCATGGCCGCGCGCTTCGCCCGCTGGACCGACATCGACATCCACTTCAAGGGCGAGATGACCACCATCGGTGGTCAGGGTTTCGCTGCGATGAGCCGCAAGGAGCTGCTGGAAATCCTGCAGCAGCGGTGCCAGCAGCTCGATGTCGACCTTCGCTTCCGCACCATGGCCCCCGACGTCGAACAGCTTTCCGCCGAGTACGACCTCGTGCTCGCGGCAGACGGCCTGAACTCCGCCATCCGGAACCGGTTCCCCGAATCCTTCGGTCCAAGCCTGGACCCCCGCGAATCGAAATACATGTGGCTCGGTACTGATCTCGTTTTCGAAGCGTTCAAGTTCTTCGTCAAGGAGACCGAGTGGGGAGTCATGCAGATCCACGGCTACCCCTACTCCGATCAAGGCTCCACCTTCATCGTGGAGATGCACGAAGACGTATGGCGGCGCGCCGGCTTCGATGCGAGCGAGTCCCAGCAGTTCCCGCCCGGCGTCAGTGACGACGCGTCGGTGGACAGACTCCGCGAGATCTTCTCCGAAGAGTTGGAGGGTCATAAGGTCCTCACGAACAACTCGAA
The DNA here is from genome assembly GCF_058269175.1 of Arthrobacter sp. TJ-254. Taxonomy (NCBI): domain Bacteria; kingdom Bacillati; phylum Actinomycetota; class Actinomycetes; order Micrococcales; family Micrococcaceae; genus Arthrobacter; species Arthrobacter sp. TJ-254. The sequence continues at coordinate 805,361 of NZ_JBZCNF010000001.1, read as the reverse complement.
ATGGATCAACTTCACCACTGTCCGCAACGAAAACTGGCGCCACGGCAACATCGTCCTCCTCGGCGACGCGGCACACACCGCACACTTCTCCATCGGCTCGGGCACAAAGCTGGCGATGGAAGACGCCCTGGCCCTGGCGGCATGCCTGCATGAGCACACGGACATCGAACACGCCCTCGAGGCATACGAAACCGAACGCCGCCCGGTCGTTGAATCCACACAACGCGCAGCACAAGCCTCCCTTGAATGGTTCGAGACAATCGGCCAATACAAGGACCAGGAACGCACGCAGTTCTGCTTCAACCTGCTCACCCGCTCACGGCGCATCACCTACGAAAACCTCAAGCTGCGCGACCCGGACTTCACAGCCGAAGTGGACGAGGCATTCGCACGGGCACAAGGACTCGAATCAACCACGCCGGCCATGTTCCAGCCCTACAGCATCGGCAACCTGCAGTTGAAGAACCGCATCGTGGTATCGCCGATGGACATGTACTCGGCAGTCGATGGCGTGCCGGGTGAATTCCACCTGGTCCATCTCGGCAGCAAGGCTCTGGGCGGCGCCGGGCTCGTCATGACCGAAATGGTTTGCGTCTCCGACGTCGGTCGCATCACTCCGGGCTGCACGGGCCTGTACTCGGACGAGCAACGCGACAGTTGGAAGAAGATCACTGACTTCGTTCATACCCAGTCCAATGCCGCCATCGGAGTCCAGCTCGGACACTCAGGCCGCAAGGGTTCTACCCGCCTCATGTGGCACGGCATGGATGAACCACTCACTGAGGGAAACTGGGAGACCTTCGGCCCCTCCCCTGTTCCCTACGGAAAGGGAAGCGCCACCCCGCGCGAGATGGACCGGACAACCATGGACGAAGTGAAGCAACAGTTCGTTGCCTCCACCCGCAGGGCCGCGGAAGCCGGCTTCGATCTGCTCGAGGTCCACGCAGCCCACGGCTACCTGCTCTCCTCCTTCCTCTCCCCGATCTCCAATCGCCGCAGCGACGAGTACGGTGGTTCCCTCCAGAACCGTCTGCGCTACCCGCTCGAAGTCTTCGACGCCATCCGCCAGGAATGGCCAGCGGACAAACCCATCCTCGTGCGCCTCTCCGCGGTGGATTGGCTACCCGACGGCAACACAGTGGAAGCAGCCGCAGAAATCGCGCGTGCCTTCGTTACCCACGGGGCCGATGGGATCGACGTGTCCAGCGGCCAGATTGCCAAGGACGAGAAGCCTCAGTTCGGACGCAGCTACCAGACCCCGTTCGCGGACGTCATACGGCACTCGGTGGCGAAGGAGGCCGGTGCAGCAGTGATCGCTGTAGGAGCGATCTCGACCTATGACGACGTCAACTCGATCCTGCTCGCAGGCCGCGCAGACCTTTGCGCATTAGGACGGACGCACCTGTACGACCCTCAATGGACTCTCCACGCGGCCGCTGAACAGGAGTACCGCGGCCCCGGAACCGAGTGGCCCGTCCAGTTCAAGGCGGGCCGACGCAAACCGCCATCGGCGCGCACCGACGCCATCCGCCCGCGTCTGTCACTGGTCAGGGACCCGTTGGCGGATGACCTGCCAACACACGTCCGTTGGACGCCCCAGACCAAGCAGCACCAGCCCGCGGGCTGACTGGCTGCGCAAAGACCGGTAGCGGGCCGGGAACGGCTGGCCCGCTACCGCCAGCTTCAAATCAGTTCGCCAACCACGGACGAATTGTGGCTGCACCAGTACCTTCAACACCCATGGGCTCCTGGAAGTGGAGGTGTCATGTGTTGGGACGAAGATTGCATCATCGTCTCGAAGAGCATGACATCGTTCCTAGCCATCGGCTCGGGCGAGTCAATCCTTTAGCTAGTGCGACCGCGGACCGAACACGCCGGTTCTACACTTTCAGGTGAGACCGTCGGTCTCCTGAAGGAACCGTCCCAGCCGGAGGAAATCCCTGACTTGGAAGTAGGCAAATGCGAGCATGAGAATGCCGGCGGGGATCGCGTACCACCACACCCGGGTCACGGGTGCGAAATAGACCACCGAGCACGGCAGGTAAAGGAGAACGGTGGCGGTCTCCTCGCGCAGTTGGACGGCGGCTGCCCGGACCACCGTCAGGTGCTCCCGGTCAATAGGCTCCTGGCCCGCAATCTGGCGGCGCACGGACTTCTGATCGGTTTTGTTCAGCGCGATCATCACCTTTCCCCACCCCGATTCGACTGTGGGCCTCATCCGCTTGGAGTTGTAAGCCCATCCCCCAATCCAGCACCCCAAGAACATTAGAAACACTCCGAACTGAAGATGCCAGATCCACTGGCTCCTCCCGCGATCGAACAGCAGATAAGCGCCGGCGGTACCCAGCGCCAGGAGAGTCGGCACGCCGACCGCCAGATACCGGGTGTAATAGATCCGGAGCGCCTCCCCAATACCGTTGTCCCTGATCTCGGCGGACCGCCGTTCCGCCGCCACCCAGCGGCTTGGCCGCTCTGCCCTCTTGTTGCTGGTGCCCGCCACTTATCCCCCTGGTTCAGTGTGCTGTCGCTGCGGTCCAGTCTCGCATCGGACCTGCCAATCCCCCGGCTGCTCCCCCGCCCTTACGCAGTAGGCGCTCATGTGTCCGGTTGTCACCGAGTCCTCGCCTTCGAATCAATCCTCATCAAGTCCTGCTGGTTTGCGGCCAGCGTACAGAGCGGGGATCAGGACCCCGGTGACCGCTGCTCCGACATAGGACCATGCCGTTCCCCAGTCGCATTCCGGCTGTGCCAGAACGAGTACGACCAGCGTGGTCGATAAGACCCCAGCAACTCCGCGGCTCTTTTCCGGCGCCCATAGCCGCTCAAGCGCTGGCACAACACAATCCACGCCGGTAGACCCACCAACCAGAAACCAGCCACAACCCTCCCCCACCGGCCCAGACCGCGTCCAGGAGAAGGCCCGGAGTGATACATCCGGCCACCAGCTTCCACGACACGCTTCGCCACACCGGCCCAAGCACCAAAGCGCACACCGAAATCTGGGCGGCAACAACCAGGGGAAGGACCTGAATTTCCGGCACGGTGGCCAGCCCGCGCATTAACAGAACCGAGAGAATACCCACGGTGGCCGCCGAGGCAACAACCGACGAGGAGCCCGCCCAGATACCTGCGAACCGCTGTCCGCGGTCTTCCTGCACGAGGTCCATGCTCGAAGTATTGCATCGCACACCGCAAGCTGGAGATCGGACGGGGCGGCACGGCCTGTCTTGTCAATGTGACTTAACCAATACGCGCCCAAAGCGGAGAAAGCACCACCCATCCGGACAATGGAAGTAGCGATAATCCGTCTTTGAGGAACCCAATGCAGTGGCTAAACAAAAACCGTGACCTTCTCCCTTCCGCCGGAGCACTCCTGGCCGTCCTCATTTTCTGGGTTGTCGGATCCTTCGGTGGCCTCGGATTCCTCCGAGGATTCCACTCGCCTTTGGTGACCCTGGCCGGGCTCTACCTGATGCTCCTGCTGGTGCCCTTCTCGCTCATCGTCGCCTTCTGGGCCGTCCGCGAGTGGCGCCGACGGCTCGCGTACCGGCGCCACGCCAACGGCTAAGAGTCACAACCGCGGCGGGCAGCATCCCGCCGCGGACCGAGCTGATGGGGTGAAGTGGACCACAGGATTAGCATGACCGGTGGCAAAACCGGCCTAGGGATCCTCGGGCTGACTCAACTGTCCTGATCCCACTGGCACCCCTCTGTTCGAAGATTCCGGGACAGTACCTGGAGGCTCTGGCCTGTCGTCAGAATCCGATTACACATTTCCCGGTCGGATGCGAAGGATCTCACTCGACAGCGCGTTCTCAAGTACTGCGGTAGCCGCGCTCAACCGTCCGTACGGCTACCGTCTGGTGTAGGTGTAGGTTCCCAGATGCAAGACGGTGTTCGTCGGGGTTTCAGCCATCGTCCAATCGACGACGAGCGGAGTGCTTCCGTCGTTGTAGTAGAAGACCGCCTGCGAACCGTTGAAAACCACTTTCCCCTCATCCACGTGACCCGCTTGAACGTTGTTCCCGTCGATCAATGTCCAGGTTCCGTCGCTCGCGATGGTCAGATGAAAGTTCTCTGACACTGAGCCCCCACCCATCCAGTGTCCTTCGACTCCTGCGGGTACGATAGGCGTCGGTTCAGGTGATGGTGTAGTTGGTTCAGGTGATGGTGTCGTCGGTTCGGCAGTTGTCGGTTCAGGTGATGGTGTCGTCGGTACGGCGGCAAAGGTTGCTGGAGCCGGAGGCGGTGGCTCCCCCGGCCCAAGAACCCCGCTGGTGAAGAGCACCGTTATCACCGTGCCGGCCAAGGCCAACCCGCCTGTTATCCAAGCTGTCTTGGTTGCCGCATCCTTTGTAGATGGCTCCACGTCGCCTCCCGATGCCGGGCCCTGCCCTTAGATTGGTCCGTGGTAAACGAGGTGTCAACACTTGTCCTAGTTCTCAGCCCGGCGGTTGACTGCGTACCGGATGTGCAGTCTGGCAATCCTGATAACGACATCACTGCGAGAGCCGCGGTTCCCGGTGGTTGGGCAGGCGCTTTCCATCGCGGGATAATTCGAGAAGGCCGCCCATCCTCAACCGCCCAAGTGCTTCCACACAATGCCGGGTCTTAGTACCAATAATGCGACCTATCATCCGTGGCAATCCCTACGTCATATTGAACTGAGCATATTCAATCGGCGCCGATTAGTTCCCCTCAAGGTTGAATTGCTTCCTCGGGCAATTGATAGTGCGCCCTCATGAGCTTTGTCTGCAAGAATAAAGCGATGTTGACCGCCCAGGAGAAGCGCGTATTGAAGGCCGCCAATGACCTGATTGCCCATATTGGTGAAGATCCCAACCACACCGTCGCTGCGGCAGCGATGGACACCTTCGGGAGAATATACACGGGCAAGAATGTGTATCACTTCACCGGCGGGCCCTGCGCCGAGCTCGTCGTCCTCCGTGCAGCAGCGACCGCGGACGCAGGTCCGCTCACGACGATGGTGGCAGTAGGCAGCGAGGGCCGCGGTGTCATCGCGCCCTGCGGGCGTTGCCGGCAAACCCTTGTGGATCTTCACCCCGACTGCATCATCATCGTTCCCACCGATGATGGACCCGACACCCGGCCTGTACGTGAATTGCTGCCCTTCACCTTCCGACACCCCGACGCCGCGCCCGGGCGGTTTTTACGTTTCAACTGCGCCTATTACGACAAAGTTGAGCAGGGTGTGAAAACCGCAACCACCCGGTACCGCGATCCAATCGAAGTCGGTCCGGCACTCTTCCTCTTCGAGGACGACAACGGGTACCGGCGGTTGCCCGGAGTCATTGAGAGCATTAGATCGCTGCGCCTGGAAGAGCTGACCGAGGAGCACGCACAACTTGAAGGTGCCTCCTCTGTCCTAGCACTCCAACAAGGACTCGCCCACCACTACCCCGGCATCAGCGGCGGTGACGTGGTGGATTTCGTCCAGTTCCATGTGGGTGACCCACACTCGAATTTCGATTCTTGACACACTTTGGGCATGATCGATCCGCCATTTTTTCATCCCTGGCCAACCACGAACCCGGCTCACGGGTCTGTGATGCTGCGGCGGTTCCGTAGCAATGACGCTGCCATGGCCGTGGATCTGGCAAGTGATCCCTACGTATCGAGTATCGGTTCACTCCCCCTGGACGCCACGATGCATCAGGCCCACCTCTGGGTGGAACGGCAGCAATCCCGATATGACGAGGGGGCGGGATTCTCATTCGCCGTCGTCGACCGCGCGCACGGGCTGTGCGTTGGCTCAATTGGGCTATGGGTGCGTGAATTGGCTAATGGCCGAGCGAAAATCGGGTATGGGATTGCCCCATCTTTCCGTCGTAAGGATTTCGCTACGGATGCGTTGCGGGCGGTGACCGATTTCGGTTGGACGATACCCACACTGCAGCGTGTGGAGCTCTATATCGAACCGTGGAACGCGGCATCGATCAAGACCGCTGAGCGCGCGGGTTATCTCCGTGAGGGACTCCTGCGAAGCCACCAGGAGATCGAGGGAAAGCGCTGCGACATGCTTCTTTACTCGATGATTCGTCAGAATCTTCACACCCCCTGACCTCACGCAGTTTCGGGATTCTTGCGGTCACGTTGCCGCTTCTCCCTGGGCGCGGGCCCGCATCAGAAGGTCCGTCACGATGGCGCTCTTCCGGTCGACGTACTGCTGCCGGTCGACGATGAGCAGTGGGGCCAGTTCCCGTTTGATGGCGGCGTACCGGTCTGCCTTTCCGGGATTGGCCCGGAGGTAGTCGCGGAGGTCGACATGGTCGTTATGCGGAACGCTGCCGGCCACGACCAGGTACAGGTGGTGGTAGGCGAAACCTGGGAGCACGTCGAACGCCTCACGTCCCTTGACGCCCAGGTTGCCCCGGTGCGCGTAACCGGCCGCGGTAAAGGCGGCGACACCGTCAGCAACGAAAGTTGCTTCGGGCACGACGACGTCGATGTCGATGATGGGCTTGGCATCGAGTCCGGGAACGCTGGTGCTCCCGACATGCTCGATCCGGTGCGGCACCCCGGCGAGAAACGGCAGCAGGTAGTCTGCAAGCTCGCGGAAGTCGACCGGCCACGACGGCCTGTAAGGAACGACTTCACTTGGTGCATCCACTTCCCCATCGTATTCACCACAGGCTCGCCGCGGGGAAGCCTGTCCGCACCACCATCCAGCACCCGCCCGTCCTCGTGACAGCTCAGGCGACAGTGAACACGATCAGAATGACTAGCGCGTTGTTCGCCGCGTGAAGCAGGATGGGCGCCCAGAGGTTTTGGTGGAACCGGCGCAGGAGCGCCAGGGCCACACCGAGCACAAAGAGATGGACGAAATTGAGGATCGCCAAATGGAGAGCGGCAAAGAGCACTGCGGAGAGCACGACGGCTGCGAAGGGCTTGAACCGCCGCGAGAAACCGCTGAGGAAAGCACCCCGGAACAGCATCTCCTCCCACAGCGGCGTCAGGACAGCAATTACGACGGCGGCGAGGATGACGACCCCTGGGGGCAGAGCGGGGAGGTCAGCAAAGGGGCCGCCTGATGACCCGGCAGCTGAAGTGTCGACGCCCAGCGGGACAAGAGCAGAAAGGAAAAGGACCTGCAGCGTTCCGGCGGTCAGGATCGAGACGGGGATCTGCCAGAGCAGATGGAACATCCTCGGCGTCGGCCGCCGGAAACCCAGATCGGTGAGTCTCAGGCGGTTCCTTCGAATCAAATGCAGGTACAGAGCGAGGATGATCAGCGCTGTGGTTCCCGCAAGGAACACTACGATGGAAGTACCCGATGTGACGTCCACCAGGTCGAGCAGCCCGGCTGCCAGCACCGCACCGACGAACGCCGCGACATAGAGCACCACAAACAGCAGTGCCCACCACGCCTGTTTGAGGCTGACGTTGTTTTCCTGCCTCGCTGCACCTTGAAGTGCTCTGGTTGCCCCGTGGCCGAAGTGCTGGCTCATGCGCGTGTTTCCATCCATCTCCCCCATCCGGCCATCATGCCGCAGGGAAAGTAATCCGCCGAAACGGCACGGACGGGCGGTTCCATGGACCGAAGGTCCCGCACCCTCCGGATGCCGGATGTGTGATGCCGAGCACAACCAAGAGAGTGCCCTTCGCCTACATTAGGACTGGCAACCGACTCCGTCACCGTCTCGGTCAAACTTGGCGTCGAATCCCGGGTCGCCCGCGCGGATCGGAGCGGCCCCCGCTGCCCGGACTTCGGCGCAGCTGGCATAGGAGACATGGCCTGACGGTGGGGCCTCCGTGGCGGTCGCCTCTCCGACGGGAGGCTTAGGTGCCGGTGGGGATTCAACAGGCGTGCCCGGCGGCGGCGGGACAGCGGAGACGCTCTGAGAATCCTCGGGAAGCGGTTGGTCAGGGCACGAAGCGAGAACCTTGGCGATGGCATCCCGCTCTGCCGCGGTCACCCACAGTTGGTACTTGGCCTTCACCGCGGTCTGCCGTGCCACGTATTCGCAGCGGAACGCCTTATTGGCGGGCAGCCATGTGGCGGCGTCAGCGTCGCCCTTCTGGCGGTTCGCCGGCCCGTGGACGGCGAGCAGGTTCAGCGGATCGTTGGCGAAGTCCCGGCGGACCCCGGGAGAGAGCTGCTGGGCGCCGGTCACCCAGGCGTTGCCGAGCGCCACTACGTGATCAATATCCACGAGGGCGTCGCCGCCCTTCACGAAATCAATTCTCCTGCCGGTGTAGGGGTCGGCGAGGACGCCAGCGGTGACAACGCAGTCCTTAGTACCGGGTTTGAAGGTCTCCCCAGTCAGATCCCGTGCCAGGACGTCATTGCGGCTGTCGCATCCGTTCCGGTCCACATCGGCCCAGGCAGGCCCGAACTGATCCCGGTCGTACCCGGTTTTTGGGGCGCGGCCCTTGACCGCACGCGCCTCCAGTGCGTCAAGGGCGGCCGGCGCTGACGGGTTCGAGATGCCAGGAGTGACCGGCGGTACGGGATCGCTCTCACGGGCCGCGGAAGGGCTCTCGGCGGGTGCCGGGTTCTGCCCTATTGCAGCCACGTCATCCGGCACCGGAGTGCAGGCGGCCGTGCCCAGGGCCAGGAGGGCGCCGGCGATGGAGGTGAAGGCCTTGATGCGAGCCCTGTGGCCGAACACGCCGGCACCGGTGAAGTCTGTCCTGTCGGGGCGGATGGCAAATGGCACTAAGTCAGCCTAGCCCGGGGCGGGTCCCGGGAAGCGCATACTCGCCGGGCCACAACGCCGCATTTGGATGGCTCTCGGACCTACAGATTGATCAGGTAGCTCCTGATTGTGGTGACCTTGGCCGTTTTTGCCGCGGACGCGAACCGCAACACGTGGCAGAACGCCTGCTTGGTCCCATTGCGGAAGGTGATCACGCCGTCAACGCCGCCCTCCCTGCCGTGGGTGAGGATCGAGCTCAGCTCAATGTGGTCCACTTGGGTCTGCCCGGAGAGCCTGTCGGTCACGCCGGCCACTCCTTCGATCGCCTCACCACCGGGAATTTCCCAGTTCACCTTGTCGGCGAGCAGTCTATCGAGTTGTGGAGCGTTGACCTCGGCGAATGCGAGCACGATTTCCCGGATGACCAGATGGCGTGGGGCGTTGCCGCAGCCCTCCGGTTCCGCCATGGCGATCATCAGCTGTCAACGTCTCGTCTGTGCGGTGGGCCTGCGGCTACGCCATCTGCTGGTCTTGGTCATTGGTCTCCTGCCCTTCATCCAATCTCGACAGTTCATCTCAGCACCCGCTTTGCATATGACGGCGAGCGCGCCAACAGTGTGCACCCTCCACCCCGGTTCGGTTTCCTCCTAGCGCTTGAGCCCGCGCTCGGGCCACGCCGCCCAGTGCCGGGCGACGGGTTCACTGTCCATTGCTCGGGCAAGCTCCTGCCAACCCTCGGGAAGGTCCTCAAGCCTGCCGTTGCTCTGACACGTCCCGTCGGCCCCTCGAAGCTCCTTCCACACCGGCAGGGGGTCGCGCAGATCCACGGCTTCCCGCAACCCACCGCCCACGACCGCGAAAACCGTCCGCTCCATCGCTGATGCTGCTTCCTCGAGGGTTTCGTCACAGGCATCACAAGCACACGCAGGAAACGCCTCATTGAACAGCGTTCCGCAGTGAATCGTGGTCCCTGCGGCCGATGTGACGAAGGTGATCGGGGAAGCAGCGGGATCCGCCGGGACCAGCCTGAGCAGCTCCGTGGGGATTGCGGGCTGGTAGTAGCCGAATTCTTGTCCGTCCGTCGCTGCCCTTTCGACGTCGTAATTGCGGAGCAGGTACGCGATCAGTTCTCCTGTGACCTGCTGCAGCTGCGCGAAGCGCGCGATATTGCTGATCCGGCTGTAACTGTCATCTGGTGGCCCCCCTCTCGAGTGCCACCGATTCCCATACGCGATGACCAATCCGTCGGCATCCCGGAAGGTGGGCGGAGTTATTGGTGTGCGGGTGTACTCCTCCATTCCGTCATCCTAGGAGCCCACGTCAACCCCCGCAGCCGTTCGTGGAGGACTGGCTGCGGTCCGCCGGCACACTCCCGCCGCAGGTGACAAGTGGGGGCTAGGCTGACGACGTGCAAACTGTGGAAGATGCCCGGAGCCTGGCCCCGAGCCTCAAAGAAATACACCCCGTTCCAAGCTTGATGGTCGGGCTGGCCTCTGCTGCCCTCGGCCTGCTGCCCTGGCTGATCACCGGCATGCGCCTTCCGCTGCAGAATCTGTGGGCGACCGCGACGCCGCCTGAGGACATGCCGGTGACGTTCCTGCCTTTCAGCCAGTACGCGCTGATCCTCCTTGCCGCGGTGGTCATCACGGGCTCGGCGATTGCAGGGTGCGCAGTTCGGCGAGCGCCAGCACACGGACGGCGCCTGAAACTCAGCGCGGTCGCGCCTGGCGTGGTGGCGCTTCAGACGGTCGTGACTGTTCAAAGCGCGCTGACTGTCTCGGCCGGGCTGAGGAAAGTCCCCATCGCGGACCTTTACCTTTATGCGTTGATCGCGGGGACTGTCGCTGCAATGCTCTCGGGGATTCTTGTCCTGTTGCTCATTGCCCGGGCTCCTGCGGCCTGGGCGGTGATCGGCATGAGCATGGCCGGAGTGATGTCGGGTGCGTGGTTGGGCGGAATCGTGCTTCCGTTCGGATCCGTCTCGACGGATACGCAGTCGATGCTTCTGGGCGCGGTCCGGTGGGCCCCCGCCGTCGTCGTCGGCCTCATTTTGGTGTGGTGCGGTTTCAACACGATCGGCAGGGCCTTTGCGTCGATCACCGGCTTGCTCCTGCTGTGGGTTGGGCCCGCGGCATTCGCGGGCATCAGTGCAGCCGCGGGAACCCGTGTGCTCGCTCCCTCTCCCGACGAGATGGCGGAATACGGCGCACAGGTTTTCGTCAGTGCGCTCGGCCTCCAGGGAGGATCGCTTTCCCTCGTAGTCCTCGCCGTGATTGTCGCCGCCCTCGGGTCGGCTGCGCAATGGTCAGTTCAACGGAACCGTCTGGACAGTCCCGTGTATGGGAAACCACTTGGCTAGGGCATCACGGTGACGCGGCCGATGCTCTTCCTCGTCGCGGTTGGCGTCGCTGCCGGCGTCTGCGTTCCGGCCTGCACCGCGGTCGAACCATCGTCGGAAGCTGTGGCCACCACTCGGGTTCTGCTCGTTTCTACGGAAGTACGCGACGGAAAATCCGGACCAGAGGCACTGTTTGAAGGAACCCTCGTCCTCGATGCCGCGAACTGCGTGCAGGGGCAGGCCAAGGATGGCACGACATTCAATCTCCAGTTCCCCGCAGGTACGGTTCCCGACCCAGCTGATCCGGATGCCATCGATATGGGCTTCGCGACAATTGTCGTGAATCAGGAAGTCTCACTTGGGGGCGGCTACAGCGATGACGCCGGGCTGGCATCATCGCTTCCTGCGTCGTGTCGGCAGCCGGTTACATTCAAGGTCTACTCGACGTCCGACTCATATTGATGACCCAGAGGCTGTTCGGAAACATCACGGAGCTACGGGCAGCGGCCCGGTGGCTCACCTAGTGTTGGGGCATGCCTCTTGCCTTGATCACCGGAGCCGCCCGCAGTAACGGCATCGCCGCAGGGATCGCCCCGCGGCTCGTCGCCGATGGATGGAATGTCGTCACCAGCGACCTCAAAGGCACCGATTACCCCTGCGACCTTTCCGTGCCGACCGGCCCCGAGGAGTTGATCGGGACTGTCACACGCAACCACGGCCCGGTCACGGCGCTGATCCTGAGCCACGCGCACGACGTGGAGTCGGGGATCCTGGACACCACGGCGGAAAGCTTTGATATGCACGTGGCGGTCAACGCCCGTGCGAGTCTGCTGCTGATCGCCGCCTTTGCCCGCCAGCTTCCCTCTGTAGGCGGGGCAGTCGTCGCCCTCACCAGCGACCACACCACCGGCAACCTGCCCTACGGAGCTTCAAAAGGGGCGCTCGACCGCATCGTGATTTCCGCCGCCCGCGAGCTCGGACCCCGGGGCCTTTCAGCGAATGTGCTCAACCCGGGTCCGATCGATACCGGCTGGATGAGCGAGGAGCTGCGCGTCGAGCTGACCCCTCAACATCCCTTGGGACGCCTGGGTACTCCCAGCGATATCGCGGGCGTCGTCTCGTTCCTCGTTTCGAAGGAAGGACGATGGGTCTCCGGGCAACTGCTTAAGGCCGACGGCGGTTTCTCCGCCCTGTTCTGACACACCAGGCGACACACTTGGCCAGGTGGCGGACAGGTACAGTGCATGAGGCATTTCTCGGAGCTTCCGCAGCGGGAGCACACCTTCAGGTCGTTCTACGGGACGGTCTATCCCGATCTGCTCAGGTTTGTGCAACGACGCGCCCACCCGGACCACGCCGAAGACGTGGTCGCTGACGCGTTCCTTGTTGTGTGGCGACGGCTCGACGAACTGCCGCGCCTCCCAGAGGACGCCAGGGCATGGGTTTTTGGCATCACCCGGAACATCCTGCTGAACGCCCAGCGGGGAGAGCAGCGTCGCCAGGCACTGGGTGTGCGCCTCGCAGATGCCGCAACGGTGCCCTCTCTCGACTCGGACGCCGACCTTGTGGTGAGCCGCGTGGACCTGGGCAGAGCGTGGCGCAGCCTTTCCGAGGTCCACCAGGAGGCGCTCGGACTCGCGGTCTTCGAAGAGCTCAAGGCACCGCAGGCAGCGGCAGTGCTCGGCATCTCGCCGGTCGCGTTCCGCCTACGACTAAGCCGTGCCCGCCGGGCACTCCGACTCCTCCTCGAAGCCCTACCCCAGCCCTCCCCCACGCCGGCCGCCGTCCTTGGAAGGACAACCGCATCATGACCCGCACCCTGGACATCGACACAACGCTTCGATCGCTCGACGCCGCCCGCCACCACGGCGCCACCGCAGACACCCAACGGGCCCATGCCGATCTTCGGCACATCCTTGCCACCGACCCAACATCCTTTCCACGGGGCCCCCGGTCGTCGGCCACTGCCGGACGACGGCGCTCCCAAGGGAGCCCGGCCCGGACCGGCCGCAGGGCCGCCGTGATCCTCGGGGCGGCAGCCGCTGTAACTGCCGGCCTGATCGCCCTGCCGTCCCTGAACGGCGGCGACCCGGCATTCGCCACCTGGACGCCGCTACCTGCCGGCATGACGGAGCAGGAACAAGGCACCGCCGCAGCAGCGTGCCGCGCATCCCAAAAGGACACAGGCGGCGGAATGTACGCCCACGACGTCGAGACTGCCACGCTGGCGATCGCTGAACGCCGCGGCGCCTGGACCACTGTCGTCCTTGCCGGAACCGATGGGTTCTCGGCAATGTGCATCACCGACGACTCGACCCACCCGTTCGACAGCGGAATGATCGGCTCGGTGGGAAGACCGACCGGTTACGCCGCTCCTGGCCCCCGCGACCTCACCGCCTCGGATCTGGGCACCGGCACGATGAAAGCGGGCGATATCTCCTTGGCGGCCGGCTCGGCAGGTTCCGACGTCGCTGGAGTCAGTTATGAGAGCCGCACCCACAAGGAGGTGGCCGCCACCGTATCCGAGGGACGGTTCGCCCTCTGGCTGCCCGGTGACGAACTCGAAAACGCAGCAACGGAAGGGCTTGAGGTTGAAGTGACCTACCGGGACGGCACCACGGGAACCAGCCGGCTCAGCTTCTAGAGCGCCGGTCCTGGCCGCATTACCCCCGGACGCGGTTCAAGGCGACGAGGTAGTGGGGCCAGTACCGAGGCCGGGCCGGCAGCAAAGGCAGTGCGTTGCGGGTTGCCAGTCGGGCCGCGCCAAAGGCTGCCTGATCCCGGCGTCGCCAGGAGAGCCCGTAACCATCCCGCACGGCCGGTGGCAGGAGGCCGGCTGCGAGCAGCGCGGGAAAGGGACGGGCGAGCGGGGTCAGGATCGGCGGACTGGGAGACAGGATCTGCTTCGCCAGCAGCGCGGCGGTCGCACCGACGGTGAGCCCGTCGCGGATCTGGTCTTCCATGTAGCGTTCCAATCCGGGATATCCGTCGGGCAGAATCGATGCTGGGACCCCGAAGCGGTGAGCCATCCGGGTCATGTCCCGGTAGTACTCGTCGCATTCCGCCGCCGGGATCGAGCGGACGAACTTGTCGGTGACGGCGATCGACGTCCACACCAGGGTTCCGAAGACCCAGAGTGCGAGCTCGGGATCGTCAGCACGGTACGACGTACCCGCCGGTATCGGGCCGGTTGCGGCAGGTAGGGTGCCGCGGACGCGCCGATGCCGGCGTCCGACGCGACTGGCGGCGGCATGAACCTGGGCATGGTCGCCGAACGTGACGTGCAGGACGGCGTCAAGCGTGCCGCGGAGCCGGCGCAGGGGGTCGGTCGCGAAATTGCTGTGCGCCCGTACGCCTTCGGCGACGAGTGGGTGGGCTACCTGGAGCAGCAGGGCGGCTGGACCCGCCGCGAGGAGAATGCGCTCACGCCCGATACGCCACGCCGCCGACGCCGGGCCGAAAATGCCGGGGTCTCCGCTTTGTCCTGCCGGCGGACGTGGAGGGATGAATGCCTTCAGCGCCGGCATCAGTTCCGCCTGATTGCCACTGTGTCAACGCGCGTGGGTAGCAGCATGTCATCCGCAGCCGGCACGTCACCGTAGCACCTTGCCCGCCCTGCAACGTCCGTCATTGGCCTTGTCCGCCTCCCGGCCCCCGCACAGTGGCCGGGCGCTCCGCATGACCAGGACCGGCATGCTCGTCCACGTCATCGACCCACTCCAGCAGATCACCGGGCTGACAACCAAGAACCCTGCACATGGCCTCCAGCGTAGTGAATCGGACGGCTTTGGCGCGGCCGTTTTTCAACACCGCCACGTTCGCCGGCGTTAGCCCGATGCGGTCGGCGAACTCACCAACACTCATCTTCCGCTTGGCCAACTCAACGTCGATGCGCACAACGATCGGCATCAAATCACCTCGTCCAACTCCGTGCGGAGGTTCCGCGCCTCGACGTCGCGGGCTACCGCCTGCGCGAGCAACGCCCGCAGCACCAGGACGATCAGGGCCACCGCCGCGATCATCACCGCTACTCCCCCGATCAGCAGGACGACGCCCGGAGCGACGGCCTCCCCGGGAGCGAGTGCAACTCCCAACCCGAATGTCAGCAGGGACGCCGCCGCAAAAGCGCCGATCACGACGTCAACGAGGCGGAAGGCATCGGTCGAAAACACGGTCCCCCGGCGCACCATCGTCAGGAGTCCCCACACACAGACCATCGCCGCCTGAATCGCGAGGATGCCCAGAACGGTGAGGACAACGAGCGGGGTACGGATCGCCGCGACGTCCGGATCCGCCTCGCTCAGGTCAACCCCCAGCAGAGGCACCATCACGACTTGTACGAACAACGCACCGGCGAACATCATCACGAGGACTATGCGCAGCGCGATGACTGTCAGTTTTCCCATTTCATCTCCTTTGACCGAATCTCAGTGCAAAACTATCGATAGTCAATTGATAAAGCAAGTAGATCGTTCTTCAAGTGACTCGAGGCCTAGGGTTGGAACGAGAACCCAGCAACTGCTCGGACGGTTAGGAATCCACTATGCGCATTCTCGTCATCGGCCCCGGAGCCACCGGAGGTTACTTCGGGGGCCGGCTCGTCGAGGCGGGCCGCGACACTACCTTTCTCGCGCGTCCCGCCCGGGCAGCACAACTGAAGGAGCACGGCCTGACCGTGGTCGATCCGGACCGCGCTGTGACCCTGCACCCGCCGGTCATCACGGCCGACCAGCTTGACGCTCCCTTCGACCTGATCCTTGTCGCGGTGAAGGCCGATGCCCTCACCGCGGCTCTTGAGGGCATCGGCAGAGCCGTGACGAGCGAAACGCTCGTCCTACCCTTCCTGAACGGCATGGCGCACATGGATGAACTGGAGCGCCGTTTCCCCGGCCAGGTCCTGGGCGGGATCGTCCGGGTTGTCAGCACCGTCGATGAGTCCGGGCGCATCGTGCAGTTCAAGCCCATCAACACCTTGGCCCTTGGCGAACTCTCGGGCGAGCGAACAGCGCGGGTCGTCGAAGCCCTGGACACCCTGACCGTGCCGGGTATCGAGACCACACTGGCCGATGACATCACCGCGTCCATGTGGCACAAATGGGCGTTCATCGTCGCCTCCGGTGTGGCAACCTGCCTTTTCCGCAGCAACATCGGTGGGATTCTTTCGGTTCCCGGCGGCGAGGAGGCAGTGCTCAAGATCGTCGGCGAGTGTGAGGCCGTTGCTGCTGCTGCGGGATTTCCCGTGCCCGAGCACGAGCACCAGGCAACCATCGGCATGCTCACGGAGCGGGGATCGGTATTCACCTCGTCCCTGTACCGCGACGTCAGCGCCGGGCATGCCGGAGAAACCGAGCATCTCGTGGGGGACTTCGCCGCCCGTGCCCGTCAGCTGGGGGTGCCGACCTCGATCCTCGACCTCGCCCTGATTCAGCTCCGTATCGTGGGGCATGGCCAGCCCGAGTCTCCGCGCCGGCCGTGACCTTCTCGATGGCAGCGATTCCCGGGGGATCCCTCGAACTGCGGGATGCGCGGTCCGGTTCAATCCGCGACGTCCCGCTGATTCCGTTCGAGCTCGGGCGGACGGAGGTCACATGGGCCGACTGGCCAGCGGCTGCGGAGACCCGAAGCACCCCGCCCTTCCCGGCGAATGTGCCTGCCCACCCCGTGACGTGGTTTGAAGCTGTCCGGTGGTGCAATGACATGTCCGCCTCGGCCGGCATGGTTCCGGCGTACGCGATCCGCGACCGGGACGTTACGTGGGATGTCAGCGCCGACGGCTTTCGGCTTCCAACCGAAGCGGAGTGGGAGTGGTCCTGCCGCGCCGGAACGCGTACCCCTACCTACGGCGCGCTGTCGGAGATCGCGTGGACGGCTGAGGATCAGGTCGACGGTCCCCGGGCGGTGGCGCTCAAGGCTCCGAACGCTTTCGGCCTGTTCGACATGATCGGCAATGCGTGGGAGTGGTGCTGGGACTACGCCGATACCGCCCGGTATGGGGATTACCGGAGTATCCGCGGCGGAGGGTGGGCCGATCAGCCCTGGAGCTGCCGGGCGTCGGTGCGCCGCGGCAGTGCACCCGACGCGGTACTTGAGGATGTCGGATTCAGAGTGGCCCGTGGGTCGGTTGGTGAACCCGGCGCGCAAGCCGCCCAGGGCTGGTCGGCAGACGCCGATCGGCGCAGGGCGGACATCCGCGGACCACTCCCCGTCGGCTGGACCCCGCACCGGGGGCTGGCCTCGCGTACCAACTGACCGAAGGGAGCGCATCAAAGGCCTCCGGAGCAGCTGACCGGCCGCGCCGACAGTCCTTGGTGGTCCTTACCGGGAACGGAGTTGTCCGACACGCAGGAAAGACGGTCTAATGAAGGTAACCGACCAGTCAATGTTGCCTGGCGCTATCCCTGCGTCGCATCCGGCTGGATGATTCCGTGCCGGTCGACCCGGCGCAGTGAGGGACGCAGTTGACGCATCACGACCCGACCACGAGCCGCGAGACCTGGATGAGCCGCGAGGCGCTCGCCGAGGCGATGATTCCGGTGATCGGCCGCCTGTACCGCGAGAACAACGTTGTCACGAGCATTCACGGGCGCAGCCTCATCAATAAGTCGACGATGAACATCCTTAAGGCGCACCGTTTTGCCCGTCGCATCAGCAACGAGGAACTCCGGCTGGAGGACACCGCTCCCCTGCTCGAGATCCTCTCCGGCCTCGATCTCGGCGCGGCGGCGATCGACATCGCCCGGTTGCGCCTGAAGTTCGACCGCGAGGCCGACGGCCGCACGCTCGAGGCGTTCCTTCGGGACGAGCTCGCCGATGTCGTGGGGAAGGGCGGGCGCGACGAGAGGACGAGCACCGACGTCGTCCTCTACGGCTTCGGGCGCATCGGCCGCCTCCTCGCCCGCCTGCTCATCGAGAAGGCCGGCGGCGGGCACGGCCTGCGCCTGCGGGCGGTTGTTGTCCGCCGCGGGTCCGACAACGACCTCGTCAAGCGGGCAAGCCTGCTGCGCCGCGACTCCGTGCATGGGTCCTTCGAGGGGACCATCCAGGTGGATGAGCAGGCGGAGATCATCACCGCGAACGGGATCCCCATCCAGGTGATCTACTCGAACGATCCCTCGACCATCGACTACACCCAATACGGCATCCGCGACGCCCTCGTCGTCGACAACACCGGACGCTGGCGCGACGCCGACGGTCTTTCCCAGCACCTGCGCAGCAAGGGCGTGGCGAAGGTCCTGCTCACCGCCCCGGGCAAGGGCGCCCTGAAGAACATCGTCCACGGCATCAACCACGGCACCATCAGCGGCGACGACACCATCATCACGGCGGCGTCGTGCACCACGAACGCAATTACGCCCGTCCTGAAGGCAATCAACGACCGCTTCGGCGTGGTTCACGGCCACGTGGAGACCGTGCATTCGTTCACCAACGACCAGAACCTCATCGACAACTTCCACCGTGGTGACCGGCGGGGACGCTCGGCTGCCCTCAACATGGTGCTGACCGAGACCGGAGCGGCCAAGGCCGTGGCCAAGGCCCTGCCCGAGCTCGAAGGGAAGCTGACCGGCAGCTCGATCCGCGTCCCCACCCCCGACGTGTCGATCGCGATCCTGAACCTTACCCTGCGCGAAGGTACGACGAAGGACGAGGTGAACGCCTACCTGCGCGGCATGTCGCTTCACTCCGACCTGCGCAAGCAGATCGACTACATCGCCTCCCCCGAGGTCGTCTCAACCGACTTCGTCGGATCACGCCGCGCCGGGATCGTCGACGGTCTCGCGACGATCTCCAATGAGACCTTCCTCGTCCTGTATGTCTGGTACGACAACGAGTTCGGCTACAGTTGCCAGGTTGTCCGTGTCATGGAGGAAATGGCTGGCGTGCATCCTCCGGCCTTCCCCGCCAAGGACGCAACCCTGGAGCCGGCCGCCATGCCCCTGGTGGGTTCCTAGCCGGTCACCGTTGCCAGCGGTACGGCGTTGTGGTTGACACCTTGACCAATCCGTAGCGTTCGAGGATCGGCCGGGAGTACTCGGTGGAATCGCTGTGGATGAGGGTTTTTCCCATCGCGAGTGCGGACCTCGCCCGCGCTGCCGTGAGAGCCCGATAGATGCCCCGTCCCCGCCATTGCCTCCGTGTCGCCCCGCCCCAGATGCCGGCAAAGTCGGTTCCAGCTACGGGTTCGAGGCGGCCGGCGCTCACGATCTGGCCCTGGTGTTCGGCGATCCACAGTTCCATGCCGTCCTTGAGGGCGGCGCGGCGCAGCAGCGCCCGTGCCGACTCGTCGGAGATCCTGTCGCCGAAGACCTCGTCCTGCATGGCGCTCATCGCACGGATGTCGGATTCCCCGGTGACCTGGCGCAGGGAGACCCCGGCCGGGAGCGGCACGTCGACACAGAGCGCCTCCGCGCGTCCGATCATGATCGATTCGGTGTCGTCCGGCATGAAGCCGTTCTCCACCAGCGCGTCATGGAGCCCGGGCGCGTGGTCATGGCCGCGGGTCTTCCACTCCACCCTCGTGATCTCCGGATCTTCACGGTAGTGGGCGAGCGTGTTGACCACCCATCGGGCGATGGTCTTCACGCTTCCGCCGGCCAGGTCCTGGTAGGTGACGAACCCCCGCCCACCCGCAAAGGTCACCAGCCGTAAAGGGCCCAGGCGCGCGACGGCTATCGCGCTGGGCGTCTCCGCGTCGGTGCGCAGTTGCCGGTCATAGGCTTTCAGCAGCCGCTCGGAATGATTCACAATCACCAATCAGACCACAACCGACCATTCGGGCGTCTT
The DNA here is from genome assembly GCF_058269175.1 of Arthrobacter sp. TJ-254. Lineage (NCBI taxonomy): Bacteria > Bacillati > Actinomycetota > Actinomycetes > Micrococcales > Micrococcaceae > Arthrobacter > Arthrobacter sp. TJ-254. The sequence continues at coordinate 785,582 of NZ_JBZCNF010000001.1, read as the reverse complement.
TCGTTCCCAACTAGGATCAGGTCATGGAACAGTCCCAGGACATGGAGATCGAGGCCGCCGTCAGGCACGGTTATGCGCTGCGAGACCGGTCGAACATGCTGCCCACCATCGATTACTTCCTCCGGCTCCTGGAGAAATATCCGGCCAGTCCAACGGTTCTGTACGAAGTCGGAGGCGTCTATGACACCGCAGGACTCGAAGAAACAGCACGCGGATACTACGAGCGGGCATTGAGTTCCGGGCTTACCGGCGAGACCCTCAGGAAATGCCTGCTGCAGTACGGGAGCACCCTGAGGATCCTCGGTGAGCACGAAGACTCACTGGCCGTACTGCGCGGGGCGCGGTCGCAGTTCCCGGCGTCGGACTCGGTGCGCCTTTTCCTGGCGCTCTCACTCCATGCCGCCGCCCGGAGCGACGAGGCCGTTGCCGAGCTCCTGGAACTTGCCGCCGACAGGATCAACACACCCGAAGTGGAACGGTACGAAGCTGCGCTTCGAGGCAATGCCGCCCATCTCCTGAGCCGCGGCCCCGGCCCCGGTCCCGCCTGACGATCCTGAATGCGTCGGCCCCCCGGCTCCCAGTCCGTGCTGTGCATCTGCAGGACGGACCGGTCGCGACACGGGTGACCGGTCCCCCAAACTCACCCTGGAGGAGGAGGTGCTCGATGTTTCCGATGCGGTCGCCGGGACCTTCCGTTTCCTCCCAGCCTGAACGGTGCCGCGTCGGGCGCTTGCAGCAATCTCCGCCGCAGCTCCCAGGGCCGAGTCAGACTCGCCGTGGATAATGTCAGGTAATCCTCGGAAGGACATCATGCTCCTCGTGTTTATCGGCATCGACGGCGCGGGAAAGACAACGGCAGCCCGCGCGCTGGTCAGTGCCGCGCCGCCGCAGCGGCCGGTGTTGATGCTGGGCAACTACTCGGGCCGGCGGACACTGACAGCGTGGTGCCTGCGGCTCGGCTGGCAGCTCCCGGAAACGGTCATGGACCGCCTGGAAACAGCTGTCCGGATCATCAACGTTCTGGTGTCCTACCTGCGAGCCGTCCAGTTCGACGGGCTCGTGGTGATGGACCGGCACCTCTACTGCCAGCTTGCGCTGCGCAATTCGCGGGGGATCCGGCGAGGATGGCTGCTCCCCTGGCTGATCCGGCATCTGCCACAACCGGACGCCGTCCTCTACTTCGACGTGTCCCTTGACCAGGCATACGCCCGCATCATCGAGCGGGGAACCGACGTCGAGACGCTTGAGAGGCTGCGCGCCTACCGCGACGGATACCGCGCACTTCCCGAGTACGGGCGCTTCATCCGCGTTGACGCCGGAGCACCCACCGCCGCCGTGCTCCGGCAGATCGAACAGGTGGTTGAACCCATGCCCGCCGCATGCGCTGACAGCCCCTAATTCATATTTCGTCAACGTTTCGCGGGAATCAATCGGCGGTGCCGGAAGTTGAGAGTTGCACGTGTACGCTGTTGCAGCGTTCATCCGAAGGAGAGATCAAACCAATGGCAACCGACTATGACGCTCCGCGCGTCAGCCAGGAAGACCAGCCTGCCAATGAATCGCTTGAGGCGATTCAGGCCCAGCGCAGCGCTACGACCCAGACGGCCCTCATTGATGTCGAGGACAGCGATACGGCTGAAGGTTTTGACCTTCCCGGCGCTGACCTGTCCCACGAGGAGCTGCTGATCCAGGTCGTGCCTGAGCAGAACGATGAGTTCACCTGTATGTCCTGTTTCCTCGTTCATCACCGCAGCCAGCTCGCACGCGAGCACAACGGCAGCAAGTTCTGCACCGAATGTGAGGGCTGAACCCGCTCACCGCTTGCAGAGCGCATCAGGGAGATCGTTGGCGCCTGGCCGGAAGGCCGGCGCCTTCGCCGTTAACGGCTCGGCCCTTCAGGTTCACCCTCCGGCGTAGGAGCGCTGCAACTCCGCGATGTCGAGCTTCTTCATCCCGAGCATCGCGGCCACTGCACGTCCCGAAGCCTCAGGGTCGGGTCCCCCGAGAAGCTCCGGCAGGACGGTCGGGACAACCTGCCACGACAACCCGTACTTGTCCTTGAGCCAGCCGCATTGCTGTTCGGCGCCCCCGGCGGAAAGGCTGGTCCAGTAGTGGTCCACTTCCTCCTGCGTCTCGCATCCAAGCTGGAAGGACACGGCCTCGCTGAACGTGAACACCGGACCGCCGTTCAAGGCAACAAACTCCTGGCCGTTGAGCTCAAAGGAGACCGTCATCGCCTGCCCCGGCGTTCCTGGCCCGGCCTCCCCGTAGCGGGTCACCCCGAGCACCCGTGAGTTCGAAACTATCGACGTGTAAAACTCCGCCGCTTCCTCTGCCTCGGTGTCGAACCACAAGCAGGGGGTTATGCCTTTCATCGCTGAACCTCTCAGGACGTGACGCCGGCCGCCGCACTGGATGCGCGTAGCGCCGAGCGTAGTCCCCGCTCCCCTGCCATTCAACCCTTATTCTGGTTGCATGGCCCAGACTCACACCCCGGAGTACCGCTCATCCTGGATCGTCTGGTTGGCCGCGGATCTTGTGCTCGTCCTCCTCTTCGCAGCTTCGGGCCGCACCACCCACGCGTCGGGACTGACAGCAGGCGGCATCCTTGCAACAGCCGGCCCTTTCCTCGCCGCCTGCCTCGCCGCCTGGACCGCCGTCCGGGCCTGGCGCCTGCCCGGCCGGGTCTGGCCCACCGGCCTCGTTGTCTGGATCGGCACTGCGGGCGGAGGCCTCCTGCTCCGCGCAGCGACCGGAGGCGGCGTGGCCCTCAGTTTTCAGATTGTGACGTTCCTGGTACTCGGCATTCTCCTGCTGGCACCGCGGCTCGCCGCGGGCATCGTTACCCGGCGCCGGAAAACCCCTTCAGCGGCATCGCCGCGGTACGGTGAACTGGAAGCACCATCCACGAAAGGCCGGAAATGATCACCGCATTTGTTCTCATACAAACCGACGCTGCACGAATCCCGGAATGCGCCCAGGAAATTTCGGAAATTGAGGGCATCAGTGAGGTTTACTCGGTGACCGGCGAGTGGGATCTGATTGCAATGGCGAGGGTTTCGCGCCACGAGGACCTCGCCGACGTCATCGCCGATCGGCTGTCGAAAGTCGCCGGGGTTGAATCCACGACAACGCACATCGCATTCCGGTCGTATTCAAAGCACGACCTTGACGCTGCGTTCTCACTGGGTTTCGACAGCTGAGAACGCCTGCCGCTAGAACGAGCGGCTTACTGCCACCCAGCGCTCCAGCGCATCCCGCGCCGACCCTGAGTCAATAGAGGCGCGGGCCCGTTCCATCGCGGAGCGGATCCTCTCGACAAGCGGGGCCTCGTGGCTCTCATCGAGGGCAACCAGGCCCGCCGCCGCGTTGAGCACGACGGCGTCCCGCACCGGGCCGTCATCTCCCGCAAGGAGTTTGCGCACAACCGCGGCGTTCCCCGCGGCATCGGTGCCGCGCAGCGAATCAACACTGCTCTCGGAAACGCCGAAGTCGGCAGGGTGCACTGTGTGCTCGGTAATCTGCCGGCCGCGCACCTCCCAGATCGTTGAAGCTCCGCTCGTGGTCAGCTTGTCCCGGCCGTCGCTGCCCCGGAACACAAGTGCGCGGATGCCCCTGGCGGCAAGCACCCCGGCCATCAGCGGCGCCATCCGCGCGTCGGCGCAGCCCACCGCCTGTGCCTGGACGCCGGCAGGGTTGCTCAGCGGGCCAAGGAAGTTGAATGCTGTGGGCACGCCGAGTTCGCGCCGCGGGACGGCGACGTGACGCATCGAGGGGTGGAACACCTGCGCGAAGCAGAACGTGATCCCCGCTGCTTCGGCGGTGCGCGCGACGTCACCGGGGGTGAGATCAAGCCGGACGCCGAGTGCCTCGATGACATCGGCGGCACCCGCCGCCGACGACGCCGCCCGGTTGCCGTGCTTGACGACCTTCGCGCCGGCACCCACCGCCACCAACGACGACATCGTCGAGATGTTTACCGTATTGAGTCCGTCCCCGCCGGTGCCCACGATGTCAAGAGCCGGTCCGGCCACCGAGATCCGATGCGCGCGCTCCAGCATGGCCTCAACGAGTCCGACGAGCTCGTCGACCGACTCACCCTTGGCGCGAAGCCCCAGGAGGAACCCTGCAATCTGCGCGTGCGTCGCCTCCCCGGACATGATCTGGTCCATCGCCCACTGGGCCTGAAATCGCGTTAGGTCGCTGCCCGCAATCAATGCGGAAAACAGCGACGGCCAGGTCGTGCGGACGTCACCGGGGCTGGGAATTGTCGTCACACCCCTAGGTTATCTACGAATTGTAGAAAGTCGGTACAACTCGACTTCCGCGTCTTTACTGGGATCGGTGCCCCACCAGCATGTTTGGGGACGCGCCGACAGCGCAAAGCCATTGGTGAAGTGGCGAGTTTTAGAGACATAATGAGTCCGTGACATCTGCGACCCAAGCCCCCAGCGCCGCCCCACATCCCGCGCTCAACCGCCCGAACATGGTTTCTGTTGGAACCGTCGTGTGGCTGTCGAGCGAATTGATGTTCTTCGCCGGCCTCTTTGCCATGTACTTCACGCTCCGCTCCACCTCGGGTGACATGTGGGCGGCCGAGACGGAAAAACTTAACGTTCCGTTCGCGCTGATCAACACGATCATCCTGGTGTCGAGTTCGGTGACCTGCCAGTTCGGTGTGTTCGCCGCAGAGAGGCTTCAGCCGCGGCGCTCCGGCGGGCTCTTCGCCTTCGGCCGTTGGGGAATGGTGGAGTGGTTCCTCCTCACCTTCCTCCTCGGGTCGATCTTCGTCGCCGTCCAGGCATACGAGTACGCGCAACTGGTCTCGGAAGGGGTCGCACTGTCGTCGAACTCCTACGGCTCGTCCTTCTACATCACCACCGGCTTCCACGGCCTGCACGTACTCGGCGGGCTGATCGCCTTCCTCCTCATCATCGGCCGCGCATACGCGGCGAAGCGCTTCGGACACTTCGAAGCGACCTCCGCAATCGTCACCTCCTACTACTGGCACTTCGTCGACGTGGTTTGGATCGGACTTTTCATCATCATTTACTTCCTCAAGTGAGTTGCTCCTGTAGACTTTTCTACTAGAGGTAGAATCCGAACAGGGACTCAGGAACCATGGCAAAGAAGACAGGAACCATCGCGTGAAGGCACTATCCCAGAGGCGGCGTCACCCCCTAGCAGCGATCGCACTGCTGCTGATGGCGCTGCTGCTCACCGGCGGCATTTACGCGGTGGCCAGCTCGGCGAACGAAGCGAAGGCCCAGACCACCTCGTTCAGCGCCTCAGACGTTGAGGAAGGCGAGAAGCTTTTCGCCGCTAACTGCGCCTCGTGCCACGGCCTCGGCGCCACCGGATCCCCTGCGGCACCCTCCCTGGTCGGTGTCGGTGCGGCCTCGGTTGACTTCCAGGTAGGAACCGGCCGGATGCCCATGCAGATGGACGGGCCGCAGGCGCAGGTCAAGCCGGTCCAGTTCAACGACGAGCAGGTCCGCCAGATGGCCGCCTATGTCGCTTCCCTGGGTGCCGGCCCCTCCATTCCCGACGAGGAAATACTCGACGCTTCCAAGGGAGACTCCGCCAAGGGCGGAGAGCTCTTCCGGGTGAACTGCGCGATGTGCCACAACGCAGCGGCTGCCGGCGGCGCCCTGACCAGGGGCAAGTTCGCACCTTCGATCGAGGGCGTCGAAGAGAAGCACATCTACGAGGCAATGGTCACCGGACCGCAGAACATGCCCGTCTTCAACGACGCAAATGTCTCCCCCGAGGACAAGCGCGACATCATCGCCTTCCTCAAGACCATCGAGGATCAGGGCTCCCCCGGCGGAGCCGACCTCGGCTCGCTTGGCCCAGTCTCCGAAGGGCTGTTCATCTGGGTGGCTGGACTTGGCGTCATCATTGCCTTCACCGTCTGGCTTACCTCCCGGTCATCCTGATCCAGTGCCGCAGGTGGGATCAGAAGTGAATAACGAATTGCGAATGCAGCATCTAAAGAAGGATGAGAGGGATCATGGCCGACACTAGTCACGGCGCCCCGGATACGTCGGTCACCGTAGCTACGCCGGGCCAGGACGGCGTCGAGAGGTTCTCCGACCCGGGCCTGCCTCCGCACCGTCCACGCCTTGCGGACCGCGACCCTCGGGCCGCGAAGCGGGCCGAACGGCAGGTCGCCCTGCTCTTCACCATTTCGGTCCTCGGAACCCTCCTCTTCTTCGTCGGGTACTTCCTGATCCCGCTCAATGACACGATCGAACGCCTGCGGCTCCAGAACCTGACGCTGGGCCTCGGCACCGCGTTCGCGATGCTGGGCATCGGCGTCGGCGTTGTGCACTGGGCGAAGACCCTGATGCCCGATCACGAACTCACTGAAGACCGGCACGAGATCACCACCGAAAAGGACCGCGCCGAAGCCGAGCAGATCGTCGGGACAATCCTCGACGAAAGCGGCATCAAGCGCCGTCCGCTCATCCGCAACACGCTCCTCGGAGCGGCGATTCTGGCGCCCCTGCCGGCGATCGCCATCTTCAGGGACCTCGGCCCGCTGCCCGGTGACGTCCTCCGGCACACCATGTGGGACGCCGGGATGCGTTTGACCCGCGACCCCAGCGGCACCCCGATCAAGGCTTCGGATGTCACGGTGGGCTCGGCCTTCCACGTCATCCCCGAGGGCCTCAATGAAGTCGAGAACAAGCTCGAAGAGAAGGCGAAGGCAGTCGTCCTGCTGATGCGCCTGGATCCGGAAGAGCTCAATCCGTCGGCAGGCCGCGAGGACTGGGGATATGACGGAATTGTTGCCTACTCCAAGATCTGCACCCACGTTGGCTGCCCGGTAGCGCTTTACGAACAGCAGACACACCACCTGCTGTGCCCGTGCCATCAGTCCACCTTTGACCTCACGCAGGAATGCAAGGTCATCTTTGGCCCGGCCGCACGAGCGCTCCCCCAGCTACCCATCGCCGTCGACGACGAGGGCTACCTCATCGCAACAAGCGATTTCCAAGAACCCGTAGGACCTAGTTTCTGGGAGCGAGGCTGACAATGAGCAGCTCAACCGCGACGCACGGCTACGTGCCGAAGACCCGGGTCGGCCGGGTCGCCAACTTCGTTGACTCACGGGTTGGCGGAGCCGGCATGGTAAAGGAGTTTGGGCGGAAGATCTTCCCCGACCACTGGACGTTCATGTTCGGTGAGGTCGCCCTCTACAGCTTCGTCATCCTTCTGCTCTCGGGGACGTTCCTGACGTTCTTCTTCGACCCGTCGATGGCCGAGACGCACTACGATGGCAGCTACCTGCCCCTGCGCGGCGTGGAGATGTCGGTGGCCTACTCGTCATCGCTGGATATCTCCTTCGACATCCGCGGCGGGCTGTTCATGCGCCAGGTCCACCACTGGGCGGCACTGCTGTTCGTTGCATCGAACGCGTTCCACATGCTGCGGGTCTTCTTCACCGGAGCGTTCCGCCGCCCGCGTGAACTGAACTGGGTTGTCGGCACGCTGCTCCTGATCATGAGCCTTGCCGCAGGCTTCACCGGCTACTCCCTCCCCGACGATCTGCTCTCCGGCAACGGCCTGCGCATCATTGACGGCGTTGTGAAGGCCATCCCGGTCGTCGGTACGTACATCAGCTTCTTCCTGTTCGGCGGTGAGTTCCCGGGCACCGCGATCATCGGGCGCCTCTACGTCCTGCACATTCTGCTGGTCCCCGCAGTGATCCTGCTGCTGATCGCCGTCCACCTCTTCATGGTGGTCACCCACAAGCACACGCAGTACCCCGGCCCGGGCCGCACGAACAACAACGTCGTCGGCTACCCGGTTGGTCCTGTCTACGCCGCAAAGGCCGGCGGGTTCTTCTTCATCGTGTTCGGTGTGATTGCCGCCATCTCGGCGGCGTTCACAATCAACCCGATCTGGAACTACGGCCCCTACGACCCCTCTCCCGTGTCCGCCGGTACCCAGCCCGACTGGTACATCGGCTGGGTCGACGGCGCACTCCGCCTCATGCCCGGAACGTTGGGCCAGAACTTCGACTTCGAGTGGAACATCCCGTTCCCCTGGGGCGTCAACACACTGTCGATGAACGTGCTCTTCCCGGCGCTCGTCCCGGCCGGCATCGTCTTCACCCTCATGCTCGCCTGGCCCTGGATCGAATCATGGGTCACGAAGGACAAGACCGAACACCACCTGCTCGACCGCCCGCGCAACGCCCCGACCCGCACCGGTGTCGGTGTGGCCGGCGTCGTGTTCTACTGCGTCATGTGGGCCGCAGCAAGCTCGGACCTCATCGCCACCCACTTCCTGGTGTCGCTGAACGACGTGCTGTACTGGCTCCGCTTCCTGGTCATCGTCGGCCCGATCATCGGCTTCATCGTCGCCCGCCGCATCGCCCTGGCACTGCAGCGCAAGGACCGCGAGATCGCCCTGCATGGACGCGAGACCGGCCGAATCGTCCGGCTGCCCCACGGCGAGTTCATCGAGGTGCATGAGCCTGTCGACGAGTACCGCAGGTACAAGCTCGTCAACTTCAACTCCCCCGAGGTCACCCCGGCGCTGCCGGACGGTAACGGCCACATCAGCCGCTCGGAGAAACTCCGCGGCCGGGCCTCCAAGTTCTTCTTCGAGGACCGCGTCGCTCCGGTGACACCGTCGGAGCTGACCGCCGCTCACGCCGGCCACCACGGCGAGATCGCCGAGTCCCAGGACCGGGAGTCGATCGCCAGCCACTAGGCAAAGGCACGGTACACGGAAAGGGAATGCCCGGACAGCGCAGACTGTCCGGGCATTCCCCGTCTAATCGGGTTCCCGGATTTGTAGGGGCGTGTCTGCAGCCATCCACGACCCGCAGGCACAAGGTCTCGCACGTGCCGGCTGCTCGGTTGGTGCCGAGTGTTGACTTATCAGCAACTGATGGTTGCACTTGGCGGATGGCATCTGAACACGTTGAGTGGAAGCTGCGGATCGTAACCGGTCTCGTAGTGATTGCACTCGCCGTCATTTCCCTGCTCACAATGGGGCGAACCGCGCCGGGGCCCTTGTACGCGGACCTCCATGGTCTCCTGTGCGCCCTCCTGGTCGTTTGGGGCGGTCTGGTCCTCGCCGGGAAGATCATGGCCGGGAAGCTGGTGCGGACCCGCCGGCGATGGAAGTACGCGATGGTTATTGGATTCTCATCGCTCTTCATCATCCTTTCTATCCTCACCGCGATGGTTATCCCGGAGCGTGCGGGCGGCAGCCGGGCCCTGCCGTTGTTTCCCGCCGTCATCGGTTTGTTCGTCGCCCAGCTTTACGAGCCGGAAAGCGGTGCCCGCTTCAGCGTGGCTGACCTGAGCGACCGTGATGCCAAAACCTGGAAAGTGATCGCGCTTGTACCGGCCGTGGTTGGAACCGCTCTCGGATGCATTGCCGGTGCGGCAGCGGCTGCCGGTGACACCAGCACGGGTTTCACGCTCCTGTCGCTTGCACTGCCTCTTCTGGCTTTTGCCACCGTGTTCTTCATCGCGCTCGGGTCAAGGAACCGGCAGTTGAAGGCGAAACCCTAGGCCGGTCATGGCGCTTGGGACCGATGCGGGTCGCCGGGGGCCCGGCACGGGCCGAGCTTGTCCCAGCGGCTATCCGAGGCGCTTGGAGGTGTAAGCCCGCGGTGTGCGCATTCCCGGGCGCTGCAGGGGCACCCACAGCTTGTAACGATCGGCCCGGTAGTAGGAAACGGAGTAGTCGACCATTGAACGCGCTACGTAGGCGTGGCGCTGGATCTTGAGCAGTGGCGCTCCCATCTCCACGTTGAGCAGGCGCGCGATCGACGGGGACGCGGCGGTGGCCTCGATGGTGTCCTCTCCCCACTCCATCACCAGTCCGTACTTCTCGCTGAGCACGTTGTAGAGCGAGGTCGGCGGAGGGTCATCGAGGATGCCGCGGACCCGGTGGGCGGGGATGAAGTTCTCGTCAACGCTCATCGGCTCACCGTCGGCGAGGAGCTGGCGGCGGAACCGCACCACCTGCTGGCCGATCTCGAGCTGGAGCTCACGGGCCACGAGCGGCGTCGCACCGACCTGCTCAAAGCTCAGCACGTGCGCGTCGGGCACCATCCCCCGCCGCAGCATCTCCTCGCTGTAGGAGGTGAGCTTCATCTGCAGGTCGAGCTTCGCGTGCGCCACGAACGTACCGAGGCCGACGATCCGTTCGAGGACGTCCTCGGCCACGAGTGCGTCAATCGCGTGCCGGACGGTCATCCGGGCCACGCCGAACTGCTGGGACAGCTGCCGTTCGGACGGTATTGCCGAGCCGGGCTGGGCGTGCTCGGTGATGTACTCGCGGAGAATCTCCCGCAGCTGCACATGCTTGGCAACGGGCGAGCTGTCATCGAGAGCCGCTCCCCCCGGCAGGAAGCCCGGAACAGTCGCCGTCATCTCCAACCGCCCTCTCCACGCGCTGTAGCGCCGCCTCCATCGTCGGCTGCCGAATGGTTCGATTCTACCTACCCGGACTCCCCCATCATCTCCTCTGAACGCAAAGAAGGGGCCCGCACAGAGTGCGGGCCCCTTCCAAGCAGAGCGGGTGATGAGGATGGGTCAGTGGGCGTGAGCCCCGCGGCTGTACTCATAGACCCAACCCACAAGGGCGATGACCGTGAGGCCGAGCCCGATGTACAGAATCCACCAGCCGGCTGCCATCCCGAGGAACCCGGTGGCTGCGGAGATGCCGAGGAACAGCGGCCACCAGCTCCATGGGCTGAAGTGCCCCTGCTCACCCGAACCCTCGTGGATTTCGGCGTCGAGCCGGTCCTCGGGGCGCATGCCGACCCTGCGGCCGGTGAACCCGAGGTAGAACCCGATCATGATCGAGAGGCCCGCCGTCAGGTACAGCCCGAGGAATCCGACGGGTTCCTCCCATTCGACGAGGAAGCCGTAGACGGTTGCAACGAGCAGGAAGAACGGCGTCAGGAAGACGAAGAAGCGTGTCTCGATTTTCACTGGTTGGCGTCCTCTCGTGCGGCCGATCCAAGCAGCTTGCCGGCGGCGGAGTCGTCGGTGTGCTGCTGCTGCAGCTCGGGGTGGTGCAGGTCAAGTGCCGGACGCTCAGAACGGATCCGCGGCAGCGACGTGAAGTTGTGGCGGGGCGGCGGGCAGGAAGTTGCCCACTCGAGCGAAGCGCCGAAGCCCCACGGGTCGTCGACCTCGACCTTCTTGCCGCTGCGCCAGGTGATGTAGACGTTCCAGAAGAACGGGATCAGCGAGGCGCCGAGGACGAAGGAGGCGATGGTTGAGAACTGGTTCATTTCGGTGAACGCGTCCTCGGGAAGGTAGTCGGCGTACCGGCGGGGCATGCCGATCACTCCGAGCCAGTGCTGGATGAGGAAGGTTCCGTGGAAGCCGAGGAACAGGAGCCAGAAGTGGATCTTGCCCAGGCGCTCGTTGAGCATCTTTCCGGTGAACTTGGGCCACCAGAAATAGAACCCGGCGAACATCGCGAACACCACGGTGCCGAAGACCACGTAGTGGAAGTGGGCGACGACGAAGTACGTGTCCGAGACGTGGAAGTCGAGCGGCGGCGAAGCCAGGATGATGCCGGTGAGCCCGCCGAACAGGAAGGTCACGAGGAAGCCGAGGCTCCACAGCATCGGCGTTTCGAAGGTGATTGAGCCCCGCCACATGGTGCCGATCCAGTTGAAGAACTTCACGCCGGTTGGAACGGCGATCAGCATTGTGGTGAAGGCGAAGAACGGCAGCAGCACGGCGCCGGTGACGTACATGTGGTGCGCCCATACCGTCACCGAAAGTGCGGCGATGGCGATGGTTGCGTAGACGAGGCCCTTGTAGCCGAAGATCGGCTTGCGGCTGAAGACCGGGAAGATCTCCGAGACGATGCCGAAGAACGGCAGCGCGATGATGTACACCTCGGGGTGGCCGAAGAACCAGAACAGGTGCTGCCAGAGGATGGCGCCGCCGTTTTCCGGATCGAAGATGTGGGCGCCGAAGCGGCGGTCCGCTCCGAGGGCGAACAGTGCGGCGGCCAGCGGCGGGAACGCCATGAGCACGAGGAGGGCCGTCACCAGGGTGTTCCAGGTGAAGATCGGCATGCGCCACATGGTCATGCCGGGGGCGCGCATGCAGATGATCGTGGTGATGAAGTTGACCGAGCCAAGGATGGTTCCGAAGCCGGACAGCGCGAGGCCGAAGACCCAGAGGTCACCACCGACGCCGGGCGAGAACGTGGTGCTCGACAGCGGCGTGTAGGCGAACCACCCGAAGGAGGCGGCGCCCTGCGGGGTGATGAAGCCGGAGACGGCGATGGTGCTGCCGAACAGGAAGAACCAGAAGGCGAGTGCGTTCAGCCGGGGGAAGGCGACGTCGGGCGCCCCGATCTGCAGCGGCATGATCACGTTGGCGAAGCCGGCGAACAGCGGCGTCGCGAACATGAGGAGCATGATCGTGCCGTGCATCGTGAACAGCTGGTTGTACTGCTCTTTGGTCTGCAGGATCTGCATTCCCGGTTCGAACAGTTCGGCGCGGATGACGAGCGCCATCACGCCGGCCAGGCAGAAGAAGACGAACGAAGAGATCAGGTACATGTACCCGATCGTCTTGTGGTCGGTCGAGGTGATCCAGTTGACGACGATGCGTCCCTTGGTCCGCGGGACAACGCGCGGAGCAGCAGTGGTGCCCGCTTCCTCAAGTGTGTATTCGTAGGTAGACATCAGCTGCTCCTGGCAGGGTCAAAGTCGGGGTCGGCATCCGGGTAGGAGTCACGGTCGTAGTCGTCACCGAGTTGTCCTTCGTTGAGCGTCGCCATCTGGGCGTCGAACTCCTCCTGCGAGACGACCTCCACGTTGAAGAGCATCTCGGAGTGGTACTGGCCGCACAGCTCGGCGCACTTTCCATCAAACGTGCCCTCCTTGGTGGGAGTCAGGTTGATGTAGTTGGTGCGTCCCGGGTAGAGGTCCCTCTTCTGCAGGAATGCCGGAACCCAGAAGGAGTGCTGCACATCGCGGGAAGTGAGCTGCAGTTCAACCGATCGGTTGACGGGCAGGTAGAGCGTCGGAAGTTCTTCCTCGACGCCCGGCTCACCGGTGAGGGCAACCTGTACTCCGGTGGAGTACCGGTTCTCGTTGACGTAGTTGAAGTCCCAGGACCACTGCTTGCCGCGGACGTCGACAACAATGTCGGGATCGTCGACGCGGGTGTCGATGGCGCGCTGCTCGCGTTCGGTGAAGTAGAAGAACACGAGGACCATGAACAGCGGGATGGTCAGATAGAAGATTTCGAGCGGAAGGTTGTAGCTGAGCTGGCGGGGGTATCCGGTGTCGTTGCGGCGGCGGCGGTATGCGACCATGCACCAGATGATCAGGCCCCAGGTGATGATGCCGACGACCAGCGCTGCGATCCACGAGTTAACCCACAGGTCGATGATCTTGCCGGTGTGGTTGGTGGTGTCGGCGTCTGAGGGCAGCCAGCCCCTCCGGACTTCCGTTGAACAACCGGACAGCAACACTGCACCGGCCAGCGCGAGGCTGGAAATCTTTGCGACCCTGGCGCGATTGCCGCCGGTTCGGCCCTGCAAACTCACAGACGGACCTTCCTTCTCTACGTGCGTTGCCACCCGCAGTCTGCTGCAGTCCGGGGTGCCCATCCAGTTTTACTACTCACTGTAGAGCTTACCTGCAGTCGAAGCCATCGTGTGACATTCGCGGGGGCCCCGCGTCGCGGATTTCTCCGCCGCGCGGGGCCCCGGCGCATGCTAGTGGAAGGAGTCTCCACAGGCGCAGGAACCGCCTGCGTTCGGGTTGTCGATGGTGAATCCCTGCTTCGAAATCGTGTCCTCGAAGTCGATGGAGGCACCGGAGAGGTACGGAACGCTCATCTTGTCAACGATCACTTCGACGCCGTCAAAGTCGCGCACGGCGTCGCCGTCAAGAACCCGCTCGTCAAAGTACAGCTGGTAGATCAGCCCCGAGCAGCCGCCGGGCTGGACTGCGACACGGAGCCGGAGATCCGTGCGGCCTTCCTGCTCGAGGAGGCTGCGAACCTTCCCCGCTGCGACGTCGGACAGTTTCACCTCGTGCTCCGGAAGCGACGCGGCGGTCTCATCGGCGGCGGTGGTGGTCTCTGTCGTGCTTGCGCTCATTATGTTTCTCCTAGCTTGGATCCGTTGCTGGAACGTCGCTCACAGTTCCGTCCCCGTCAATGCGGCGTTCTGGAGTCCCTTCCATGGTACGCCGCGCTTCTCCTGCAGTTAACTTGGGCTTCCTGCCGCACCCTCGACGCCGGACCCAGTGAGTCGGCCCTTGCTGATCCCCGCCAGGAGGAGGGCCTCGGCAAGCACCGCGCGCTTGAACTCTCCGAGGTGGAGGGATTCGTTGGCGCTGTGCGCCCGGGAATCGGGGTCTTCGACACCGGTGATGAGGATTTGGGCCTGTGGGAACAGTTCTGTCAGGTCTGCGATGAAGGGGATCGACCCGCCCATTCCCGCTTCGACGGCCGGCACGCCCCACGCTTCCTCCAGCGCCTGCAGTGCGAGCTGGGCCGCCGGCGCCGAGGTGTCGGTGGCGAACGGGCTGCCCGTCTCCCCCGGTGTGAATGTCACCCGCGCACCAAAGGGGGCATGGTGCTGCACATGATCCTCGATGGCCCGCATGGCCTGCTCCGGGTCCTGGCCGGGAGCCAGGCGGAGGCTGAACTTCGCCCGCGCACGCGGCAGCAGCGTGTTCGAGGACAGTGCCACGCTGGGGATGTCCATGCCGATGATCGACAGGGCCGGCTTATGCCAGAGCCGTGAAGCGATGGTGCCCGTACCGGCGAGCCGCACGCCCTCGAGCACCGAGCTGTCTGCCCGGTAGTCGCTTTCGGCATAGTCGACTGTGGCGTGGTCGCCACCGGCCAGGCCAGCGATGCGTACGTCACCTGCTTCGTTGTGGAACGTCGAGATGAGCCGTGCGAGCAGTGTGGGCGCGTCGAGGACGGGGCCACCGAACATTCCGGAATGCACCGCGTGGTCAAGGACCTGCACCTCGATGGTGCCGTCGACCAGGCCGCGGAGGCTGGTGGTCAGGGCCGGCACGCCGACCTTCCAGTTGCTCGAATCGGCAACGACGATGACGTCGGCCTCGAGCAGCGAGCGGTGCGTCTCAAGGAAGGACCTGAAGGTCGGCGAGCCGGCTTCCTCCTCGCCCTCGATGAACAGGGTGACACCGACACCGAATTCGTCGCCGAATACCTCGAGCAGGGCGCGCAAGGCGCCGACGTGGGCCATGATCCCGGCCTTGTCGTCGGCAGCGCCCCGCCCGTAGAGGCGTCCGTTGCGCTCCTCGGGCGTGAAGGGGTCGCTCTCCCACAGATCCGGGTCCCCCGGGGGCTGGACATCGTGGTGTGCGTAAAGGAGCACGGTGGGTTGGCCCGCCGACGCAGGACGGCGGGCAACGACGGCCGGGCCGCCCGGGACGCCGGCATTGTCAACGCGGAGAATCTGGACATCGTCGACGCCGGCGGCGCGGATCAGGTCCGCTACCGCCTCGGCGCTGCGGTCCAGCTCGGCGGGGTCGAACGCTTCCCAGGCGATGCCACGGATGGCCACCAGTGAGGAAAGCTGCTCGACGATGCTTGGGAAAGCGGCTTCGACGCTCGAACGGAGCGCCTCGACGTGCTGGTCAGTGCTGCTGGGCGGCCGCTCGGCCGCGTCGTGGAGGTTCATATATCGACCCTACACAGCCGGGGCCGGGGCGGCAGCGGGAGGAGCACCGCCTCGCGGCGTCAAGGGGGCCGCTCCCGCGCGGCGCAGCCGCCGTGCGCGTACGCCCGGCGGCTTCCCTGCGGGTATCCTGAGGGTGTGTTTGGACGAAAGAAAGACGCCCCAGCGGCCCAGGATGTTATTGACCGGATGAGCCAGCAGCGCGAAGAGAGCCAGCGGGCAGCTGGAAAAGGCGCCCCGACTCCCAAGCGGAGCGTTCAGCAGGCCGCCCGCAAGCGGCCGCTGGTGCCCGAGGACCGGAAGGCTGCGCGCGGGCAGAACCGCACGGCGGTCGCCGAGGAGCGGGCCCGGATCCGGGAGGCCCTGAACACCGGCGAGGAGCGCTACCTGCCGCTGCGTGACAAAGGCCCGAACCGCCGCTACATCCGCCAGTTCGTCGATGCACGGTGGAACGTCGGGGAATTCCTCATGATCGCGGCACTGGTGTTCGTGATTCTCAGCTTCATCCAGAGCCTCGCCGTGCAGAGCGCCGTGATGCTCGGGTTCTGGGTGCTGATCCTGGTTGTGATCGCCGACTGCTTCCTGCTGCGCCGCAAGCTCAAGGCGCGCCTGACCGAGAAGTTCGGCGGCCCCAATGCCGGGGATCTCTGGTACGGGGTCACCCGTGCCCTGCAGCTGCGCCGTCTGCGCCTGCCCAAGCCGCTCAACAAGCGTGGGCAGTACCCGGCCTAGGATTCAGCCTCGCCGCGCGGGGGCGAAGACGAACATTCAAGGGTGGACCGGTGCGCCGGTCCACCCTTCGCGATAGAGGTCTCTTGACTGCGGACCTTATGGGCCGCGGACGGTACCGACAGGACGCTCGACCGGCCCACCCGCACCGCCCGGCGCCGGGCCTCAGCGCTGCTGGCGCGAGCGGAAGGCCCGGGCAAGGCCCCGGTTGATGCGGGCGGCCCAGAGCGGTCCCTCGTAGAGGAACGCAGTGTACCCCTGAACAAGGGTGGCTCCGGCGTCGAGGCGCTCCAGGACGTCCTCCGCCGACTCGACGCCGCCCACCGAGATGATGGCTAGGTCGTCGCCCGCGGCGGCGCGCAGGCGTTTGAGCACTTCGAGGGAGCGTGCCTTGAGGGGCGCTCCGCTCAGGCCTCCCACCCCCATGGCCATCACCGCTTCCGGCTGCGCCTTCAGCCCGTTGCGGGTGATCGTGGTGTTCGTGGCAATGATGCCGTCGAGGCCGAGGTCGAGGGCCAGCCGGGCGACGTCGTCGAGGTCAGCGTCGGTGAGGTCGGGGGCGATCTTGACAAGGAGGGGCACGTGGCGGCCCGCCGCTTCATCGGCGGCGCGGCGGACGGAGGTCAGGAGCGGGCGCAGGGAGTCGACCTTCTGCAGGAGCCGCAGCCCGGGGGTGTTGGGCGAGCTGACATTGACCACGAGGTAGTCGGCCGCAGGGGCAAGTTCGGCGGCGCTGAGCAGGTAGTCGGCCGTGGCATGCCTGAGGTCGACCTTCTTGGTCTTGCCGATGTTCACGCCGATGATCGGGCGGTTCGAACGGTAGGTGCGCTCAAGGCGGGCACGGGCGGCGCGCAGGCGGGGGGCGACGGCCGCGGCGCCGTCGTTGTTGAATCCCATCCGATTGATGACGGCCCGGTCCTCGACGAGGCGGAAGAGCCGCGGCTTCGGGTTGCCCGGCTGGGCCGCACCGGTGATGGTCCCGATTTCGACGTGGCCGAAGCCGAGGGTCGTCAAGGCGCTGATGCCCTTCCCTCCCTTGTCGAATCCCGCGGCGAGACCGAACGGCGAGGCGAACACGACGCCGAAGGCCGTGGTCTGCAGGTCCGCCGGAGGGCTGCAGTAGCGCCTCAGCAGCCACCCGGCCGGCGTGCGGTCGGCGGCGCGGATCAGCCCGAACCCAATCCGGTGCGCTTTCTCGGCGTCCATTCCGGAAAACACGAGGCGGAAGAAGGTTGGGTAGATGCGCATGCTCTAAAGTTCCCATGAGGACCGCCGCTCGAACAACTCGGGCACGACACCCGGAGGATTTGGCCGAATCATGACTGGCACCTGGGAGCCGGACCCCCTGGGCGACGGCTATCGACAGCTCACTCTTGAACTCGAGCCAGACGACGAGGGCCCCTGTTTCGCCACCCTCGTCTCCTACCGCCGGGCACCGGCCAAACGAGCCAGTTCCACCCCGAGCAGTGATTCCACCGCCGGAAACGGTTCCGCTCCGGCTGCGCCCGCCGCCGGGGTCCAGCCGCGGCGGGTGCCGGCCGTGATGTACATCCATGGGTGGAGCGATTACTTCTTCCACACGGAACTCGCCGAATTCTTCAGTGAGCGGGCCATCGAGTTCTTCGCCCTTGATCTGCGCAAGTACGGCCGGAGCCTCAGGCAGTGGCAGACACCCGGATACGTGCGGTCCCTGGAGGAGTACGACGCCGATCTCGATGCCGCCATCGACGCTGTCGAGGCTGCGGTACAGGAGGAACATGGCGGCGGCGTGGAGGTTGAGCTGAGCATCATGGCCCACTCGACCGGCGCCCTGACGACGGCCTTGTGGGCCAACCGGTTCCCGGGGCGGGTCACCTCGCTCATCATGAACAGCCCCTGGCTCGACACCCAGGGCAGCGCCCTGCTGCGCAGCACAACGCAGGGTCTGCTTGAACCGATCAGCCGGCTTCGCCCCAAGACCCGGCTGCGGCTCCCCGAATTCGGGCATTACTGGCGCAGCATCAGCAGCGAGGCCGAAGGCGAGTGGAACCTTGACCGGCGCTGGCGGCCCGAGTTCGGGTTTCCCGTAACGGCCGGGTGGCTGACGGCCGTGCTCGCGGGCCATGCCGCCGTGGCGCGGGGGCTGCACATCGAGGCGCCGGTGCTCGTGCTTGCCTCGGCCCGTTCGGCCGTCAGTCCCACGTGGAGCCCGGCGATGCTCGAGGCCGACAGCATCCTCGAGGTGTCCCCCATGGTGCGCAGGGCCACGGACCTCGGGCGGAGGGTGATGATCTGCCGGTTCGACGGCGCCCTCCACGATGTCCTTCTCTCCCGGCGGGAGGTGCGCCGCGAGGTCTACGGCGAGCTCGACAGGTGGGTCCGCGGCTACACGCTGAGCCTCTGACCTTCTGAGCTGTTGAACCCCCGGCCTCAGCCGCGCGCGGCTGTGGCGGCGTCGACGGCGCCGCCGTAGCGCCGGTCCCGGGAGGCATACTCCTCGATGGCCCGCCACAGGGTGCGCCGGTCGACGTCGGGCCAGAGGGTGTCCATGAAGACCATCTCGGCGTACGCCGACTGCCACAGCAGGAAGTTGGAGAGGCGCTGCTCGCCGGACGTGCGCAGGAACAGGTCGACGTCGGGCAGGTCCGGTTCGTCGAGGAACCGCTGGACCGTTTCCTCATTGACTGACGAAGCTTTCATGCGGCCCGCCGCCACCTCCTCGGCGATGGCCCGCGCGGCGTCGGCGATCTCGGCGCGGCCCCCGTAGTTCACGCACATGGTCAGCGTGCACGTCGAATTGCCCAGGGTGTGCTGTTCGGCCGCCTCGAGTTCGGAGATCACCGAGCGCCACAGCCGGGGCCGGCGCCCGGACCAGCGAATGCGCACGCCCCACTCGTTCAACTGGTCGCGCTGCCTGCGCAGTACGTCCTTGCTGAACCCCATCAAGAACCGGACCTCATCGGGCGACCGCTTCCAGTTCTCTGTCGAGAACGCGTACACCGAGACGTGCTTCACGCCGATCTCGATGGCTCCGGCCATCACGTCGAGCAGCGCGGCCTCACCGGCGCGGTGGCCCTCCGTGCGGGGCAGCCCGCGCTCGTTGGCCCACCGACCGTTGCCGTCCATGACGATGGCCACGTGGGCCGGAACGAACTCCCGCGGGATGGCAGGTGCCGTCTCCCCGCTCGGGTGGGGCCAGGGGGCCACCGGACCTGCTGCCGGAATATTCGAAGTCACACACGCTCCACATGTCGAAGTGATTGGACGACCCGCTCAAGGTGCCACTGCAGATAATTTGCCACGAGCCCCGCAGCCTCACGCCGGGCCGCGCTTTCCGCGGCTTCGGCCGCAGCCCAGTCGCCGGTGAGCAGCGCAGCAAGCAGGTCCATCGTTGCCGGCGACGGCGACGCCGCTCCGGGCGGTCTGCACTCGGCGCACACGGCACCGCCGAGCGGCGCCGAGAAAGCGGTGTGCGGTCCGGGGGCCGCGCACTTGGCGCATTCGGAGAAACTCGGCGCCCACCCGGCGGTGGCCAGGGCGCGGAGCAGGTACGAATCGAGGATCAGTTCGGGCGGGTAGAGCCCGCGGCTGAGCGCCGAGAAGGCTCCGGCCACGAGGCCGTACTGCGCGCCGGCAGCCTCGCCGTCGGTGTCGGTAAGGCGTTCCGCCGTCTCTGCGATGGCAGCCGCCGCGGTGTAGCGGCCGTAGTCGGCGGCGATGCCGTGCCCGTACGCACCCTTCGTCTGGGCCTGGGTGACGACGTCGAGGTTGCGTCCGGATGCAAGCTGCAGGTCGACGGTCATGAAGGGTTCGAGCCGCGAACCGAACTTGCTGCTCGTGCGCCGTACGCCTTTGGCGACCGCACGCACCTGCCCGTGTTCACGGGTCAGCAGCACGATGATCCGGTCGGCCTCGCCCAGTTTGTAGGTCCGCAGCACAACGCCTTCGGCGCGGTAGGTGCGGGACGCTGACATTTTGGGCACCCTACAATTGTCCCACTAACTCGACGCCGCAGGAGTCAGGCGGCGTCCCGGATCGCCCGGTTGACCGCCGACACCACGGCCTTGAGCGCCGCCATCGTCGTGTTGGCGTCGATGCCCACGCCCCACAGCACCCGCTCCCCCACGGCGCACTCCACATAGGCAGCCGCGCGGGCGTTCCCGCCCGAGGACAGGGCGTGCTCGGTGTAGTCGAGGACGCGCACGTCGACCCCGTCCTGCCCGAGGATTTCAAGCAGGGCGGCAATCGGACCGCTGCCCACCGCAGAACGCCGCTGCTGCACCCCGTTGACGAGCAGGGTGGCTGCGAGCTTGAAGGAGCCGTCCTCGGCGGTGTCGGTGTTGACCGAGGTGAGCGCGTAATGCCCCCACTGCGCGGAGTCCTCGCCCGCGCGGGTGGGCAGGTATTCGTCCTGGAACACGGCCCACAGTTCGGGCCCGCTGATTTCCCCGCCGACGGTCTCGGTGCGCCGCTGGATGACGCCGGAGAATTCGATCTGGGCGCGGCGCGGGAGGTCGAGGCTGTGCTCGTGCTTGAGCAGGTAGGCAACGCCGCCCTTGCCCGACTGGGAGTTGACCCGGATGACGGCCTCGTAGCTGCGACCAATGTCCTTGGGGTCGATCGGCAGGTAGGGGACGGCCCATGGGAGTTCGTCAACGCTCACGCCGGCGGCCTTCGCGTCGCGCTCCATGCTTTCGAAGCCCTTCTTGATGGCGTCCTGGTGGGATCCGGAGAACGCAGTGAAGACGAGGTCGCCGCCATAGGGCGAACGCTCGGGCACCAACAACTGGTTGCAGTATTCGGCGGTGCGGCGGATCTCATCCATGTCCGAGAAGTCGATCTGCGGATCGATGCCCTGGCTGTAGAGGTTCATGCCGAGGGTCACGAGGTCGACGTTGCCGGTGCGCTCGCCGTTGCCGAACAGGCAGCCCTCGATCCGGTCGGCGCCGGCGAGGTAGCCGAGCTCGGCGGCGGCGACTCCGGTTCCGCGGTCGTTGTGGGGGTGGAGCGAGAGGATGATGTTCGAGCGGTTCTCAAGGTTGCGGCACATCCACTCGATCGAGTCGGCGTAGACATTGGGGGTGGCCATCTCGACGGTGGCCGGCAGGTTAAGGATCATCTGGCGGTCGGCGGACGCTTCGAAGACGGCCGCCACTTCATTGCTGATGCGCGCCGCGAACTCCAGCTCCGTCCCGGTGAAGGACTCGGGCGAGTACTCGTATGTGACGTGGGTGTTGCCGAGGGTTTCCTCGAACTTCCGGCAGAGCCGGGCACCCGTCAGCGCAATATCGACGATGCCGTCCTGGTCCTGGTTGAAGACCACCCGCCGCTGAAGGACCGAGGTCGAGTTGTAGAGGTGAACGATGGCGCGGTCGGCTCCCGCGAGGGACTCGTACGTCCTCTCGATCAGGTGCTCCCGCGCCTGGGTGAGCACCTGGATTGTGACGTCGTCGGGGATCCTGTCGCCCTCGATCAGCTGGCGGACGAAATCGAAGTCTGTCTGCGACGCCGAGGGGAAGCCGACTTCGATCTCCTTGTAGCCCATGCGGACGAGGAGATCGAACATCTTGTGCTTGCGCTCGGGGCTCATCGGGTCGATGAGGGCCTGGTTGCCGTCGCGGAGGTCGACGGCGCACCACCGGGGAGCTTTGGTGATCAGCTTGTCCGGCCAGGTGCGGTCGGGAAGTTCAACCGTGATCTGGTCCTGGAACGGCGTGTACTTGGTGAACGGCATTCCCGAAGTCTTTTGTGCGTTTCGCATTACATTGGCCTTATCTCTTGAACCTTTGCGCTGGCGGCCGGGCAACACAGTCACCGCAGCGAGGTTCGGCCTGTAGCTGGAAAGTCCTAGGTGACCTCGCCGCGGCACATAAGAAGAGTCATCTTTGCGCGCACAATCTCACGATAGCACGGCACATAGGATGGCTTAAGGGACGTTCCGTTGCGCAGGGACGGCGGAGCGCGCCTGGCCGAACCCGTTGAGAAAACACCCGTTGAGACAACCTTGAGGAGAACCCGATGAGCGATGCCGGGATGGCGCCGGATGCGGCCGATGAGGAAGTGCGTGCGCAGGACGACCTGTTCCGGCACGTGAACGGCGGTTGGCTCAAGTCGACGGTGATCCCGTCAGACCGGCCCCTTGAGGGATCCTTCACGCAACTCGCCGATGCCTCTGAACGCGCGGTGCGCGACATCGTGGAGACTGCGGCCCGGGAACCCGGTGCGACGCCGTCGCTCACCAAGATCGGCACGCTGTACGCGGCCTTCATGGACACCGCGGCGACCGACGCCGCCGGGATCTCCCCCGTGGCCGGCCCGTTGGCGGAGGTTGAGGCCGTGGCGGACCTCGACTCTTTCCTGGCCCTCACCGGTTCCCTGACCCGGTCCGGTGTCCAGGGCCTCTGCGCGCCCTTCGTCAGCAACGACGCAGGGAACCCCGACCGTTATGTTCTGCACCTCTACCAGTCCGCGCTGGGGATGCCGGACGAGTCCTACTACCGGGAGGAAAGGTTCGAGGGAACGCGAAAGGAGTACGCGAAGCTGCTTGAAACGCTGCTGTCCCTGGCCGGGCACCGCGAACCGTCGCGGGCCGCCGGCGCCGTCCTCGCCCTCGAGACCCGCTTGGCCGGTGGACACATGACCACCGTCGAACGCCGGGACCCCCAGAATACCTACAACCTTTATTCGCGGGCAGCGCTCCTCGAGCACGCGCCCTTCAGCAGCGGCTGGCTTGCGGCGGTCACCAACACCGAGGAGCAGGCCGAAGAGCTCGTTGTCAGCCAGCCGGAGTACCTGAAAACGGTTGAGGCGGCACTGACGGAAGAGCCGCTGTCCGTCTGGAAGGAATGGCTGGGCACCCGGGTGCTGCTCCACGCCTCCGACTACCTCGATGACCGGTTCGTGCAGGCGGTCTTCGCCTTCTACGGCACTCATCTGGGAGGGACTCCGCGCATCAAGGACCGCTGGAAGCGCGCCGTGGCGCTGGTGGAGGGTGCACTGGGCGAGGCCGTGGGCCAGGAGTATGTCGCCCGGCACTTCCCGGAGAGTTCCAAGCAGACAATGATGGATCTGGTCTCCAACCTCGTGAAGGCGTATGCCAAGAGCATCTCCTCCAGGGAGTGGATGACCGAGGCCACCCGCACGCGTGCCCTCGACAAGCTCTCCCTCTTCACCACGAAAATCGGCTACCCGGAGGAGTGGATCGACTATGGGCCGTTGGACATCCGGCCCGGCGATCTCTATGGCAACGTCCGCAGGGCCTCGGAGTTTGAACACAACCGGCAGCTGAACAAGCTCGGCGGCCCCATCGACCGCGGCGCGTGGCTGATGACGCCCCAGACGGTGAACGCCTACTACATGCCCACAATGAACGAGATCGTGTTCCCGGCGGCAATCCTTCAGCCTCCGTTCTTCACCGCCGACGCCGATCCTGCGGTGAACTACGGTGCGATCGGTGCCGTGATCGGCCACGAGATCGGCCACGGCTTCGATGACCAGGGGTCCCGCTTCGATGGCAGAGGCGCCCTGCTCGAGTGGTGGTCCGAGGACGATCGGACGGCCTTCGAGGCGCTGACCTCCCGCCTCGTCGAGCAGTACGCGGCGCTCTCCCCCGCCGAGGCACCGGACTCGAAGGTCAACGGGGAGCTGACCCTCGGGGAGAACATCGGCGATCTCGGGGGCTTGGGCATCAGCTACGAGGCCTACCTGCTGAGCCTTGGCGGCGCGGAACCGCCCGTCATCGACGGGGTGACCGGGGCAGAGCGCTTCTTCCACTCCTGGGCGCGGTGCTGGCGGCAGAAGATCCGCCCCGAGGAGGCCCTGCGCCGCCTCACCGTCGATCCTCACTCACCCAACGAGTACCGCTGCAACCAGGTTGTCCGGAACCTCGACGAGTTCCATGAGGCGTTCGCCGTCCGCCCCGGTGACCGGCTGTGGCTGGAGCCCCAGGAGCGCGTGCGCATCTGGTAGTCGGGCACGGGAGGCGCCTACCCGGGCGCCTCCCGTCAGAACCCTGAAGACGCCTGGCAGGTGACCTCTTCGGCCGTCTGTCCGTCGAGTCCGGGCGCGAGCGGTTCGCGCTTCACCTTCGGTCCCGAAACGAAGTCGGCGCCTGCCTGCACCTCGATGCCCGGCAGCGAAGCACTGGCGATGAACTGGCTGTCCGGGATGCCCAGGAGCGCCTGCAGTGCGGCCGCTGCCTCTTCGTATCCCGGCCCGTAGAGGAGCTGGGTGGCCGGCGCGGATCCGCCCTCGAGCGTTCCAGCCAGGGCGTACCCCTCGTCGAGGAGGATCCCCTGGATTTCGGCGGCGCGCGCCGGGTCGCCGGTTCCGTTGACCACCGTGACCGGGATCGATGCGGCGTCGAAGGCCGGCGTTTCCGGTGTGGTCGTCTCGGCGGCGGGGCTCTTCGAGGAGGGTCCGGTCGGCGCCGGGCCCTGGGAGCTCCCGGCCCCGGGTGCCGGCGTGCCGGCGGACGGCTTGGTCGTGGGCGAGGGGCTGGTGAGGCTGCGGTCTGCGCGGAGCGCGGCGAACAGTTTTTCGGCCGGCTCCTCATCGAGCACCAGGCGGTTCGGGTCCTCGTCCCAGGGCGCGGTCGGCACGGTGACGAAGGCGATGTTTCCAAGGTCGACGTTCTTGACGCGGTCGGCGAGTTTGAGGATCTCCGTGACCTGGGAAAGCCCTTCATCGACGGTCAGGTTCTTGCTGAGCGTTTCGGCAATTGAGTAGAGGCGCGGAAGGTTGTTGAGCGTCCCCTCCTCCTGCACCTTGCGGGCCAGCGAAGCCATGAATGACTGCTGGGCGCGGATGCGGCCGGCATCGCCGCCGTCCCCGAACGCGTGGCGCGTCCTCAGGAAGGCAAGTGCCTGCTCCCCCTCGACTTCGCTGGTGCCGGCGGGAAGGCTCAGCCCGGAGAATTCATCCTCGACGGCCTGGTCGACACATACTTCCACCCCGCCGAGGGTCGCGGAGAGTTCTTTGACGGCGTTGAAGTCGGCCATCATGAAATGGTCGACGCTCAGCCCCGTCATTTCGTTGACTGCCGCAACCGTGCAGCCGGGTCCGCCCGAGTTCAGTGCACCGTTGAGCTGGGCGAGATCCATGGCCGGCGATACATCTCCCGTGTCCGGGTTGACGCAGCTGGGAAGGGGAACGAGGAGGTCCCGCGGCAGGCTCAGCACCGTGACGGTCGACCGGTCGGCCGAGAGATTGGCAAGGAGCATTACATCCGAGTTGCCCGAGCCCGAGGAAAGATCCTCGCCGCCGACATCTTCGCCGCCGTTGCCGGTGCGCGTGTCGGTGCCAAGGATCAGGATCTGCACCGGATCGGTGCTGAGGTCGACGGGCAGCTGAGGCTCCCGGCTTGCCCCGATGTTGAGGGGCTGGGTGTCGACGTTCGACTGCAGGCGGAGGACCTGGAAACCGGCGAAGGCAGCGGTTCCGAGCAGGAGCGTTGAGAGGCCTACAGCGGCAGCCTGAAGCGCACGCGGCCGGGCCGGCGGGCCGAGGTGCCTCCCTGCCGGGGCTGCGGCTTCCCGTCCGCCCGCGGAGGATCCGGAACCTGCGGGACCAGGTCCGAACGGTCCTTTGTCTTCACTCACGCGTGCGGGTCCCTTTCAAGGAGCTAAGCGCCGTTGCCGGCGGAAAATCAAGGCACTAGATCGAACGTCCGTCAGGGCGCCGGCTGGAACCCCGCGGACTAGAACCCGAGGCGCACCAACTGTTTGGGATCGCGCTGCCAGTCCTTTGCGATCTTAACGTGAAGGTCGAGGTAAACCCGGGTTCCGAGCAGTGCTTCGATGCTGCGCCGCGCATTGGTTCCCACCTCGCGGAGCCGGGCACCACCCTTACCGATGATAATTGCCTTCTGCGAGGACCGCTCAACGTAGAGGTTGACGTGGACGTCAAGCATGGGATTGTCCTCGGGCCGACCCTCGCGCGGGATCATCTCCTCGACGACGACGGCAAGCGAGTGCGGCAGTTCATCCCTGACACCCTCGAGCGCCGCTTCGCGGACGAGCTCGGCCACCATGACGGCCTCGGGCTCGTCGGTGAGCTCCCCCCCGGGGTAAAGCACTGGGGATTCAGGCATGTGCTGGGTAAAGACCTCCACCACGGTGTCGATCTGGAATCCGTCGGCGGCCGACACCGGCACCACGTCCGCCCATCCGTCGGGTCCGACGACGTCCACGCCGAGCTGCGCCACAGCAAGGAGCTGCTCGGTGAGCTGGGCTCGGTCAACGAGGTCTGTTTTGGTGACGACCGCGATGAGGGGCTTGCGGTTGAGCCGCGCCAGCTGCTGTGCGATGAATTTGTCGCCCGGGCCGATTTTCTCGTTGGCGGGGATGCAGAAACCGACGGCGTCGACCTCAGCGAGCG
Source organism: Arthrobacter sp. TJ-254 (assembly GCF_058269175.1). Taxonomy (NCBI): domain Bacteria; kingdom Bacillati; phylum Actinomycetota; class Actinomycetes; order Micrococcales; family Micrococcaceae; genus Arthrobacter; species Arthrobacter sp. TJ-254. The sequence goes on along the minus strand of NZ_JBZCNF010000001.1, from coordinate 758,816 downwards.
TGTCCGCGACCAGGTCGTTGAGGCGCTGACCCAGGAGGGTGCGCGGGCGGTGCAGGCCCGGCGTGTCGACGAGCACGATCTGCGCGTCCTCCCGGTTAACGATGCCGCGGATCGTGTGGCGGGTGGTCTGCGGTTTCGCCGAAGTGATCGCAACCTTCTGTCCGACCAGCGCGTTCGTCAGTGTGGACTTGCCGGCGTTTGGCCGGCCCACCAGGGACACGAATCCCGCCCGGTGCTTATCGCCGCTCATATTCTTCCGCCGTTTCTCTCTCGTCTGCCAAAGTGCCTTCGTCGCTGTCGGCGTCGTGCCGGAAGGCGATGATGTGTGAAACCCGGTTCCGCCGGCCCTCAAGCCGCTCGGCCCGCAGGGTTATACCGTCAATTGTGACCTCGCTGCCAACAATCGGCACCCTGCCGAGCGTCTTGGCCAGGAGCCCGCCGACGGTGTCGACCTCTTCGTCTTCGAGGTTGAGCCCGAAGAGCTCGCCGAGGTCGTCGATGCCCATCCGTGCGCTGACACGGTATGCGCCTTCGTCGATGCTTTCCTGTTCCGGGACCTCGGAATCGTATTCGTCGACGATCTCGCCGACGATCTCTTCGATGAGGTCCTCGAGGGTCACGAGGCCGGCGGTTCCGCCGTACTCGTCAATGACGATCGCGACGTGCGTGGATTCGCGCTGGAGCTCCTGCAGGAAGTCACCCACGGGCTTCGATTCGGGGACATAACGGGCCTCGCGGCAGACCGGGTCGACAGGGCGGCTTCCGCCGTCCGGGGACCGGCCGTGCAGCTCCGCGACGACGTCCTTGAGGTAAAGGATTCCGATGATGTCATCGGCGCTCTCGCCTATGATGGGGACGCGCGAGTACCCCGAACGGAGGAACAAGGACATCGACTCGTCGAGCGTCGCACCCGATTCGAGGGTGACCATGTCGGTGCGGGGCACCATCACCGAACGCACCATCGTGTCGCCCATCTCGAACACCGAGTGGATCAGTTCCGCCTCGCTGTCCTCGATCATCTCGGCGTCGTTGGCGCGCGAGAGCATCTCCCGGAATTCCTCTTCCGTGAAGAACGCTGCATCGTCGCGCTCCGCACCGGGGGTGACTGCGCTGCCGACCGCAACGAGCCACCGCGGGATCGGACCAAGCACCGCGCAGAGGAAGGCCACGAACCCGGCGGTGAACTGGACAACGGCCGGAGCGTGGGCGCGGCCGAGCTGCCGCGGCGAAACCCCGACAAGGGCGAACCCGACAACGGCCAGGACCGCCGTCGCAATCAGCCCGGCAAGCCACACGTTGCCGAGGAGGTCGTGGAACAGGATCGCCAGCGCCACCGCGCCTGCCATCTCGAACCAGACCCGCCAGAAGCGCAGGGCACGCATTGCCGCGGTCGGGGATTCGAGGATGCCGCGCAGAGCGGAGTTGCGCGACTCGGACACGAGGGCTTCGCCTTCGTGCCTCGGGAGGTAGCTGAATGCCGCCTCGGCAGCGGTCACCAGCGCCGCAACCATCAGGAAGACCAGCGCCATTACCGCAAGTAGCCAGATGATCAAGCGCGGGTCTCCCGGGGCGCCTGCCGGCCGAGGAAATCACTGAGGAGCTGGCGCTGCAGGCCGAACATCTCCTTTTCCTCATCGGGCTCGGCGTGGTCGAAGCCGAGCAGGTGGAGCACGCCGTGGGTGGTCAGCAGCAGCAGCTCTTCACCGGTGCTGTGCCCAGCGGCGGCCGCCTGGCTCTGCGCGACCTCCGGGCAGAGCACGACATCGCCGAGGACCCCGGCCGGGGTGACACGTCCTGCGGCTCCGGGGCGCAGCTCGTCCATGGGAAAGGAGAGCACGTCGGTGGGTCCGGGTTCATCCATCCACTCGACGTGCAGGCGTTCCATCGTGTCGGTGTCGACGAGGATGATGGACAGCTCCGCGTCGGGGTGGACGAATAGGTTTTCAAGGAGGAAGTTCCCGAGGCGTACGAGGTTCTCCTCGTCGGCGGCGTACCCCGACTCGTTATTGACTTCGATGCTCATCGCCGCGCCGCAGCCTTCGCCCGGCGGGCCGCGCCGTCGCCCGCCGCCTCGCCGGACGCCCCGCGGGAGGCGTTCTGTTCCTCGTCCCAGCGGCTGTATGCGCTAACGATGTCCCCGACGAGGCGGTGCCGGACGACGTCGGAGGCGTCGAGCACGCTGAAGTGGACGTCTTCAATGTCGGAGAGGATGTCGCTGACGATCCGCAGCCCGGAGCTCGTGCCGCCCGGAAGGTCGACCTGCGTCACGTCTCCGGTCACGACCATCTTTGAACCGAATCCAAGGCGGGTCAGGAACATCTTCATCTGCTCGGGCGTGGTGTTCTGGGCCTCGTCGAGAATGATGAAGGCATCGTTGAGGGTGCGGCCCCGCATGTAGGCAAGGGGCGCGACTTCGATGGTTCCGGCGGCCATCAGGCGGGGGATCGAGTCGGGATCCATCATGTCGTGGAGCGCGTCGTACAGCGGGCGCAGGTAAGGGTCGATCTTGTCGTTGAGCGTGCCCGGAAGGAAGCCCAGGCGCTCACCGGCCTCAACGGCGGGCCGGGTGAGGATGATCCTGTTGACTTCCTTCTGCTGGAGGGCCTGAACCGCCTTGGCCATGGCGAGGTAGGTCTTGCCGGTGCCGGCGGGGCCGATGCCGAAGACAACGGTGTTGCGGTCGATCGCGTCGACGTAGGCCTTCTGGTTCAGGGTCTTCGGGCGGATGGTCTTGCCCCGCGAGGAAAGGATGCTCAGCGTCAGCACGTCCGAGGGCCTGCTCGCGCTCTGGGTGCGCAGCATTGTGACAAGCTGCTCAAGCACCTGGGGGTTGACCGTCGTGTTGTTGATGGCCATTGTGCGGACCTCGGCGATCAGGCGCTCGGTGCGGGCAACATCGGCAGCGGGGCCGGTGATGGACAGCTCGTTCCCGCGTGCCTGGAGGCCGACGCCCGGGAAGGTTGCCTCGATGAGCCGAAGTGCCTCGTCATTGGTGCCGAGGGCCTTGACCATCTGTTCCCCCGAGTCGAACTGCACGACTCTTGTGTCTAGCCCGGCCGCGCTCATGCCTGAAGATTCGCTCATAGTACGGCCGCTCGGCCTTCCATCGCCCCTTGCTGTGATTCGAGTGTTGTTGTACCGGATCCTGCGCACCTTAATCTTACGGCATCGCTTCCCCGCGCCGTCCTGCCCCCGTGCGGCCGCCGGCACCGTAACCTGCCGGTCGAGTGTTCCAACTTCGCAACGGCTCTATATCGATACCGTTTCAGTCCGGCCGGCGGCCCGGTTTACGCGCAATGCCGCCCGTCCGCTGTGCAAAGCTGAACTGCGCGCTCACCCGGAGGAGACCACCGGTGCGCTTTTCTGATGCCGTCCAGCCGCCCCGGCTGGCCGCGGCCAAGGATGTCGAGAGGAGGCACCCGTGACCAGGCAAGACCCGCTGCGCCGCAGCCGGCTGGGCGGCAAGAGCCTCCTTCTTTCAGCGACGGGCGTCGTGCTCGCCAGCAGCCTGCTGATGCTTCCTGCCTGCACGGGGCTGCCTGAAGCCGTTGTGCCCTCCCCCATCCCCACTGCAACGGATCCCGGGGCCGCGAAGGCGAACCTCGGCGCCGAGGCCGCCCCCGTTGAGGGCGTGGCGGCCCAATCACCGAGCTCGACGGAGCTGCTGCCGGTGTACTGGCTCGGCGGATCCGGCTCGGATGCCCGGCTGTACCGGGAGTTCGTGCCTGCGGATATGCCAGGTGGAATCGGCGACCCGATCGCCGACGCCGTTCGCTTCATGACGACCGCGGCCCCGCTCGATTCCGACTTCTACACGGCGTGGGAGTCCGCCTCCCATGTCACTTCGTCGATCTCCCAGCGGAACGTGATCACCGTCGACATCTCAGCCGACGCCTTCCGTGGCAGGCTCACCGAAGTCGCAGCGCGCCGGGCGATCCAACAGCTTGTGTTTACGGCGACGGCGGCCGCGGCGAACGCCGGGCTGATCACCGGCGGTGAGGCAAGTTCGGTCGTGATCCTCGTTGACGGCAAGGCTGGCTACCGGGCGTTCGACAAGGTGAGCCTCGATGGGGAGCTGCGCCGCGACACCTCTCTCGTCGCCCCGGTGTGGATCGCCAACCCGCAGAACGGCGACGTCCGCGACCCGTCCACCGTCGTCGTCAACGGCAGCGGCGTCTCCGATTCCTCGCTCCTCGCATGGCGGATCACCGCGGTAATCCCGCCTGGCGGCGAGGGTGCGGCATCAGCGGGGAGTGCCATGAACGCGGGAACGGTGAAGGAGGGAACCGTGGAACTCGACAGCGCGGCGGGCGTTCCCGGAACCTACGAGTTCACCGTCGCACTTCCGCCGGGGCACTACGAAATCAGCGTTTTCCGCACGGACGGCAGCGTTCCGGAGGGCGCCGAACAGTATGCCGACACGAAGCTTATCGAAATCAAGTGAGCTGACGCGCCGGGCCGGCCGGGTGCTTATCCGGCGCCGGCCGGGGGTCTGGTTACCACCGCTGCAGCAGGTGGTTCAGCAGTACCAGCGCCGCGGGGCCGGCAGAGGATGAGCGAAGGACGTACGGCCCAAGCTTCGCCGCTGCCGCCCCCGAGGCCTCAAAAGCGAGCATCTCCCGCTCGCTGATCCCTCCTTCGGGTCCAACCACCACGGCGGTTGTGCCCGGTTCACCGGGGCCGCTGCCCTCAAGAACCCGGGCCAGGCCGTCGGGGGCGTCTTCGTGAAGGACGAAGACCCGTTCGAACCCGGCAAGCCGGGACGGGAGCTGGGTCGACTCAAGGAGGGGATAAACCTCCGGAATCCACGCCCGCCGTGATTGTTTGGCGGCCGCGGTAACCACGGCCTCCCATTTCTGCCTGCCCTTGGCAGCCTTCTCCCCGCGCCAGCGCACGATACTCCGCTCAGCCTGCCACGGGACGACTGCGTCGACACCGAGTTCCGTGGCCGCTTCGACGGCCTGTTCGTCGCGGTCTCCCTTGGCCAGTGCCTGGATCAGCACCAGCCGGTGGCGGGGAGGCTCCTCCTGGGCGACGGCGGCGACGTCGATGGTCAGGGCGCCCTGGCTGCTGTCAGTAATTTCACCGCTGAGCCGAAACCCGGAACCGTCACTGATATCGATGCTCTCCCCCGGGCCGAGACGCCGGACCGTTGCAGCGTGCCGGGCTGCCTCTCCGCGCAGGACGAACACGCCGCCGGGCACTGCCGCACGGACCGCTTCGGGGTCGGCGAAAAACAGGGGCCGTGTCACTCCTACAGGTTCCCCAGCCGCTCCCGGAGGCGCGCGAAGACGCCCGAGCCGCTGCTCGCCAACTGGCCTTCGGCTGCTTCCTCGCCCCGCAGTTCGGCGAGCTTGCGCAGCAGTTCCTCCTGCGCGGCGTCGACATTGCGCGGGGTCTCCACGTTGAGGTGCACCCGGAGGTCGCCGCGCCCCTGGCCGCGCAGGTGGGTGACGCCAAGCCCGCGCAGGGTGATGATTTCCCCGGACTGGGTGCCTGCCTTGATCGCCAGTTCCTGGTCGCCGTCGAATGTGTCGAGGTTGACGGAGGTGCCGAGGGCGGCGGCCGTCATCGGCACGCTGAGGGTCACGTGCAGGTCGTCGCCGTCACGCAGGAAGGTGGAGTCGGTGTTGACCCGGATCTCGACGTAAAGGTCGCCCTGCGGTCCCCCGGCCGTTCCGGCTTCGCCCTGTCCGGACAGCTGGATGCGCGTTCCGGTCGAGACACCCGCGGGGATCTTGAGGGTGAGGGTGCGACGTGCACGGGTCCGCCCTTCGCCCTTGCACTCGTGGCAGGGGTGGGGAATAACAGTGCCGAAGCCCTGGCAGGTTCCGCAGGGCGCGCTGGTCATGACCTGGCCGAGGATTGAGCGCACGGCGCGCTGGACCTGGCCGGATCCGCCGCAGATGTCGCAGGTCCGGGGCGAGGTTCCCGGCTCGCAGCAGGTGCCGTCGCACGTCGAACAGACCTCTGCTGTGTCGACTTCAATCTTCTTGTTCGTGCCGAAGACGGCGTCCTTGAGGTCGATGCGCACGTTGATCAGCGCGTCCTGCCCGCGGCGGGTGCGTGAGGGCGGCCCGCTGGATCCTCCTCCGCCGAAGAAGGTCTCGAAGATGTCCTGGAAGGCGAAACCGGATCCCGAGTATCCGGAGCCGAAGCCGTTGTCGGTTCCGTTTTCGTTGCCGGTCGTGTCGTACACCCGGCGCTTCTGTGGGTCCGAGAGCACCTCGTAGGCGTGGCTCACGCGCTTGAACTGTTCCGACGCGTCGGGCCCGGAGTTCACATCCGGGTGGAGCTTGCGGGCGAGCTTCCGGTAGGCCTTCTTGATTTCCTCGCCGCTGGCTCCCTGCGAAACGCCAAGAACCTCATAGTGATTACTCACTCGTGCACATCTCTTCCTGCTGAATCAGCTGTCAAACGTTGTATTGCCCGGCCGTACCGCGCCGGGGTGCGCCGTGCCGCCGGCCTTACTCCGCGAGGACCCGGGAAAGGTACCGGGCAACCGCACGGACCGCGGCCATGGTGCTTGGGTAGTCCATCCGTGTGGGTCCGAGGATACCCAGCTTGGCGGTGGCGTCCGGCCCGTAGCCCGTGGCGATGACCGAGGCTTCCGACAGACCGCCGTAGGGGTTTTCACTTCCGATGCGCACGGACACGCCGCGGGCGTCGTGTTCCATCTCGGATAGCAGCCGCAGCATCACCACCTGTTCCTCGAGCGCTTCGAGGACCGGTCCAATGCTGAGGGGAAAGTCTACTGTGGACCGGGCAAGGTTGGCAGTACCGGCCATCACAATGCGGTCCTCCCGGCTGATGCCCGCGAGCTGTTCAAGCGTACGGATCAGCGCCGCTCCGGCCGTGTGCAGGTGCTGCGGCAGCGAAGCCGGCACCCCGGCGAGCTCCTGCGGGAGGGCGGAAAGCTTCGCCCCGGCAACCCCTGCGAGGATCCGCTGCTTGAGTTCGGCGAGGTCGGCCTCCGGCACCGGGGCGGGCAGCGGGACAACGCGTTGGTGCACCGTGCCATTGGTGGCGATGAGGACCACAAGAACCTGCTGGGGGGCGAGCAGCACGAGCTCGATGTGCCGCACCGCCGCGGAGCCGAGCCGCGGGAACTGGACAACGGCCACCTGGTTGGTGAGCTGGGCCAGCAGCCGGACCGTGCGGTCCATGACGTCGTCGAGGTCCTCGGCACCGGAGAGCAGCGTCTGGATGGCCCGTTTCTCCGCGGCGGAGAGTGGCTTGACCTCGGCGATCCGGTCGACGAAAGTCCGGTACCCCTTGTCAGTCGGGATCCGCCCCGAGCTCGTGTGGGGTGCCGTGATCAGCCCTTCCTCTTCGAGGACGGCCATGTCGTTGCGGATGGTTGCCGAGGAGACTCCGAGCCTGTGCCGGTCAACGAGGGCCTTTGAACCGACCGGCTCCCGGGAATGGACGTAGTCTTCAACGATCGCCTGCAGCACCTCAAGGCGTCGCGGTTCACTCATCTGGTTCACCTCCGTTGTTCCGTTTCGTGGGGGCGGTGCACGCTCAACGGTTAGCACTCGACACACCCAAGTGCTAAGTCTAGTACGTTCCGGGCGATTGTTAGCATTGAAAACCCGGTCACAGAGCGTGCGCCGGACCACACGGAAGCGAGATCAACGGTGGCCGACTACGCCTGGGGCGCACAGGACCTCTCCGCCCCGAAGCGCACCCAACTCCGCGACGTTCCGGCCGATCTCGGTCTTGTGCTCGAGGACATCCAGAGCGGATTCGTCGGGGCCGTGGTGCGGGTGGAGAAGTCCGGTGGCCTTCACGTCATGGTGCTTGAGGGCCGCCGCGAGAAGAAGCGCACCTTTCGGCTCGGCCACGGTTTCCTGCTCGACGGCGAACCGGTGCACGTTGTTGCGCCGCAGGCCAAGGTGGCCGCACCGGCTCGGACCGCCTCGGGGTCGGTCAAGGCTCCCGAGGCCCGGGCGCGCGTTGCACGGGCCAGCCGGATCTGGGTGGAGGGACAGCACGACGCCGAACTGGTGGAGAAGGTGTGGGGCGAGGACCTCCGCCATGAAGGGATCGTCGTCGAGCCGCTCCATGGAATCGACGACCTCGAAGGCGCGGTGCGCGCCTTTTCACCGGGGCCCCGGCGCCGCCTGGGCATCCTCGTTGACCACCTGCTTCCAGGCACCAAGGAATCCCGCATAGCGCAGCAGGCGATGGCGCTTCCCGGCGCCCGGGGACACGTGCTGATCGTGGGGCATCCGTATGTCGATGTCTGGCAGGCGGTGAAACCTGCTGCCGTCGGGCTTTCGGCCTGGCCCGTTGTGGCCCGCGGGCAGGACTGGAAAACAGGCATTCTGGCCGGCCTGGGCTGGCCCCACCACAACCAGGCGGCCGTGGCGCACGGCTGGAAGCGGATCCTCGGCAGCGTGAACACCTATGCAGATCTTGAGCCCTCGCTCCTTGGGAGGGTCGAGGAAGTCATTGACTTCCTCACCGCCGGTGAGGCGAATGCTTGATGCGGGCCCCGCGCAGCACCAAGTACCCTTAGAGGAAACGCTGGGGGAATCCGGCCACGCTGAAAAGGAATCTCGTTGTCTAACACCGCCGACAAGCACCAGGACTCCGGCTGGGAAGCAAACCGGTCCGCCTTCGAAGGCGCACCGGCCCAGGCCCTGCCGCTGACGGCGGCCGAAGACCGGCAGTTCGCGACGCTCGCCCACTTCGGCGGGATCCTCGGCTTCGTCCCCTCGCTGATCATCTACCTGATCTTCAAGGACCGCGGGCCGTTCACCGCCCAGGAGTCCAAGGAAGCACTCAACTTCACCCTGCCGCCGACGGTGCTGGCCCTCGCGGCGTGGCTGTTGTCGCTGCTGCCGGTCGTCGGCGGCGTATTCGCCGTCATCAACGCCCTGATCTGGGTTGCGATAGCGGTCTTCTCCGTCACAGCGGGCATCCAGGTCAACCGCGGCCGGCCCTACCGCTACGCCGTCAACCTCCGCCTTCTGCGCTGACACCGGCCGGGCCGCAACCCGGCCGGTGAGGCTGCTCAGCCGCAGCTAGAGACCCGCGGCGGTGATTTTGACGAGCGTCCACTGGCTGTGGCTTTCGGAGCTCGCAAGGACTCGGTACGAGCCGCCGGGGGCTTCCTCCGGAATCGCGATGGATGCGGTGAACTTCCCTGAAGGGTCGGCCACCATCCGGATGGTCTGGGTGATGACGTCGTCGCCCTCGCGGCCGAACATGACAGCGACTTCCTCGCCCGGCCGGTATCCGGAACCGGTGACGGTCCCGGTCTCGCCCGCCACCCACTGGCCGCCGAGCACCAGGTCGGCCGGTGCTTCTTCGGGGGTCTCCACTGGCTGCGGGTACTGAGCACCATCCCAGGTGAGTTCCGGCGGCGCCTCGCTCGGCGTAGGCGTTGCGGTGGGCGTCTCGACCGGCGCGGGCACGGTGGTTTCCACGATGGGGGCGTCGGGCGCCGCTTCGACGGGCGCAGCAGGCGTTTCCTCGGCCGGAGGCGTCTCCTCCCTCGGCGACGTGGTACGCAGCGGTTCCCGGTCTGCGGCCGGGGCAACGGAGCACCCGGTCAGCAGCAGGGCTGCAGCGGTGAGCGCCATCAGAGCGGAGTTCCTCAAGGTAATGCCTTTCGTCGTGCCGACAGCGGCCGCGGTAGGCCGCCCGTCATCAAGTATGGAGCCGGCCGCCCCCGAATCCGGGGAGGCCCGCCCCGCCGGGCGCATGGCGTCCCCTCCGGGACTGGACCATTGCTCCTTTCTACCAATCAGGGGCGGTCCGCGCCGTGCGACATGCGGGGCGGGGCACCCGGAGGATCCGGCCGCTTGCGGCGGTTAGGCTGGCAGGGTGCTCCAACGAACCACTGCCCCGCCGGATCCCGTGATGGTCGATATCGTTTCCGACGCCACTCCTTGGTGGGAGATCGTCGGCGCTTTTGGCCCGTTGGCCATCCTGCTGGCCGCGCTCGTGACGGGGGCCATCGCCTGGACGAACATCAAGCACCGCCGAGAGGCCGATCAGCGCTCGCAGTGGTGGGCGCGGGCCGAGTGGGCGCTTGATGCGTCGATGTCCGAGGACCCCCACCGCCAGGAGATCGGCCTTGGCGTCCTTGACCTTCTGGCGCAGAGCGATCTCGCCGGCGAGGAAGAGGTGGCGATCATCGAGGTGGCCTGGGCCGAACCGCTGGCGCCGGGGGTCGTGGACGGAAACGGCGGCATGGGGAACAATGGAAACACCGAGGAATCGATCGAGGAGGCTGGCAGTGAGCACAACAGCAAGCCGTAACGGCCAGGCCGGGCGCCGCCCCGCCGCGCCCGTTGTGCGCCAGGGTGACCACGAGCGGGTCCGGATCCGCGCCGCGCGCCTCCGGATGACCACGGATAAGAAGCTCGGAAAGCCCACCCCGGCCTGGGTGCAGCAACTGGCGAAAAAGCCGCTTTAATCTTGCCGCTTTGGAACTGCCGCCCCGACAGTGTCAGGGCGGCAGTCGTTTGTGCGTGTATTGGTGGCCTCCGCGCACGATCCCCTCCCGGGGTGCGGCTCAGTCCGGGAGGAGGCGGCGGACCACCGCGTCGGCGAGCAGTCGCCCGCTGCTGGTCAACCGCACCAGCCCCTGGAAAACGTCGCGCGCCTCGACAAGGCCTTCGGCGATCAGTCCCGCGACCGCACGCCGTCCGGCCGCATCGAGGCGGCTGATGGGCAGCCCCTCGCTGAGGCGCACCCGCAGCATCACGTCTTCAACGTACTTCTCCCGGGCGTCAAGGATCTCCCGGCCCTGTGCGGGTGACGCGCTGCCCTCCAGCGCAGCGGCGTAGGCGCGCGGATGCTTCACGTTCCACCAGCGCACTCCCCCGACATGGGAGTGCGCGCCCGGGCCCGCCCCCCACCAGTCATCGCCGCGCCAGTATGCAAGGTTGTGCCGGCACTCGTCGGCCGGCGTGCGCGCCCAGTTGCTGACCTCGTACCACTGCAGCCCGCCCCGGGTGAGCATCTCGTCGGCGATCGCATACTTCTCGGCGTGGTCATCGTCGTCGATGGGCGGAACCTGGCCGCGGCGGATACGGCCCGCCAGCTTGGTTCCGTCCTCGATGATCAGGGCGTAGGCCGAGATATGGTCGGGGTTGTAGGACAGGGCTGTCTCGAGCGAATACCGCCAGTCGTCAAGGGTTTCTCCCGGCGTCCCGTAGATGAGGTCGATGCTGACCTTCAACCCGGCCTGCCGCGCCCACTCCACGGCCTGGGGAACCCGGGCCGGCGTATGGGTCCGGTCAAGGACGGCCAGCACGTGCGGAACCGCCGACTGCATGCCGAAGGAAACGCGGGTGAACCCGCCGTCCGCAAGGGTCTGGAGCGACTCCTCGGTCACCGAGTCGGGGTTCGCCTCGGTTGTCACCTCGGCGCCCTCGACCAGCCCCCACCGCCGCACGGCGGCGGCGAGGATCGTGACGAGGTCGTCAGCCGGAAGCAGCGTGGGGGTCCCCCCGCCGAAGAAGACAGTGGAGAGAGGACGCTCGGGCAGGCCCGACCCGGCAAGCACCGTGCCGGCCAGGTCGAGTTCCTGCAGGACGGTGCCCGCGTACTCGTCCTGGGAGCCTCCCCCGCCCAACTCGGTGGCTGTATATGTATTGAAGTCGCAGTACCCGCAGCGGACCGCACAGAACGGGATGTGCACATAGAGCCCGAATTTCCGGTCAGCGGCGCCCTCGGCCGCGTGCGCCGGCAGCAGGCCGTCTCCGGGAGCGGGAAGGCCCAGCGGCAGTGCACTAGGCATGTCGCGGACCCTGCGCGGTCGGGCAGGACAGGTGGTTCACTTCTTGGATTTGTCCTTTGAATCATCGGAGGAAAGCGCCGCAATGAATGCTTCCTGCGGCACTTCGACGCGGCCGACCATCTTCATGCGCTTCTTTCCTTCTTTCTGCTTCTCAAGCAGTTTCCGCTTGCGGGTGATGTCACCGCCGTAGCACTTGGCGAGGACGTCCTTGCGGATTGCCCTGATGCTCTCCCGGGCAATGATGCGCGATCCGATCGCCGCCTGGATCGGCACCTCGAACTGCTGCCGCGGGATCAGTTCGCGCAGCTTCCCGGTCATCATGACGCCGTAGGCGTAGGCCTTGTCACGGTGGGTGATGGCGCTGAACGCGTCGACCTGCTCGCCCTGGAGAAGGATGTCGACCTTGACGAGGTCGGAGACCTGGTCGCCGTCGGCCTTCCAGTCGAGCGAGGCGTAGCCGCGGGTCTTGGATTTCAGGAGGTCAAAGAAGTCGAAAACGATTTCGGCGAGCGGCAGCCAGTAGCGCATTTCCACGCGGTCCTCGGAGAGGTAGTCCATGCCGCGCATGTGGCCGCGCCGCTGCTGGCACAGCTCGATGATTCCGCCGACGAACTCGTTGGGCGCGAGGATGGTTGCCGAGACCATCGGCTCGCGCACCTCCTTCACCTTGCCCGTCGGGTATTCGCTGGGGTTGGTGACCGTGACCACGCTCTTGTCCTCGAGGGTGACCTCGTAGACGACGTTCGGCGCGGTGGAGATCAGGTCGAGGTTGAACTCGCGCTGAAGCCTTTCGCGGATGATCTCGAGGTGGAGCAGGCCAAGGAAGCCGACGCGGAAGCCGAAGCCCAGGGCCGCGGAGGTCTCAGGTTCGTAGGTCAGTGCCGCGTCGTTGAGTTTCAGCTTGTCGAGCGCGTCGCGCAGCACGGGGTAGTCGGTGCCGTCGAGCGGGTACAGCCCGGAGAACACCATGGGCTTGGGGTCCTCGTAACCGCCCAGGGACTCCGACGCAGGCTTGGCCAGGTTGGTGACCGTGTCTCCAACCTTCGAGAGCCGCACGTCCTTCACCCCGGTGATCAGGTATCCCACTTCGCCCACGCCGAGGCCCTTCGAGGGGGTCGGCTCCGGGGAGCTCACGCCGATTTCGAGCAGCTCGTGGCTGGCCCGGGTGGACATCATCTGGATGCGTTCGCGGGGGCTGAGGTGCCCGTCCACGACGCGGACGTAGGTGACGACGCCGCGGTAGGTGTCGTACACCGAATCGAAGATCATGGCCCGGGCCGGCGCGTCGGGATCACCGACGGGCGGCGGAAGTTCAGCCGTGATCTTGTTCAGGAGCGCCTCGACGCCGGCCCCCGTCTTGCCGGAGACCAGCAGGACGTCCTCCGGCTTGCCGCCGATGAGCTTCGCCAGTTCCGCCGCGTACTTCTCCGGCTGTGCTGCGGGGAGATCGATCTTGTTCAGCACCGGGATGATCGTCAGATCGTTTTCAAGGGCGAGGTAGAGGTTTGCCAGCGTCTGCGCCTCGATGCCCTGCGCCGCGTCGACGAGGAGGATCGCACCCTCGCAGGCGGCAAGTGACCGGGAGACCTCGTAGGTGAAGTCGACGTGCCCGGGGGTGTCGATCATGTTGAGCGCGTAGGTCACGCCCTCGTACTCCCACGGCAGGCGGACGGCCTGGGACTTGATGGTGATGCCCCGCTCGCGTTCGATGTCCATGCGGTCCAGGTACTGGGCCTTCATGTCACGCTGCTCGACGACGCCGGTCAGCTGCAGCATCCGGTCGGCCAGCGTCGACTTCCCGTGGTCGATATGCGCAATGATGCAGAAGTTCCGAATAATCGCCGGATCAGTGGCGGCGGGCACCGGAGCGGTGCGGGCCATGGGTGACACGTGGGTTCCTCACTTTTACGGGATATTTTTCAAGTTCGCCAGCGTTGTCGCATCCGCTGTCCTATAAGTGTCCCACGAGCGGCGAATCGGAACGGAACCGGCGGCGTTCCGGGGGCCCTGCTCCCCCGCCGCTAGGCTTGCCGCATGGGAATCAACGGAGGAGGAATGTACAAGGGAGCGCTCCGGTCCGCGGGACGCCTGCTGAAGCGCCTGGTGTTCCCGGGAGCCCCCGCGGCGCGCAGCCGCTCCGACCGGCGAACGGCGGCGGGAAGCGGCGTCTCTTATGCGCCCCGGCCCGACGGGAAGCCGGACCCCGGTGAAATCGTATGGGCGTGGGTGCCCTACGAGGACGATCCGGCGCAGGGCAAGGACCGGCCGGTGCTGCTGATCGGGCGGGAAGGGAATCGGCTCCTGGCCCTGCCGCTGACCACCCGCGACCGCAATAATGCCTCGTCGAAGGATCGCCGCTACGTCGACATTGGGACCGGCGCCTGGGACCCCAAGGGCCGCCCCAGCGAGGTGAACGTGGACCGGGTGCTCCGTCTGGAACCGTCGGCGATCCGCCGTAACGGGGCGGTGCTGCACCGCGCCGCGTTCGACGCCGTGCTCGATTCGATGCGGCGCCGCTGAGGGCCCGGCGGCTGGATTCGCGCCGTTCTTCCGGACGGCGCGCGGAGCATAGCGGTGCTGCAGTCGGCGCATCGGTGCTTTTCTGCTAATATTTACTGCTGTGTGTCCGCGCAGGTCGACGGGCACTTTGGACCAATCGCCACACGGTATCCCCACGCCGCTCAGTTCTTGGTTGGACCGAAATTCCCTCACGACCAGTCCGCAATACAAAGAAAGTTCTCATACGTGGCAAATATCAAGTCCCAGAAAAAGCGCATCCTTACCAACGAAAAGGCGAGGCAGCGCAACAACTCGGTGAAGTCCGAGCTCAAGACGGCTATCCGCGCGGTATCAACCGCCGTGGACTCCTCTGACAAGGACGCAGCCGCGGCCGCACTCCAGACCGCCAGCCGCAAGCTCGACAAGGCTGTCAGCAAGGGTGTGCTGCACAAGAACAACGCAGCCAACCGCAAGTCGGCGATCTCCAAGAAGGTCAACGCGCTCTAGGCTGCATCTTTAGATTTCGTTCTGAGGCCGGTCCCTTTCGGGGCCGGCCTCAGTCGTTTCCGGGCCCTGAGCGAGGAACGTGGCTGCGGGGTCTGCGTCCAACCGCGGAAGGTTGTCCCGACAGCGGGACACCGCGGCAGCCGCGGGCCCTAGTGGTGGCCGAGGGCGATGATCGTTACGGCCCGCTCCACCGCGTAGACCGGATCCCGCGAGCCGCCCTTCACCTGCGCGTCGGCCTCCGCGAGGGCCTTGATACAGCGGGCCAGCGATTCGGAGGTGAAACGCTGAGCCTCCCGGCGGGCCTGGTCCACCTGCCACGGTGCCATGCCCAAGGTTCGTGCAAGCTGGGCCGACGATCCCTGTGCGCCGTGGACTTTCGCGACCGCCCTGACCTTCATCGCGAGGGCCGCCACGAGGGGAACGGGATCGGCACCGGTCGCCAGGGCGTGGCGGAGCATCGACAGTGCCTGCGCCGCACGGCCGGCGAGGGCCGCGTCGGCGACCTTGAAGCCCGTGGCTTCGACACGGCCGCCATAGTACTTTTCGACGACTTCGGCGGTGACGTCGCCGGTGGTGTCGGCGATCAGCTGCTGGCATGCCGCTGCCAATTCGGCGAGCTGGGACCCGACGGCGGCGACGAGCGCACGGACGGCATCGCCGTCGATCCGCCGCCGGGCGAGCCGGAACTCGGCGGTGACGAATTCACCCTTTTCGGAGTCCTTTTTGAACGGCTGGCAGTCAACGACCGTCGCCCCGTGAACCTTGAGCGCGTCGAGGAGTTTCTTGCCGCGGTTGCCGCCGCTGTGCCGCAGGATGAGCACGACCTCCGGCGAAGGGTCGGCCAGATAGTCAAGTGCATCCTGGAGGAAGGCATCGTTCATTGCCGAGAGGTTGCTTGCCTCGATGATTTTCCAGTCGCCGAACAGCGACGGGCTGGCCTGCATCGTGAGGCTTCCCCCCTCGTAGGTTCCGGCATCCAGGGAGACGAGTTCTGCACCGGGCTGAGCGCGGCGCACCTGGGCGCGGAGGGTTTCGGAGGCCTTGGCCGCGAGGTAGTCCTCGGGGCCGCTGAGAAGCACGACGGTGGCCGGCTGCACGTCCCGCCACGACGCCGTCGGGGGCGTGCCGGTGGTTCCCTTGCTGTTGACCTTGGTAGCCACTGTTCCTTCGTTCTGCTGGGAGTGCTTCGCGTCCAACTCTGCCATGCCCCCGGTGCTCATCAAAGCGGACGCAGGGGCCGCACGGCGACAACGGGCACGAACGTTTTCGAGTCGCCCGGCACTGTGGGAAGCCTGCCGGTGACCAGGTCGACGGAGGAGGTCGCCAGGCCAAGACCTAGTCCGACGCAGTCGTCATCCGGGTGACCGGCGCTGCTAAACTGCCGCCAATCGCTCGGCACGACAGGAAGCAGACGGTGATGGCACAGGCCGGCACAACATGGGACTCCGAGGATCAGGGTTGGGTGCGGGAGAACCTGCGCGAGGCCATCGACCATTTGGTGAGCCAGGGTTACACCGTTCGCGGCGGGCAGGGCCAGGACCCAGAGTTAATCGATCCCGGTGGCTTGGCTGTGGAAACGTGGCGGGAGGACTACCCGTACGAAGAGCGGCTCACCCGAGACGAGTACGAGCTGGAGAAGTACCTGCTGCAGATCGAGTTGCTGAAGTTTCAATACTGGGGGCAAGACAATGATCTCAAGCACATCATTGTGTTCGAAGGCAGGGACGCAGCCGGCAAGGGAGGGACAATCAAGCGCTTCACGGAGCATCTGAATCCGCGCTCCGCCCGAGCCGTGGCACTGGGCAAACCATCGGACAGAGAACAGGGCCAGTGGTACTTCCAGCGCTACGTCCAGCATTTACCCACGACCGGGGAAATCGTGATGTTTGACCGGTCCTGGTACAACCGGGCAAACGTTGAAAAGGTGATGGGTTTCTGCACTGAAGAGGAGTATCAGATTTTCATGACGCAGGCGCCGGATTACGAGAAGATGCTGGTCGACTCCGGGATACACCTCACCAAATTTTGGTTCTCCGTGACGCGCCGGGAACAACGCACCCGATTCGCCATCCGGCAGATTGACCCGGTGCGGCAGTGGAAACTATCTCCCATGGATCTAGCTTCCCTGGATCGGTGGGACGACTACACAGAAGCCAAAGAAGCGATGTTCCTGCGAACCGACACCGATCACGCGCCTTGGATCACTGTGAAGTCCAACGACAAGAAGCGGGCACGAATCAACGCGATGCGTTTCTTTCTCAACCAGTTCGACTACGAAGGCAAGGACACCTCAGTGATCCGCGAGCCCGACCCACTCATCGTGCGTCGGGGCCGCGATGCCGTCGGCGACTAGGATTCGACTAGGTGGGAGGAAAACGGCATCGATGAACGGTTCGAGGCTGTGCACGCCCACCCCGCTTTTCGGTGCAGCGTTCAGCCATTCGAAGCCTGCACACAGGGGAAAGTGCTGGACATTAGCGGCGTCGGGATAAGGGACCGGGTTGTGGGAGGGCTTGCGGCGAAGGGGCGATAGTCTCCGGATTGTCGTCCACTGACGGGTTCGTGCCTTGAATCGATCCCGTGTCTCGGTAAGGCCGCCGCTGGAGCAGGATGCCCGGAACCTGACGGAAGTGGGGTTGGTGCCTATCGGCGGCTCTCGAAGGACACTGCCTCCTGTCCCGAGGCTTCGCGGCCTTGGTTGGCGATCCGGCGTTCGGCGTCGAGGTCGAGCGACCGTCCGAGGACGAGGTAGGCGATGGCGGAGGCTGCGAGACCGACAAAGAGGGCAAGATCGGCTCCTCCGAGCGCCTCCGCGAGTGGTCCCACGTACCAGGCGGTGACGGCGAAGGGCACCATGGCAAGAATTCCGACCATATATGCGGTCATACCCCGCCAGCCCCAGTTGCCGTAGATGCCGTTGGGCTTGAAGATCTCACCGATGGCATATTGCCCGCGGCGGACGAAGTAGTAGTCGACGAGGTTGACCGAGGTCCATGGGACCAGGACATAAAGAAGGATGACCAGGAAGCTGCCGAAGTTCGCGAGGAACTCACCGGTGCTGAGGAGGGAGCCGATGAAAGCAGCAACCGCGATGATGGTGCAGCTGATAACCCTGACAGTACGGGTGGGTTTCAGCGGTCGGATCGAGTCGGCCGCGGTGATCAGTTCCATGGCCGCCGCATAGATGTTCACGGTGATAACGCTCACCAGGCCCGGGAGAGCGGCGATGAGCAGCCAGTATCCCGCTCCCGGCACAATTTGGTCAGCAGCATCCCTGACACCTTCCAGCGGGGCCGTTCCTTGGAAGGCTGCGGCAATGAATGCGCCAAGGGACATGAGCCATACGGCGCCGACGAACACACCCCCGTAGGTGTAGGCCAACACCTTTCCCGGACGGGTTTCCGGCGGCAGGTATCGGGAATAGTCCGATACGTACGGTGCCCACCCCAGCGCGTATGCTGCCGCGGCACCGAACTGAACGAGGAAGGGCGCCCAGGCGAACCCGGCGAGGGAAAACTGCTCGTCGGCGAGCGGTACGGCGAAGATGGCCGCGACGGTGAAGAGGCCAAAGGTGAGCAGGAAGAGCAGGGTCAGCCACTTCTGTGTCTTGTGGATCCAGTGATACCCGAACACCGCAAGCACCAGTGCCAGCGCGCTGATCATGAAGTACCACAGAGGATTCACCGCTGAACCGGTGGTCATCGTGAGGATGTCGGCTGCAAGCATCTGGTTGAACATGTTGAAGCCGACCAGGCTGAACACCACGACCGCGCAGATTAAGGCGACCCCGCGGAAGCCGAACTGTGCCCGGGACTGGATCATCTGGGGCAGTCCGAGCTGTGGCCCTTGGGCCGAATGGAAGGCGGTGAAGACGGTTCCCACGGCAACCCCCAGCACGATGGCCAGGAGGGAAGTCGCGAAGGATGCTCCCAGGGCAGCGCCGATCATGCCGGTTGCCAGGGTGGTGACGTTGGCGTTGGACATGAACCACAGCGGAAACAGACTCCATGGCTTCCCGCCGCGCTCGGTCAGCGGCACCCAGTCTATGGACCGGGACTCGATGATCCCCGGTCGTGCGGCCGGTTGCTGTGCCGCCGTGACTGATGAGTTCATGGTTGTCCTCCGGAGATAGTCGCACTGCATTGTGGTTCCATCGATCGACCATAATTGGGCCGGGGGCATCGCACAAGGCGATGTTTCCCACTGTCAGCTATAGGAAAAAGCTATGCACCTTCCGGATGGGCTGTCCTCATCATTTCGGTGGCAAGCCGCAGCAGTTCGGACGTGGCCGGGGATAGTGCGGCATCCTCGCGCGTGATGACGGCGATTGTTTCGAAAAAGGGGTTGGCGAAGGGCACGGTCGATGCCTGGGACGGGAAGGCTGCACTGGCTGCGACTGCCCGGGAGACGATCGTGTCTCCGAGCCCCCGGGCGACCAGCGCCAAGGCGGATTCCACGTTCTCCACCTCGATCATCGGCTCGAGCCGCACTCCGGCAAGCTGGGCGCGGTCTGCCAGCTGCCGCCGGGTGGGATCCTCCCATCCGTAATGGGCGTCATACAGAATGAGTGGAGCTTCGGCAATCGCCTCCATGGTCATCGGTTGCGCCGTCCGCGCCGCATCGGTCGTGGCCCAGAGCACTTCATCGCGCAGAATCGGGGTGACGGTGAGCCCGTCGTGGGTGATAGGCAGGACGACGAGGCCCGCCTCGAGCTGCCCGGAACGGACGCTTTCGGCAACTTCGACAGAGTTCTGGCCGATCAGCCGCGTGCGTACGCCCGGCCGCTCGGCATGGAACCGCACCGCAAGGTCGGAGAGGAAGTAGTAGGGGGCATTGCGCAGAACGCCCACGGAAGCCACTCCCCCGGTCATGCCGCGGAACGCATTCAACGACTGCTCGGCGCCGTCGGCTCCTTCCACCACCCGGCGGGCCCACGGCAGCAGCTCCCGCCCCGCCGAGGTAAGCACGAGGCGTCGGCCGCCCCGGACAAACAGCTGCAGTCCGTGCTCGGCCTCGAGCTTGCGGACCAGTTCGGAGACGGTGGGCTGGGTGGTTCCCAGAGCGGCGGCTGCGGCAGTCAAAGACTCGAGCGTGGCAGCGAGCAGGAAAGCCCGAAGCTGGGTAAGTGTCATAGCCTAAAACTATAGCTTCGATAGCTTCTATAGTTCTTGTGGCAGGTCGGCAATCCTGCCTACGATCACGGCATGCTATTTACTCCCTCCGTGCTGCAGAGCCTCACCGGTCGTTACCACCACCTCAAGGAACCGTTGGTCGATGCGCCCGCGGCCCAGCGTGATCCTGCCGTCATCGAAACAGTTTCTACAATGCTTCGCGACATAGAAAGCGGCGGCATGGACGCCGTACTGCGGTACGCCGGCACGCTGGACGGATGGAAGGGCGGCGGGGTAGAACTCTCCGCAGGAGACATTGAGACCAGCGGGGCCCGGCTGCCCGCCGACCTGCGCGCAGCGATCGAGCTCGGAGCCGAGCGCACTCAGACATTCGCCCGAATTCAGCGGGAGCACCTTGTCGATTTTGAAACCGAGGTGGTGCCCGGGGTGAAAGCCGGCGTGCGCTACATCCCCCTCTCCCGGGTGGGCGCCTATCTCCCCGCCGGACGGTTCCCACTCACCGCCAGCGCGTTCATGACCGTGGGAGTGGCCAAGGCCGCCGGTGTGGATACTGTTCTGGCCTGCACGCCACCGCGGCCCGATGGCCGGGCCAATGATGCCGTCCTGTACGCAGCGCACCTCTCCGGCGTCGACAGGGTTTTCGTCCTGGGCGGGGTACATGCCCTTGCCGCGATGGCTTTCGGGCTGCTCGGCGAACTGCCCGTCGACATGCTGGTCGGCGCGGGCAACGCCTATGTTGCCGAGGCCAAGCGCCAGCTGTTCGGCGCGACAGCCATCGACCTGCTTGCAGGTCCTTCGGAAGTGGCGGTCATCGCTGATCAAGACGCCGATCCTGTACTCGTGGCCGCGGACCTTCTGGGCCAGGCCGAGCATGGACCCAACTCCCCCGCTGCGCTGGTGACCACCTCCGTAGAACTGGGGCAGAAGGTAATTGAGGAAGTGGACCGGCAGCTTCTGGCCCTGGAGACGGCCGAGATCGCCGGCGCCGCGTGGCGTGACTATGGTTCCGTCACGGTGGCGGCCAACCGGGAGGTCGCGGCCGCGCTCATGGATGACCTCGCCCCCGAACACCTCGAACTCCTGACCGGCGAAAACGACTACTACCACTCGACCCTGCGCAACTACGGATCCGTTTTCCTTGGAGAGTGGAGCACTGTTGCTTATTCCGACAAGGGCATGGCAGGGACGAACCATGTCCTGCCGACCGCCGGTGGAGCGAAACACTCAGCGGGGCTTTCGGTGTCGCGGTTCCTCAAACCGCTCACCTATCAGCGCGTGGAGCGGGACGCGACCCCCGAGCTTGCCGAGGCCGTCGCAGTGATTTCCGCATCCGAGGGAATGGCCGCGCACCGGGCCACCGCTACTCTGCGCCTGAATCGGCTGGCACGGATCTCCGGGTCCGGCACCCCGGTCCGCGCCTGATGAATTCGGACGCGACCGCCGCCGTGCGCGCCGGAGCCCGAGAGCGCGAGGTGTCCGTCCGGGCGCACGAACTTGCGCCGTTGGTCGGTGATCTTGAGGCAAACCTCTCGATGATCGAGCTCGCGATCCAAGCGGCTGCGACCGACAAGGTCCAGCTGCTGGTGTTGCCGGAACTCTCCACGAGTGGGTACTACCTGCACCAAGACGAAGCAAAGCGGTGCGCCCTGCCCGCCGATCACCCGGTGTTTGACCGGTGGGCCAAACACCTCGCACCGGACATGGTCGTGATTGTCGGATTCTGCGAACAGGGCGACGGGGAACTGTTCAACAGCGCCGCTGTTATCACCCAGGCCGGGATACAGGGCGTCTACCGTAAAACCCACCTGTGGGACGAGGAGCAATCCCTCTTCTCCAAAGGGACGCAGGTCCCCCCGGTGATACAGACGCCCGCCGGCGCTGTCGGGGTTCTCATCTGCTACGACCTCGAATTCCCGGAAATGCCGCGCTCCCTGGCCCTCCGGGGCGCGGAAATCACCGTTGTACCGACCAACTGGCCACTGCTGCCCCGGCCCGCCGGGGAGCACCCGCCCGAGGTCATCCAGGGCATGGCCGCGGCACGGGCATCTGCCATGGCGATCGTCTGCTGTGACCGCCGGGGAACCGAGCGGGGACATACCTGGACGCAGGGTACCGCGATCATTGGCAGCGACGGATGGCTTCACGGACGCACCGACCCTTCCGGCCGACTGGACGCCACCATCACCATTACGGCTGATCGAACCCGCATCGGACCACTCAACGATTCACTGCACGACCGCCGTCCCGACCTCTATAAAGAACACTGAATGACCCGCCAGGGGATCGCCCATCCGGTGCACAAAAGAATCAGCCCGGGCTCGGCCGGGCTGATTCTTCGGCGTTCCTGCCTTTCCGTGTCAGTCCGCAGTAGCCTCGGCCGCCGCCTTGATAAGGTCGGTCATTTCCTCAGGATGGCTCACGAAGGCCAGGTGGGAACTGTCGATCCTCACAATGGTCGCGCCGGCCCGTTCAGCCATGAACTGCTCAGCGATGGGCGAGAGGCTGCGGTCCTGGTTCCCGATCAGCGCCCAGCTCGGAATCGTCTTCCAGGCTGGAACCCCTGAAGGGGTGTTGAAGGCACGGGCAGTTGCGGGCCGCTGGGTTGCGGCGATCACTGCTGCCTGCTTGGCTGAGAGGTCCTGCGCGAACAGCCCGTGGACGAACAGAGGGTCGATGTAAAGATCGACGTCCCCTTCGGGCGCGCCGGGGTATGGCCGCGCAATCAGGTGGTTGTTGAGATCGGTCTGGCCCCCACCGAGAGCGCCCGCCTCGGCCAGAGTTTCGCCTTCGTCCGGGATATGCCCGCTAACGTAAACCAGGGCCTTGACGTTCGGGTTTCCGGTGGCGGCGTTGGTGATGGTTGCACCACCGTAGGAATGCCCCACGAGCACGACGGGACCGGTGATGGTGCTCAGGAACGACCGCAGGTACTCGGCGTCCTCAATGATGCCCCGGAGCGGATTCGGTGGAGCGATCACCGGGTAGTCGTCCTTCTGAAGTCTTTCGATTACCCCTGCCCATCCCGAGGCGTCTGCGAAGGCGCCATGGACCAGAACCACGGTCGGCTTCGGGGCGGTGCCCTTGTCCCCTGAACCGCCGGCCTCCGGGCCGGCGCCGGCCGCCGAGGGAAGTCCCACCCCCAGCGTGAATGCCAAGAGCAGCGCGAAAATCGTCCGTCGCCAAGACCTTCTGGTGACAGGTGCCTGTAATTCCATAATTGAACCTTCCATAAAGATTTAGGCCCGGCCGAGATTCGCTTTCGGACATGGCGCAATACTTTGGTTATTCCGCGCCCGGACGGGCGTCGTGGCGGAGCGGCCCGAAGTGCGACAGGGCGAGGGGACACCACAGTGGATACCCAGCGAACACCACAATGGTGTCGACCGGCCGGCCGGGAATTGTCGATTCGGGCGCTGCGCCCTTCGGCTGGAAGGACACCCGCGGATTACGACGGGCGTACGGCCGAAAACGCCTATGTAGACCCTGCCGGAGGAGGGAGGGAGCTTCAAGTGTCTGCTCCGTTGGGTTCCTGATCCCACCGGTGTCAATGTCGCTCAGTCAACCGAACATGGAAATTTACCGCTCATGGCGGATTGAATTTCGAAATCGCAGGCCCACCCTCCATTCGGGGGAGCCGCCAGATGTTATACCGTTTCGCAGTCCGACTAGTCGCCCGCTTCACTGCTGAATATTCTGCTCCGTTTTAGAAGTTTGTCTAGCATTGTGATGCACGAATGTTGATTGTGAAGCACCGGTCCGCCCGGCTGAGCTGGGCGGCTCCAGTCACCTGTCCCGGTCGTGTTGGGAGACCGAGGACAGTGGAAGAGTCACTTCGAGGTCCGTGCCAGATCCCGGTGGGCTCGTGATGGTAATCGTTCCACCGGTGGCCTCGATGCGGTCGGTCAGTCCCGTGAGTCCGGTTCCCATGTCTGGGTCGGCGCCGCCCACGCCGTCATCGCACACTCGTAGGTGAAGCTCATCTCCTGCTTCCGAGAGCCACGCTGCGACGTCTACATGCTCGGCATGCGCATGCTTGATGGCGTTCGTGATCGCCTCGGCGGCGGTGAAATACCCTGTCGTCTCTACAGCCACGGGAAGTCTGGGAAGCGGCAGGTCCAGCGTGACGGGCACCGGCAGGTCGGCGACGAAGGATTCGATGCCGGCCACGAGACCTCCCCGGGTGAGCGCGACGGGCAGGATGCCCCGCACCAGGTCCCGCAGCTGCCGGTTGGCTTCTTCGGCGTGCGTCAAGGCTTCCTGAATGAGGGCGGCCGCAGACAGCCCGTGCGCGCCTTGGTCGCGGGCGAGCTTCAGCGCCAGGATGGTGTGTACCAACCGCTGCTGCGCTCCGTCGTGCACATCGCGTTGTAGCTGGTGCCGTGCGTCGTTTGCTGCTTTGACCATGCGCTCCCTGGATGCGATGAGCGCTTCCCTGGTCCGGGCGTTGGCAATTGTGGCCGCAGCGAGATCAGCAAAGGCTTCCAGATCGGTTTCAGCAGGGTCCGTCTTCGGATCCGGACGGGGCGCAATGAGTAAAGCGCCGGACAACTGGTCTGCGACTGTGATGGGTACCCCGACGTCGGTTTCTGCGTCGCTGCCGAACACGCGACGCGCGACGGAAGTCAACTCGTCGACGCGCCTTGAGCCGCGCGGACTCCGCTCGACCAGTGATTCTTCGGCCACGGGGAGCATTGTTCCTGCCGGGATCCCGCTTCGACAGGCCGCCACTATTACCGGGCCATCCGTGTCGAATCGCACGATCACGACCGACGAGTCATCGAGCAGGCGGGATAGTTCTGTCGTGATGGAATGGAAGACGGTCGACGGCGCTGCGCCGCTTGCAATGAGCTCGGCAATCCTGCGAAGTGCTGCCTGCTCCTCGGCAAGGTGGCGCAGGTGCAGGCGGGTCAGGATTGCGGATACGACCTGGCCGGCGACCTGTGCGAGGTTCGTTAACCGCGCGGCGGTTGTGTCGGGTAGCTGGTGGGCCTGCGCTTCAATCTCGAGATACGCCCACGTGCGCTCGTGGGTCTGGATGGGGTAGGACAGGGATAAATGATCCTCCGCCGTCGAAGTTGAGCTTTCGGGAGGTGATGAGAGTGTCATCGGATGCGGATTTATAGCTGCCCCCGCAACACCTCGCAGGGTGAGCGCGTGATCCACGGTCATTGCCAGCGCGATGTCGGATGAGGTGCCCGTGACTGATTGCTCGGCCAAAAACCGTATTGCGAGATCGTGCTGGGCAAGAGCGCGCAGTTCCTCCCGGGCCTCGATGTTGGCGATTGTCGTCACAACGAGTTGAGCGAAGCTCTCGAGTCTGTCCTCAGTACGCCTGGGTAGGGGCCCGGTGAGTGAGGTGGCTGAGAACGCACCCCAGACGACGCCTTCGATGATCACCGGTACTGAAACGCACGCCCGAAGCCCATATTTCTCGGCGAGCGCGGCGTTGACCTCGAGCCTGAAGTCATCAACACGCACGCTTGATTTCTGATGGCGTACTCGATACGGCTGGGTACCCGGTCCGAACTTTATGCGGGTGCCGATCGGCGTCGGGCCGGCATGGGCGGCCACGACCATGATTTCGTCGCCAGCGGTGTATCGAGTGATCGTGACCGCGTCACCGTCAAGTTGCCGGGATGCCTCAATCGCTGCCAACTGAAACACATCTTCAGTGCGGCTCGCTCTCGCAACGAGGTCAGCGATGTCGCGGAGAGAGCGCCCTTCGCTGGCTAGTCTCTGTAACCCATCGAGGTCATGATCGGGAACTGGAAGCTCGGACGGGCTCATGATCAGGGGCCCTGAGCGGCGAGGTGACGGAGCACGGCCTGCACCCGGCGGTGGCCATCGGTCAGCTGGGCGAGCCCGAGCTTCCGGAACATCGCCGTGACGTGCTTCTCGACAGCCGCCTCGCTGATGAGAAGCGCACGGGCGATGCCTCGATTCGATAATCCTTCTGCCATGCAGGCCAGGACACTGCGCTCGCGGTCGGTGAGATCAGCGAGCTCGGAGGGGACAGTGCGCGGCCGCAGCATCCGTGTGACAACCTCGGGATCCAGGGCACTTCCTCCATGGGCAACCCGTTTGACCGCCGCTGCGAAATCGTCGACGTCCCCCACACGTTCTTTGAGGAGATATCCGACGCCTTGCGGCCGATCACCGATCAGATCGATCGCGAATTCGGGCTCGCAGTACTGCGTCAGCAGCACCACTCCCGTACCGGGCAGGCGTTTGCGGACTTCGATGGCGGTCCGCAAGCCATCGTCACCGTGATGTGGAGGCATTCGAACATCGACGACGACGACATCGGGACGGAACGCCAAAGTCATGGCGAGAAGTTTGGTCGCATCCCCAGTCGAAGCGACGACATCCAGTCCTGCACCCAGGAGCACCCGCGTCACTCCTTCACGGAGGAGTACATCGTCCTCTCCGACGGCAACGCGCACCGGGGACGGTGCGGGTGAAATTACCAACCTTCCTTACCCATCGCCGAGAATCGACCGAAGCGTCGAGCACGACAACTCGCTTTTCGGAATGAACCCGTCCGCCCCGACCGCGGAGGCTTCCTCCGCCGAGGTTGCGTCGCTGTCGGCGGAAATCAGTACGACCCGAACCCGATATGGCGCTCCGGTGAGTCGCCGGCTCAGTTCCAGGCCGTCGCTGTCCGGAAGCCCAATATCAACAAGTGCGATGTCAGGACGCGAGGCGTCGGCACAACGCAGTGCCTCTGCCACGTTCCCAGCGTCGCCACCTGGCGCGTACCCGCAGCTCTCGAGCAGTCTTCTCGCCAAGTCCCGAAACCTTTCATCATCATCGACGACGAGTACGAATTGGGCCATCCCCCAGCCTCCCACTCAGTTTGCTCTTCTGCAGGGGGGTTTACCAGAGCATTACTCCGGGTATCCCCGGCGCGGCGGTGGAAACGGCGGACGAGACTTGAGCTGTCAAAGGCCCACGCGAGCACGGCACCCGTACCCACTGCACAAGGGAGAACATCATGAGCATCACCGAACCCGCATCGGACAAGCCCACCGTCGTGCTCGTCCACGGCGCCTTCGCAGATTCATCGAGCTGGAACGCGGTGATCAGCCCGCTTCTGGCCGAGGGCTACCCGGCGATCGCCGTCGCGAACCCGCTGCGCGGGGTCACCGTCGATTCCGAGTACCTCCGGGCTCTCCTGACCGACATCACCGGCGAGATCATCCTCGTCGGGCACTCCTACGGCGGCACGGTCATCAGCGGCGGCGGCACCGGCAACCCCAACGTGAAAGCCCTGGTCTTCATCGGCGCCTTCGCACCCGAGGAAGGAGAGACCCCCGGGGAGCTTGCCAACAAGTTCGAAGGCTCCACCCTCGGGGAAACGCTCGCTGCGGTGGATGTCCCCGGCGGCAGGGACCTTTACATCATGCAGAGCCGCTATCACGCGCAGTTCGCGGCTGATTCCCCGGCGGAGGTCGCCGCGGTGATGGGTGTCGGCCAGCGCCCCATCCTGGAGGCCGCCTTCTCGGAGGCCTCCACAGAGCCGGCGTGGAAGTCGGTGCCCTCATGGTTCCTCTTCGGTGCCGAGGACCGGAACATCCCGGCCGCCGCCCACCGTTTCATGGCCGAGCGCGCCGGGTCACGGAAAACGATCGAGCTCAAAGGCGGCTCCCACACGGTCGCGATTCCCGAGGCGGCCCAGGTCGTCGATCTCATCCGCGAAGCCGTCGCCGCCACCACCGGCCGCCAGTAAGACGATAACCGGGCAACACGAGCCGCCAATCTCAGAAGGATCAGGAACATGACCGAAGCACAAGAGGCCAAGCCGGCCCTGACCCGGGTCAGTCTGCAGGATGCGTCCAGTCCGGTGCAGGGCTGGAGGATCCGTCAGACCCTGGTGGAAATCCCCGAAGGCACCTCCTCCGGCCGGCACAGCCATCCCGGGCCCGAAGTGGGCTACATCATCCGCGGAGACGTGTCCATGGAGTTCGACGACAGGCCCCCGCTCGAGCTTCACGCCGGAAGCCCGTTCCTCATTCCGCCGAACACCATCCACAACGCGGTGAACGTCGGTTCGGTCACCACGAAAATGCTCTCGACCTACTTCGTCGAAGCGGACCAGCCACTGGTCACCAACTACCCCGCACCGGAACGTGCCGAATGAACATCAGTGCACATCATCCATCCATGCAGCAGCCCAGAAAGGTACCACCATGTCCAAAGTAGTGCTCGAACCAGGTGCCCAGATCATCGCCGACGCCACCGCCCAGCCACCGGCTCTGGCCGACCTGGGGGTCGAAGGTGCCCGCAAACTGCTCGATGACCTCCAGGCAGCCCCGGTCGACAAGGTCGAGATCGGCGAGGACAAGTGGATCACCGTCCCGGCCGACGTCGGAGACGTACAGGTGCGCATCATCAAACCCGTGGGCGCCACCGGGACGCTGCCGGTGATCCTCTACGTCCACGGAGGCGGCTGGATCCTTGGCAACTCCGGCACCCACGACCGCCTCATCCGGGAACTGTGCGCCGGGGCCAACGCCGCCCTGGCCTTCGTGGAATATGACCGCTCCCCCGAGGCCCAGTACCCGAAGGCCATCGAGCAGGCCTACGCCACCGCGCAGTGGATCACGAAGCAGGGCGCCACGGAGGGCCTGGACGGGTCCCGCATGGCCGTTGCCGGTGACTCGGTCGGCGGCAACATGACCGCGGCCCTGACTTTGCTCGCAAAGCAGCGCGGTGACGTGACCTTCGTCCACCAGTCCTTGTACTATCCGGTCACGGACGCCGGCCAGGACACCGAAAGCTACCGCACCTTCGCCGACGGACCGTTCCTGACCGCCAGAAGCATGGCCTGGTTCTGGGACGCCTACCTCCCCGACGTCAGCCGTCGCTCGGAGATCACCGTCTCACCGCTGAGGGCCACGCTCGAGGACCTTCGAGGGCTTCCGCCGGCCCTGCTGCTCGTGGACCAGAACGACCCGCTCCGGGACGAGGGCGAAGCCTACGCGGCGAAACTCGTCGAAGCCGGGGTGCCCACCACCAGCGTCCGCTACAACTTCGTCACCCACGACTTCATGATGCTCAACCCCGAACGCGTCACCCAGGGAACGACCGCCGCCATCGAGCAGGCAATCCGCTCGCTTCAGAAAGCCCTGGGAACCGGAAAGGACTAAAGCGGACCTTCCCGCATCATCCTCAACCATTCACCGGGGGTCCCCGTCAATCGACTCACTGGGCCGGGTGACGGGTGCGGGACAGGAAGCTGAGTGCAGCTGGCAGCGTCCGAGCAGGAATCGGGCTGCCGGCAGGCTGCAGTGAAGTGACACGGCCCACCTTTTATTGACCATAGAGACAATAAAAAATACGATGAACAGTCCGCGTTCACGAGGCTGGGTAGGTTGGAACCTCCAGTCCTCGCGCCAATGACGCGATATCCGCCTCACATGCAGGAATTGAAAGGTGCACCACCATGGACCAGGAACAGAACAGCGCAAGTGCAAGCGCAGAAGAGCAGATTGCTCTTGCCAAGGAATACTTCAGAAGAGTCGATTCCGGCGACCCCAACCTGCTCGACATGTTCACCGACGACACCCAGATCTTCTTCCCGAAGTTTGGATTCGCGCATGGGAAAGCGGAGATCGTTCCATTTCTCGTCGGCCTTGGTTCGGCCGTGACCTCGTTTGATCACCCCCAGTCCCGCATGACATTCACCTCCAGCGACAACCGCGTCGTCGTCGAAGGAGCGGAATCCGGCGTGCTCGCCTCCGGCGTGCCTTTCCCCGGCGACGCCCGGAGCAGCGGTCTTTTCTGCAATGTGTTTGAGTTCCGCGGCCAGCTGATCAGTCGTCTGCACGTCTACGCGGACCCGGATCTGGCCGGCCAGCAGCCCCCACTGTTCACCTGGAACTGACAGGCGGCGGCTCGAAGTACCCGATCGCCAACCGGCGGCAGGGCGCCGGGCACCTGCTGCTGAGAGCCGAACCCGCCCACAGCCTCGGCCCTGCGGCTGCTCCCTCGGCACAAGAGATGATCATTTGCCCTTCACCTTGAACAATCAGAGGCGGCAAGAGGCCGACATGGCCTCCTGCGGGGTCGAGGCGGTGGGATGCTGTCCATCCCCCAAGTTGAGGAGAAAAATGAGTGGCTTGAAGGAAAGTTCCCCACCCGTACCTCACGGGGCGGGGACGAGCTTCTGGATGGTTCTCATCGTGGTCGGACTTGTTGGGGGGCTTCTGTCCGGCCTGTTTGCCATCGGCGGCGGAATCATCATGGTGCCACTCCTGATGGCCCTGGCTCATTTCGACCAGCGCAGGGCCGCTGCGACGTCGCTTGCCGCGATCGTACCGGCATCGGTCGTCGGCTCCATCACCTACCTGCTCGCCGGTGAGATCGACCTCCTTGCGGGGTTCTTCATCGCCATCGGCGGCATCGGCGGGGCGCTGCTCGGAAGCGCCCTCCTGAAGAAGATTCCCATTGTGGGGCTGCGCTGGATGTTCATCGTCTTCATCCTCCTGGTCGCAGCTCGCCTGTTCCTGGTATCGCCGGTCCGCGGAGAAAGCCTTGAATTTTCCGTGCTGGTCGGGCTTGGCTATGTCCTGCTCGGCCTGGCCATGGGGATACTCTCCGGGCTGTTCGGAATCGGTGGCGGAATCATCGTCGTGCCGGCTCTGATTGGGATTTTTGCCATCAGCGACCTCATCGCCAAAGGCACCTCTCTACTGGTCATGATCCCCACCAGTGCCATCGGCACAGGTGCCAACTGGCGGGCCGGAACCGTCGACGTTCGAGCCGGTCTCATCGTTGGGGTGGCCGCAACAGCCGCTTCCATTCCGGGTGCTGGCCTCGCTCTGGCCCTGCCGGCGCGGTTGTCCGGCATTCTCTTTGGCCTGCTGCTCCTCGTCGTTGCCACGCAGCTCACCGTCCGCGCCGTTAGAACATCCCGCACCTCGCGCGCCTCCCCAGCGAGATAACCACCGGAAGCCCGGGAGGGCAACGTCATCGCGGGAAGTACTGCATGCATCCGGGACACGACCTCCACGTGCGCCCCGAGGGCAGCATCGACGCCCGTCCTTGCACCCCTCTGCTTCGGCATCATCACCCCAACCAGTCACTAACCAACACCGGCACCATCGGACACCGCAGCGAAACCTGCAAACCCGGAACCGACCCGACGGCACCCCCTTATTTTTGACCATATAGACAATAACCATCTACGATGAGATATCCGCGTCGTATCAGAAGAACAGAGGCCCACCATGGGACAGCTTGAGAACAAAACCGCATTGATCACGGGAGGGACAACGGGCATCGGCTTCGCGACCGCCCAACGCTTCATCGAGGAGGGAGCGCATGTCTTCATCACCGGTCGCCGCGAGGCAGAACTCGATGCCGCGGTCGCCAAATTGGGAGATCGGGCAACAGGAATCAGGGGCGATGTCGCGGATCTCGACAACCTCGACCGCATCTTCTCCGTCGTCGCATCCAGCGGAAAGGACCTCGATGTTCTGTTCGTGAACGCCGGCGGCGGAGGGTTCGCAACGCTTGAGCAGCTGACCCCTGAGGACTTCGATCAGACCTTCGGCGTCAACGTGCGAGGGACAGTCTTCACGGTGCAGAAAGCGCTGCCCATGCTCGCGGATCACGCCTCCGTCATCATCGCGGGATCGAACGCGGCGAGCAAGGGGAACCCTGCGTTCGGCGTCTACGCTGCGACGAAGGCCGCCTTGCGCTCGTTCACGCGCACATGGGCGGCGGAGCTCGCCGGCCGTCACATCCGGGTTAACACGATCTCCCCCGGGCCCACCGAGACGCCCGGCCTCACCGGACTCGCCCCCGACCCCAGCCAGGCACGGGATATGCTCGACGCGATGGCCGGAAACGTCCCGCTCGGACGCCTCGCCCAGCCGGCTGAGATCGCCAACGCCGTGCTGTTCCTCGCCTCGGATCAGGCAAGCTACGTCACCGGCACCGAACTGTTCGCAGACGGCGGGGAAACCCAGGTCTGAATATTGCAGTAGGGCCGGGAAGCCCTTCCCAGTTGAACAGCCGGACGGACATGGTTGCCCGTAGCACCCCGCGCGAGAACGTGGAAAGCAGGCGACCGGGCCCGATAGTTGGAGCTCTCCCCACGAGGGGAGAGCTCCAACTGCGTAAGGCGACTTTTCCAAGCCAGAAGGATCACTTCGCTGCCGCGTTGGAACTGTGCTCATGCGCACTACTCCAAGTTCGGTGCCGCGGGTCCATCCGAGCCACATACCGGCATGCACTCCTCCGCATAATCCCGCGTGATGCGCCGTTGTATACGGCAAAAGCGACAGGGGTCGGAGTGTTAATGCCGTATCTGCCCGACAGGGAGGGTGGACCGATCCTGCAGGTGTCCCAGGAGGCGGACCGACCTGAGCGAGGTCACTGCACCCCTTCGGACTGATCCTGGAATACGGTCTCGGTTGTTCATACCCGGGTTCCCGGCCCGGGCGGCACACCCGTTGGGTCGTTCGTTGGCTCCGGCCAGGACCCGGGGCGGCGCCCGATGCGGGAGTTCCGTCCGGCATGCCGTTTCCGCTGCCGCGCCAGTCGCGCTTTCCTGTCGGCCCGCCGGAGGATCCCCACCGTGAGGATGGCCGCGATGGCCGTCCCGGCGGCAAAGAACACACCCGAGAAGAGGTAAAGGAGGAACAACCACCAGGCCACACCGGCCGAATACTCCACCAGGCGACCGCCCCTACGGGCCGCCGGCACACGCACCTCAGGTGGTGGCTCCACTATTCCGGTGAGCCATGCGAAAGATTCCACTGCCCAGCCGAAGCACGCCCCGCTGAGAACCACGCCCCCAGCACAAACACCGCATCGCGCAACCCCCTGCTGAACCGGTCCTCAGTCGACGGCGGCATCTTAAAGAACTTCATTGTCCCCCCTCATACGCCACCGCCGCGCCGCCGCGGCTCCAGCGCCCCGCCCGCCACTGTACAGGCGCATCGGACCGGCCGTGTCGTATCCTTCGAACGTCGTACCCGGTTTTTCGAACCCCGTACCTGGCTTACGGTGAACATTCCGGCCCTCTTCCCGGACAGAGCCGGCCGCGGTGTGAGCCGAGGCGGTGAAACTGCCGACACCCTGGCGGAAACCGCGGTTCCCTAGCGGCGGTGAGGGTCACCAGGATGATTCATCTAGTGCCGGCCGCGCGAACCCGCCATCCGAGCGCCGAGGGAGGTCCCATGTTCATCATCTCCTCAACCGGGGGTGACCCGCCCTACTCGGACGAGCGCCGCGTGCTCGACCCGGAAACCGGCACAACGCTGTAGTTTAAGGCCGGGACCGGCCCGGGACGGGGAAAGGCGTTCGTGCTTCACCACGGGGACAGAATCATCCCGCTTCACACCTCCCCGTACACGGAGCACGAGAACCAAGCGACCGGGAAGACGTACTACGAGACGGAAATTGCTCCTTCGGGACGAGCATCCTGGCCGACGGCCAGTGTATGAGGCGAAAATCAGCGAGCTGGGGCTCTCACGCCTGAATGCCCACCTTTGGTGCCCGGTCAGCCCGCACGTGTGGCGGCGGCACCAAAGGTGCGGCGCTGCGGGCGAGGAGGGCGCCGGCGACACACAGGATGAAAGGTAGGAACAAGGCGGCAGATAGGCCGGTGAGGTGGGAGATCCAGCCGATGACGGCGGGACCCGCCAGGAGCCCGACGTACCCGGCGCTCACAACCCGGGCCATCATCTGTCCCTGATTCTTCGCTCCGAGGTTCCCGGCAGCGGTGAAGAGCTGGGGCACCGTGCCGGAGAGCCCGAACCCGAAGACAAACCAGCCGGTCAACGTGACCGGGTGAACCGTGGAGGTGATCACGATGAGGATGCCACCGGCTGCGATTGCGCTCCCGTACCTGACGACCCTCACGGGGCCGATCCGGTAGGAGATCCAGTCCGCGAAGAACCGCCCCATTGTCATTGCTAGGGCGAAAGCCGCGAAGGCCAGCGAGCCGACGGCTTCGGAGGCACCGATGTCCTGCACCGCGTGCAGCGCCGACCAGTCATGGGCGACACCTTCGGCCAGCATGAGGAAGAACGCCAGGGTTGCCAGTGCCATGGTTCTCCGACGTACATCCCGCGCTGGCACCTCCGCCGCTGCCGGTTCCACCGCCCCGACCCCGCTCGGTGCGCCAGGCGGCAGCAAGTAACGGATCGAGGTGCCCATGACACCGAGGACGACGACGGCGCCGAATCCCAGGGACCAGAAGAGGTGGAGGTACAAGCTTTGCATCAGCGCACCGACACCGGCTCCGACTACAGCGCCAACAGAGAAGAAGGCGTGCAGGCTGGACATGATGGGCTTGTGCCAGCCGCGCTCCACCCGCACGGCCTGATCGTTCATCGATACATCAACCGCTCCCTCGCCGAAGCCAAGGACAAACAGGGCGATACCAACACCCCACGCATCCTGGGCGAACCCCGGGAGCAGCACCCCCACAGCAAGGACCAGGCCCCCGACGATCGCGGTCAACCGGCTCCCCCACCGATCGATGAGAACGCCCATGACCTGCATTCCGGCTACCGATCCCAGGCCGAGAAGGAGAAGCAGCCCGCCGAGAAGGCCGTGCGACAACCCAGTGGATGCCTGTATCGCCGGGATGTTCACAACCCACATGGCCAGAGCCAGCCCCGCAAGGAAGAACAGGCCCATGACAGCCAGACGGGTGCTACGAAGAGCGCGGGAGGGCACCAACGAAGCCTACGGGAGACACCCGGCATTCAAGGAAAGATGTCGTGCCCAATAGGACTGGGCGAGGGTACCCCAAGAAAAGTCTCACAACTGATCCGCTAGCTGTGTGCTGTATGTCATTATGGGGCACTCGTCAGTTGTCGTTCGGTTTTGCGCCATGCACCCGGTGCTGTGCCCGTCTCTCGCTTGAACGCGGCACTGAAGGCGTAAGCGGACCCGTAGCCCACATCATGCGCGATCAAGTGGAGGGGTTCATCTGATTCGCGGAGTCGTTCCTTCGCAAGAAGTACGCGCCATGAGGTGAGGTACGTCAGTGGCGGTACCCCGACGAGATCTGTAAATCGCTGGGCTAGGGTCGCTCGGGAGACGTGGGCGAGTTTTGCCAGCGAGGCGACGGTCATCGGCTCGGCTGGCGACCCGTGCATGGCCTGCAGCGCTGTCTTCACGGCAGGATCGCTCAGAGCGGTGTACCAGGTTGGAGCGTTGAGCGGATGTGAGGCGAAATGGTGGCGCAGCACCTTGATCAACAGCACATCCAACAATCGATCCAGCACTGTCTGCTTACCCGGTGGGGCGTAGGAGAGTTCATGCTCGATCAGATGGACGACGCTGCTGATCGCCGTGCCTTCTTCGGCTCGCACGATGACCACCTCGGGCAGACCGTCCAATAGCGTGCTGCAAAGATCACCCTCGAAGCGGTAGGCGCCGCAGAGAAAGGTGGTGATGGGACCGTCGCCGCGGACCATGAAGCCGTCACTTGTTCGCTCGATGTCCGGAT
Source organism: Arthrobacter sp. TJ-254 (assembly GCF_058269175.1). Lineage (NCBI taxonomy): Bacteria > Bacillati > Actinomycetota > Actinomycetes > Micrococcales > Micrococcaceae > Arthrobacter > Arthrobacter sp. TJ-254. The sequence goes on along the minus strand of NZ_JBZCNF010000001.1, from coordinate 723,442 downwards.
CTGCGAGGAAAGTCGATAGATCGACCAGGTCCGCGGATGACTGCCCGGAGAGACTATGCACCTCGGTGCTGCGGACGGCGGCTATGTCACCAGATCGGAGAACATGACTGCCGGTCGGTGTAGTCATCACCGCTTCGCCCGTAACTATGACATGGATGGCTAGCCGGGCCGGGGTGAAGCGCAGTCCCCAGTCGGTGCCGGAAAAGGAGGTCGAGGCAAAAGCGGCGCCCCGTGCCCTCGCTCGCTCCAACAGATCGGCCATCACATCCATCGTTAGACGATCGCATATCGATTCTGGCCTGACAAGTATCGATCATCCAAGTCTTGATGCGTTCTACTTGGGTCATGACTAAATCTGATCGCCTCACCCTCGTCCTCGGTGGTACCGGCAAAACTGGCCGTCGAATAGCTAGCATCCTGCGCGGGGCAGACGTGCCTGTGCGCACAGCAGCCCGCTCAGGCGCTGATGTCTTCTTCGATTGGGATGATTCATCGACGTATATGGACGCCCTCGACGGCGTTCAGCGCTTGTATCTCGTGCCGCCCGCGTTTCGAACCGACTTCGCCGAGCCTGTAATCGGCTTGATCGAGGAGGCGAAGCGCGCCGGGGTGCAGCACATCACCTTTCTCAGCGCTCGAGGTATCGAGTATGCGCCTGACGACGTCTCGTTACGCGCCGTAGAGATACATCTGTTAGCAGCCAAATCACCGAGCTTCACCATCCTGCGGCCGTCTTTCTTCATGCAGAATTTCACAGAAGGCTCTTTCGCTTACGCGCTCACTACAGGAAGTTTCGCCTTGCCGGCGGGTGACGGCGAAGAGGCTTTTATCGACGCCTATGACATTGCCTCCGTGGCCGCAGCCACTCTGCTTGACCCCCTCAGTCATGCGGGCGGCCAGTACGAGCTGACCGGCCCGGACGCCCTCACGCATACGGAGGTCGCCAAACATCTCAGCGCTTCCGGACGCCCCATCGAGTACCAGCCTGTGCCGGTCGCTGACTGGACGGAACAAGCGACGTCAAACGGTTTGCCCGCTGACTACGCCAATTTACTTGCAGCCTTGCTGTCCGGCATCGCCGAAGGAAACGGCGCCCGACCGACTGGTGAAGTAGAGCGCATACTCGGCCGGCCAGCGACTGCCTTCTCTGAAGTCGTTCACCGCGAGGTCACACCGGTGACTAAGTAGCCGGACTGTCTGACGTTCCGCCTTGCCCAGGGAATGAGCAGCGAAAGCGACTCCCCTGTATAGCGACGAACCCGGCGGACCTGCTACGGGCGGACGTGTGTGGCCCTTCTTCGTAGTGAGCTCGATGCAAGGTGGCGGGATGCACCAAGTTACGCGTGGTGCAGCGGATCCGATGCGCGGGTTGACCAAGGATGTTCCGCTTTCAAGGACGTGGGATACCGGCGGCGATGAAGAAGTGAGACACCACGACCATCACGGGCGCTCTTCGTTCCTTGCCCGGATCCCATACACCAGCTCGACCAGTCCCTGATCGTACGCTGTTGCGCTCTGAAGGGTCAGCATCTTCGGGTCCTGCCCAGAAGGAAAGACGCCCCGGCCCGTGCCTATGGCGATTGGCATCACCACGAGCCTCACCGAGTCCACGACGCCCGCGGCCAGGAACGTCTCCGCCAGGGTGAGGCTTCCCCAGACAACAATGTCGCCGCCGGTCTCGGCCTTGATCCGCCTGATCGCTTCGATAGGGTCACCTGATTCGATGGCCGCCTCCGCCATGTCTCCCCATGGGGCCCTTGTCAGGTGCCGGGAGAAAACGACACGGCGGAGCGAGTTCAGTGATGGCGCGATGATCTCGTCTTTGGATGCCGGTGTCGGCCAGTACTCGACAAACATACGGTAGGTGTTTGCCCCGAGGACCATCGTGTCAACTGTCTCCAGCCACTTCAGCTGGTTGCGGTCAAATTCTGCGGTGCCCCCGTCAAGGTATTCATAAAAGCTGAACTCGTTGTTGGCGTCGGCCGCGAAACCGTCGGCGCTGACAAAGTCCTGAATGATCAGTTGCCCCATGACCTGCTCCTCGCTCCCGCGTCGTCGAGGACTCTACCCCGCGGCGTCTTCCCCAACAACCCCTCCGAAAATGCGCACTTGAGCGCCCGAAATCGACCACTTCGACTCCTTCACCCGCAGCGGGTTATCTCAAAGCGAATTTGCTTCGCAACTTGGCAAGCTCCGATTCCTGCCGCTCTCCGGAGGCTCTGCGCATCGAGACTCCGGAGCTTGCAGCCTGCATGTGCCCACAGCGCGGACGTCCACGAGATCGGCACCTCTGGTTAACCACGGGCAGCGGCATCCACAGCGGCGCCAGCGGTTTGAAGCCCGAGGCCAGTCGTTACGGAGGAAACTCGGCGCCGCGGGCCCGGTATTCATCACATCATCCGCGGCACTCTTCGCGGCCACCTACGGCCTGGCGAGGCTCGGGTACGGACTCTTTCTTTCCGTCTTTTCGGCAGCCTTCGCTCCGACCCCCACGGTCGGAGGTGAACTGGCTTCCGGCGCCTCCGTCACCTATTGCATCTCGGCGGTCGTGGGATTCCGCTATGCGCCGTCCCGCCCCCGCATGGTCGTTGTCCTGGCGGGGCTGACGGCCATCACGTTCACCGCAATGATTGGCGTACTTCGTTCAGGCATCTCCCGCTTGTGGTCCGGCAGAGGTTCCCGCCGGGCCCGCGTACCGGGGACGCATCATCGAAGGGCCGGGTTGCGTCCGCTGCGGCGTCCGGTCACTGCCGCCTTCGTCTTCGGCATCGGGTGTGCCGCGATTTGGGCCCACGGCCGGACCCTTCTGGAAAGGCACGGCGGGATGGCAGTTGAAACCTCTGCAATCGCATGGATAGCGCTCGGCGTCGGAGGAACCGCAGCGGCCCTCACATCATCATGGCTGGCGCGGCACACTATCCAGACAACGTGGCCGGTCACCGTGCTGGGCGTCACAGTCACGACCGGGGTCTTCGCCATCGCACCGCACAGCACCGCCGCGAGCTTCGGAGCGGCGGCACTGTTCGGCCTGGCCTACACCGCCGCGACATCGGTGCTCATTAGCTGGGCGGCGCAGACGGCAGGGTGCAGTGCCACAGGGACCTCAGTGCTCTTCATCAGCCTTGTCCTCGGACAGGCCCTGGGAGCAACACTGGTCGGCGCCCTGATCGAAACACTGAAACCCGGTCCGGCATTTGTCATCGCCGCTAACATCTGCGGCATCAACGCCTTAGCAGCCCTTCATCTGCCACATCGCAGCCGCCACGACACGGGCAGACGCGGGGACCCGGAGCGGACACTCCGCAGATCCGAATGACCTTCATCATTCACCCTGCGAGATCGGTCGGGCAGGCTTCTTAGCCTCTGAGCTGACCCTCTCCCATAAAACCCTTCAACGTCGCGCTGCACCCGCCCGACAAAACGCCCAGTGTGGGATCGTCGTGTGGTGCATCCTGGGATCGGGTTGGCGTCTGCGTGTGGGCGACGCGCATTCAATGTCCTGCTGCCGGATCCTGATGGGCATATCTCCGCTTTGACCTGCGAGAATTCCGACATGGCTCGATTGGCGGCACCGGAACTTGGCCCCGTGCGCACCGTTACCGGATTTGCAATGGCAGTGGCCCTTCCGCCGGTGTTGGAGTGGGGCACGTTCCTTGCCGGCACCGACTTTCTTGCCGCCGACGTCCTGCTCCAGGTTGCCGGGGTTGTGGCGGTTGCGCTGGTCGGCGGGCTGTGGCCGGCGCTGCTGGGTGCGCTGTGGAGCAGCCTGATCCTGAACTACTACTCCACCGAGCCGTTTGGTTCCTTGGAGATCGCCGATGCCGAGAACCTGCTGACTCTCCTGATTTTCGTGGCCGTTGCGGTCTCGGTTTCCCTGGTGGTCGGGCTTGCGGCCCGGCGGTCCCGTGAGGCCGCCATTGCTTCGGCCGACGCCGCAACACTTGGGGAACTTGCCCGGGGCGTGCTGGCCGCGGAGGACACACTGCAGGGCTTCCTTCACCATGTCCGCACACATTTCGGGATGGCCGGCGCAGCACTGTATGCCGGGGGCGGTGAGGAGGACGCCGCCAGCACCACGGAGGTCGGCACCGGGGAAGCTCCCACCTGGAGGACGCTGGCCGTGGATGGCACCCAGGCGGCTCCTGACGGCGGGGATCTTGCCGCGAGCCAGGCAGCTGGGGAGGGTGATGCGGTGATTCTTGTGCCCGGTGATTTGAAGCTGGTGCTGCACGGCCGGGCGCTGACTGCACGGGAACAGCGGCTGCTGGTGGCCTTCGGATCCCAGTTGGCGGCGCTGCGGCAGCGGCAACAGCTGCTGGCCACCGCTGAGGAGAACCGGCGCCTGGCTGAGGGGAATGTCATGCGGACGGCGATCCTGCGGGCGGTCTCCCATGACCTGCGCACACCACTTGCCGGAATCAAGCTGGCGGTGACGAGTCTGCGACAACAGGGCATTGTCTTCACCCCTGATGAAGAGGACGAGCTGCTGGGCACCATCGAGACTTCATCGGATCGGCTGGCCTCGCTGATTAATGATCTGCTCGATATGTCCCGGCTGAGCGGCGACGTGGCCACCGCACACCTGGGTCCGGTGCACTGGCCGGATGTTGTAGATGCCGCCCTGCGGGGGATGCCGTTCGACAACGTGCGGATTTTGCTGGAGCCCAACGCTCCCCCGGTGCACGCCGACTTCGGCATGCTCGAACGCGTCATCGCCAATATCGTCGAGAACGCACAAAAGCACGCCGGTGACTCCGACATCGTGATCACTTCTATGGTCTTTGGCATCGTCGGCGGCTTTCCGGCCGGGGAACTGCGCATCCGTGACCATGGGGGCGGTGTTGATAAGGAGGGGATGGTGCGCATGTTTCAGCCGTTCCAGCGCCTCGACGACGCGGGCACAGCTGGAGTGAGGCTGGGGCTGGCCGTCGCCCGCGGATTTACTGAGGTGATGGGCGGGGAACTGATCGCCGAACCGGCGCCCGGTGGCGGCCTGACCATGGTGATTAGGCTCCCTCTTTCAACGGGGGTGCGGCAGTGACATTGGTCCTGATCGTCGAGGATGAACCCCAGCTGCTGCGCGCCCTGCAAATCAACCTGCGCACCCACGGTTACCGCCCGATAACGGCCGCCGACGGTGCGTCCGCGCTTGCTGCAGCATCAGAGCACCGCCCGGACCTGGTAGTTCTTGACCTGGGGCTTCCGGACATGGACGGTGTGCAGGTCATTGCCGGTCTCCGCGCCTGGAGCCAGGTGCCGATTATCGTCCTGTCTGCGCGCCACGGCCCCGAGGATAAAGTCGAGGCGCTGGACGCCGGTGCCGATGACTACGTGACCAAACCGTTTGGCCTTGAGGAACTGCTGGCCCGTCTTCGCGCAGCCGAACGGCGGTCCGTTGCAGCCCCGGAGATGCCGGTGGTCATTACACCGGATTTCCGCCTGGACCTCGCTGCGCGTAAGGCCGAGCGCTCCGGCGAGCAGGTGCGGCTGACTCCCACAGAATGGAGAATCGTTGAACTACTGGTGCGCAATCCCGGTCAGCTCGTCGGGCAGCAGAAGCTGCTGTTGGAGGTGTGGGGTCCGGCGTACGCCCGCGAAGTGCAGTATCTGCGCGTCTACCTGAACCAGTTGCGGCGCAAGCTCGAGCCGGATCCAACCCGTCCCCGCTACTTCATCACCGAAAGCGGGATGGGATACCGGTTCGAACCCTGACGCCGCCAACGGCAGCAGCACGACCGCTCAGTTCCGTGTGGCCTTGCGCACACTGAATGTGGGCAGGCGTTAAGGATCCATAAAGAAGCGTCCCCACCCAATATGCCGGGCGTAGATTCGAGCCCGTGAGCGCAACCATAGATGATGTCATCCAGTCCCGTGCGGCCCGCAGGCTCGGGCACTGGCTTCTCGACGACGAGAACCAGCGAAAATCGAAGCGCCGGACCGACTCCGCGGTGCAGCCGTGGTGGAAAGTCATGTGCCTCACCGGCGTCGACTACTTTTCCACCCTCGGGTACCAGCCGGCCATCGCCGCCGCGACGGCGGGCACACTGGCTCCTGTCGCCACGCTCATCCTCGTTGCCGTCACCCTTTTCGGCGCGCTGCCTGTCTACAAGCGGGTAGCCCGGGAGAGCCCCAACGGTGAGGGTTCGGTCGCGATGCTGGAGAAGCTGCTGCCGAAATGGAAGGGCAAGCTCTTCGTCCTCGCGCTGTTGGGGTTCGCGGCGACCAGTTTCATTATCACCATCACCCTGTCCGCCGCCGATGCCACTGCCCACCTGATCGAAAACCCTTTCGCGCCGTCCTGGCTGCACGGCCAGGAGGTGGCCGTGACCCTGGTGTTCCTGCTGCTCCTCGCCGGGGTCTTCCTCCGGGGGTTCCACGAGGCCATCGGCATCGCCGTTGCCCTCGTGGCCGCCTTCCTCGCCCTGAACCTCGTGGTTGTGGTGACCGCCGCCGCGGAAATCACCACCAATCCCGAACCCATCAGCAACTGGTGGACCGCCCTCACCGCCCAGCACAGCAGTCCCCTCGCAATAATCATCGTCGCGCTGCTGGTCTTCCCCCGGCTCGCGCTCGGACTGTCTGGATTCGAAACCGGCGTTGTCGTCATGCCGCAGATCAAGGGCGCGCCGGGCGACACACAGGACAGGCCCCAAGGCCGGATCATCGGGGCGCAGAAACTGCTCACCTCGGCCGCCGTGATCATGAGCGGCTTCTTGATCACATCGAGCTTCGTCACGACCCTGCTCATTCCCGCAGCCGCATTCGAGGAGGGCGGCGAGGCCAGCGGCCGCGCCCTGGCCTACCTCGCACACAAATACCTGGGCGAAGGCTTCGGCACCCTCTACGACCTGAGCACCATCGCTATCCTCTGGTTCGCCGGCGCCTCGGCCATGACCGGGCTTCTCAACCTCGTACCGCGGTACCTGCCCCGCTACGGCATGGCACCGGCCTGGTCGCGGGCCGTCCGACCCCTGGTCATGGTCTTCACCCTTATTGCCGCCGCAGTCACTGTCGCTTTCGAGGCCGATGTGGAGGCCCAAAGCGGCGCCTACGCCACCGGGGTGTTGGTGCTGATCACCTCGGCATCGGTGGCCGTGACACTCTCGGCCCGCCGCCGCAGTCGGCACACCGCCGCGCTGGGATTCGGTGTCATCTCCCTGATCCTGACCTGGACCACAGTCACCAACGTCTGGGAGCGTCCCGACGGCGCCGGCATCGCCGCCCTGTTCATCTTCGGCATCCTCGTGGTGTCCTTCGCCTCCAGGGCCCGGCGCGCCTTTGAACTGCGGGCCACCACCATTACCCTCGACGATCAGGCCCTGGCCTTCGTCGCCGCTCAGGACTCCGGGCAGATCTCACTAATCGCCCACGAACCCCAACGGCTCAGCGCCGCGGCCTACCGCCGCAAGTTCCAGCACGCCTGCACCGTCAGCCACCTAAGCCAATCCGATGAGCCGCTGTTTATCGAGGTCATCGTTGATGACTCCTCCGAGTTCGAAACGCACCTGCACGTGCGAGGGATGACCCGCCACGGGTTCCGCATCCTCCAGGTTCACAGCTCGAACGTACCCAACACCATCGCCGCGGTGATGCTCCACATCCGCAACATCACCGGACTCATGCCCCACGTGTACTTCCGCTGGACGGAAGGCAACCCCCTGGTCAACCTCGTCAAGTTCCTCATTCTCGGTGAAGGCGAAATCGCACCGGTCACCCGGGAGGTACTCCGCGAAGCCGAGCCCGACCTATCCCGCAGACCCTGGGTTCACGTGGGCTGACCCGCAAAACGCAAAGGTGCGAACTCGGCTGCGCCACGGCCTGCCAAACCGCCTGGTACGCGGGGGTTCCCATGCCGGTGGCCGCCCGCGGTTTGCTGGGGATTGCTCCCGCGGCGTGGAGTACCCTGTGCTTGATGCCTGATCCTATTTTTGATCATCCGCGGGTCGCCCGCGTTTATGATCCTCTTGACCCTGACCGCAGCGATCTAGATACCTATGTGAATCTTCTTGATGAGTTTCACTCGACTGCGGTCCTGGATGTCGGCTGCGGGACGGGGACCTTTTGCTGCCGCGTGGCGGACCGCAATATAAGAGTCGTTGGTGTTGACCCTGCGGGAGCGTCCGTTGCTGTCGCCCGTACCAAGGCCGGCGCCGATCGGGTGACGTGGGTTGTGGGAACCGTGCTGGATGTGGCCGCGGACCCTTCCCATCATCATCAATATGACCTCGCCACGATGACCGCCAATGTCGCCCAAGTCTTCCTTGGCGACGAAGAGTGGCTCTCTACCCTGCGGGCAGTTCGTACGTTGCTTCGCCCTGGTGGGCGGATCGCATTCGAGAGCCGTGTACCCTCTGATCGCGCCTGCGTCGGCTGGACGAAGGAACTCACCCGGCGGGTCGTGGACGTTGAAGGAGAGGGGCCGGTGGAGGACTGGGTTCAAGTAACCGATGTGGATGGAGAGCTTGTGACGTTTGATTCCCCGACCATCTTCCTGGCTGACGGTCAGCGCATTGACTCCACGTCCGTCCTGCGATTCCGCACGGAGGAGGCGTTGTGCCGCTCATTGTCAGAAGTCGGATTCACCGGCAGCGAAGTTCGGGATCTTCCCTACGCACCCGGTCGCGGGTGGCTGATCGTTGCGCGCGCCTGAGCCGGCTTGGAACCCATGACTTTTACTTTGTTTGAGCTCGAGCAGGCTTTTCGTCACGCCTGGGGCGCGGACACTACGTGTCTCAAGCCAGGAAGCCTTGCCGGCTGGGACCCGAGCAAGCCGGAATACGGACAATGCGGACCCACCGCACTTGTCTTGCAGGACCTTGTAGGCGGAGAGCTCCTGATCGCTGATGTCACTGGCGGGCATGAGAACAATGAGGTGCACTACTGGAACAGGCTCTCCGGTGGGCTGGAAATCGATCTCACTCGTGAACAGTTCACCGCGGTCCGCGTCATCGGGGAACCCCGTGTCGTGGTCAGACCAACAGGAGGGCCCCGCGCATACATACAGGAGTACCGGCTGCTTCGTGCAAGAGTTTTGGCCGCGCTGAAGCTCGAAGCGTCAAGCTTCCCTGGGGCTTAATACGACACCCGGGGCCGGCGGTGGTGCCAGAAGGGAGCCCCGGTCAGGGTAGTGGATGGACCTGCAGTGCGGCGCCGTCAAGGAGGACGGTGAAGGATCCGAGCCGGTCGGTGCGCGCCGCATGGATCTGCGCCTTGCGGAGCGCCGCGATCACCTGGGGGTGGGGGTGACCATAGTCGTTGCCCTCGCCCGAGGAGATCAGGGCCAGCGCCGGGGCCAGGGCCCGGGCCATAGCGTTGCCACCGTTGCTGGCACCGTGGTGGGCGACTTTGAGGATGTGCACGCCATTCCGTTGCAGGTCGGGGTTGGCGGTGAGCATCCGTTCGGAAGCGTCTTGTTCGATGTCGCCGGTGAACAGGGCGCGGATGACGCCGTCGGGGGCCGGGATTTCGGCGAGGAGCACCGCGCTTGCATCGTTCTCCGATGTGGCGCGGTGCACGGCGGAGGGCCAGAGGACGCTCCAGCGCGCCTTACCGGTGGTGAAGCCGTTCCCCGCGGTGAGCCGCGACGGTGTGAGGCCCGCCCCGCGTGTGAGTTCGGTGATCTCCGATGGCAGGCGGGGTTCCGCGGAGGAGTATGCGACGGCGGCGACGGACCGGCCGCGGAAGACTCCGGAAACACCGGCGTAGTGATCCACGTGCAGGTGGGTCAGGACGAGCAGATCGACCGTCTCGACCGAGAGGTTGCGCAGGCAGTCGTCGACGGCACCGGGATCGGGGCCTGCGTCAATGACGACGGCGCGGCCGTCGCCGCTGCGCACCACGAACGCATCACCCTGGCCCACGTCGCAGGCGGCGAGCAGCCAGCCGGACGGCACGGCCGGTCCGCGCAGGGGGACCACGGTGATCAGGACAAGGCCGATGAGGCATCCGGCCGCGATACACAGCGACACGGCGGCGTGCCGGACGCGCCGCGGCGCAGGCGGCAACCGGGGACCGCGGATCAGGACGAGAAGGATCCCCGCGGAGGCCGCCGCCGCCAGAAGGACCCCGGGCAGTCCCGGGGTCCAGGGCAGCTGACCGAACGGCGCCTCGCTGCCGGCGCCGGCAACCGATGCCACCCACCAGGTTCCGGCGCGGGCTGCGGGGACGAGAACGGGCGCGGCGGGCGGCCAGAGGACCAGTGCCACGGCGGCGAGCATCCCGATGATCGTCACGAACGGGATGACCGGTGCCACAGCGATGTTCGCCGGAACCGCGTAAACGGGCAGTGCTGGCTCCAGCAGCACAAGGATGGGCGTGCAGAAGAGCTGGGCCGTGATCGGAATAGAAACAAGCTGGGCGGCGGTCTCGGGAAGGACCGCGGAGAGCCGCGCGGCAACGAGCGGGCCTGCCAGCACGAGGCCCGAGGTGGCTGCCACCGAGAGGATGAAGGCGTAGGAGGAGCCAAGCCAGGGATCCGCCGCGAGCAGGACGATGACGGCGAGGAACAGCAGGGCCAGTGACTGCCGACCCCTGCCGTTGACAAGGGCAAACACGCCCACCGCCCCCATCACCGCTGCCCGCAGCACGCTGGGCTCCGGGCGTACCAGCACCACGAAACCAACCAGCGCCGCGACCGCGGTGCAGGCGCCCACGGACCGCGGCACCCGAAGGAAGCGGCAGGCGCCGAGAAGGAAAGCGAGCACATAGGAGCAGTTGGCTCCGGACACGGCCGTCAGGTGCGTCAGGCCCGTATCCTTCATTGCCTCCTCGAGATCGTGCGCCAAGACGGACCGGTCACCCAGCACCATGCCAGGCAGCAGCCCGCCGTCGGCCGGCCCGCCACCGGCTGCTGTCTTTCGGAAGTCCTCGCGGAGTTGCTGGGTGAACCCCTGCCCTCCTTCGGCCTTGTCCACAATCGGGGCGGTTGTGGGGAACAGCACCGCCACCTCCCTCCCCTGACCGCGGGGCCGCCTGAGCGTTCCGAGGACCCGCACGGTGTCGCCGCGGCCCACGCCTTTCCATTCCTCGCCTCCGATAACCACGATGGGCGCGGCGGATCGGAACGGTCTACCGGCCAGGGAGCCTTCCCTGGCCTCCGCCTCGACGAGGAATCGCTCCCCTGCGGTGAACGTGTTCCGGCCCACCGGTGTGGAGTCGCTCGTGGTCCGCAGCACCGCCGAGACCGCGGCACCGCTGGCCGCCGCTTCGTCAACCGGTCCCGAGGTGGCACGTTCGATGCTGCCGGCGGCAGAGAGGAGTACCAGGGCCGCGGCGCCCGCGGGAAGGAGCACCACCCCGGCCCCGCGGCATCGCAGCAGTGCAAGCACTCCGGCCAGGACCGCCGCGCCTGCGCCCAGCAGGGCCGCGACAGGCACGGCCCCGGCCGGCAGGTGCAGTGCGGCTGCGGCTGCCGCCCAGGCCGCGGCGGCAGCGCCGGCGAGGCGCAGGTCTGCGGCGGGGTCGCCCCGGGGCGGGGCGGGGCGGTTTCGCTCCCGCCTCACCCCGTCACGACCAGCGGCAGGATTGCGTCAAGCATCCCGGGCCCGATGCCCGGCACCGCATCGAGGTCCTCAGGACGCTGGAAGGGCCCGTGCTGTTCGCGCCAGGTGACAATCCGCTCGGCGAGCACCGGCCCCACCCGTGGCAGAGCCTCGAGTTCGGCGGCGTCGGCGGTGTTGAGGTTCACCATCGAATCTCCCTGCCCCTTCGGCGCCTGTTCCCCTGCCGCCGGGGCGGGTGCCGGTTCGGGGACGGTGGGCGTAGCTGCAGGCTCTCCGGCACGGGGCACATGGACGTGGGCGCCGTCCTCGGCCGGGGCCGCGAGGTTCACTGCCGCCAGGTCGGCGTCCTTCGTCGCTCCCCCGGCGAGCTTGAGCACGTGGAAGAGCCGGGAGCCCGCGGGGGCCTCGATGACCCCCGGAGCCGCGACCGCGCCGGTGAGGTGGACGAACACGACCCCGGCAGGGCGCCCGGCGCCCTGAGCTGTCGGACCCCCAGGGGCGCCACTGGCGCGCGGGACTGCCTCGCCTGCCGACGGATGACCGCCGGGCGGCCCCGCTCCCGACGGGGCGGGCCCGGCCAGCGCGTCACCGTCACCGGGGCCCGTGCCGTCGGCGGCGGGGGCGGTGGTGATCGTGGCGGGCAGTGGCTGTTCGAGCGGAACGGATATGGCGGCCGGAGGCGGCCCGCCGCCGCGGCCGAGGAAGAGGGCAACGCCAACGGTGAGTGCAAGTCCGAGGAACACCAGGGCCGCGCCGCGCGCGGCCACCCAGCGGCGCCGGCGCACCGGCAGGCGCTGGATCACTGGGGAACCGGGCTCCCCCGGCCCGGCCTCGAAGGGCTGCGTCCGCAGGAGCGGGGAAGGTGGGTCGGTGGTGGCCCACCGGTGCTTCGCCATGGGGAAACGCTAGGGCTGGATCCAGCGTCGATCCGGGCGGGAACCCGCTATGTTGACAAAGGAGCCCCGGCTACGGCGACGGCCATCACTCCGAGTCCTGCGTGGGCGGCGAGCACCGCAGGGCACCGTGCCGCTGTGATCGTGGTGTCGGGGAACGCCTCGGCGAGGCGGAGCGCCAGGCGGCCGGCTTCGTCGTCGTTGCCGAAATGGTGGATGGTCAGCTCCGCCCCCGATGCCCGGCCCTGCAGGTCCGCGCTCACCAGCGCCATGAGGCTCTCGAGGGCCTTTTCTGCGGTGCGCACCCGGTCGATGGGAACCAGCCGTCCATCCTGGACCTTCAGCAGCACCTTCGTCGAGAGCATCGATCCCCACCAGCTGGCGCCGGCGCTGATTCGCCCGCCGCGCCTCAGCTGGTCGAGGCTGGGCACGTAGAAGTAGAGCGCCGAGGACCGGCACACCATTGCCGCGGCGGCAGCACTCTGGCCCATGCTGCGCCCGGCCCGAAGCTGTTCGAGGGCGGCGAGGGCCGCGAAGCCCTGGGCCATTCCGGCGGTGCGGCTGTCGATGACCTCAACGGGAATGCCCACAGAGGCGGCCGCAAGGCGTGCCGCTTCGACAGTTCCCGAGAGCGCACCCGAGAGGTGGATGGACACGATGCCCTCGTGGCCGGCCGCTTCCAGCCCCCGGTACGCCTGCTCGAACCGTCCGGGCGACGGCCGTGAGGTGCGCACATCCGAGCCCTGGGCCAACGCGATGCTCAGCGATTCGACGAGGCCGTCGCTGCCTTCGCTGAACATTTCCCCATTGATATGGACCGGCAGGGGCACCACGGTGATTCCGTCGCCCCTCCCCGGCGCCTTGAGCCAGCCTGCCGGGAACCCGGCCGCGGAGTCGGTGACGACCGCGGCCGGGGTGGCTTTACCGGACATGGTCAGCGCGGAACGATGTTGACCAGCTTGGGCGCCCGGACAATCACCGTGCGTATTTCGCGGCCGTCGAGCACCCGGATGATCTGCTCGCTGTCCAGGGCCAGCGCACGCAGTTCGTCCTCGGAGATTTCCGGGGAGACCTCCAGCCTGTCGCGCACCTTCCCCTGGACCTGGACGACGGCCACAACCGTCTCCTGGGTGAGCAGCTTCTCATCCACCGCCGGCAGTTCCACCATTGCCACGCCGGCTTCGTGCCCGAGCCTGTTCCACAGGTCCTCGGCCGTGTATGGGGCGAACATGCTCAGCAGCACAGCCACCACCTCCACTGCCTCACGCACGGCCGGGTCGGCCCCGCCCGGACCGGAGTCAACCGCCTTGCGGGTGACGTTCACCAGCTCCATGAGCCGCGCGACAACCACGTTGAACTTGTTGTTCTCCATGAGCTCGACGACGTCGGCCAGGGTGCGGTGGGTGGCCGAGCGCAGGGCGCGGTCACCCGTCGACGGGTCGGCGCCGGGTTCACTGGTGACATCACCCCCAAGCCGCCAGGCGCGGGCGAGGAACTTCGCCGAGCCGGCCGGGGAAACATCGGCCCAGTCGACGTCGTCCTCCGGCGGAGAGGCGAAGACCATCGTCAGGCGCACCGCGTCGACCCCATAGCGGTCGAGCTGTTCGCCGAGGTCCACGCCGTTGCCCAGGGACTTGCTCATCGCCTTGCCGCCGTTGAGCACCTGCCCCTGGTTCAGCAGGGAAGAGAAGGGCTCGGTGAAGTTCACCAGGCCCAGGTCGAAGAGGACCTTGGTGAAGAACCTGCTGTACAGCAGGTGGAGGATGGCGTGCTCGACGCCGCCGACGTACTGGCCCACGGGCAGCCAGCGGTTGACCGCCTCGGTGTCGAAGGGTGCGGTTTCCAGGTGCGGTGAGACGAACCGGAGGAAGTACCAGGAGGAGTCGACGAAGGTGTCCATGGTGTCGGTGTCGCGTTTGGCCGGGCCCCCACACGACGGGCAGGCGACCTTGACCCAGTCCTCGACGGCAGCAAGCGGGGAGACGCCCCGCGGTGCCAACTGCCTGCCGTGCAGGCCTTCGGGCAGCGTGACCGGCAGCTGGTCGTCGGGCACCGGGACCTCGCCGCAGGACCCGCAGTGGATGATGGGGATGGGCGTGCCCCAGTACCGCTGGCGGGAGAGCAGCCAGTCGCGCAGCCGGAAATTGGTGGTCGCCTCACCGGTTCCCTGTTCGGCGAGGATTTCAATGGCGCGCGCCACGGCCGCGGTTTTCTCGAGCCCGCTGAGCTCGCCCGAGTTCACCAGAACCCCTTCACCTGCCGTCGCGATGCCGCTCGTGGCGGGGTCCTCGGCGCCGGTGTCGACGACGGTCCTGACGGGCAGGTCAAAGGCCCGCGCGAAGTCGAGGTCGCGCTGGTCGTGGGCGGGAACGGCCATGATTGCCCCTGTGCCGTAGTCGGCCAGGACGTAGTCCGCGGCCCAGACGGGCAGCTTCTCGCCGTTCAGGGGGTTGATTGCGTAGCGGCCGGTGAACACGCCTGTCTTCTCGCGTTCGGTGGACTGGCGCTCGATCTCCGAGAGTTTCTTCACCTGCTCCTGGTACTCCTCGAGCGCCACATGGTGCTCGGCGGTCACCAGGTCGTGGGCCAGCGGCGAGTCGGCGGCAACGACGAAGAACGTCGCACCGTAGAGGGTGTCGGGCCGGGTGGTGAAGACTTCGACCTCGTGTGAGGGCCGGTCCTCTGTTGCTTCGATGACGAATCTCACGTGGGCGCCCTCGGAGCGCCCGATCCAGTTGCGCTGCATGGCCAGAACGCGCTCGGGCCAGTGGCCCTTGAGCTCGTCCATGTCCTCCAGCAGGCGATCCGCGTAGTCGGTGATCTTGAAGTACCACTGGTTGAGGTCCTTCTTGGTGACCATCGTCCCGCAGCGGTCGCAGGCCCCGTTGATGACCTGCTCGTTGGAGAGCACCGTTTGGTCCTTGGGGCACCAGTTGACCGGCGAGTTCTTCCGATAAGCCAGGCCCTTGTTGAAGAACCGGGTGAACAGCCACTGGGTCCAGCGGTAGTACTCGGGATCGGAGGTGTGGATCCGGCGGGACCAGTCGGCGCTGATCGCGTAGCGCTTGAAGGAGTGCGCCTGCGTCTCGATGTTCGCGTAGGTCCACTCGGCCGGGTGCGCGTTGCGCTTGATGGCCGCGTTCTCCGCCGGGAGCCCGAAGGAGTCCCACCCGATCGGGTGCAGCACGTCGTAGCCCTTGAGGCGGGACCAGCGGGCGGCGACGTCGCCCATGGCGAAGGCCTCGGCGTGGCCCATGTGAAGGTCGCCGGACGGGTAGGGGAACATACTGAGCACGTACCGGCGCTCACGCGAGCCGTCGTCGAACGGCTTGAACGATTCCAGCTCATCCCACACCGCGGGCCATCGGGCCTCCATGGCCGCGAAGTCGTAGGTGTTCTCGTCGGGCTGTCCCGCCTCGGAAGGTGTGCTCACTGTCTTTGACCCTGTCCTGTCATTCATCGCGATTGCCTCATCGTCATCAGTTCCCGCGTGTCGGCCGCGTCGAATTCCGACCCGGACACACAAAAGCCCCTCGTCCAGGGAGGGGCCGCCGCACGCTGATCGCGTGCGGCTAAGGAAGAAGTCGCCGAGTTGACATGGAACAACCTTAGCGCAGAACTCCCGGCTTCTTCGGCGATTTCGCTGCGGGAGCATAGAAGCGCCCGTCCACCGGTACCGCTGGTGGACGGGCGCCTCCGCTGCGGAAGGATCCCGGACTAGGAAACGTCCTCGTCGACCCAGTCGAAGGTCTTCGTGACGGCCTTCTTCCAAAGGCGCAGCTGGCGCTCGCGCTCGGCGTCGTCCATGGAGGGGTTCCAGCGCTTGTCCTCGGACCAGTTGGTGGCGAGCTCGTCGGTGTCCTTCCAGAAGCCGACGGCGAGGCCGGCGGCGTAGGCGGCACCGAGCGCGGTGGTCTCCGTAACCTTCGGCCGGATCACCGGGATGCCGAGGATGTCCGCCTGGAACTGCATCAGGGCGTCATTGGCGACCATGCCGCCGTCGACCCGAAGGTCCTGCATGTTCACCCCGGAGTCGGCGTTGGCCGCGTCCAGCACTTCGCGGGTCTGGAAGGCCGTGGCCTCAAGCGCCGCACGGGCGATGTGTCCCTTGTTCACGAAGCGGGTCAGCCCGACGATCGCGCCACGGGCGTCCGCACGCCAGTACGGGGCGAAGAGCCCGGAGAACGCCGGGACGATGTACACGCCGCCGTTGTCATCAACCGTCGTCGCGAGCTGCTCCACCTCCGGAGCACTCTTAATGAGGCCGAGGTTGTCGCGGAGCCACTGGATGAGGGACCCGGTGACGGCGATCGAACCCTCGAGCGCGTAGACCGGCTTGGCGTCCCCGAGACGGTAGCAGACCGTGGTGAGCAGGCCGTTCTTCGAGTGGACGATCTCCTCGCCGGTGTTCACGATCATGAAGTTGCCGGTGCCGTAGGTGTTCTTCGCACCGCCCTTGGCGAAGGCGGCCTGGCCGAAGGTCGCCGCCTGCTGGTCGCCGAGGATGCCGGCCACCGGAACCTCGCGCAGGAGCTGGGATCCGTGGACCGTCCCGTAGACCTCCGAGGAGGACTTGATGGCGGGCATCATCGACAGCGGAACGCCGAAGTCCGCGAGGATCGACTCGTCCCACGAGAGCGTCTCAAGGTCCATGAAGAGGGTCCGTGAGGCGTTGGTGACGTCGGTGATGTGCACGCCGCCGTCGGTGCCGCCGGTGAGGTTCCAGGTGACCCAGGAGTCGGTGTTCCCAAACAGGAGGTCCCCGGCCTCGGCCTTCTCGCGGGCGCCCTCGACGTTGTCGAGGATCCACTTGATCTTGGTGCCCGAGAAGTAGGTGGCCAGGGGCAGGCCGACCTTGGCCTTGTAGCGCTCCACGCCGCCGTTGGAGGCGAGCTCGTCGACGATGTTCTGGGTGCGCGTGTCCTGCCAGACGATGGCGTTGTAGACCGCCTTACCGGTGGTCTTATCCCACACCACGGCGGTCTCGCGCTGGTTGGTGATACCGACGGCGGCGATGTCGTGCCGGGTCAGGTTCGCCTTGGAGAGGGCGTTGCCGATGACCTCGCGGGTGTTGTCCCAGATCTCCGCCGGGTCGTGCTCGACCCAGCCGGCCTTCGGGAAGATCTGCTCGTGTTCCTTCTGACCGGAGGAGACGATGTCCCCCTTGTGGTCGAACACGATGGCGCGGCTCGACGTGGTGCCTTGATCGATGGCGATAACGTACTGCGACATGTCTTACTCCTTTGTGGAATGTCGAATTGCGGCGTGCCAGGTGCGCGCCGGCGGGGTGAACGGTCTGCGTCAGGCCGGCGGCGCCGGGAACTGCACCAGTTGGACAACCAGACCGGCGAGGACACCGCCGATGATCGGGCCGACCACCGGCACCCAGGCGTAGCCCCAGTCCGAGCTGCCCTTGCCCTTGATGGGAAGGATCGCATGGGCGATACGGGGGCCGAGGTCTCGGTTCGGGTTAATCGCGTAGCCGGTGGGACCGCCGAGTGATGCACCAATGCCGACAACCAGGAGGGCTACGGCCAGCGGGCCGAGGCCTGAGGGCGTGTATCCGAAGGACAGGATGACGAACACGAGTACGAAGGTGCCGATAATTTCGGTGACGAGGTTCCAGCCATAGGAGCGGATCGCCGGTCCGGTGGAGAACACGCCCAGCTTGTTTGCCGGATCGGGCTCGTCATCGAAGTGCTGCTTGTACGCCAGCCATGCCACCACGGCACCCACGATAGAGCCGAGCATCTGCGCGGCGAGGTAGCCAAGGGCGTTGACGAAGTTCTTATCAACGCCATTGGCGAAGCTGGGAACGTCACCGTTGACCCACAGGCCCATGGTGACGGCGAAGTTCAGGTGCGCGCCGGAAAGGGCCGCAACAAACACGCCGGCGAAGACCGCAAGGCCCCAGCCGAAGTTGACCATCAGAAATCCGCCGTTGTTGCCCTTCGTTTTCGCCAAGGCAACGTTGGCTACGACACCACAACCGAGCAACAACAGCAGCATCGTGCCGAAAGCTTCGGCAACAAATACTTCTAGAGACATCTTTGACTCCCTTGTTTATTCATTTGTGAGGGTGCCGCCGCCTCAGCGGCACCCTTTGGTTCCCCCCGGCAACCAGTGCCGTTGGACTGGGCCGCTGCTTCCTGCCAGCGGCCCCGACCTGCCTGCGGAGCTCCGCTAGCCGATCAGGCTTGAAACGTTCACCCTGTGGTACTCCGCAAGAACGCCCTCGGCATGCGCAATCTCCTCGGCGGTCTTAGCGGCGTCCCAGCCCAGCAGCGGGGCAAGGGCATCGCCAAGCTCCGCGAGCAGTTCCCCGCTGACCAGGCCACGGAAAGCGAGCGAGGTCCGCCGGATCAGAACGTCAACCAAGTGGCCGATCTGCTCATTCTGCACCATGTAGGCAATCTCCCGCGTGCTCAATTCACTTGTGGAACTGAACAGCGTGTCCTCTCCCTCGGCAAGGAACCCGAGGACCTCGGTTGCCCGCGTGCCGTACCGCGTCAGCAGCACCCGGACGCGCGCTTCGTCGAACCCCGGGCGGATGGCTCCCTTGACCCACGCCGCTTCGGCCGCGGCGTCCTTGGGGAAGCCCTTGCCGCCGCCGATTGCGAGATCGGCCGTCGACGCCGTCCGTTCGCTGCCAAGGGCGGCGAGCGCCTCGTCGGCAAGGTGCTCGGCGAGCGCCCTGAAGGTGGTCCACTTGCCGCCGACAAGGCTCAGGGTGGTCACTGTCCGCTCCTTGCGGCGGACCTCGCGCTTCTCGATGCGGTAGTCACGGGAAACGAAGCCCGGCTGGGTATCGTCGTGGCGGGGCAACGGCCGCACGCCGGAGAAGCTGTAGACAATGTCGCCCCGTCCAACCTCAACCTGAGGGAAAACATGCCGGACGAGGTCGAAGAAGTAGTCGATCTCCTCGTCGGTGATGACGGCCGGGACGTCCATGTCGGCATCGATGTCGGTCGTGCCGACGAGGACCCGGTCTCCCATGGGGTAGATCAGCACGATGCGTCCGTCGGAGTGCTCAAAGAAGATCTCGCGTCCGGCCGTTGCCTCGAGGAGGGCTTTCGAGTCGAGCACGATGTGGGAGCCCTTGGTCCCTCCCATGAAGCGGGTTGCTGCGCCCAGGGCGGCGTTGGTGCCGTCCACCCATGCACCCGTCGCGTTGATGACGACGTCGGCGTCGAAGGTGAAGGTCGTACCGGTGAGCTCGTCGCGCAGGACGACGCCCTCGTCGGTGGCACCCACGGCGCTGACATAGTTGACGGCCCGGAGCGCCGGGTTGGCGGTCATGCCGTCGCGGAGGACGTCCAGGATCAGCCGCTCCGGATTGTGGACCGAGGCGTCGAAGTAGGTGGCCGTGTACTTCACGTCGGGGCGCAGGTCCGGCATGGTGGCCAGGGACTTCTTGCGTCCGACGAACTTGTGGCGGGGAACCGACCCTCCGTCGCGGGAGAAGGAGTCGTAGAGGCTGAGCCCGACCTTGATGAGGAACGCGCCGCGCTCCGTCTGCTTTCCCTGCTTGTGGGTGAGGAAGCGCAGCGGCGCGGCGAGGATTCCGGAGAACGTGCTGAAGATGGGAATGGTTGTCTGGAGGGGCTTCACGTAGTGCGGGGCCACCCGCAGCAGGCGGTTGCGTTCGACGACGGATTCGCGCACGAGGCGGAACTCGCCGTTTTCGAGGTAGCGGATCCCGCCGTGGATCATGTGTGACGAGGCGCCCGAAGCGCCCTGTGAGAAATCTCCGCGCTCGACAAGGGCAACGTCGACCCCTTGGAGCGCGAGGTCGCGGAACGTGCCCACGCCGTTGATGCCGCCGCCGATAATGAGCACCGATGCCCGGGGGCGGTCCCGGAGCTCCTGCACCTCGACCCGTGGGGTGGCGGCGTTGCTCTTGCCGTTGGTGCGGTCGATGGAATTACTCACGGTACTTCTCCATTACTTGAGAAACTGCTCTGGTAGATGACTGCCCGACCATTCTGGAGAGAGTGGGAATAGCAGTCAACCGATCTGCACAAACGTGCACGGGGGTGCGAGAATGGGGATGTGCACCAGATCGAGCCCACACCTTCCGCGGACGAGACCGACGACGGCGAAAGCGTGAGATACCGGGGCAGAGACGCCCTCCGCGCCGCTCAGATGTACTACCTCCAGGACCTGACGATGAACACGATCGCGCGCGAAATGCGCACGTCGCGCTCAACCGTCTCCCGCCTGCTGGCAGCGGCCCGGCAGAACGGGTTGGTGCAGATCCAGGTCAACAACCCCTCGGAACGCGCCCCTGCCCTCGAACAGCAGATCCGCCGCCTCTTCGGCGTCGAGGCCCACGTGGTGCCCGTCGCGCACACGGTCAGTGAGCCGGAGGCACTGGGGCGGGTGGCGCTCCAGGCGGCGCGCACCATCGGCCCCCTCGTTGATTCGAATGCGATCATCGGGGTGGCCTGGGGTTCCACCCTGAGCGCCGTGAGCCACCACCTCACCCGCAAGGTGGTCCATGACAGCACCGTGGTGCAGCTGAACGGCGCCGGGAACACGCAGACCACCGGCATCACCTACGCCAGCGAGATCCTGCGCCGCTTCGGCCAGTCCTACGGCATGCGCGTTGAACAGTTCCCGGTGCCTGCCTTCTTCGACCACGCCGCAACCAAGAAGGCGATGTGGAATGAGCGCAGCGTCAAGCGGATCCTCGACCTCCAGCACCGCATGACCATGGCGATCTTCGGCGTGGGTTCGATCGACGCGGGAATCCCGAGCCACGTGTACAGCGGCGGTTATCTGGACGAAGAGGATCTCCGGCAGCTCGCCGACAACGAAGTTGTGGGCGACGTGGCGACGATGTTCTTCCGCGCCGACGGCAGCCACCGCGACATCCTGCTCAACCAGCGAAGCACTGGCCCCGACCTCGACCGGCTGCGGGAGGTCCGGCGCCGGATCTGCGTCGTCTCCGGGGAATCGAAGATCAACGGGCTGCGCGGCGCGCTGGCGGCGGGGCTGGCCACCGACCTGATCCTCGATGAAGGGTCCGCCCGGCGCCTCGTCCACCTGGAGGGGCGGTGACGGGCGCGGGACCCGATTCCGGGCTCCGGTGTCAGGGCGGCGCGGCTGCGCTCGGTAGAGTCGATCCATGCGACTAGCCCCCAAAGCGCCGCTCAATAACGGCGTGGAAATCGATACTGTGGGATACGGCGTCTATAAGGTGCCACCCAGCGACACGGCCGCCCTGTGTGCGCTCGCGCTGGAGGCGGGATACCGGACGCTCGACACAGCAGCGCTCTATCAGAACGAGTCCGGCGTGGGCGAGGCCGTCCGGCGAGCCACGAAGACGTCGGGACTGGCGCGCACCGACATCTTCGTCACGACAAAGGTGCACAACGACGACCACGGGTACGACGCCGCCCTGCACGCCTTCGACGCGTCGCTTGAACGCCTCGGACTGGATTACGTCGACCTGTACCTGATCCACTGGCCCCAGCCGGCGCGCCACCTGTTCGTCGACACCTACAGGGCCCTTGAGCGGCTGTACCGCGATGGCAGGGTCAGGGCGATCGGGGTTTCAAACTTCCAGGAAGCCCACCTCCAGCAGTTGTTCGACGAGACCGAGGTGGTCCCAGCGGTCAACCAAATCGAAGTGCACCCCTACCTGCAGCAGCACGCACTTCGCTCGTTCAACGAGGAGCACGGCATTGCCACACAGGCCTGGAGCCCCCTCGGACGCGGAAACGTCCTCCGGGATCCCGTCGTTCAGCGAATTGCCGCTGAACTCGGACGGACGCCGGCTCAGGTGATCCTCAGGTGGCACGTGGACGGCGGAAACCTCGTGATTCCCAAGGCGAGCAGCGCCGAACGGATCGAGGGGAACCTCGACCTCTTCGATTTCAGCCTCAGTCCGGACCAGCGGGCGGCCCTCGACGGGCTCGACCGCGGCGAGCGCTTCGGTTCCCACCCGGACAAGGTGAACAAGTGAAGCGCCGCGGAATTACGTCCGATGCCGCGCCCCGGCGCCCCGAGCCGGCGGTCAAGCGGGCAGCCGAGCAGATCACCATCGCCTGGGACGGGAAACTCCAGGCTTACTGGGACTTTCCTCCCGCCGCGGAGGCAGCCGGCTCGTCGGAGAGCGCACCGCCCATCTTCATGGTCCACGGCTTCCGAGGCGATCACCACGGGCTCCTGCGCATCGTCGAGGGCCTCCCCCGCCACCGGGTGGTGGTGCCGGACCTCCCCGGCTTCGGTGCCTCCGAGGCACTGGCCGGCTCCCACGACACGGCCGCCTACGCCCGGTTCGTGCGGCACAGCCTCGACGTGCATGGGCTTGGGCCCGAAACGGTGATGCTGGGGCATTCCTTCGGCTCGGTCATTGCCGCGCGGTTCGCCGCGGAGAACCCTCGGCGGACCGCCGGCCTGATCCTGGTCAACCCCATCTGCGAACCCACCCTTGAAGGATCCAGCCGGGCAGCGTCCCGGGCCGCCGGGCTTTACTACGCCGCCGGGGCCAGCCTCCCCGAAAGGCCCGGTCTGGCGCTGCTTACCAACCCATTGATTGTCCGCGCCATGAGTGCCTTCATGGCCAAGACGAAGGATCCGGCACTACGGGCATACATCCACGACCAGCACGCACGCTACTTCAGCGCCTTTGCGGAGCGCAGGGTTGTCCTTGAAGCTTTCCGTGCCTCAATCTCCGGCACGGTGCGCGACAGCGCCGCCGCGTTGTCGGGCCCGGTGCTGCTGATTGCCGCCGAACTCGACGACCTGGGGTCGGTGGAGGGCCAGCGCAGCCTCGCCGCAATGATCTCCGGGGCGCGGCTTGAAATCCTTGGAGGAACAGGACACCTCGTGCACTACGAAAAACCCGTCGAAGCCGCGGCCCTGATCTCCGAATTCCTTGAGGAGCACTCGAAGTGAGGATCCTCATCGACGCCCGGTTCACTAGGACGGACCACCACGACGGAATCAGCCGCTACGGGGCGAGCCTGATCGGTGCCGTCTCCCGGCTGGCCGACGTCACAATGCTCATCAGCGATCCCCGCCAGTTGAAGCTGCTGCCCGATGTGCCGTACGTCCTTGCCAACAGCCCCCTCTCGCCCGCCGAACTCCTGGTGGCGCGGTCGGTGAACAAGCTGCATCCCGACGTCGTTGTCTGCCCGCTGCAGACGATGGGCACCTGGGGCCGGAAGTACCCGCTGATCCTGACCCTTCACGACCTCATCTACTACACCAATCCCACTCCCCCGCCGTTCCTGCCACTGCCGGTGCGGGCGCTGTGGCGCCTTTACCACCTTGCCTACTGGCCGCAGCGGCTGCTGCTGAACCGGGCCGACGTCGTCGCCACCATCTCCGAGGCCACGGCAGCCCTGATCAGGAAGCACCGCCTGACGCGGCGCCCCGTGCACATCGTCGGCAACGCCCCCCAGGAAACGGCGTTCACCCGGGATCCGGAGGTGGCACCGGAAAAGTCCCTCGTCTATATGGGTTCGTTCATGCCCTACAAGAACGTTGAGACGCTCATTGCGGGAATGGCCGGGCTTGAGGATTACACGCTGCACCTGCTCAGCAGGATCAGCGATGAGCGCCGGGCCAGCCTTGAAGAACTGGTTCCGCCGGGCGCCACGGTCGTCTTCCACAACGGTGTCAGCGATGAGGAGTACAACACGCTGCTGGGCCGTGCCACCGCCCTCGTGACCCTGTCGAAGGCCGAGGGATTCGGCCTGCCGGTTATCGAGGCGATGGCGACCGGCACTCCGGTGATCGCCAGCGACACGGAGATCTTCAGGGAGGTGGGCGGGTCGGCGGCCCTCTTCGTTGACCCCGACGACCCGCGGGCACTGACGGCGGCCGTGCGCCAGCTCAGCAATCCGGAGCGGTGGCGGCAGGCGGCCCGCGAGGGCCGCGAGCAGGCGGGAACCTACACGTGGGACCGCTCGGCCCGACAATTGCTCGAGGCGGCGGAGACGGCGATCAAGGTGCGCCGCGGCCGCTGAACCGATCGAC
Organism: Arthrobacter sp. TJ-254; assembly: GCF_058269175.1. Classification (NCBI taxonomy): domain Bacteria; kingdom Bacillati; phylum Actinomycetota; class Actinomycetes; order Micrococcales; family Micrococcaceae; genus Arthrobacter; species Arthrobacter sp. TJ-254. The sequence goes on along the minus strand of NZ_JBZCNF010000001.1, from coordinate 699,057 downwards.
CAGCCCGTCGCCTCCGACCGGACGAAAACCCTGCCCTGCCACCCGCAGGTAGGTCCCACCCTGCAGGCCCTTGCGAGCGATAGGCATTCAACCCGGCATTCCTTCGGGCTTCGCCGCGGGTGGAGTACCGTTCGGTCATGGACGACGTACCCGATGTGAAACTTGAACCGGCTCCGGAAGCGGTCGTCGCGCTGGCCGAACAAATCGTGTCCTCACCCTGGCCTGCCGGAGAGAGGGAGCGGGACGCCCACTTCCTGCGGCTCGGACTACAGCAGTGCGCGGCGGAAACCCGTGCCCCTGACCCGCCGTCCGCTGCCGGAGGTGGGTTCGTCGCACCCGGGATCGCCCTGACCGGAGGGTCGTGGACGTCGCATAACGGCAACCTCGTGAGCCTCGGCTTCTTCGTCTACGAAGGCACGCCGGGGGAATCCAAGGGGACGGAACAGGGTTACCGAGCCGTCCATGCGCGTTTGGTATCGCTGTATGGGCCGCCACGCGACGAGGCAGCGCATCCAGGCGGAAACGCCTCCTCGAACTGGCATGCGCAGGGAACCTCGATCGAGCTGTACTGCCATCTGGACCTGGCGCCGGTGGTCCAGTTCGGGTTCAGTTCCATCACCCGGACCGCTGCGTACGAGTCAATGATCGCCGACCTTTCCGAGCCGCCGACCTGGAGCAGAACCGGCCCGGGTGCCCCGGGCTGAATCAGCAGCGCCGCCGCGTGCCCGCATCCGCCGGTGCGGGTCTGCAGTGGGGCATGGGAGCTTTGGGCTCGTGAGTGTAGATACTGGGTGGACGGCCGTTCACTCATTGAAGGAGCGCGAGCATGACGCGGGAATATGCGGGCACCACGGCACTGATCACAGGAGCCAGTTCCGGCCTCGGGGAGGAATTCGCGCGGCAGTTGGCCCGCCGCGGGGCAGACCTGATCCTCGTGGCCCGCCGCGCCGACCGGCTCGAATCCCTCGCAGGGGAACTGCGCACCACCATGGGCCGAACAATCACTGTCATCCCCTCCGACCTTGCACGGGCCGGAGCTGGCCAAGCCCTGGCGGAGGCCGTTGCGGCGAAGGGGCTCAGCGTCGACACCCTCGTAAACAATGCCGGATTCGCCACCCGCGGAAGGTTTGAGGATGAGGACCCCGCGCGGATCCAAGAGGAGATCGGCCTGAACGTTGCGGCGCTGGTGGGCATTACCCGCGCCTTCTACCCGGGGATGCTCGCGTCCGGCAGGGGTGCCCTCGTCAACATCGCGAGCACGGCCGCCTACCAGCCCGTTCCGTTGATGGCTGTCTACGGGGCGACGAAGGCATTCGTGCTCAGTTTCACCGAGGCCCTGTGGTTTGAGGCCCGACACTCGGACCTCAAGATGCTTGCCCTGTCCCCGGGCGCGACCCGCACCGAGTTCTTTGACATCGCCGGTGAAGCGGCGCAGGTGGGAACCATGCAGACCGCCTCTGAGGTTGTGGCACTCGCGCTTGCCACCCTTGACCGGCCTCGCCCGGCACCCAGCGTCATCTCCGGAAGGGCGAACAAACTTTCGGCGTTCGCTTCGCGGATTCTCCCGCGCCGGGCCGTCGCGAAAATTTCCGGCACGGTCACCGGCCGAAAGTAGCCGTCATCCCGCGCAAGCCTGCATAGGGCAGGGTCAACGCCGGCAGGTGAGTGGTAATTTTGAATTATGGGTATCAACTCGCTGAGGCTGCGCCGCGCATAGCGGCGGGCTGATCCACTAACCGCAGCTTCGCCGCCATCTGGTTCACGCCGGTGCGGCCCGACCTCGCTGCCCGGCTCCAGCTACTTCACAGCGGAGCACACGTTGAATACCTTTGTCGGCGGCCGACACGAACTCGGCCAGAATCTTCTTATCGATCAGCGCGTCATCACCTCGATTGTCAGGGCACTCGAACCGGCGAACGAGCCCATCATCGAAGTGGGCGCCGGCCGCGGAGCCATAACCCGCCGGCTGGCCGCTCTCAACAGGCCGTTGACCGCCATCGAGATCGATCCAGTCCACATCGCGGCCCTGCAACGGACGATGCCGCCGCACGTGAACGTTCTCCAGGCCGATGTAATGCAGGTGCGGTTCCCTGCAACCCCCTTCACCATCGTGGGGAACATCCCGTTCCATCTGACCACTTCCATCCTGCGGCGGCTGCTTGCGACAGAGAACTGGACGGAAGCCGTCCTGCTAGTGCAGTGGGAGGTTGCTCGGCGACGGGCCGGGATCGGCGGAGCGACCCTCCTGACGGCGGCGACCTGGCCCTGGTTCGACTACAGAGTCGTGGCCAAGGTGCCGGCCTCCGCCTTCAAGCCCCGGCCGTCGATTGACGGCGGAATCCTCCACGTCCGCCGTCGGCCCCAGCCTCTGGTCGACCATGCCGACCCGTATAGGCGGTTCGTCCACCAGGTGTTCACCGGCAGGGGAAACGGGCTGCAACAGATCCTCGTGCGCACCGGGCGCTTCACCCAGGCTGGCGCACAACGGTGGCTCCGGGAGCAAGACATCAGCCCGCGCGCCCTCCCCCGCGAACTCAGCGCCACCCAGTGGGCTTCTCTGTGGAACGCGTCCTTCCCCTTGGGCATCACCCCGCGGCCGCGTGCCCTCCGAAGCAAGGGGCTTGCACCGCCTTGATATGTTCGAGGAAACCTGCGGTGCACGAGGGTTTCGTCCGAATAAGCGAGGTATTCGATGAATTTTTCCAATAACGATGTGCCCCCTCCCATCCGCATGTTTCCGGATTACGCGGACACAGTGCTTTGGTTCGTAGACGGCCCCGTGCCCTACGAAATTACCCATCTCAGCCGGGAACTTACCGAAGACCTCAAAGCCTGGGAAGAGTACTACTACGGCGCGCTGGACCGCGATTTCAAATTTGTTTCGGAGGAGCACGCGGCCGCCTTCGCGTTGCGGGGCAATGAGCTTGCCGAACGCGTCGCGCAGGAAGTGGGACACGAATTCGTTGTGGAATTGCACACCTACGAAGAAGGCGTTCCCCACCGGAGGGTGACAAGTGGTCTTCCCGCTTCGAATCGGAACGCAGAAGCGGCATTCTGGCAGATGGTGGCGTTGTGCGAGGAGGAAAGAGCCGGCTTCACTCCGGGGCGCGGTCCGTTCACGGCCCATATCCCCTCGGCAGATGCGACGTTCAAGCCCTCGGATGAGGAGGACTGAATTGCGATTTCTGGACGATGACGTTCCTCCCGGATTTACAGTGGCACACCGTCCTGACTGACCAGCCTTACCGCGACCTCAAGGCGTTGACGGGCTAGGATGGTGTGATTTGATTCGCGCCACCGAAAATTGCCTGCACAGCAGGGCAAATCGACGAAGGAAGCGCTTTGGGACGTCGTTAGTCCCAAAGGCTGCGGAATCCGTCGAAGGAAAGGAAATCATGACGACTCACACCAGCAACGTTGCCCCCGTGGAAATCCCGATCCCCGTTGGAGCCGATGAAGAGACGGCCGCCGCCGTGACCGGGCTGTACACCGAGGGCATCATCGGTCGGAAGGGAGCTTTTTCCCGTGAGTGGGCCCGCCAGATGGGCGAGGACATCGACGTCGCGTTCAGGGAGGCCCTCTCGCGCCCGAACGGCGCCGTCGGGCGCGGCCCCAACCGCCACTATGTCGAGATCCACCCGGAGCAGATGCGCGGATGGCTCGAGCTCGTCGACCACCCCTGGGTTCGCATGGTGTGCGAGTCCGTCCTGGGCCCGGACTACCAGTTTGTGGAACTCGGCTTTGACATCCCGGGCGTCGGCGCAGTCAACCAGCCATGGCACCGGGACTTCCCCATGCCGGAGGTAACCCGGGTGGGACGGCGGCTGAACTCGCTCGCCTTCAATGCCACCGCCGTCGACACCGAGGAAGACATGGGCCCCTTCGAGGTGGCACCGACCACCCAGTGGGACCTTCCGGATGGATTCGAGCACGAAATGTTCCCCCCGAAATCGGCATACGGCCGGTATGAGGCGCTCGCGCAGCGGAAATACCCGCAGATGGGTGACATCTCCGCACGGTCGGCACTGACCATCCACCGAGGCACGCAGAATCATTCGCAGAAGTCCCGCCCCGTTCTGGTGCTTGGGGTAGACGCCCCGGGAGCCGGGAACGCGGAGCACCATGACATGGCGGTCACCCGCGGGTTCTACGATTCGCTTCCTGAGCGGGTCCGCCACCACCTCAGCTGCCCAATCGTGGATGAGCTGACGCCAATCACGCAGAAGCACTCCATCGAAGGCCTCATGATGGGTGATGCCTGATCCGCGCCGTCGGCGCCCTGATTCGGCCTTTGCGCGGCCCGGGCCTCATGGCGGGCAGCGGGGGTACCGGCTTCCGCTGCCCGGAGAGTCCCGCTAGTTGAGCACCGAGAAGCCCGGCCAAAGGGTGAACTGGACCGCGGCCGGCTGGGGCCTGGCCAGCGCATTCCTTGCCCTGGTCGCCGTCGTCCTGATCTCCGATTCTCAGTCGGGGTTTGGCATTGCCGGTGGCTGCCTCATCCTGGGGGCAGCCGCACTGCTCGGCGCGCGGGCGGTCGTTGCGCTGAGGGCACACCAGGAATAAGACGGATGGGCCGGACGCGGTAATGGAAAAACTGCGCTGACGACTAGTAGGGGGCGTCCGGGTAGATGCTGCGGGTTTCCTGGCGCTCCCGGCGTGTCCGCAGCCACGCCGGAGGGTGGGCCTTCGGCAGCACCTTCACCACGGCCAGTGCGGTGTACATGACGGTGTTGATTGCCACGACCGTCGCCAGGATGGCGAACACCTCGCTATGCAGAATCGATTCAGGAAACAGGATTCCCATCGAGATGTGCAGTCCGTTGGTCATGATATCGGCTCCGCCTTCTCCTGCTCCCGGACGCGGGTCACGTGCTTCCAGTTGGCCGTGCGGCCAAGCGAGATATCGATGATCCCCTTGACGTAGACGATATTGAGGAACATGTCGAAGAACAGTTCCGGGAAAAGCGGCGCGGCCAACAGGCGGGCGCGCCAGCCTCCCTTCCACACCGTAACGACGCGTTCAACGATAAAGAGGGCACCCAGTCCCACCCAGAACGGGAACCAAACCCATTCATCGAGGGAGAACACCATGAGGAAAACGAGAAGCACATACGCGCTGAGCGCGATCACCCCATACCCGATGCCCAACTGCTGCGCCCAGTAGCGCATTGTCTGAGGAGTGACCCCGTAAGCGCCGATATTCTCGAGGGCACCGCGCTGCCACCGGAGCCGCTGCGCCCACAGGGTGGACCAGGTTGGCATCAGCTCCGTGACCACGGTGCATTCGCTCGGGGAAATGATGAGTGCGCCTAGGGACTTGAGGGCAATCGTGAGCTCATTGTCCTCAGTGAGTGCCGCCGTGTCGTAGACATCACCTGGGGTTCCGGGGATCGTCCGCCCCCTCTCGTCCGCAATAGTCCGCAAGGCGACCGGCCGGAAGAGCGATGCCGTCCCCGTCAGGACAAAGACGCGCCCGCGGCGGCGCCGGATCTCGCGGCTGTACCGGATGTACTCATTGCGCTGGAACTGGCCCAGAATGCCGTGTCCCGGCTCTCCATAGAACAGTCCGCCGACCGCCATGAGACCCCGGTCATCGGCGAAACGCCGCACCGCTGCGGCGAGGAATCCGTCGTCGAGTTGGGTATCCGCATCCATCACCATGACGACGTCGTTTGGCCCGTGCGATGGAAGGATCTGCTTGAGCGCCTGATTCAGCGCGCCTGCCTTCTTCTTCGTGTTGTGCACCGATTCAATCACTTCCACGCCGGCACGGCGGGCCAGCGCGACAGTAGCATCGGTGCAGTTGTCCGCCACGACCACGATGCGCTCCGGCGGATGGGACTGGGCCTGAAGGGAAGCAATCGTTGAGGGCAGCGATGCTTCCTCGTTGTGCGCGGGGATCAGCACGGTAACCGTCACCGGCCCGTCGTAGACACCCCGGGTGGCCGCCATGACGATCCTGGGGGCCAGCGGAGCGATGTCGGCGTTAGCCGACCGCCGGGAGCGGGTGGCAATCCGCTGTTCAAGCAACGCCACCCCGGCGGCCAGCAGCACGGCCAACGCAACGGCGACAACCAGTACCCGGACGGGTGGTGCATCAGTGTTGTAAAGCACCCTCCAGGCGCCGAGGACGACGCCGGGGGTCGCACCGTCAGACGGCGAAGGGCCCCCGGCCGCAACGGCGATCCACAGCAGAGCGGCCGCGCCTCCGGCCAATAGCGCTATTACGAGACCTACTGTCCGATGAAATCGTCCCCTGCCCATTTGCCAGACATTACCAGTGTGCGTGATTCACTTCCGCCACAACAGATTAGACGATTATGCAAATATTTTTTCATGCCGAACGGAATTCCCACTTTGGCCCATCGGGCGTTGGAGGCCGCAGGACGAGGTGTTCAAGGGGTAACGGGTTGAACCTGTAGGAGCACGAGCCTACGCTGGTCCCCATCACCGCCGGGCTAGGTTGGGGGCGGCTTCTGTGAACCGGACTGAAGGGGAGGGCTCATGGAACGGGTAACGGGAATTGGCGGGGTGTTCGTGACCGGCACACGACCTGCCGAGCTGGCGCAGTGGTACAGCGACATGCTCGGTGTCGACACTCCACCGGAGTCGTACGATGCGAGTCCCTGGTGGCAGGACGCCGGACCTACGGTCTTCGCCGTAATGCCGCCTGACTCCGAGCACGTGGGCGGCAAGGGGCATTCATGGTCGCTGAATTTCCGCGTAGCCGATCTTGACGCAATGGTCGGCCAGCTGCGTCGAGGCGGTGTATCGGTTGAAGTTGACCAGGAGGTGTATCCAAACGGTCGGTTCGCTTCACTACACGACCCGGAAGGCAACCAGGTTCAGCTGTGGCAGCCCGGTGGTGCGGAGGCCGAGGGCAGCAGCTGACAGGCGGGTTGCCGCCGATGGCGGTGGCTCGGCACGCGCACGTGCTGGACTAGGTTTCGTTAATGCCCTGGGAGTGGTGATGAAGCCGCTGCAGTGCACTGGGCGGACCGCGCCGGCTCTTTTGCGGTGGCCGGCCGTCGTCTAGGCTTAAGTCGTGCCTTTTGAGGCCGTGTAGGAATGGCTCCGCTGGGGTAGTCGGACCGACCACGTGAAAACCGCATCGAATGCACCGGAGACGAACGGCTCCCGGCACTGAGGCTGGCGGCTGCTCGAACTCAGCTGCATCCGCTCTGGGCAAAAGCGGACGGACCCGCCGGACATCCGGTCGCAGCGCCGATGAAGCGCGCCCGTCCCCATCACCGATCCGGCGTTCATGGAAGTAGAAACCCATCATGAAAAAGTCGCTCAGCTGGCGGCTGTTGATCCTTGTTGCCGGGACGCTGCTTGGCTTGCTTGCGGGCCTGGGCCTTTCAGCTCCCGTGGTTGCTGCCCCCGTCCAGGCCGTAACCGCTGCGGATCAGAACCGGGACAACAGCGGCGACCTTACGTTGAAGGTCGACCGCGACGGCAAGCTGAAGGTCATCGGCAAGGATTACGAGGCCAAGAAGGTCTATGTGAAGATCGTCCAGACCAATCACAAGGGCAAGGACAAGGTAATCGACGAGCGTAACGTGCGCACGCATCGCGGCGAGTTCAAGTTCGACAGCAAGAAGGCCAAGTGCGGCAACGACTACCGGGCTCACAGCTACAGCAAGAAAGACGGCTGGGACAAGAGCAATAAGGTCAAGATCGACTGCGGCAAGGACGGTCACTAGCGCAAGGAGCATCCATCACCGTCTTCTGGCCTCATAACGGACGCCTCGGCAGGAGAATCCAAGCAGGCAGAGGGCTGGTGCAATGGCCCACCAGCTATGGACGGCGTCGGCCCGCCCTCGCTCCACAAGCGAGGGCGGGCCTTCCAATGCCGGAGGGCAACAGGCATTGGATCGGCAGCAAGCGCCAGTTGAGCCTGTGTTGAGGAGACGTGATTGTGGTGTCTGGGCGCGTCGGGTCCCGGCTGCAGCGGACCATCGAATCGAAAAAGGACCAACGGCGCCCGCCGTCGGACCGATTCATGCTTCTACAATGAACCATTGCGATCTATGGGGGAAAGATGCAGCAGTCCTTTGCCAGTGTTCTTACCGCGGCCCTTGCAGTACTTGCCCTGTCGGCGTGCGGCTCTCAGCAACCGCCGGCGGATGAGTCCGCCACCGAGGCGGTGGGCCCCCTGCCCCGTTCGGTCACTTCAACATCGGCCCCAGCGGGCCCCTCGCCCCAACCGCCGCCGTCGGTGCCAACAACCGGTCTGCCGTCAGCGGACTTCTGCGGGGCCGGCGAAACGTACCTCGGAAAGTTCCCTGACCTTCCTCGAGTGGATCCTCCGGCGGGAACAACCCCGCTGCCGTCGGAGGGCATGTGTGTGTACACGGCCTCCGTCGGGGAAGTCTACGCACCCATCGCAACCCTTGGTGCCCTGAGCCTGTCCGGCGGCGGCGATGAACTCGACATGATCAGACAAAGCTGCGACGAAGGCGGACAACTTTCGCCGGGTGACACCCGAATCAGTGCGGAGTGGATCCAGTCCCGCGGTTGGTCTGGCTGGACTGGGAGCAATGGCCCCGCTCAGCAGGCAACGCTGTGCACTGACAGTCACTACTTCACCGCCGCCTTGGTGAACGTCCCCGGGTCCACGTCCGAGCATGCCTTGGACGCGATCCTGGCTTCCATCGACTGAAGCTCAGCCTTATTCGGGCCGGCTAGCGGTCGTGGTGCTGACCGGTGAATTCGCGGTGGATCCGGTTTCGGGCACTGTGCTCGACGAGGGTCGGAATGTACGTCCGGATCCGGCCTCCGTCCAAGGTGTCGTACTCCTCCTCGACGATGACCTCGACCTGCGGTCGCGGGGCCTCCGGGTAGCGGGCCGCCAGCCGGTCAACGATGCGCATGACGATATGGTCCTTGCTGTCCTCGTTCATCGGCTCAGTGTAGCCAGCCCATCGCGGGGCGGCAGATCATTACGAAGCGCTCCCACGGCTAAGGGCGCCCCCCCAGGCCTACTCAACCGGCGCAATCAAGTAGTTCCACATAAGCCGCCGCTTCCTATGATGAGGATGGTGGGATCAGATCGTAGAGAGGAACTTGCCATGCAGGAGACGGAAAGCACCGACAAAAACGCCAAGGCGCAGGACGGATTCACCGACGAGGAACGGGTCGCGATGAAGGAGCGCGCTCGGGAGCTCAAGGCGGCATCACGCCGGCCGCGGGGCGCCAAGGCCGATGGTGAAAGCGACGTGCTCGAGAAGATCGCCGAGATGCCCGAATCTGATCGCGTCATCGCCGAGCGGATCCACGCCATCATCAAGGCCAGCGCACCAGAACTCGTACCGAAAACCTGGTACGGGATGCCCGCGTATGCCAAGGACGGCAAAGTCGTCTGCTACTTCCAAAGCTCGCACAAGTTCAAGTCACGGTATGCGACGTTCGGGTTCGATAACGCGGCGAACCTCGATGACGGCACAATGTGGCCCACGTCGTTCGCCCTGACGAAGCTGACCGCCGCCGATGAGGCAACGATCAGCGCGCTGGTCAAGAAGGCCGCAAGCTAGGGCAGGACGGTCCTAACACTGAATACTGTGGGTTTCCCTGCCCCAGGCACCGCACGCCGCTCCCACGCCGCCGCACCACGCCGCCAACCCAGGCTGCTGGCCGCCTGCGTCAGAGCCGGGCGACATCCTCGAGCGTAACGATCAGGTCCGCCCGGTCCCTCGTGCTGCGGATGAGACGGGCGTTGCGTTCATCCACGTTTGCCACCCAGTCAGTGGCAGCAGCGGGACTTTTCCCGAAGCGGATGTGCCGGGCGATGAGCCGTTCCACCCGGAGCTGGTCATCCTGCTCGCAGTACCAAATCTCGGTGCACTGGGATTGGACGTTGCGCCAGCCGGGTTCGTCAAGCAGGAGGTAATTGCCCTCGGTGAGGATCGTGGTTGCCGACGGGTGAACCGGGATCGCTCCTGCGAGGGGCTGTTCAATGGTGCGTTCAAAGCCCGGTGCATACACCACGGCCTCCCGCGGTCCACGGAGCCTCTCTAGGAGGGCCGCATAACCGTACGCATCGAAGGTATCCGGCGCTCCCTTGCGGTCGAGCCGGTCGAGGCGGGCCAGTTCGACGTCGGCCAAGTGGTAGCCGTCCATCGGCACATGCGCATGACGTTGGCGCTCGGGCGCGGACTCTTCGGCGTTGAGCCGGACCATGAGCTGCTCAACGAGCGTGGTCTTGCCGGCCCCCGGAGCCCCGACCACCCCGATAATGACCGGTGCGGGATGGGATTCCTGAAGGAGCGCGATCCGTTCGAGAAGATCCTCCAGCGTCACCGCGCCGCCTGGCTTGCGTGGAGCTGGTTCTGCATGAAGGTCCGGGCGTGCACGGCGAGGTCCTCGCTGTCGGTCCACAGGTTCCGCCACACCGCGAGGTCGTTGGACAACCCCCGGGCGACGACAGCCGAGGAGAAGCTTTCGAAGGTGATGGCGCCGGTGTAGTTGATGCCGGCGAGGGCGTGGAAGAACGAGGTGAAGTCAAGGTGTCCCGAACCGAGGTAGCCCCGGTGGTTTTCCCCGATATGAACGTAGCCAAGCCGCTCCCCCACCTCGTACACGGGGGTGACAAGGTCATTCTCCTCGATGTTCATATGGTAGGTGTCGAGGTGGATCAGGACGTTGTCCTCGCCGATGTCGTCTGCCAGCCGCAATGCGTCCCGTGCGGTGTTGATGACGTTGGTTTCGTACCTGTTGCAGATCTCCAGCCCGAGGGTCATGGAGCGGGACTGCGCCTCGGCGGCGAGGTCCTTCAGGACCCTCACCACGTTGTTCCTGCCGGCGGCTGTCATGGGCGCCCCGTATTTGCCCAAAGCGCTGAAGAGCGCGCCGGTGAAATGCGTGCCTCCCATCTCGTGGGTGATGCGCAGGGAGTCCTGCAGAAGTTTTGCGCCGCGGTCCACGGTCGCCGTGTCGTCACTGGAGACGTCCGCATCGAAGGCCAGGCCGCGTGAACACACCACGTCCAGGTTGTTGTCCGCGAGCAGCTTCCGAGCGTGGCCGACGTCGAGGTTGAGGGAGTCGTGCAGAGAGAACTCGACGAGATCGTAACCGGCGGCGGCCGTACGCGTGATGACGGTCTCGACCGATTCCCGCGAGGTGTCCCCTGCCCAGACGAGGGCGTGGACGCCGAGTGCGTTGGTTGTTGTTGTCATAGTCATGTGTTCCTTTGCTCTACTGCTCACGGGAGCCAGTGATGAGGGCAACGATTTCGTCGCCGGTGGTCTCGTTGGTGCGCCGGCCTGCAACACAGCGGCCGGCCCGCATCACCCAGACCTGGTCACTAAGGCGCATGACCTGGCTGAAGTTGTGGCTGATAAGGAGCACTGAATGTCCGTCGTCACGCAGCTTCAGGATCAGCTGCTCCACCTTGGCGGTCTCCTGCACGCCAAGGGCGGCGGTCGGTTCGTCCATGATGACGAGCTTCGAGCTGAAGCCCGCGGCCCGGCAGATCGACACCGCCTGCCGCTGCCCGCCGGACAGCCGACGGACCTTCGATTTCACGGCTGGGACGTTCACCGCGAGCGTCGACACCATCCTCTCGGCTTCCTCACGCATGGCCTTGCGGTTCAGGAACCGGATGGGACCGACGCCGCGGGTTATCTCACGGTTGAGGAACAGGTTCTGCCAGACGGTGAGATCGTCGACGAGCGCCAGATTCTGATGCACGGTTTCGATGCCCTTTTCCCGGGCGTCCTCAGGATTGCGGAAGTGTATTTCTTCGCCGTCGAAACGGATCGATCCCGACTGTGCACGGTGGATGCCCGCGATGCAGCGCACCAGGGTGGACTTCCCGGCGCCGTTGTCTCCCACGAGTGCGGTGATCTCCCCCGGGGCGAGGGTGACACTGACGTTCCGCAGTGCTCTGACGCTCCCGAAGGAGAGGGACACATCACGGACGTCGACGATGGGCTCGGTGATGGTTGTGGTCATTTCTGGAACCTCGAGAGTAGGGCGGCAAGAATGACGACGATGCCGACGGCCAGTGGCTGGTAGAACTGCGAGACGTTCATCAGGGTGAGCCCGTTGGTGAGGACGGTCAGCAGCAGCGCGCCCACGATGGGCCCGAAGATGTTGCCTCGGCCTCCGGTGAGGCTGACGCCCCCGAGGACGACGGCGGCGACGGAGTTGAGCAGGAAGGTGGTGTTCGCTGCCGGTTCGGACGCCCCCACCCGAGCGATGAGCATGATTGCTGCGATGCCGGCAAGAACACCCGAGATGGTGTAGACCGCGATCTTGATCCGTGCCGTGCTGATGCCGGTGGCCTGCGCTGCTTCCTTCGACCCGCCGGTGGCGAAGAGGTGAGTGCCGAAGCGGGTTCGGAAGAGCACCACGTGCGCTAGGACGGCGATCACGGCGGCCACAAGGAACGGAAAGCCGAAGATCAGCAGCCCGTGTGTTGAGAAGTTGATGAGGTCCACGCTGAACACGGAGATCGGCTTTCCGTCGGACAGGACCAGGGCCAGCCCGGAGGCGACCGAGAGGGATCCGAGGGTCACGATGAAGTCCGTAATCTTGCCTTTGGCCACCAGGATGCCGTTGAGCAACCCGATCAGCGTGCCGGCTACGACGGCCGCGAGCATGCTCACAACCAGACCGGCCCCTTGGGAGAAGGCGATGCCGAAGGCGATTACTCCAAGCGTCATGGTTGAGGCGACGGACAGGTCGATTCCGTCGCTTAGGATCACGAATGCCTGCCCGATGGTCAGCACCATCAGGATGGACGACGCCACGAGGATCGACTGGACGTTCCCCAGGGTCAGGAACACAGGGTTCAGCGCGGTGAAGACGATCACCAGCAGCACCAGCCCGATGATGGCGGCGTGGTCGGCCCAGAATCCGATGCGCCGCAGGTTGGAGTACCAGCGGTCGCCCTGAGCCGTGGCAGGGGGGCCGGAGCGGCTGGGCCTGGTCGCCGGCGGAGTGTTCCCCACCGGAGTTGGGGGTGTGTGCGAAACGGAGGACATGGCGCCTGGCTTCCTTGATCGGGCCTGAACTGCTACTTGGCGAACGGGTTCTCGTAGGCTTCGAAGGGGGCGGGTGCGGCTTCGATTGCCTCGGCGACGTTGTCCTTGGTGACAAGGGCAACCGGTGCCTCGACGTTCCCTGGAAGGTCGTCGCCGGCGACAGCTGCGGCGCAGGCCTGTGCCCCCATCTCGCCGATCGCGTAGGGGTACTGTGCGACGGTCGCGGTCAGCTCGCCGGATTCAACGCCGGCAAGTCCCTCAGGGACTCCGTCCACGCTAATGATGGAGACCTTGCCGGTCAGGCCCGCATCGGCGACGGCCCGGGCCACACCCAGTCCCATGACGTCGTTGGCCACGAAAAAGCCGGCGATGTCGGGGTTGGCACGCAGCAGGTCCCCCGCCTTAGTCAGTGCCACCTGGCGGTCCCAGTCCGCGGAGACGGTCTCCAGCACCTGGGCCTTTGTGCCGAGGCCCTCCGTGAAGCCGGTCACCCGATCACCGCTGGTCACGTCGCCCGCGATGCCGCCGATCACGGCGACCTTTGCACCGTCATCGACGAGGCTGGCCATGTGCTCGCCCGCGAGTTTGCCGGCGGAGACGTTGTCGGTGCCGATGTAAGTGTCCGGGGTGGCTTCAGCGGAAGCGGCGGCCTCCGGGTCGACAGGGCTGTCGATGTTCACGACGGTCTTTCCGCTGGCCTTCAGCTGTGCGACACCCTGGAGCAGGTTGTTGCCGCTGATGGGGTTGATGATGAAGCAGTTGAAGTCCTGGCCGGCGAGAGAGGAGAGCCGGTCAGCCTGGCCGCTCGTGTCGGTGATGTCCTGTGCGGCCTGGACGGTGATTGAACTATCCGCCGCCTTGATGCCGTCTTCCATGGACTGGAAGAACGGGTTGTCCAGTCCTTTGATGACGGCAGCAGTTTTCGCTTCTCCACCCTCGCCGGAGGCCGGTGTCGTGGCGGTGGTGCTGCAGCCAGCCAGTGTGAGGGCCCCTGCAGCGGTTGTGGCAATAACAATCAAGGTGTTGCGTAGCTGTGGCATCGTTGCCCCTTCTGACTTTGAAAACCATATGTACGTCGAAGTAACGTTAAGTGTTAGCATAACTATGGGATGTGATGCACGCAACCCCTGCTCCGCCCGGGTTAATATGGCAGGCAGGCCAATGACGAAGGGGCAGAGAAGCCATGAATCCGCAATCCATACCAGTTGCCCCCGAGGGACCGGCGGGCGGCACCTTGGAGATACTGCGGCTTCTGCGCTCCGGTCTCGTGCTGACAAAATCCGAGGTTGCGGCCCGGACCGGGCTGTCCCGCTCCACGATCAACCAGCGGTTGGACGCGCTGCTTGAATCGCGGCTCGTCGTGCCGTCGGGGGCGGAATCGACCAAGGGACGCCCTGCAGAGTCCTACGCCTTCAACCGCACCGGCGGGCACCTCCTTGTCGCTGACATTGGCGCCACCGGAATGCGGGTGGGTCTGTGCGACCTCTCAGGAACCATCCTCAGAGAAGTTGAACTCACCGTCCCGGTCACCGAAGGACCGGACGCCGTCCTTGGCTTGGTGGGTAAGGAATTCTCGCGTCTGCTCGCCGCGGCGGATGCGCCGGCCGCGTCGGTGGTGGGCATCGGCGTAAGCGTTCCCGGGCCCGTTGATACCGCCACCGGGCAGGTGGTGCACCCGCCGATCATGACCGGATGGGACCAGTACGACATTCCAGGATGGTTCAGTGGTACCTATGACTGCCCGGTCATCGTGGACAAGGACGCCAATGCCATGGCTTTCGGGGAGCAGCAGGTCTCCTTCCCAGAGGCCCGGCACCTCCTCATGGTCAAGATCGGCACCGGTGTCGGGTCGGGCCTCATCTCCGACGGCCGGCTGCACCGGGGCGCCGACGGTGCTGCCGGCGACATAGGCCACAACTATGTGCCGAAGCCCGCCAACGTGCAGGACGAACCGGAATGCCGATGCGGCAACATCGGATGTCTCGAGGCCTACGCGGGCGGATGGGCCCTCCTGCGCGACCTGCAGGCTCTGGGCATCGAGGCTGAATCGGTCGACGACACCGTCCGTCTGCTGCGCGGCGGCAACCGGGAAGCAGTCCGGCTGGCCCGCAACGCCAGCCAACTCCTGGGCGAAGCGATTGCGGTGACCGTAAACCTTTTCAACCCGCAGGTTGTCGTCATCGGCGGGCAACTCGCAGCCGCCGAGGACTACCTTTTCGCAGGTATCAAAGGCGCCGTCTACCGTCGGTCCCTGCCGCTGGCCACGCGCAGGATACAGATCGTCGGTGCCACCCAGGGAAAACAGGCCGGCATCATTGGACTTGCCCTGCTCGTCGCCCAGTCAGTCTTCAGCGGGTTGCCGCTTCCCGAACTTCGCCCTGTGGCCGCCGGGCGGAAAGTCGCCGTCTAGGTAGGAGTTCCCTCCTGCGGTAAGCCCGGTTTTCGGCCGACGGACGCGCTGGCAATCAGATAGTCGCTCCATCGCGTCAAGGCCTGGGTGACCTCCGGATGCGCGAGTCCGTGCTGCTCCGCCAGCCGGTTCGCCGGACCGGTGGGATATCTGTCCGAGGCGAGGAAGCTTAACGTCTCGGGGTCTGCGCCGGTGATGGCACGCGGCAGCCGCTTCACGATCCCGACGGGAATGCGCAGCCGCGGCACCCGCACGTGATGGTGCCGGCCGATCAGCCGCAGCACCTCAGGGAGCTCCGGGGTGCTGTCATCGAGAATCCAGTACGACTTTCCGCGGGTCTCCTCCTGCACCGGCAACAGCGTCAGGAACCGGGCAAGGTAGTCAACGGTGACCACGGGCACGAACGTTTTTGAGTTGCCCGGCACGGCGGGCAGCCTGCCGGTGACCAGGTCAAGGACGGCGGTCCCCAGGCCCAGGACCTGGTCCGACTCACCGGTGACCGAGTGTCCGATAACCGAAGCCGGGTTGGCGATAGTCAGCGCCACTCCGAGTTCCTCCGCTGTTGCCTGTACGACCGCGTCGCTTTCGACCTTTGACGCTTCGTAGGCGCCCAGGCGCTTGTACTCGTTCCTGAGCTTCTGCTCCGACCACGGAACCGAGCCGGGCTCCTGTCCGCCAACCCGGTAGCCGGACAGGTGGACCAGGCGCACATCCCCTGGGATGGCAGCGGCAAACTCGACAACGCGCCGCGACGTGTCGACGTTTGCGGCACGGGCCTCATCCGCGGTCATTCCGAACGCGTAAGCGCCGGCAACGTTATAGATTTCGCCGACATGGGTAAAGGTGTCGCCGTCCAGCCCGATTCCTTCCGACGCCAGGTCGGCCTCAACCGCGCCCAGCAATTCAACATTCACACCGCGGGCGGCCAGCCAGTGGCGCAGGGTCCTAAACCGGGTGGTGTTTCGGACGGCGGCGGTGGTCGGAATGCCCTGGTCGAGCAGCTCCTTGACGAGCCACCGCCCGATGAAGCCGGTGGCACCGAAGACCAGGGCGCGACGGTTGGTATTCACGAATGGCTCCTTTGGGGTTTTCATGTGAGCTCCTCGTGGTTCTGCATGACCGTTCACGATCCAAAGTGTACAGCGTACACTCTGGATCGCGGATACCGGATGAGGTAGGTTCGCTCAATGAACGCCGGCGAATCAGCGAGTCCGGTACCGCCCGGACAGTGGTGCGACGATGGAACGGTGACTGCCGAAGATTCCACCCAGGCCCGCTCCACCGCCCTGACATGCTTCAGGCTCGCACCGAACTCCGGACCAATGAGCCTCGAGGGCACCAATTCATACCTGATCGGTGCGGACAGTCACCCGGGGTCGGTCGTGGTGGACCCGGGACCGCTGGACGAGAAGCACCTTCAGGAGCTCGCCGCCGGTCCCGTGGAACTGATCCTGATCACGCACCGCCACGCCGATCACACGGCCGGATCCGTGCGCCTCCACGAACTGACGGGTGCGCCCGTCCGCGCCGCCGACCCGGAATACTGCATCGCAGGACCACCGCTGCAGGGAGGCGAAGTCCTGTCCGTTGCCGGAACGGAAATCAGGGTGGTGGCCACGCCGGGGCACACCTCGGATTCGGTCTGCTTCCACCTTCCCCTCGACGGCCCGGCTGGGTCCGTCCTCACCGGGGACACCGTCCTGGGCCGCGGAACCACGATGCTCGATCACCCCGACGGCCGCCTCGGCGACTACCTGTCCTCACTTGACCGGCTCGAATTGCTCGGACCGGCCACGGTGCTGCCGGCCCATGGCCCCGTCCTGCCGGCGCTGGACGCCGTTGTCCGCACCTACCGCACGCACCGCCTGGACCGCCTGGCCCAGATCCGCGCCGCCGTGACACAGCTTGGGCCGGATGCGGGAGTACAGCAGGTCGCGGACATCGTCTACGCCGAAGCCGACCCGTCTGTGCGGCGGGCGGCCGAGAGCTCGGTGGCAGCCCAATTGGAATACCTCCACTCCCCTGCCTGACGGCCCGGCGCCGATTGGTCCGGCTGCAGCGCTGTCGGTCTGCGGGTGCCGAAAGGCCGGATTCGATTCCCGCGGCGACAGCCCGCCCGTTGAACAGCAGTCAGCCGACGGACCGTTGGCAGGCGTTGTTGCCTCCGCAGCCGGCGTACCTGCACCCGGAGGCGGGCATGTCGTTGGCGCGGGTGACCTGTGTTTGAGTTAACGCCATGGCATCCCTGCACGCGGACGAAGTCGGGATCGGTGAAGAGACGGTGCGCCGGCTCATCGATCACCAGTTCCCTGAGTGGGAGCATCTGGCCCTCACCCCGGCCGGGCACGGCACCGACAACCGCATGTTCCGCTTGGGCGATGACCTGGTGGTGCGATTGCCGCGCACCTCGGGCGCCGCGGTGGATGTGGCTAAGGAACAGGAATGGCTGCCGCGTCTGGCCCCGTGGCTGCCGCTGCGCATTCCCGAGCCGGTTGCACAAGGCAGCCCCGATGTCGGCTATCCGTTCGCGTGGTCGGTCTACCGGTGGATCGAAGGCACCGCGTTGCATCCCGAACTCGTGGAGGATCTACCCCGGCTCGGCCGTGACCTAGCGGGTTTCGTCCGAGCACTCCACAGCGCGGAGTTGATGGGCGCTCGGCGGGAAGGTTCTCTGTTTTCCTACCGTGGCGGCAGCCTGCGGGACCGGTCCCGCGAGACGTTGGAGAACCTCGCTGCATGCCGTTCACTGGAAGGGCTCGAGTTGGATCTGGACCGCCTGACGTCCATCTGGGATGAAGCCGTCACCCTGGAGGAATCGCTGGTTCCGCATACGTGGATGCACACCGACCTCAAGCCGTCCAACCTCCTCGTCCGACACGGCGTCTTGGTGGGAGTGGTCGACTTCGGCGGCCTCTCCGTCGGGAATCCGACTTGTGAACATGCGGCAGGTTGGGATCTGCCAGCCGAAGCCAGAAAGGCGTACGCCGAGGAACTGGGCCTGGATGCCGGCGTGCGGCTGCAGGCCCGCGCCTGGGCGCTGACCATCGCGCTGGCGGGGGTCCCCTACTACTGGTCGACCTGGCCCGGCTTCGCACGGGAATGCGTCGGCAGGCTACGAGCTATCGAGCAGGACCTCCACGCCTAGGCCTGCAGCCTTCCGGTATTGGGGGGGGCCGATGACGTGGACAACCTGAAGCGCACGAATCGGCACAGCTCGTCCCGCCGGCAGAGAGTACCCCGCCGTCAATGTGCTGTCTCGGAGGGCATCTCTTGACAGGAGTACGGTGTACACCCTAGCGTTCTTCCGATTCAGTGTACGTCGTACACCTTCAGCCGAGGGAAGAATCATGAACCTGTCCAGGCCGACCGCCGTCACCGCCGGAGCTTTCTTCCTGCTCACCGAGGTGGGCGCGATTGTGGGAGCCGCCCTTCACCGCCCGATCCTGACAGACACCAGCTACATCACGGGCGCAGGCGTGGATGAAACAATCCTCTTGGGCGCGCTTATCGAACTCCTCCTGGTGGTTGCCGCCGTCGGCACCGCAGTGACGCTGTATCCGATCCTGAAGCGGCAGAGTGAGCGTCTCGCGCTGGCGTTCGTCGTGGCGCGCCTGCTCGAGGCGGCGCTAATTCTCATCGGGATCCTCAGCCTGTTGTCGATCGTCACGCTACGCCGGCAGTTCGCCGGAGACGCGGATACCGACCCTGACGTACTTTCCACCATCGGCTCCTCGCTGGTGGCCCTGCGCGAGTGGACGGTCCTGTTCGGGCCGAACTTCGCCCTCGGTGCCGCCTCGCTGCTGCTGGCCGCGCTGATGTACTCGTCGCGCCTGGTCCCCCGTCCGATCGCCGTGCTCGGGCTGGCCGGCGGGGCAATGATCTCCCTCTCCGCGGTCGCCGTGATGTTCGGTGCCTATGGGCAGTTCTCCACCGTTGGTCTGATCGTCGCGCTCCCCGTGTTCGCGTGGGAGCTGAGCCTGGCCGTGTGGCTCATCGTCAAGGGCTTCCGCCCGGTGAACATCCTCACAACCCCTGCCGCCGGTCCCGGGCTCACCTCGGCCGTCCGGTGAGGGCTGCGGCAATCCGGTGCTTCGGGAGTGCTCGAGGCCGCCGAAGCACAAATGTCGGCCCCACCCCGAGAGGCCAGGAACGGATCGAGCAGCACTACCGCATCGCCCGGCGGTTCTACACGCCCAGCAGGGAGGCCTACATTGGCATGGCACTGTTTTACGAGGAGAACGAGGACATGGGCAGATTCCATAACGGTTACCACGAGGGCATGGTCGAATTCCTGGTCCCGGCCATCACCGAGTACGCGCAGGACCGCCTGTGAAAAGCAGCACCACCTTTTGGGGTACCGGACCGGGGTTGGAGTGGATTCTGTTGAATGTCGAACTTGAGGCCAGGAGGGAAAGTTCGTAGTGAACACCGAATGGAGCGGGGACACTGAACTTGTGCGCGCCGCCGAGCGCGCATTCCGGTCGATAGCGCCCACGGCAGCAGTGGCGGTAGTTACTCCCCAGTGTGAGATGACAGCGACTGTGGGTTCCGGCCATCAGTCATCTTTCGAAATTGGGTCGATTTCGAAGGCGCTCACCGGCATGTTGTACCGGGATGTGACCGAGCGCGGCCTCGTGGCACCGACGACAGTCCTTCGCGAGGTGCTTCCGCTTGAGGATCACGGCGAGGTTGGCTCCGTGACCCTGAGCTCCCTGGCTACTCACCGCTCCGGTCTCCCCAGCCTGCCGCCAGGGATGCATCCACTGCGCCGAAACCTCAAGTTTTTGATCCGAGGTGAAAACCCTTACGGTGATTCACTGACCGATCTCCTGGACCAGACGCGCAATGTGCGCCTTGGCGCCCCTCGGCCCAGATACTCGAACCTGGGTTTTCAGTTGCTGGGGCACGCCGTCGCGAAAGCCGCAGGGAGCAGCTACGAACGACTCCTGCAGGAGGTCTTGGGTGCCGGGTTCTCGACTCCCGCGCACGCGGAGGACCTCGGGCGCGCGGATCTGAAGGGATGCAGTCGATTCGGACGCCCGCAGTCCGCATGGGTAGGTGAAGCCGTCGCGCCGGCGGGAGGGGTTCGCGCGACCGTAGGCACCATGCGCGTCTTCCTTCGTTCGGTCCTCGAGGGGACAGCACGGGGCCTTTCCGCCCTCGAGCCGGTCGCGGAATTCACCCCTCGGGTCCGTGTCGGTGCGGGGTGGATCACGCTCGAGCACCGGGGCCGCGAAATCACCTGGCACAACGGCGCCACCGGGGGTTTCAGCAGTTGGATCGGACTCGACCGGGACGCCGGAACCGGAGTTGTGGTGCTTGCGGCGGCTCACAGGTCTGTCGACAGGCAGGGGTTTCGGCTTCTGACGGAATTCACTACAACTTTCGAATCCAGAACGTGAAATCGCACCTAGGGACCCGGGGCTGGATCGAAGCTGCCTGGACCTGCAGGCCAGTCAGCGTGGTTGTTGTTAAGCTCAGGCGATGGACCAGTCAACATACCTGCGTAATCTTTTCGGCTTGAATGGGCGCGTAGCACTCGTTACAGGAGGAAGCTCAGGGATTGGCAAAGCCATCGCCCTGGCGCTCGGCGCAGCAGGTGCACATGTGCTCGTCGCTGCCCGGACCCGTGTGACCATCGATGCCACGGTCCGGGAAGTACGTACGGCCGGGGGCTCCGGTGATGGCATCGTCGCGGACCTCTCGACCCGCCAGGGTGCGCACGCTCTTGCCGGTGCTGCCGGAGATATCGACATCCTGGTGAATTCGGCCGGTATCAACCTTCGCCCGTCTATGCCCGAGCTCGATGAGGCCACCTGGGACGCAACCATGCAGGTAAACCTCGAGGCCCCCTTCATCCTCGGCCAGCGACTCGCCCCCGGTATGGCGGAACGCGGTTTCGGGCGGATCATCCACATCAGCTCTCAGCAGGCGCACCGTCCCTTCGCTTCAAGTGGCGCCTACGGGGTGTCGAAAGCAGCACTCGAGGCCCTCGCCCGGTCGCAGTCTGAAGCATGGGCACCCTACGGCGTTACCGCGAACGTGCTGGTGCCGGGTTTCGTGCAGACCCCCTTGAACCGGCGACTCAGTTCAGACCCGGGCACCGTCCGGGCATTGGCTGCACGCACACTCATCGGACGAAACGGTGTGCCGGAGGACTTTGCCGGAGCAGCCGTATTCCTGGCCAGCACCGCATCGGCCTACGTCGTTGGACAGTTAGTCATGGTCGATGGCGGATTCTCGGTCCACTGAACTTGTCGGGTGGAGGTTCGCCAAAAAGCGACGTCGCAACGCCCCGTGCAGATCCAGGGCATGAAGGCCGGTGGGTGGAAATGAACCTGTACGGGCCGAACTCGCACCTGACCGGCGTTAATGGGGGCGGTGAAACGAAAGGCAGGGAGATCGTGATCTCCCTGCCGTCTTCAGAATATAGCTCCGGGGGGATCTTGCCGCAAGGCCCCCTCCCTCGGGCAAAATAGCGAGCCGCGGCCGGGCAATACAGCGTTGCGCCGATGAGGGCACAGAAGGTCGGGCCGCGGTGACGTTTCTGAAGGAGGACCTGATGATCGACGTGATCGTTGCCGGCGGCGGACCTGCCGGGATGATGCTGGCGGGCGAGCTCCGACTGCACGATGTGGACGTGGTGGTACTGGAGAAAGCGGCCGAGCCGACCAGACAGGTCCGCTCCCTCGGCCTGCATGCTCGCAGTATCGAGATCCTGGATCAGCGCGGGTTGCTTCAACGTTTCCTGGAGCACGGCCGAAAGTACCCAGGCGCCGGGCACTTCGCGGGCATCGAGAAACCGTGGCCCGAACACCTGGACAGTGCCCACGCTTACGTTCTCGGTATCCAGCAGCCGGTCACTGACCGCCTGCTGGCCGAGTACGCGGCCGGACTAGGCGCAGATGTCCGCCGCGGCAGCGAAGTGGTCGGCCTGCAGCAGGACCTCGAAGGAGTAACGGTAGAGCTGGCCGGCGGCTCGCAGCTGAGCGCACGCTACCTCGTTGGCTGCGACGGCGGGCGCAGCCTCGTCCGTAAGAAGCTTGGCGTGAATTTTCCCGGGGAGTCAGCCCGAAACGAATGGCTTCGGGGTGAGATGGAGCTGACTGCCCGCCCGGAGGATGTGAAAGCCATCGTGGAGGAGGTGCGCAGGACCCAGAAGGGATTCGGTGTCGGTCCGGCAGGAAACGGTCTTTACGGCGTCGTCGTACCTGCCGCGGACGTCACCGAGGACCGAGCGATTCCTCCAACGCTCGACGAGGTGAAGCGCCAGCTGCGGGCGGTCGCCGGCACCGACTTCGGTGTTCATTCGCCACGTTGGCTTTCCCGGTTCGGTGACTCCACCCGTCAAGCCGAGCATTACCGGGTTGGACGAGTGTTCCTGGCAGGCGACGCCGCGCACGTCCATCCCCCGCTAGGCGGGCAAGGGTTGAACCTCGGCATCCAGGACGCCTTCAACCTGGGCTGGAAACTGGCCGCTGAGATCGGTGGCTGGGCACCGGCGGGCCTGCTGGACAGCTATCATGCCGAGCGGCACCCGGTAGGCGCCGATGTCTTGAACAACACCCGCGCGCAGAGCGAGCTGCTGTCCACAGGTCCGGGCCCGCGGGCCGTTCGTCGACTCATGGCGGAGCTGATGGACTTCGACGTCGTGAGCCGGTTCCTGATCGAGAAGATCACCGCCCTTGGGGTCCGCTACGACTTCGGCACGGGCCCGGACCTGCTCGGAAGGCGAATCGGCGATATGCCCTTGAAGCAGGGACGCCTGTACGAGTTGATGCACCGTGGGCGCGGGTTGCTGCTCGACCGGACCGGCAGGCTTTCCGTCCAGCGCTGGGCGGATCGGGTGGACGGTGTAGTGGATGGCAGCGACGAGCTCGGCGCACCGGCCGTTTTGATACGACCCGACGGACACGTGGCCTGGGCCGGCGAGGGCCAGCCGGACCTCGACAAGCAGCTGCTTCGCTGGTTCGGCATGCCTCTCCACTAACCACAGTGCCTTCATCCGGTCCACGCCCCGAGATTATCCGTCTTGCATGGGAGGCTCTGGAGAAATCCTGCAGCCCGGCACCAGTGAAGCCCACCACCGGGACGGCGATGGGCTTCACTGGGCTTGCCGTGGTCGGGCGGTGACTACTGGGCGGTTCCCGTGGGAGCCAGGAAGGTGCGCAGCACCTTGACCAGTTCCTCGGGGGCCTGTTCGGCGACCCAGTGGCCGGCGCCGGGGATGACGGCGGTCTGGACCTGGGGGGCGGCGGCCTTGATGCCCGCCGCAGCGGCCGGCCCCCAGCTCTTCTCTCCACCGATGCCGATGACCGGGATGGTCAGCGGGGTCTTGGCGCGTTCGGCGTTCTGCGCGACCAGGGCGTCCCACTCGCGGTAGAGCTCGAAGCTGGCGCGGAGGCTGTCCTTGTCGCGGTTGTACTGCTTGACGTAGTACTTGATCGCGTGCTCGGGCGGGGTGTACCCGCCGCCCTGGATCCGGTACTCGTAACGGTAAAACTCCTCGGCGCTGTTCCGAACCAGGTTCACGATCAGCTCATCGTCCACCCGGTTGAAGGGGATGTGCCAGAGCCGGTTGTTGGTGGCCTCATCGGAAAACAGCGGCGGGCCGCCCTTGGTGATCCCGGGAGGACCGGGAACCTCGACGCCGGCGAGGCTCTCGACCCGGTCGCGGTGGTCGGCGGCCAGGGCGTAGCCGATGAAGTATCCGGTGTCGTGGCCGACCACGGAGAACTTCTCATGGCCCAGCTCGGTCATCAGGGCGGCAAGGTCGTCGGCCAAGGTGGCCGAGTCGTAGCCCTCGGCGGGCTTCTCGGTCAGGCCGATGCCGCGCTGGTCCACGGCGATCACGGTGTGGTCCTCGGCCAGCGGCTCGAGCACCGAACGCCATGCGTACGAGTCCTCCGGCCAGCCGTGCACCAGCAGCACCGCCGGGCCCTTCCCTCCGATGACCGCGTGCTGGCGGATGCCGTTCGCCTCGACGAACCTGCTCTCGAAGGTGTCGCTGAGGCCCGCGGGCACATTCGGCCCGCTGGTCACCCAGCTTTCCGGCCCCGGCTTGGAGGCTGAGGCGCCGGTCGACACCGAGCCGACGACGAGCGCGGCGGCGATCGCCGCTGCGGCACCGATCCACCTGCGTCGTGCACGCCGGGCAGGACGCTGCGACGTTGCGAGGAGATTTTCCTGATCTGAATCAGAAGCAGGGTTGGGCATGGAGGCCCCTTTCATGAGACTCACCGAAGGTAATGGAGGTTGTCGCCAGGAAGATTCGCTCCGGCGGAAGAGTGGGGAGCTGACATGGACCAATGCCCGGCGCTGGGTGCGCTGGGGATCGGCCGGTGCGGAAGCAAGGCGGCGGCACCGGCCTTAGCCCCCTGCCGGGTGGGGTTAGACGCGGCCCGGGAGCCGGGTGGTGATTTCCTGGAGGATGAATTCGTTGCCGTCGGGGTCGTTGAAGATCGCGAAGGAGAAGTAGCTGGCGCGCTCGGGAGCCAGGCCGGGGGTGCGCCCTTCCTTGTTGACGCTGGGGATCCCGCCCTGTGCTTCGTGGAAGACCTCGGTGATCTCGATGCCGCGGGCGGCGATGTCGGCGCGGGCCGCCTCGACGTCGTCGACGATGAGGTAGGTGCCGCGGGTGGAGCCGGGGGCGGCGTCGGTGAGGCCGTTGCTGATGATGAAGGAGGCCGGGGATCCGGTGGGGGTGTAGTGCACGGCCCGGAAGCCGCCCTCGCCCTGGATGTCGACGTCGAGGCGCCAGTCGAGCTTGTCGTAGAACGCCTTGGCGCGTGCGACGTCGGAGACCGGGAGGACGGCCAGTTCGAACTTGTAGTCCACTTTCATTCCTTACAGGGTGGGGGGTGGGGGGCGTGCTGTGCGGGGTCCGGGAATCTCCCCGGTACTCCTCATTTAGGATCATGTAATCCTGTATGCGTATCAACCCGGTGGGGCCGGAGATAATTCCCGGGCAGGAGGAAAGCCGCCGGCCATTGGTCTGCACGGCCATGAGTGGCCGTTAGGGTAGTCAACAGGGGGAAGGAAGAAGGTGTACGTGAATACAGCACACTGGACGACCAGTCGTTTGTTGAGTACCGCCGCCCGATTGAACGAACATCACCAAAACCGGCGTTTGACGGACTTGGACATTAGCCATGCTGGAGCAACCACGTTGAAGGCACTCGCAGCCAGTGGCCCGATCAGCCAAACCGATCTTGCCGCCCTCGTTCATGTACAGGCCCAGACCATGGGCAAGGTCCTCGAAAAGCTCGAACTCAAGGGACTGGTGTTGAGGGCCCGCAACACACGGGATGGGCGCTCAATGCGCACCCGCATCACGAACCGTGGAAACACGGTCGTACGGGCCATCGATGACATGGCCAGGGCCTCAGCGCAATCATCGGGGTTGTCGGACCAGATTCTGCGGAAAGGACTGATCACCATCATCACCCGCCTCGAAGCCGCTCCTGCCTGACGAGAGACGGTTACGCAGACACTCCGGGTTTCATCATGTCCGGGACCTGGCGGTACCCGGCCCGACGTCGACAATTCACGCACGAACAGGAGCCCTAACTTCCGGTTCCTCGGCCACCGCCCGTCTTGCCGTGAGACGCACCTCGTCCCTGATAGGTTCGGGCGATGGATCGGTTACGTGTCGTTATCAGGCCGCCGCTGGAGCGGGATGCCCGCCGTTTGGCCGAGGTGCACGCAGCAGCGTGGCGCGCGGCTTACCGGGGTGTGATGACCGATGAATACCTCGATGGAATGGACGTTGAGCGGATGACCGAGGGGTGGCGCCGCGGCATTACTGCCCCGACACAGGGAACGGCACCCTTGCTTGCCGAGGTTTCCGGTGAAGTGGCCGGCTTCGTGATCGTGGGCCCGCCCGACGCGGACGACGAACCCGGGACGGGACAGCTCTATGCGCTCAACGTGCACCCGAACTGGTGGGCGCAAGGAATCGGATCGGCGCTATTCGCCGTCGCCGAACAAAAGCTGCAGGATCTCGGATACGAGCGGGCCTTCCTCTGGGTTGAGAGAAACAACCACCGCGCCATCGGTTTCTACACCAGCCGCGGATGGAAGCCCGACGGCGGGACCTTGGAAGACACCCGGTTCAAGCCGCCAGTAATGGAGAGCCGCCACAGCCGGACGTTCCTCTGAATACGCAATCCACACAACTTCGTCACAACGGCAATAGCCACCCCTCGCCGGACGATGAGCGGCACCCCTCTTTAGCACGCGTGCGGTAGCCAGCATACGGGAACCGCGCTCAGCGTGGCCTGAATATTGCTCGTGGCGGGTTTCCCGCCGCTTGACGCTAGCCCGAGACGCGCTCCTCCCGCTTCCGGCCGGCGCGGGCGGCGAGGTAGAGCAGCGACCCGACCACAACGTAGGCGATAGCACCGAGCCAGATGATCCCGGACTGCTGGGCCAGCAGCACAATGCTGGCGATGGTCGCGAGGATCGGCACGATCCGGGGCACCGAGAAGTGGTCGTGCTCGACCTTGTCCTTCTTGAGGACGAGCACGCTGACATTGGCCGAGAGGAACACCAGGAGCAGCAGCAGCACGGTGGTCTCGGCCAGCGAGTTGACGTTTCCGGCGAGGGTCAGAATGATCGTCAGGACGGCGACGACGATGATCGATACAAACGGCGTGCGCCGGTTCGGCAGCACGCGGCAGAACGCATCGGGAAGAAGCTTCGCTTCCGAGAGGCCGTAGCCGACGCGGCTGGCCATGACCATGAACAGCAGGGTGCCGTTGGCGATGGCCACCAGCGCGATCAGGCTGAACAGCCAAAGCGGGATTCCCACCCCGCTGGCCCGAACCACGTCGAGCAGCGGACCGGTGGATTCGGCCAGTTCGGCCGGAGGCAGGACGATGACCGCGCCAAGTGCGATCAGGAGGTAGACGACCGCCGCGGTGCCGATGGCTCCGAAAAGGGCACGCGGGTAGGCCCTGGAGGGGTTGCGCACCTCCTCGGCCATGTTGGCGGCCGCCTCGAAGCCAAGGAAGGAGAAGAATGCAATAACGGATGCCGCGAAGGCACCGCCCAGCGGCGACACGTCCGGGGCGAATTCGAGAAGCCTGGCTGGTTCCCCGTTACCGCTGCCGAGCACGATGGCGGCGACCACGATGACTAGCACAAGGCCGGTCACCTCGATGATCGACGCGACGAGGTTTGCGCCAAGAGATTCCCGGACACCGCGGAGGTTGATCAGCGTCAGCAGGATGATGAAGACCACCGCCGCCGGGGCGGCCGGCACGTCGATGAGCGCTGCCAGGTAGTCGCCGGCGAAGGCATTCGCCAGGGCCGCAGCCGTGGTGATGCCCGAGGCCATCATCAGGAATCCGACGAGGAACGACACATAGGGAACCTTGAAGGCGCGCTCGGCGTACCGCGCGGCTCCGCCTGCGTGCGGATACTTGGTAATCAGCTCCGCGTAGGTCCCCGCGGTGAGGAGCGCCACGACCAGCGCGATGAGCAGCGGCAGCCAGATCACGCCCCCGACGTCGGCGGACATGGAGCCCACAAGGGTATAGATACCCGCCCCAAGGGTGTCCCCCACGATGAACGCGAACAGCAACGGCGCCCCGACCGCCCGCTTCAGTCCGCCGTGTGCACCCGGTTCGGTCGTGCCGGTTTCAGTCGCCATCGCACCATTGGAATCCTTTTTGCGCCGTGGTGCAACAAACTGTGAGACAGCTTTGGTCGGGAAAGTCTCTCCAAGGGCGTGATCGCCTGCGCAACCCGCGGTGGAACCCCAGTCGCATGACCGCCGCCGGCATCATGCCGCGGTTCATTGATCGCTGACGAGGCGGCTCGGCGACTCAGGTTCCGGCCCGAGGTCCCGCGAGCATCTGACTGACGCATGGGTCGTCGCTGGAGGCGTCCGGAAGGTCCAGCGCCGCCGCGATAGTCATGAGCATCCCGTGGGCCCAAAAGCCTTGCACGCGCTGCGCGTCGGCGCCGGACATGTCGAGAACCGCGCGATAGAGCGCCAAGTAGTAGCCGCGGATCACGGAACCCAGTTCGGGGACGTCCGCTGCGGCGAACCCGTGAATCAGCACGAGGAGTTGCTCCCTCTCGCGGAGGAGCTCGCTGTAGGCCTCGCCCATTGCCGTGAGCGGGTTCTCCACGTTTGCCTTGGCGGCGACATCGAACCGTCGTTCGATACGTTCATAGACGAGTTTTGACACATCCACGAACAGGGCCTTCTTGCTGCCGAACAGCTTGAACAGATATGAGTGCGCTATTCCGGAAGCAACCGCGATGCGTGCCGTCGACGCGCCGGCGAATCCGTGGCGCGCGAACTCACCGGTGGCGGCGGCGAGGACGGCCGTGCGCCGTGCATCTGCGGTTGAGAGAGAGCGTGGTGAAGTCATGAACTAATGCTACTTGAAAGAGTGACTGGTCACTCTCTAGACTCATATATGGACACTTTTCCTTATCCAAGCGTCGATGGCACTCCTCCCGACGCATCGAGATTGGTGGTGGCGGTCACAGGGGGCACGGGCCGCCAGGGAGGTGCCGTGGTGAGGCACCTGCTGCGGGCCCGGGCGTCGGTACGTGTGGTGACCCGCGATCCTCGTTCCGGGGAAGCTCTAGCCCTGCAGCGCGCGGGCGTTGAGCTTTTTCAGGCCGACCTCACCCGCCCGGGAGGCCTCCGCACCGCATTTGATGGCGCCTCCGGCGTGTTCTCGGTACAGGACTATTGGGGCGCCGGCGTCGGACGGTCCGGCGAGGTGGCCCAGGGCCTAGCAGTCGCAACGGCTGCCCGCGAAGCGGGCGTGGAGCATGTGGTGCAGTCGACGATGGCGGACGCACCCGCCGGCTCATGGCTTCCCGACCACTTCACGAGCAAGCGGG
Source organism: Arthrobacter sp. TJ-254 (assembly GCF_058269175.1). Lineage (NCBI taxonomy): Bacteria > Bacillati > Actinomycetota > Actinomycetes > Micrococcales > Micrococcaceae > Arthrobacter > Arthrobacter sp. TJ-254. The sequence continues at coordinate 669,789 of NZ_JBZCNF010000001.1, read as the reverse complement.
AGATCGAGAAGACCATTGACGACATGGGACTGCAGCGCACGTTCCTCGGGACCGTCTTCTTCATGGACAACTTCGGCGACCGTCGTTCCGGCGGCTCCCTGTTGATCCCGATGCTGGCCGGGACGCTCTCGTCGACCACCAAACTTCATCTGCTCGCCGTCGATGACATTGGAAGGATTGCAACGCTTGCCTTCCTGCATCCGAATCGCTTCATCGGCGGGAAACTGAATCTCGCCGGCGACGAACTGACGGTCGGGCAAATACGGGCGAGATACAGCCGCAGCACGGGACAACGCCTGCCGCGGTGGCGGATCCCGACCGTCGTGGCACGGCGGCTGAACCGGGAATTCACCACCCAGTTGCAATGGCACGAGCAGGTCAACTTCTCCTTCGACGGCCCTCCGCCTACTGAAATACCGGCGCTGACCACTTTCGAGCAGTATCTGACACACCATGGACCCAACCGGGCTCCGGCCGCTGCGGAGTCCATTGACCGGGCAGCCTCATGATGGCGGCCCATGAACAGCGGGTGGTGAGCACCGCGCTCGCGGATCTGGTGACTGAAATTCACAGGGCACGCGCCGACGCCCCCACTCTCGTCCTGACCCACGGCATCTTCATGGACTCAACCCTGTGGAACGACGTGGTGCAAGGGTTTCGGGATTGCAATGTGATCCTCATCGACGGCCCTGCACACGGCCGGAGCAACGCGCCCACGCATGCGTGGTCCCTCCACGAGCACGTCGAGAGCGTCCTTGCGGTCCTTGACGCCTATGGGCTCGACCGCGTGGTCCTGGCCGGTCATTCCTGGGGTGGAATGGTGTCGGCCCGCCTCGCAATTCATCATCCGGACCGGGTTGCCGCCCTCGCCCTCATCAACACGCCCCTGACGCGCGCCCAGGGCATCTCGAGGGCCGGTTTCCACCTGCAGCGGGCCCTGCTGCTTGCGACAGGATCGACCCGATTCTTCGCGCGACGGGCAGCTGCCGCGCTCTACGAGCCGGCGATATTGACGGCACAGCCGGGCTTGGTCGACTCAATGGTCGACCGTCTCACCAGCCGTCGAGGTCGCGATCTTGCGCGCTCACTCGACGCGGTGATTCTTCAACCTCCACCCTTGATCGGCGAGCTCGCAGGCCTCCAAATACCCGTGTCGATCCTTGCCGGCGCTCATGACTACGTACTGCCGCCCCGCCTCCGGGAGAATCTCCGCACCGCTGCGCCCCGTGCAACGGTCGCCATCAGCAGCGGGGGGCACATCAGCCCCCACGAGGACCCAGCGGCCGTGGTGCGGGCCATCCGCGAGCTGCTCCATCGGGCCGGCCCAAACACGCCGGGATAGCGTTCCCCGATCAGGGTCAGTCCCGGCCCCGAACCGGGGAGATCGAACGCGATGCCGGTGCCATCGGCCGAACGGACGTACCCGGACATGGGAGCCCCCTGCGGTAGGTCCTGCGGGCATCGACTCAATCAGCCAACACCGCACTGCTCACAGGCCGGGTTCGTAACCGATGAGCCAGTGGAGTCCGTGGCGGTCGATGACCTGCCCATCGGAAGCTCCCCAGGGCTTCGGGCCGAGGGGGTCGACGACCGAGCCGCCGACAGCGAGTTTGTCGAACCACTCATGGAGAACCGCCGGTTCGGCGGCCCCCAGCAACGAGAGCATCATGCCTTCGACCCGGACGCTCCTTTCGCCCGCTGCCGCATCCGAACCAGCCAGAGCGACAACGCCGTCGAGTACTCCGTGAGCTATGGCATCCCGGGGGCCGTCGCTGCGCCCGAAGTCTTCGTACGTATGCAAGGAAAGCTCTCCGCCGAAAACCTCAGCATAGAAGCCGAGCGCCTCACGCGCGCTGCCGGGGAAGTTGACATAGATCTGCGGGCCCGTCATGCGCAAAGCATACAGACACCCGCCCTCCTGCGAGTGCCGTCCAGGACACGACAATAGCTACCGCCATGGCAGCCTTGAGTGGCCAAGAGGTAAGCCACCTGGACGGTCCGGCGGACCCGACCCGCACACCGCTTGACTGAATCCTCAGGCGGCTCGGTCCACGCGTGAGCGCCACAGCAGGTACACGAAGTATGGGGCGCCCACAAGCGCTGTCATAATTCCGGCAGGGATCTGTGCGGGGGCGATAGCCGTCCGGCCGATCACATCCGCCAGGAGCACGGTGCAGGCCCCGATCAGCGCTGCAGCGGGGAGCACGCGGACGTGCCGCGCGCCCACCAAACTGCGGGCGGCATGCGGTGCCACCAGTCCCACGAAGGCGATCACGCCCACCGACGAGACCGCCCCGGCCGTGAGCAGGACTGCTGTGGCGAGCAGCAGCAGGCGGGAGCCGGAGAGCCGGACGCCCAGCACGCGCGGAGAATCATCGTCGACCGCGATCAGGTCGAGATCACGCCGCAGGCCTGCCAGCACGGGCAGGGCCACACCGAGGGCCACAAGCGGAGGCACGATGGATCCGAACGTCCGCCCATAGGTGGAGCCGGAGAGCCAGGTCAGGGCCTTCGTCTGATTGAACGGGTCCGTGCTCACCAGGAGGACGGTAATGACCGCCGCGAGCCCGGCGGAGACCCCAATACCGATCAACACCAGGCGGTTCTGCTGCAGCCCGGCGCGGAACGCCAGCCCGAAAACCAGCAGCGCCGCAACCGCCGATCCAGCAAGCGCCGACCCGGTGATCAACCAGGAACCGGCCAGGGGGACCGTAGTGATAACGAGGATCGCCGCGAGGCCTCCACCTCCGGAAACGCCGAGGATGCTTGGCTCCGCCAATGAATTCCTGGAGACTGCTTGGATCAAGGCGCCGGCGACCGCGAGCGCCGCTCCGGCGAGCACTGCAGCCATCACGCGCGGCATCCGGGTGTCCAGAACGGCGCTGACCCGGTTGCCGGACCGGCCGGTGAGCCAGTTGGTCAGGTCCCCGAGCAGCAGTTTTGCATCACCGAGCAGCGAACCGGCCGCCAGCAACCCGACCAGGAGCACCATCAGGCCAAGCATCACTGCGAGGAAGAACCTGCGCGAGCGCACGCGCGCCAGCGCGTCCCCGGCGACGCTCAGGCCGGAATCGGACATCCGCAGTGCCAGGATCACCAAGAACACGGCACCGAAGACGGTGGTCACCGCTCCTGTCGGCACCTCGACTCCGGCCTGTGCGCCCAGAACCACGCGGACCAGAACGTCGGCTCCGATCACCACCACCGCACCGGCGAGGCCCGACATGGGAAGTAGCGCCCGGTGCCGCCCCAGGCCGCGGACGCGGGATGCAAGCAGGCGCACGATGGCCGGTGCGCACAGTCCCACGAATCCGATGGGACCTGCGATCGTCACCGCTGACGCGGAGAGGACCACGGCAAGGACGACGGCGCTCACGCGGGCAACGCGGGGATCCGCCCCTGCCAAGCGGGAGGCATCCTCGCCCAGGCCGAGGAGATCGAGCCGGCGGGAGAGGAATAACAGTCCTGCGGTGGCGGCCACGACCACCGGTGTGAACTGCAGCAGTTCGTCGGGCCGGGATTGGGCGACGCTGCCCTGGCCCCACGCGTAGAGACCGGTGGTCTCCTGACTGAAGAGCAGCAGCAGCGCGCTGGTGGCCGAGTGCAGACCCAAGGCAAGCGCTGTCCCGGCCAGCACCAGGCGGATGGGACCACCATTGCTCTTGGCGCCTGCACCGGACAAGGCAAGCACCAATATCGCGGCGGCTAGGCCGCCAGCGAAGGCGATACCGCCGGACAGCAGGGCGGGGAGGGCCGCTCCGAAGGCTGCAGCCGCGACGATGGCAAAGTGGGCGCCGGCGTTGACCGCAAGAGTGTCCGGGGATGCCAGGACGTTGCGTGTGGCCGACTGCAATGCAGCCCCGGCCGCCCCCAACGCCACGCCCACGAGGATCCCTGCCAGCAGCCGGGGGATGCGTGAGGCGATCAGCACCGCGGCCTCCTGTTCGGAGCCGCCGCCGACCAGCAGGCCCAGCAGCTGGACGGGGCCGACGTCGGCCGTGCCCTGAGTGAGGTGGATCGAGGAGAAGAGGACCAGGATCACCAGTCCGCACCCGGCAAGTACGGCGACCAAAGGCCGCCCCCGGGGCCCCGCGGCTGACGGCGCGGGAGCACCCGGAGCGGCCCTCTTCACAGTCCCGGTCATGATGCGGTGGCGTTACTTGGTCAGCGCCGCGGTGATGGCCTTGACGTACTGGGTCATTGAGGCTGGGCCGCCGAACATCCAGATCCCGTCGTCAAGGCGGTGCACCTGGCCGGATTCAACGAACGGCAGCGACTTCCACACGGCATTGTCGGCCAGTTCCTCAATGAAGTCGCCATCGGCGTCGTTGGTGATGTAGACGAAGCTGTCGGCGTCCAGTGAGGTCAGGCCCTCGACGTCGGTTGAAGCAAGCCCATAGGCCGGATCCCCTTCCAGCGTCCAGGGGGTGTCCAGGCCGAGCTCGGTGTTGATGTCGGTCAACAACGCGCCTTTGGTGAAGGGCCGGATGGAAACCTTTCCGTCAGCGACCCAGCCATCGGCGAAAGCAACCCGGGACCCGGCCAGCCCTGCCTTCCCGAGGGCATCCTTTCCTTCGGCAACGGCCGCGTCGAACGCCGCGATGGCCTCGTCGGCCTCGGCCTCAGTGCCGGTCGCTTCAGCGACGAGCTTGAGGTTCTCTTCTGCCTGGTCGATCTGCCGGCTGGCATCGGCGGACTTCACGACAACGACGGGGGCCAAATCTTCAAGCTGGGTAATGACGGCATCGGCCAGGTCGGTGGTTGCAACGATCAGGTCCGGGTCCAGGGATGCGATGGTGTCGAGGCTGGGTTCGCCGCGGGTGCCGATGTCTGTGGCGGTGCCATCCAGCTTGCCGGCCGTGACCCAGGCGTCGTAACCCTTGATGTCGGCCACACCGACCGGCTGGACACCAAGGGTTGCCAGGTTTTCGACAACGTTCCACTCGGTGCCGACCACGCGCTCTGCAGGGCCGTCGAGCTCCACGTCGACGCCGCGGGCGTCGGTCAGGGTGACGGAGTCTCCGCTGCTGGGGCTGCTCGAGGCCGAACCTGCGGGGTCTTCGGTTGTTCCGCAGCCGGTCAGCAGCAGCGCCAGGGCCGCGGTGGTGGCCAGAGCCTGGTGGATCTTCATGAACGAATTTACCTTTCGGTGTGGTGGTTGGGGCTGTGGCTGTACCGTCCGACGGCGCGGGTGCGCAGCCTGCCGGTCAGCGGGTCGGTATGGGTGACGATGGGAATGGAATAGACGTCGCTGAGCAGGTCCGCGTCGAGTGCCTCGTGGGCCGGTCCGGCGGCCGCGATGCGGCCCTTTGAGAGCACCACCACGTGATCGGCAAGTGCGGCGGCCTCGTCGAGGTCGTGCAGCACAACACCGATGGCCACCCCGTGCAGGCGGGCAAGGTCATGAACCAGGTCGAAGATCTCCACCTTGTAGCGCAGGTCCAGGTGGTTGGTGGGCTCGTCGAGCAGCAGCACCGAGGTGTTCTGCGCCAGGCAGCTCGCCAGCCAGACGCGCTGCAGCTGGCCGCCGGAGAGTTCGTGGACGCCCCGGCCCGCAAGGTCGGTGATGCCGGTGAGGCTCATGGCGCCCTCCACGGCCGAGGGCCCCTCAGGGTCGGCGGCACGCCACCGGCCCCGGTACGGGTGCCGACCGAACTCGACGACATCCCGGACACTCAGCCCGTGCGGCACCGGACGGCTCTGCGACAGCAGAGTCACATGCCGGGCGAAGTCGCTGCGCTTCATCATCAGCGCATCAATTGCTTCGCCGTCGACGGACCGCACTCTGACCGTTCCGGAGGATGCCGCATGCAACCGGGCAAGTGCCCGCAGCAGGGTTGACTTGCCGCTGCCGTTGGGCCCCACGAGGGCGACGATCCGACCCGGCTCCAGCTTCACCCCTGCGCCATGGACCACGTCCCTTTCCCCATAGCGGAGCACGAGGTTGCTGGCCTCAAGTCCTGCGGGTTCCCATATCTCAATCACATTTGAACATTAGCTTAGCCTTACCTTATTGCTCTAAATGGCAGTGGATGCCAGCCCTGAACGCACGACCGGCCGGCGGTTACCGCCTCCCCCGGCAAGCCAAAAAAATTCGCACCTTCCCAGCAGACAGACTGGTCAGTCCGTGATTAAATGAGAACGCCCTCCCGCCTCCGCAACGGGCGGGCACCGAATCGGCTCGAACCGAATCGGTGGTGCCGGCGCCGAGTCGTCCCCCAACGTTCTCGGGGCCGGCACCAACCCCGCAGGCCGCCCTTCCGACGCGGCAGTACAGTCCCCCGCCTCACTACGCCCCTAGGTGCGCATGGCGGCGATCAGCGGCCCGTCCGAAAGCACCCCTCGGTGCTAGCGCCCAAACACTTCCATGTCCCGCTGGTAACAATGGCCCCGCCTGCCCCTTCCCTTGGAGGGTTCTTGCTGCGACATTAGGTAGGTCATCAAATAATAAGGGTGCTGTCATTGTTGATCGAATGAATAACCAATCCGGGTGCTGAAGTGTGTCGAATCACCTTGGAGGACACAATCGACGTGTTCACACCCGCACCATTAAGGAAACGGTCTCAATGAACAAGAACATGCGGCTTCTCGCAGTACCCTCCCTCGCCCTCGGCATGCTGGCCCTCTCCGGCACGCCGGCCATGGCAGCGGACGGCTCCTATTCCTCGACCCTGGGCCAGCTCAACGGCAGCACCGGCGCCGGAACGATCACCGTTGACGTCAAGGGCGACCAGGCAACCGTGAACCTGCAGGTTTCCGGCCTGGCCGAGACCTTCATGGACGGACCCTACCCGCACGTCCAGCACATCCACGGCGGCGCCAAGGGCCAGTGCCCCACCCCCGATGCCGACACCAACGGTGACGGGGTCATCAACACCACTGAAGGCGCGCCCGCCTACGGCGGCATCCTCACCACCCTGACCACCAGCGGAGCCACCGGCCCCGAGGAGGGCCTGAACGTCAAGCTGGGCGGCCAGGGCGGCAGCTACACCATCGAGCGCACCTTCGACATCAACGCCGAGACCAAGGCCTCGCTCGAAGCCGGCACAGCCGTCGTCGTCGTGCACGGCCTCGACCCGGCCACCCTTAGCGCCGAAGCCCAGGCGGCCAAGAGCGACCTGACCGAGGACCTTCCGCTGGCGGCCACCTCCCCGGCGCTGTGCGGAACCCTCATCCCTTCGCAGATGGGTGCCATGCCCAACGGCGGCGCCGACACCGGGGCAACCGAAGAAGCCGGTTCCAACATGGGCGTTCTGGCCCTCGGAGGCGGCCTCGTCCTGGCAGCAGCCGCAGGCGGAACCTACATGGTCCGCCGCCGCAGCGCCGATCAGGCATAGGGAAGACCAGCACGGATCGGCGCCGGGACGAATCACCCTGATCCGCTAACCGGCGCCACAGGCCACCGCAGGAGCCTTCCGGCTCCCGCGGTGGCCTACCCGTTCCCGCCCGGAGATCACCGGGTCCGGTTCCGGCGCGGACGCGCCTTGGGCGTCACGCCCGGAATCGCGGGACGGACGCGGGACCCTCCCTCAGGATTCGTCGTTTGCGGCCTCTTCAATCCAGTCCGTGGCCTGGTCTGAAAGAAAGAAGCCATCCGGTCCGTTCCCGCCAACCCATCGGAACTCCGGGTGCACAACACCTCCGGCCGCAGCAATCGCGTCCACCACCGCCGGTGGGACCGCATCACCGTTGTTGGCGATCAGCCATGCCTTCGTTGACTCACCCAGATTCGGCCACCACTCCTCTATCTCCATAGCGGAAGTCTTGCACTGCCCAGGCATCCTTGGCGCCCCCGCGAGCGGGAAGGTGGAGCGGAATTGTTCTGCTCGGAAGGTTCCCGTTCCAGGGAACGGCGAAGTCCGCCAGTAGCCCGCGCAATGAATGAAGGAGTTCAATAAGGGAACGGCGAAGTCCGCCAGTAGCCCGCGCAATGAATGAAGGAGTTCAATAAGGGGACGGCGGGCGGCGGGTCCACGGGTGGCTGAAGGGAACGGGCGCTATGCAGATGACCATGGAGTCGATAGCCAGGGCTTTTTCGGGCCACCGGTTTGAGGACGCCCTTCCGGAATTCAACGATGACGTTGCGTGGGAACTCGTGGGAGGTGAGGACGTAAGCGGCAAGCTGGCGGTTGCGGATATCTGCCGGTCTCTTATACGGGATCTCAAGGACGTGCAGACTGATTTCGAGCGGTTCAGGGTGGTGGCCGCTGGCGATTCTGTCGTCGTTGACAGCGTTGCCCGCTACGCCGGCCCTGATGGCAGCCTCAGCCGGGTGGCATCCTGCGATATTTACGACTTCGTTGACGGCCGAGTGGCAAAAATCCGCTCCTACAACGTGGAACTCGATCCCGGGCGCCCCTGAAGACGATTCCGACCTGACGGACAGGAACCTGCCGGCCACCCGATCGGACAGCCTCGGGTCGTGCGGAGGTCACGGCCGGCAGGACCGCAGACTCACCGCTCGTACCCGAAGGAGACGCATGGCAAAGCTCATCTACTCGATGATCACCTCGCTCGATGGCTACGCCGAGGCGGCGGAGGGCGGCCTTGGCGCCGGGGCCGAAGATCAGGAGGTGCACACTTTTATCGGCGACCGTTTCCGTCCCGTGCGCACGTTCCTCTACGGCCGCCGGATGTACGAGACGATGGTCTTTTGGGAGACCGTGCAGTACGAGCCCGACGTGCCGCCCCACATTTTGGAGTATGCCCGCGACTGGCAGTCCGCGGAGAAGATCGTGTACTCCACCACGCTGGAGTCGGTGTCCAGTGCGAAGACGAGAATCGAGCGGACCTTCGACCCTGAGGCGGTGCGCAAGCTGAAGGCCGAGTCTGAGCACGACCTCAGCGTCGACGGCCCGAACCTCGCGGCCCAGGCGATCGCGGCCGGCCTTGTAGACGAGTACCACCTGTTCATCACCACGAGCGTGGTGGGCGGGGGCAAGCGGTTCTTCCCCAACGGCGTGCGCCTCGATCTCGAGCTGGTCGAGGAGCGGGCCTTCGACAGCGGACTGATCTACGCGCGCTACCGGACCCCCTGAGCCGCGCCCGGTCGACGACGCTGCCGGCGCCCGAGTCCGGCGGGTGAGGCTGGTCGCATGGACGGTTGCAGAGCGATCTCGCTCATCGACCTGGAACCTGCGAGCTCCCGCCGCTCGCCGGGGCCGGCCTCAAACCCGTCGCCGTGGGAAGGATGCCGGTTCCGATTTTCCCTGCCGATGCTGCGGCGCGGTGCATGAACTTTTGGGAAGCATGCTTACTATGCTCAGAGGGGTGCCCCTCCGGATTTCGGCAACGAACCGGGTGGGCGGCCTGTACCGGTCTCACGCGTCGTCGACGCAATCAACCTGCACCACTCGTGCACCTACTGGAAGACACTTCATGACAACCGCAGACAAAACGCGTTCTGGGGAACGCACCAACGTCCAAAAGGCAGCCCTTGCCGTAGGAGCAGTCTTCCTGCTCGTCGGGCTCCTCGGCTTCGTCCCGGGCATCACTTCCCAGTACGACCAGCTCGCCTTCGCGGGCCACCACTCTGAGGCGCTGCTCCTTGGCCTGTTCCAGGTGTCAGTCCTGCACAACATCGTCCACCTGCTGTTCGGTGTCGCCGGCGTCCTGCTCTCCCGCACCATCAGCGGCGCGCGCTCCTACCTCCTGTACGGCGGCATCGTCTACCTGGTCCTGTGGATCTATGGACTGGTCGTCGATCAGGAATCGGCCGGGAACTTCGTCCCGCTCAACGGTGCCGACAACTGGCTGCACCTGCTCCTGGGCGTCGGCATGATCGCCCTGGCGCTCCTGCTCACCCGCCGCACGACCACGGGCACCGCACGCGTCTAGGCCGCAACCCTCAACCCGTCTCCCGGACTCATTCTGCTTCCGGGTGCGGCCGCAACAAACCGCAATGGGTAGGCGCTGCAGCGGTGATGTCGGTGTGATAGATTCCGCGACATCACCGCTGCACATCTGGGGCCCGCGAACCGGCACCCAGCGACACATTGCGCAGGCTCCCAAGCTTCCGCCCGATACAGGGCTGGTTCTGAGGGGTGGGTTTTCCATCCGGCCTGGCAGCAGCCCAAAGGGGGTGCGGTGTGAGGGATCTGGCTCCTAGACTGTAGTGATTATGGCCCTCTTTCGTCAGTTGGCGCGTGCCGCTTCCGCGCTCACCACTCCGCTCTCGCCGGAAGACTTCCTGGCGTTGTTCAATCCCGTCCATTCCTCCCGTCAGCTTCGTGGCGTCGTCACCCGGGTGGTCCACGAGACCGAGGATTCGGCCACCATCTACTTCCGCCCGGGGCCGCGCTGGCATGCTCACCAGGCCGGCCAATGGGCGCGCATCGGCGTTGAGCTCAATGGAGTGCGCCAGTGGCGCTCTTACTCGTTGAGCAACGCGGCCGGCCACGACCCCGCAATCACGGTGAAGGACGCCGGGGCGGTGTCCCATGTGCTGGTCCGCGACACCAAACCGGGTGATGTCCTCTTCCTCGCGCCCCCTCAGGGTGACTTTGTTCTTCCCGAGCACCCCCGGCCCCTGCTTATGCTCACGGCCGGCAGCGGAATCACCCCTGTGATGTCGATGATCCGCACCCTCATCCCCCGCCGGCCCGACGCCGATGTGGTGCTGATCAGTTCGAACAGCACGCCCGAAAAAAGCCTGTTCCGCGAGGAACTGGAAGAGCTCGCCGACCAGTTCCCCAACTTCAAGGTCCGCCACTGGTTCACCAGCGCCCGTGGCCGCCTCGAGTTCACCGCCAAGGCCATCGCCGACCTCTGCCCGGACTGGCGCGCGCGGGCTGCCTATGCCTGCGGTCCCGAAGGTTTCCTGAACGACGCCGAGGACCTCTGGACCCGTGAAGCAGCCCTCGAAGCCGCCCGCACGGTCCCGAACATCACGGCCGGGCCCGAGGGACAGGCCGCAGGCAGCGGGACCCTGACCGTCGAACGCTTCAGCACCGACCTCACCGCCGGCGCAGGGCACGACGGCGGCCTGGTCGTGTTCGAACAGTCGGACCGCGAGGTCCAGGCCGACGGCGACACCCCGCTGCTCGACATCGGCGAGGATGCCGGCATTCTGATGCCGAGCGGCTGCCGCATGGGAATCTGCCACAGCTGTCTCGTCCCGCTGCGCGCCGGGCAGGTCCGCGACCTGCGCACGGGGGAACTGCACAACGCTCCCGGTCAACTCATCCAGACCTGCGTCTCGGCAGCCGCCGGGCCGGTGAACCTCGACCTCTAACCCCCGCTGAAGGAGTCCACCATGACCTCTACGCTGACCCGCCCGGGTGCCCTTGCGGCCTCGGGCCACCCCTTGGTCCGCCCCGAAGCCGCTCGGCATCTCTCCGATGAGCAGGTCGCGGAGCTGGGCCGTGAGCTCGACGCCGTTCGCGACGAAGTCCTTGCCAAGCGCGGGACCTCGGATGCCGCCTATATCCGTCGCATCATCAAGATTCAGCGCACCCTGGAGTTCACCGGCCGCGGTGCCCTGATGTTCAGCCGCTACAAGGCCGCCTGGGTCGCCGGTACGGCCATGCTGAGCCTCGCAAAAATTCTCGAGAACATGGAGATCGGCCACAACGTGCTGCATGGGCAGTGGGACTGGATGCGGGACCCTGACATCCACTCAACAACCTGGGAATGGGACTTCGTCACCCCGGCGCGCTCCTGGCAGCACACCCACAACGACCTTCACCACCGGTGGACCAACGTCATCGGCAAGGACCGGGACGTCGGATACAACCTGCTGCGCATGGATCCCGACCAGCCATGGCGCCCGTTCAACCTCGGCAACCCGCTCTACAACGCGGTCCTGGCACCGGTCTTCGAGTGGGGCATTGCGCTGTACGACCTCGAAATCCCGGAGTACAAGGAAGGCTTGAAGTCGAAGGAGGCGATGAACCGCGACCTCAAGGCCGTGGGCAAGAAGGTCCTGACGCAGTTCTCCAAGGACTACGCTGTCACTCCCCTCGTCGCAATGATCACCGGCTCCGGTAAGCAGGCTCTCTACGGGACCCTTGCCGCCAATGCCATCCGCAACTTCTGGGCGCACGCCGTGATCTTTTGCGGCCACTTCCCCGAAGGCACCGACACCTTCACCGAAGAAATGGTCGAGGGCGAAACGCGCGGGGACTGGTATGTCCGCCAGATGATCGGCTCGGCGAACATCTCCGGCTCCAAGTTCATGCACCTGATGACCGGCAACCTGTCCCACCAAATCGAACACCACTGCTTCCCGGACCTGCCGTCCAACCGGTACGCCGAGGTCGCCGTGAAGGTCCGGGAGATCTGCGACCGCTACAAACTGCCCTACACCACGGGTCCACTGCCCAAGCAGGTCGGTTCCACCTGGGCCAAGATCTTCAAGCTCGCCCTTCCGCCCAAAGGCACGTTCAGGCGCACGAAGCCCGCTGCCTGAGTACTCTGACGCCCGGAGTCGGGCCCCGGCAGGGCCCGCTCTGGGAATAGAATCCCACTCCTGGCGTTATATTGACCGAACAGAACAAAAACCGGACCTCGGGCCGGCAGCGAGAGGCGTGCCCCTCGGCGTGCGGTCCGGGACGCCGTTTTCCGCAATTTCGGTCATTCCGCGCCCGCACCTCCCCTGATCCAACGTCAGGGAAAGGCGGGGCCGGAAGGTGCTGCGGCAGAACGGCTGGCCCTCCCACCCAGATTGGAAATCATGCGTTTCATCAACCAGCCCAGTACGGATCTGACGTATTCGGATGTGTTCCTTGTGCCCTCGGCCTCGGAGGTGATTTCCCGTTTTGATGTGGACCTTGCCAGCGGGGATGGGACGGGGTCAACGATTCCGCTGGTGGTGGCGAACATGACGGCGGTGGCCGGGCGGCGGATGGCCGAGACCGTTGCCCGCCGCGGCGGGCTCACGGTGCTGCCCCAGGATGTTCCGGTGGAGGTCATCGCCGATGTCACCTCCTGGGTCAAGGGCCGGCACACGGTGTTTGAGACCCCGCTCAAGCTCGGGCCGGGCAACACGGTCCTTGATGCCCTGCACCTGATCGACAAGCGCGCCCACGGGGCGGTGGTCGTGGTCGACGGCGCCGGGCGCTGCGTGGGCCTGGTGCGGGCCTCGGACTGCGCCGGCGTCGACCGCTTCGCGTCCCTGGAGTCGGTGATGCGGCTGAACCCGCCGGAGATCGACGCGGCCCGCTTCGACGGGGACCCCGCGAACGGCCTGCAGGGGGCCTTTGAGGACCTCGAGGCCGCCGGGATCCCGCTGGCGCCGGTGACCCGCGGCGGGATCCTGGAGGGGGTGATGACCCGGGCCGGTGCGCTGCGCTCGACCATCTACGCCCCGGCCGTTGACGCCCAGGGCAGGCTGCGGGTGGCCGCCGCCGTGGGCATCAACGGCGACGTCGAGGCCAAGGCCGCGGCCCTGCTCGGGGCCGGGGTCGATGTCCTGGTCGTTGACACCGCCCACGGGCACCAGCGCAAGATGCTCGATGCCCTGAAGATCGTGCGCAGCCTCAACCCGCAGATCCCCGTCGTGGCCGGAAACGTGGTCAGCGCCGCCGGGGTGCGGGACCTGGTCGAGGCCGGGGCGGACATCGTGAAGGTCGGCGTGGGACCGGGGGCCATGTGCACCACGCGGATGATGACCGCCGTGGGCCGGCCCCAGTTCTCGGCCGTCCACGAGGCCGCCGCGGCCGCCCGGGAGCTCGGCGCCCACGTCTGGGCCGACGGCGGGGTGCGCTACCCGCGCGATGTCGCCCTGGCCCTTGCCGCAGGGGCCAGCCAGGTCATGATCGGGTCCTGGTTCGCCGGGACCTACGAGAGCCCCGGGGACCTGCACTCCGACGGCGACGGGCGCCGGTACAAGGAAAGCTTCGGCATGGCCTCGGCCCGGGCGGTGCAGAACCGCACCCAGGCCGAGGACGTCTTCGCCCGGGCCCGCAAGGGATTGTTCGAGGAGGGCATCTCCACCTCCAAGATGTACCTCGACCCCCAGCGCCCCGGCGTTGAGGACCTGCTCGATATGATCACCGCCGGGCTGCGCAGCTCCATGACCTACGCCGGAGCCCGCTCCCTGACCGAGTTCCACGACCGCGCCGTCGTGGGCATCCAGTCCGCCGCCGGATACGAAGAAGGCCGCCCCGTCCAGCAAAGCTGGTAGGTGTTCCACCGGGAGGGGATCCCGATCCCCTGACCCTTCATGGCCATCCGCGTCACCGACGCCCATCCCGTCCCCACCTGTGGTGCAACTGATCATGGCTGGCCTTCCGGATGGATTCGGTGACGCGGTTGAGCCGCACTGAATCCAAAGTCCAGGTTTGCCAGTGGAGGATGACGTCGTGATGGGCATCTTCTCCAAGCAGGTGCAGGGCATGCGAGACGGCCTGGCCAACTTGGAGCGCCGGGGCAAGGCCGTCATTGACGACTGATCCGGTCACTTTGAGCAGCATGGGGCGGCGTTGGAGGCGACTGCCTGCTGGCCTTGAGGAAACCGTCGACGACGTCCCAGGCTGCAACAGCCACGATCACTGCGACTACGATGACACCGACGGTCCGGGCTGTGCCCGTCGTAGCCGCCGGATCCCAGCCCACCGCGTTGGAGAATGCCGGGTTGAGCAATCTGCCCTCGGACCATAGAAGGACCGCCGGGGCGGTGAAGGCGAGATTGAGAGCGAGGTTCACCACCGCGGGCAGACCCGACCACCCGCGCAGGTAGAGCCAGCACGCGAACGCCATCTCAGCCGCGAGAAGGCCCAGGAACCATGGAATCCAGAAGGACCAGAGCGTGGGCTCAAGGAATGGGATCGGATTCCCGCTGGGATCCCGGACCACGGAGACCACGTGCTGCCAGACGATGGCACCAGCGAAGAGGGCCAGGAACACCAGCGACGCAACGAATTCCGCAAGGCGGCCCTGGCGCGAGCGGTCCGGCAGGTCCTGCAGCCGCTCGGGCGTCCACTCCGCGGTGCCTGTCGTGCCGCTGCTGCGCTCAAGGATGACGAACACCAGTGTGGTCCAAAAGCCGATGTGCACCGCCGCATTGATCGCAGTCGATACAGCACCACCGATTGCGTTCGCGGCGTCACCTGTCACCAGTAGCCGGACGAGAAATGAGGCGGCGGCAGCAATCGGCAGGATGATGAAGGCGAGGGTCTTGAGGAGCCGCAGCCAGACAAGGTAGTAGCTGGGCCCAATAAGCGTCAACGGCCGATCGACATACGCGGCGGCGAGCCGTTCCGGGTCACCCAGCTCAAGGAGGGCCGCCCTTTCCGCGGCGGACTCGTCCTCGCCGGAGGCGACACGGGCCTGCACGCTGTCCTCGATCATTTCCCGGATCTCCGGCTCGATGTCGGATCGCTGTGACTCCGGAACGGTCCGCGCTGCGGCCCAGACGTAGCGGTCGGTGAGTGTGGTCATGGCTTATCCCCTGCGACGAGGTGGTGGAGCGATGTTGTCAGTCGATCCCAGTCGGCGGCCAGAGTAGCGGCGAGGGCGTCACCGGCCGGGCTCGTCCTGTAGAACTTGCGCGGCCGGGACTCGGCGGTATTCCACTCGCTGGTGAGCAAGCCCTGTTTCTCAAGGCGCCGCAGGAGTGGATACAGCGTGTTGGCGTCGACGTGGATGCCGAGCGCCCCGAGGGACTCGAGAAGGGCGTACCCATAGTCGGGAGTCCTGAGGCGGGCGAGACAGGCGAGGACGACGGTGCCACGGCGTAATTCCTGAAGGTGTGCGGAAATCAGCGCGTCTTCGTCCACATCCCATACGATGGTGTGCGTCACACACTATTGCAACGGGGCAGCGTGGAGGTGTTCGTGAATTCACGGATTCCCGCACAGCGCGGTTTCTCCCGCACCGAGCGATTCATCGTTGAAACCGCCGTTACGGGTCACCCCAAGGCGGCGACCAGGTCAACGCCGGACTGCTCTACTGATTCCTTCCAGAGGCGCTGTGCAGCAGAACGGTCGCGGGCTCTTCGGCTCGGTTTCTCGACGACCGGCGTCCGGCCGCGCACCACGAATCGGGGACCGACGAACGCGCCACCGGGAAGTGAGGCATCGGTGGCGGCGCGCAGGATCGGTCGCGCCCCGGCTGCGGCCGGCTGAGTGACCAGCGGGACAATGAACCGCATGAACTGGTTGGATACGCCGCTGCCCTCGGTGCCGAGGTCGGTACGCGAGCCACCAGGGTGGGCTGCCACAACGGTGACGTGGGAGTCGGCGTCACTCAACTCCTCATGGAGCGAAGCGGTAAACAGCAGGTTGTCGAGCTTGCTGTGGAAGTAGGCACTCCACCGATCGTAGGTCTGCTCGATTCGCGGGTCGGGCAAGCCTCTTGCCGCCCGATGGCCCATGCTCGAAACGTTGACGACCCGGCCCGCCTCTGCTCGCTTGAGCAGGGGAAGCAGCAGCCCGGTGAGCGCAAAGTGGCTCAGATGATTGACGCCATATTGCATTTCGAAACCCTGAGCGGTGCGGGATTCGTCCAGGGCCATGAGGCCGGCGTTGTTGATCAGCACATCGAGCGGCCGGCCCTCGGACAGGAGCCGTCCGGCCAGATCATGCACCGTGTCGAGATCAGCGAGGTCGAGCGGCACGACAGTTGGTCGGCTGCCCGGCACTGCATGCTCGATGCGCTCACGAGCAGACTCAGCTTTAGCCGGGTTGCGGCAGGCGAGCACCACTTCGGCGCCGGCACGGCTCAGTTCGAGCGCTGTTTCGAAGCCTAATCCGGCATTGGCTCCGGTAACGAGCACACGGCGCCCGCTCAGGTCGGGGATATCTGCGAGGGACCAGCCCATCATGTTTTTCCTTTCTCGAACTCAAAATGAATGTAGGTTCATGTTAGCTCATAACCTGAGCGTTCGTTCATAATAGGAGTGTGAGATCTGATGCCACCCGTAACGCCCAGGCGATTCTGCGCGCCGCACGCGAGGTCGCCGCCGAGCGCGGTTTGTCCGCGTCGATGGCGGAAATTGCCGATCGGGCGGGAGTCGCCGTCGGCACGCTTTACCGGCACCATCCCACCAAACAGCACTTGATCTCAGCGGTGGCTGCCGACTCCGTGCGCCACATCATCGACGAGGCGGAGGCTGCCTTGGCCCGCACAGATGAAGGTTCACCACCGGGGCAGGAGCTCGCCCGGTTGACGGAGAAAATCGTCCGCGCCCACGTCGACGATCGCGTGTTCAAGCAAGCCGCCGGTGCGGCGCAGTCCTACGCAGACGAGCCGCCCGCCGACACCGATGCGGCACGCGCGTGGGGCGCCGTCGCATCCTTGCTCGATCGGGCGCAGGCGACCGGCGAGATTCGCCGAGACATCGACGTAAGCGATCTGTCCGTGCTTCTTGCCGGCGCCCCGGACGACGCTGCTCGGCTGCCGACCTACCTGCTCGTGGTCCTGGCCGGCTTGCGAGCCTGACGGCCATGAACCTACCTCGCTTGATCCAGCTCTCACATCAGCGCATCGGGATCGTCGCCGCCAAAGGGTATGACTGGCCGATCATGCGCCGCTGAGGTCGATCCGATGGCCCTTCCACCTGCGGCGGAGCCACCGATCGTGGGAGGCGACGACGACGGTTCCTGGATATTCAGGGATGGCGGCCTCCAGTTGGGCAGCCAGAAGCAGGGAGAGGTGGTTCGTTGGCTCATCGAGCAGCAACACATCCGGCGGGCTCGCGAGCAGCACGGCGAGCGCAAGCCGGCGTTGCTGACCGACACTGAGCGCGGTGACCGGACGGTTCTCATCCCGGGGCGCTATGAGTCCGAATGCCCCGAGGGGTATCTGTTCCGACAGCGTGTCCCCCGCCAGATCCGTGTACGCCTGCCGCGCCGTGCGTCCGGGCCCCCGCTGATGCGGGTCGGGCAGGTCAATCTCCTGGTTCAGGAGGCCAACCCGCAGGGACGGAACCGAAGTCATTGTCCCGGACGTGGGGAGAAGCCGTCCTGTCAGCAGGTGCAGGAGCGTGGACTTGCCGGAACCGTTAGGTCCGGTGATCAGCCACTTCTCCCCCGCGCCAACCGTCACCGACGTGCTGGCGAGGCGGCCTGCGACGGCGGCACGCGACACGGTGAGGAGCGGCCCGGAACCGCTGCCGTTCAACGCGGGTATGCCGCCGGCGGTAAGGCCTCGGAAACGCAGCACTTCGGGCGGTCTGCGGATCTGCGCCTCCTCCAGGTCCTCCAGGCGGGCCCGCGCGTCATTGACCCGGCGGGACACCGTCTTGGCATTCCGGTCGGCGTAATACTTGGCGGAGATGCGGGCTTCGGACCGCGGTGACCAGTGCTCGTGTCCCACGAGGTAGTTGCTGGGGGCGGCGGCGCGCAGCCGCCTCAGGTGGGATTGTTCAGCGCGGTATTGGCGTTCCCACCGGTCCCTCGCGTCCAGCCTGGCACGAAGATAGTCGGTGTAGGTGCCCGTGAAGCGCACGGCTCCGATCGCCGCGCCGTCACCATCCCCGACGAGCGGCCCGGCGACTGCCTGCGGCAGCGGCGCAGGATCGAGGTCCACAAGCGACGTCACCACATCGTCGAGGAACGCACGATCATGGCTGGCGATAAGCACCGGTCCCCGCCACGAGACGAGGAGGCCGCGCAGGTACTGGGCAGCAGCGTCGTCAAGGTGATTCGTCGGTTCGTCAAGCAGGAGGACGTCCGGTGCGCTCAGCAACAACCATGCAAGGGACAGCCGTGAGCGCTGCCCGCCGGAGAGGTGACCGGTCTTCCGGTCGAACGACAGATCAGCCAGGCCCAGTCCGGCGACCATGGAGGAGATCCGGGCGTCGACATCCCAGGCGCCAACCCGCTCCGCTGTCTCCAGTGCTGCAGCGAAGCCCGCTGCTGCTGCCTGGTCGCCGGGTGAGTCCGCCAAAGCGGTGCCTGTGGCTGCCACGGCATCGGCCGCCGCCCGCACAGGGGCAACCGCGGACTCCAGCGCGTCGGCGATTGACGCCGCTGCCGGGAAGGGTGGTTCCTGATGCAGCAGCCCGATGCGCGGCCGCGCACCACCGGGAAGCGTTGCCGACACTGTTCCCCCGTCAGGCGCAATCAAGCCCGCGATGATGTGCAGCAGCGTGCTCTTGCCGGAACCGTTTTCGCCGATCACTCCGGTGCGGTCCGTCGTGACCGTGAACGACACATCGGTCAGGACGCGTCGTGTTCCGAATGAGATCGATATGCCGTCCACACACAGATGCGCCGCAGCGCGCGTCGGGCTGGAAGAAGAAGCCATGAGTATCCCCGGGTTCGGTCAACTTCCTGCCGGGCACCGGCCACGGACGCAGGAGAGGAGCGAGGATCACGAGAACATGGCACAACTCTATACGCATGCCACCCGAAGCGGCATGACAATAGACTCGCGTCATGCCAGTGACGATTGAACGCCTCGACGCCCGCCCCCGCTCGGATGCCGAGTTGGACGCGCTTTCCGAGGGGGCGTGGCCTTCATTCATTTCTGCAGACAAAGTGGTTGCCGCTCTCTGGGATCGGGTGCGCGCCGAGTTCGCGCACCTCGAACTCGCCGTGGTCGATGGTTCTGCCTTGGCCGCGAACGGATGGGCCGTGCCGGTGTGCTGGAATGGGACCCGCGAGGACCTGCCCGGCGGGTACACCGGAACCCTCGTGCGGGCGCTTGAGAATCTCGATGAGAACGCGACACCCAACACGCTCGTTGTCTGCGCAGCTCAAGTCCATCCGGGTTTCCAGGGTACAGGGCTCGCCACAGAGCTCCTCAGCGCGTTCGTCGACCGTACCCCCGCGTGGGGGCTGGGATCCTTGATCGTTCCTCTGAGGCCAACCCTGAAGCACCGCTACCCGCTGACGCCGATCAGCGACTACGCCGGCTGGACCCGCAACGACGGGCTGCCCGTTGATCCGTGGCTGCGGACCCACGTTCGGATGGGAGCGGCTGTGCTCTCCACCACCGAGGTTTCCCAGACAATGACCGGAACCGTCACCGAATGGGAGACCTGGACAAACCGGGCCTTCCCGGAAAGTGGCGCGTACGTCATCGATGGCGGCCTCTCCCCACTGATCATCAACACCGACCGTGACCACGGCATCTACAACGAACCAGGTATCTGGCTTCAACATCGATGAGCCGACCGCCGGGAACCCAAAAACATCGTGGAGCCTGACCGCAAGCGGCCGAACTCGGGGAGGGCCCGGCCAGGAGGAGATGGAGCGCGCGATCGGTCCGGGGCGTAGGCGTCGGCAAGGCATTGATCGCCGGTGTGGCAGGCGACCTCGACGGCCTGGCGGTCAAGCGGACGGTCCTGGTGACCGACGACGCCCACGGCCTCTACGGCCGGTTCGGCTTCAAGGCCCTCTCCGATCCGGGCCGGTGGCTAGCGCGCGAACGCAGCCCCAGAACCATCGATGGAGGCACCGGTTAAGGCACAGCAGGGCTGCTCATTCACTAGACCAGTGCGGCGGGAACACCAGGTCCGTGGGTATGCGCGTCCTATGGCTGCCCATCGCGGCATTGAGCTGCGGCTGGGTCAGGTACAGGGCTTCAGCGAGATCGGCGCCCTCAAGCTGCGCATCCCTGAGGTCCGCTCCGAGCAGGTCCACCGCCGAAAGGTCACTCCCCCGCAGGTCCGCGGCAATGAGATAGGCGCCCCTGAGGTCCGCCCCGCACAAGCGGCGGCGCCGGAAATTTCTCCCCATCAGATCCGCACCGGGATGCAGCGCGGGCTCCAGATGGTCCCCGCCTTCGGCGAAGTAGGAAGCACGCACTTCTTCGCTGACCTCAATCAACACAGCCCGCACCTCGAGGCGGAGGCCCTCGACGTCGAGGGAGAGTAGTGCCTCCGTGTCTCCGCCTACCGCGTGCTCGATGGTCCTCGTCAGCAGCGCGGCGGCGTCAGCGGCATCGGGATCGAATGTCCGCGTCTGCGCCTCGGCCAGGTACCAAAGCATCTCGTGAAGCTGCCGTGCCGCCTTGAACGCGTCGAACATTTCAGTCCTTGTGGCGGGATCCTTGATCCAGCTCGTTCCTCCAAAGAAGCGCTGCGATACGTTCTGGCCGGCACCGAAACAATCGAAGACCGAGCAGCCGCGGAAGCCCCTGGGCCGCAGGCTGTCGTGGATGGTGCAGGAAAAGTCGGGCGCGAGGTTCCGGCACGGCGACCCGGCCGGTTTGTCGAGGGCAAACTCGGTAGAGCGGGAAAACCCGAAGGCGGTGCAGCAGAGGGCAAAGCAGTTGCCGCAATCGGGGCGGAGGGAACGCCGTCCAGGAGCTGAAAAGGGTACCGGGGTTGTAGTGCTGTCCATGTGATCTTCCAGTGAGGTGTGCTGTGGTGGGCCGGGAGTTGGGGAATTTAGTCCCCCGCACGGTCACACGGGATCAGCGCTCCCTGTGGGAGCGAACTGGAATGGCTGTAGTAGCTCTGGGTCACAGAGAAGAAGAAGGCGTCACTGGCATCAGAATATACGCCCTCGGCTGCCTGTGGCAGCGTTTATCCGTACGTTGAGGACCGATGCGCGGGCGTTACAGCAGGTCGAGCGCGTCGCAGCGGATGTGCACCGGTTCGGTGGTGCGTTTTGCCGAAAGGACGGCGCGCCTGGTCCTCAGCTGGCCCACGGCGTGGGCTGCTGCACGGTAGGTGAAGAAGACGAGAAGGCGGTGGGTTCCCTCTCCTGCAAGGTGGCCGTTCTCCCGCTCGGGTCCGCGGCCCCCGGCTGACGCAACAGGAACCGGACCGACGGTCCGAACGAACCCGGAGGGGTCGATTCCCTCGGTGAACGCTGCCAGCGCTTCGCGGCTGCCGGTCAGGGCGGCGTACCGGACGGCTGGTGGAAGGCCAAGTTCCTGCCGGAGGGCGAGTTCCCGGGACGCGGCACCGCGGGGATCCCACCGCACCAGCGCCCCGACCGCTGCGTCGTCATCGGCCGTGACGACCACAAGCCCGCCTTCGGCCGCGGGCCGGGCAAGCACCGCCGCGGAGAACCAGCGCCGGAGGGTGTCTTCGCCCGCGCGCAGCGACTCGCGGCTGAGCATTGCGCTTCCATCGAGCAGGATCACCGCGGCATACCCGCCAGCGGCAACGGGTTCAGCGCCCGGAGTCGCCACAACGACGGCCGGAGTGTTAGGAACCGTGTCGACGACGTGTTCACCCGCCGAGGAGACGACCGGAACACCCGGGAAGGCACGCCCCAGCTCCTCGGCCGTCCGGGTTGCCCCGGCAATGCCCGCCCGGATGGTGGTGCCGCCGCAGGAGGCGCAGTGCCAGCGTGGATCGGGGCGCCCGCACCAGCGGCACTCGGGGATCCCTCCCCTGCTGTGCTGGGCCAGCGGGCCGGTGCAGTTGACACAGCGGGCGGGCCGCCGGCAGTCGGCGCAGGTGATTGCCGGTGAGAAGCCGGTCCGCGCGACCTGAAGGAGCACCGGTCCGCGGATGAGCCCGTCCTGGGCGGCTTTCCACGCCGACGAAGGAATGCGCGCCTGGGTGGCGAGCGGGTCGCGTTCCCGCTGGAAGGCATCGGCCGCATGTTGGACCCGCGGCACGCTCCTGCGGATCTCGGGGCGTTCGGCGTGGATCGACCGGGCCCAGCCCGTTTCGACGAGCCGGTGCGCCTCGGTGCTGAGGGACGTCGATGCGACAAGGACGCCGGCGTTTTCCTGGTCGGCTCGAAGCAGTAGGACGTCGCGCACGTGCTGGTAGGGGGCGCGCTGTTCGAAGTGGGAGTCGTCGCCGTCATCCCACACGCAGACAAGCCCGAGGTCGGTCACCGGTGCGTAGGCCGCCGACCGTGTCCCCACTGCGACCCGCGCGTGCCCGTGCAGCAGGCGCAGGAAATTGCGGTAGCGCGGGGTGGGGCCGTCTTCGGCGGTGAGCCGGGCCACCATCTCGTCGCCGAGCCGGCGCACCAGCGCCGCTTCGACCCGGGCGAGGTCGCGCTGGTCGGGTACGACAACGATGGCGCCGCGCCCGCTGAGGGCGACGGCGGCGACGGCGTCGGTGATTTCCTCGGGCCAGGCCCGTGGCCCGTACCCTCCCACCGACGTCAGGACGGCGCGAGGGGAACCGCCCGCTGCGAGGTGCAGCAGGAACGCTTCTCCGTGGACGTAGCGGCTGTAGCTGCCGGAGGCGGCGCCCTTCAGGATGGTCATGGGGGGCAGGCCCGGTGCCGCTGCGGGGAGGGCACCGCCTGGTGCGGGCGGCTCGAACTCCTTCTCGACGCGGGCGGCCCGCGGCGGCACGGCTACACGGAGGACGTCGCTGACGGTGCCAGCCGAGCGCAGCGCCACGGACTGGGCGAGCTTGAGCACCTCGGGGGTCAGCACCGGCTGGGCCGAGATGATCTTTCCGAGGGGCAGGAGCTTGGCCGTGGATTCGGAGGCGGGCAGGCGTGCGGCAAGATAGCCGGTCTGCTCCTTGCCGGCGAACCGGACTTTGACCCGGACGCCGGGCTGCGCGTCGGCATCGAGTTCCTGGGGCACGTAGTAGTCGAAGGCTCGGTCGAGGTGGGGCAGCGGCGAGTCGAGCAGCACCTGCGCCACAGGGTTGACTGCGGCGGCCCCCGGGGTGGCCGACGGCAGCCGGGGCGCGCCGAAACCGTGAAGCAGCGACAGTTGGCCGCCGTCCGTCCCCGCAGTGCTGCTCATTGCCGTTGTACCCGCTGTCGTAGCTCTTGCCGTTTAGGCGTTGAAGTAGCTCCTCAGCTTATCGACGCGGTCTGTCAGTTCCCAGTTGAAGCCTGCATCCTCGCGGCCGAAGTGCCCGTGGGCAGCGGTCTTTTGGTAGATCGGGCGCTTGAGGTCGAGGGCGTTGATGATGCCCAGAGGGCGGAGGTCGAAGATCTCGCGGATCGCCTTGCCGATGGCCAGGGGGTCGACGGTTTCGGTGCCGAAGGTTTCAACGTAGATTCCGACGGGGTGGGCCATGCCGATCGCATAGGCGATCTGGATTTCGGCGCGGCGGGCCAGCCCGGCCGCTACGACGTTCTTGGCGACCCAGCGCATTGCATACGCTGCGGAGCGGTCAACCTTCGACGGGTCCTTTCCGCTGAAGGCACCCCCGCCGTGCCTGGCGCTGCCACCGTAGGTGTCCACGATGATCTTCCGTCCGGTGAGCCCGGCGTCGCCAACCGGTCCACCGATGATGAACTCGCCGCCCGGGTTGAGGATGTGGCGCACCGAAGAGCTGTCAAGGTGCGAGGTTTCAAGCACGGGGTTGATGACGTGGGTGACGAGGTCGGCCCGCAGCTCATTCAGCGACACTTCCGCCGCGTGCTGGGAGGAGATGACGACCGAGTCGACCGAAACCGGGATGTCGCCGTCATAACCGATGGTGACCTGGGTTTTCCCGTCGGGCCGCAGGTATGGAAGCGTCCCGTCCTTGCGCACCGCGGTCAGCTGCTCTGAGAGACGGTGGGCCAGCCAGATCGGGGTGGGCATCAGCACCGGCGTCTCATCGCTGGCGTAACCGAACATGATGCCCTGGTCGCCTGCGCCCTGGGCGTCGTAAGGGTCGATGCCCTTGCCTTCGCGCACCTCGACCGAGGTGAAGACTCCCGACGCGATTTCCGGCGACTGTTGGCCGATGGAGACCGAAACCCCGCAGCGGGCGCCGTCGAAACCGTTGGCCGAGGAGTCGTAGCCAATGCCGAGGATGGTATTGCGGACGATCTCGGGGATCTCCACGTAAGCCTCGGTCGTAACCTCCCCCGCCACGTGCACAAGGCCGGTGGTCACCAGGGTTTCGACGGCGACCCGGGATTCGGGGTCGGCCTCGAGCATGGCGTCGAGGATGGCGTCGCTGATCTGGTCGCAGATCTTGTCGGGGTGGCCCTCAGTGACCGACTCGGAGGAAAAGAGCCGCAGCGCGGCAGGATTGGAACTGGCTGAATTCACGTATTCACTCTACTTGGTTCGTTGGCCGGCGCTCGAAATTCGTTCCGGCGCCAGGGCGTCAGGGTTTGAGGGCCTTGGCCGCACGGGCAACGACGGCGGCCGCCACCTCGCGCTTGGTTCCGTTGACAGGCTCCGATTCGGTGCCGTCGGCCCCAAGGAGGATGACCGAGGTCTCGTCCTGGCCGAACACCTTGTCCCGCCCCACCACGTTGAGCACCAGCAGGTCGCAGCCCTTGGAGCGGAGCTTGGCGCGGGCATGGGTCAGGGGATCGGATCCGGCGTCGCCGGTTTCGGCGGCGAATCCCACAATGACGCCGGGGGTTCCTGTTGTGCCGGCGTCGCGGACGGCGACGGCTTCGCGCAGGATGTCAGGGTTGCGGACCAGAGTGATGACCGGGTCGACGCCGTCCGCGCTCTTCTTGATTTTCGTGTCCGCGACCTCGGCGGGGCGGAAGTCGGCGACGGCGGCGGCCATGATCAGGACGTCGGTTTCCGGCAGTGCGGCGAGCACGGCGTTCCGCAGCTCGAGTGCTGTCTCAACGCGGGTGAGCGCGACGCCGGCGGGCGGGGGCACCTCGGTCGAGGCTGCGATCAGCCGGACTGTCGCGCCCTCGGCGAGGGCCGCGGCGGCCAGGGCCATCCCCTGTTTGCCGGAGGAACGGTTGCCGAGGAAGCGCACCGGGTCGAGCGGTTCGCGCGTTCCGCCGGCCGTGATGGTCACGGTGCGCCCGGCGAGCAGCCCGGAGCCCGTGGCGGCCTCGTAGGCCGCCATCGCGGCAGCGAAGATCTCGGCGGGTTCGGGAAGCCGGCCCGGGCCGGTATCGGACCCGGTGAGGCGCCCCGATGCCGGCTCCATGACCGTGACGCCCCGCGCGCGGAGCAGCGCGACGTTCGCGGCAGTTGCGGGGTGGCGCCACATTTCGGTGTGCATGGCGGGGGCCATGAAAACCGGCCCGGACGCCATCAGCAGGGTTCCGGTGAGCAGGTCGTCGGCGAGGCCCGACGCGGCGCGTGCCATCAGGTCCGCGGTGGCGGGAGCCACGACCACCAGGTCGGCTTCGTGTCCGAGCCGCACGTGGTTGACCTTGTCGACGTCGTCAAAGACGCTGTTGCTCACCGGATTCCCGGAGAGCGCCTCCCAAGTGGCGGTGCCGACGAACCGCGTTGCCGCCTCGGTGGGGATGACAGTGACATTGTGGCCGGCCTCCGTGAAGAGGCGAAGGAGGGATGCGGCCTTGTAGGCCGCGATCCCTCCTCCAACGCCGAGGATTATCCGCACGGAGTTTCTTTGCTCAGCTGTTTCTGCCGGTTGCTACTCAGCCTGCTCCATGGGAGCGGCAACGAGCATTCCCTCGTCGATTTCGCGCAGGGCGATCGACAGGGGCTTCTCGTTCAGGCGGGTGTCGACAAGGGGGCCGACGTACTCGAACAGGCCCTCGTGGAGCTGGGAGTAGTAGGCGTTGATCTGCCGGGCACGCTTGGCGCCGTAGATCACGAGGGCATACTTCGAGTCCGACGCCTCAAGCAGGGAGTCGATCGGCGGGTTGATGATGCCTTCAGGCTGTGTAGACACAGAATCTCCAAAAATTTGTTTGTTCCTCGTCCCTCGGCGTGCGCGTCAGCGCTGCAAAGGGCGGAGTCCCATCAGTGAAACAAGCTCGTCCGCCGCATGCTCGACACTGTCGTTGACCACGGTGTGGTCGAATTCAGGTTCGGCGGCAAGTTCCAGTTTAGCGGTTTCCAGCCGCCGCTGCTGTTCCTCGAGGGTTTCGGTGCCCCGGCCCACGAGACGGCGCACCAATTCCTCCCAGGTGGGCGGGGCCAGGAAGACGAAATTCGCCTCGGGCATCGTCTCCTTGACCTGCCGCGCGCCCTGGAGATCGATCTCCAACAGCACGCACCGGCCCTCGTCCATTGCCTCCTGCACGGTGCTGCGGAGAGTCCCGTAGCGGTTGCGTCCGTGCACCACGGCCCACTCGAGCAGTTCGCCGTCGGCGACCAGGGCGTCGAACTCATCGGGTGAGACGAAGTAGTAGTGGACTCCGTGGATTTCTCCGGGTCTCGGCGGGCGGGTGGTGGCCGAGACGGACAACCAGACGTCGGGGTAGTTGTCCCGGATGTAGGTTGACACTGTTCCCTTGCCGACGGCCGTCGGTCCGGCCAATACTGTCAGCCGCGGCTGCGACACGTGGTTCCTCACTTACTGGCCGGGCCAGAATGCTGTTCGTTCAGGTGATCAATGAGCGCCTTGCGCTGGTGGATGCCGAGGCCCCGCACGCGCCGCGTGGCGGCGATGCCAAGATTCGTCATGATCGCGGAGGCCCGGACCTCCCCCACGCCCGGCAGGGCTTTGAGGAGATCGAGCACTTTGAGCCGGCCGACAGCTTCATCGTCCGAACCGCTTTCAATAACTTCGGCTACTGAGACCTTACCTGCTTTGAGCTGGCTCTTAATGTCGGCACGGACCGTCCTGGCCGCGGTGGCCTTCTCGCGAGCCTGTTTTCTTTCGACGTCCGTCAATGGCTTCAGGCTCACAAGGGCTCCCCTGCAGTAGGCGGCGGCCGGAACATACCGGCTGCCGCTGGTCTCGTGGATGCGGGCTCCTCCTGAACCTATCGGCTCATGCGGCGGAAAATCAATCGGGTTAGGCGCTGGACTCCAGCTGCCGACCCGCGCTACGTGCCGCCTCCCGCAGGGCTGTCTTTTCCGGACCCGCGGCGAGCACTGCCCGGCTCGATGTCGGAAGCACCGCGGGCAGCGCAGCACCGAAGGTCTCTTCGAGTTCGCGGGCACCGGCCCCCTGGGCGCCGACTCCGGGGGCGAGGATCGGCCCGTTCAGTGCCGCCAGGTTCAGGCCGAGGGAGCGCACCGCCGCACCGACCGTCGCGCCGACGACGAGGCCCACGGACCCCGTCCCCGCCGGCCCGGCGGCTTCCGCGTCCGGCCGGTTCCCGTCCGGCGCGTTCTCGGCTACGGCGGCCCGCAGGACCGACAGGGCCACCGAGTCGCTGCCGCCGGCGTGCTGGATCGATGCCCCCTCGGGGTTCGAGGTGAGCGTGAGGATGAAGACGCCTCGTCCGGTGGCAGCGGCGAGCCTGAGTGCCGGGCGCAGGGATTCGAACCCGAGATAGGGGTTGAGGGTGACGGAGTCGGCCGCGAGCGGTGATCCTTCCCCGAGCCAGGCCTCCGCGTACGCCTGCATTGTCGAGCCGATGTCGCCGCGCTTGGCATCCGCGATGGTGAGCACATCCTGCTCTGCGGCGCGCGCCAGGAGGGTTTCGAGCACGGCGATGCCGCGGGAGCCGTGCCGTTCGTACAGTGCGACCTGGGGCTTGAGCGCTGCGGCGACCGGCCCGACGGCGTCGAGGACGGTCAATGAGAACCGCTCCAGGCCCTCCGGGGTGTCGGGGAGCCCCCACGCCGAAAGGAGCGAGGGATGCGGGTCGATTCCCACACAGAGGCTGCCCTTGAGGCCGCGCGCCCGGGCGAGCCGAACTCCGAACGGCTCGCGCGGCTGCGGGCTAGGAGGCATGCTGGGCCGCCGTGGAGGTGCGGAGGTTCGCCGCGTGCTCCTGCAGGCTGGTCACCGACCATTCAAAGGAGCGCATCGCCTCGATCGCCTGGACCGCTGCCCCGACCTCCGGCACCGTGGTGATGACGGGGAGCCCGTAGGAGGTTGCCGCGGCGCGGATCTCGTAGCCGTCGCCGCGCGCCTGCCCTCCCGAGGGTGTGTTGATGATCATGTCGATGCCGCCGCTGGTGATCAGGTCGACGATGGTCCCCTCGCCATGCGCTCCGGCGCCCTCGGCCACCTTGCGTACGGTGGTGGCCGAGATGCCGTTGCGGCGCAGCACGTCGGCGGTGCCACCGGTGGAGACGATCTCGAAGCCGAGGTCGACGAGGCGCTTGACGGGCATGATGATCGAGCGCTTGTCACGGTTGGCAACCGAGACGAAAACCTTCCCCTCGATGGGCAGTGCCGCGTTGGCGGCGGCCTGGCTCTTCGCGAAGGCGGTGTCGAAATACTTGTCGATGCCCATCACCTCGCCGGTGGAGCGCATCTCCGGACCGAGCAGCGAATCGACAACGGTCCCTTCCGGGGTGCGGAACCGGCTGAACGGCAGGACCGCTTCCTTCACCGATACCGGTGCGTCGAACGGCAGCGAGCCGCCGTCGCCGTGCTCGGGCAGGAGGTGGTGCACGGTGCGCAGGTCGGAGACGCTGACACCGGTCCCGATCAGGGCGGCGGCCTTCGCCAGCTGGACGCCGGTGGCCTTCGACACGAAGGGAACCGTCCGGGAGGCGCGCGGGTTGGCCTCGAGGACGTACAGCACGTCGGAGGCCAGGGCGAACTGGATGTTGATCAGCCCGCGCACGCCAACGCCCTCGGCGATGGCGAGGGTGGCGGTGCGGACCCGCTCGAGCACGTCGGCGCCGAGGGTGATCGGCGGCAGGACGCAGGCCGAATCGCCGGAGTGGATTCCGGCTTCCTCGATGTGCTCCATGATGCCCCCGAGGTACATCTCGGTGCCGTCGTACAGGGCGTCGACGTCGATCTCGATGGCGTCCTCGAGGAACCGGTCGATCAGCACCGGGTGGTCGGGGGTGATCTCCGTGGCGTTGGCGATGTACCGGGAGAGGTTCGGTTCGTCGTAGACGATTTCCATGCCGCGCCCGCCGAGGACGTAGGAGGGGCGCACCAGCACGGGGTAGCCGATCTCGTCGGCGATCTTCTTGGCGTCCTCGAAGGACACCCCCGTGCCGTTCTTCGGCGAAATGAGGCCGGCCGTGTCGAGTACCCGGCTGAAGGCGCCGCGGTGCTCCGCCAGGTCAATGGCCTCCGGCGACGTGCCGAGGATGGGGATGCCGGCGTCGGCCAGTTCCTGGGCCAACTTCAGCGGCGTCTGTCCCCCGAGCTGGACGAACACGCCCATGACGCCGCCGGTGCGCTGCTCTGCCGCGATGACCTCCAGGACGTCCTCGAGGGTGAGCGGCTCGAAGTAGAGCCGGGTGGAGATGTCGTAGTCGGTGGAGACCGTCTCGGGGTTGCAGTTGATCATGACGGTCTCGTGGCCGGCGGCCCGCAGGGCCATCGTGGCGTGGACACACGAGTAGTCGAACTCGATGCCCTGCCCGATCCGGTTGGGCCCGGAACCGAGAATGATGATCGAGGGCTTCTCGTGCTGCGCAACCTCATCCTCCTCGTCGTAGGAGGAGTAGTGGTACGGGGTGTAGGCGGCGAATTCGGCGGCACAGGTGTCGACGGTCTTGAAGACGGGGCGCACACCCAGCGCGTGCCGGACACCGCGCACCACTGCCTCGGGGGTTGAGGTCAGCTGCCCGATCTGCTCGTCGGAGAAGCCGTGGCGCTTGGCGAGGCGGAGCACCGCTTCGGTCACCGCGGGGGCGGAGCGGACCTGCTCGGCGATCTCGTTCAGAAGGACGAGCTGGTCGAGGAACCAGGGGTCGATGGCCGTTGCCTCGAAGACCTCCTCGACCGACGCCCCGCCGAGCAGGGCGCGCTGGACCTGGGACAGCCGCTCGGTCGTCGGGCGGCGGGCGGCCTCGATGAGGCCGGCGACCTCCGACTCCGGGACCGGCGCGAACGAGAGCTGTGAGCCCTTCTGCTCGAGTGAGCGCAGCGCCTTCTGCAGCGCCTCGGTGAAGTTGCGGCCCATGGCCATCGCCTCGCCCACGGACTTCATCGTGGTGGTCAGCGTCGTGTCGGCTGCCGGGAACTTCTCGAAGGCGAAGCGCGGGACTTTCACCACGACGTAGTCGAGCGTCGGTTCGAAGGAGGCGGGGGTCTTCTGCGTGATGTCGTTCGGAATCTCGTCGAGTGTGTAGCCAAGGGAAAGCTTGGTGGCGATCTTCGCGATCGCGAACCCGGTGGCCTTCGACGCGAGCGCCGATGAGCGCGAGACGCGCGGATTCATTTCAATGACGACGACGCGCCCTGTCGCCGGTTCGACGGCGAACTGGATGTTGCACCCGCCGGTGTCGACGCCAACCTCGCGGATGACGGCGATCGAGATGTCGCGCAGCCGCTGGTACTCGCGGTCGGTGAGGGTCAGGGCAGGGGCGACGGTGATCGAGTCGCCGGTGTGGACCCCAACGGGGTCGACGTTCTCGATGGAGCAGACAACCACCACGTTGTCGTTCTTGTCGCGCATCATCTCGAGCTCGTACTCTTTCCAGCCCAGGATGCTCTCCTCGAGGAGGACCTCGCTGGTGGGGCTGTACTGGAGGCCCTGGCCCACGATGCGGCGCAGGTCCGCTTCGGTGTAGGCAAGGCCGGAGCCGAGTCCGCCCATGGTGAACGAGGGGCGGACCACCATCGGGTAACCCAGGTCATCGGCCGCCGCGAGCGCCTCGTCGAGGGTGTGGATGATCACGGAGCGCGCGGATTCGGCGCCGCAGCGCTCAACGACGCCCTTGAACTTTTCGCGGTCCTCCCCCAGTTCGATTGCGGCGATGTTCGCGCCGATCAGCTCGACGCCGAACTTCTCAAGGATGCCGTTCTTGTCCAGGGCGATGGCGGTGTTCAGCGCGGTCTGCCCGCCGAGGGTGGGAAGGAGGGCGTCGGGGCGTTCCTTCTCAATGATCTTGGCGACCACCTCCGGGGTGATCGGCTCCACATAGGTGGCATCGGCAAACTCGGGATCGGTCATGATTGTCGCCGGGTTTGAGTTCACGAGGATGACCCGCAGGCCCTCCTCCTTCAGGACCCGCAGGGCCTGCGTTCCGGAGTAGTCGAATTCGGCTGCCTGCCCGATGACGATCGGGCCGGAGCCGATGACCAGGACACTCTTGAGATCGATTCTGCGGGGCATCAGTTGTTCTCCTGGGTGGTGCGCTGCGTGGCGCTCATCAGCTCGATGAAGCGGTCAAAGAGGTAGGCCGAATCGTGCGGTCCGGCGGCGGCTTCGGGGTGGTACTGCACCGAGAAGGCGGGAAGGTCGAGGCACGCGAGGCCCTCCACCACGTTGTCGTTGAGGCTGATATGGCTGACCTCCACGCGGCCGAACCCGCCCTGGGGCGCGTCGACAGGTCCGTCAAGGGGCGCGTCGACGGCGAAACCGTGGTTCTGGGAGGTGATTTCGACCCTGCCGGTGCGCCGGTCGAGCACCGGCTGGTTGATGCCGCGGTGGCCGTAGGGCAGCTTGTAGGTGCCGAAGCCGAGGGCCCGGCCGAGGATCTGGTTGCCGAAGCAGATGCCGAAGAAAGGGATGCCCGCCGCAAGGACCTTCCGCAGCAGTTCCACCTGGACGTCGGCGGTGGCGGGGTCACCAGGCCCGTTCGACATGAACACGCCGTCGGGCCCTGCCTTCGTCAGTTCCTCGAAGGCGGTGTCGGCGGGGAAGACGACGGTGCGTACCCCGCGCTGGGCGAAGTGTTTCGGCGTCATCGTCTTGATGCCGAGGTCGAGGGCGGCGACGGTGAAGCGTGGTTCCTCCGTCCAGCCGTGGTCGGACGGTTCGACGGTGTAGGCCGAGTCGGCGCTGACCTCCTCGGCGAGGCGGGCACCGGCCATTGAGTCCTGGGACTGCACCTCTTCGAGGAGCCGGGCTTCCGGAGCCAGGGCGGCGGGCCCCGAGAAGATTCCCGCCTTCATCGCGCCGCGTTCGCGCAGGTGCCGGGTCAGGGCGCGTGTGTCGACTCCCTCAATCCCCACGACCCCCTGCTCGCGCAGCTGATCGTCAAGGCTCTGTTCCGAACGCCAGTTCGAAGGGCGGCGGGCGGCGTCGCGCACGATGTACCCGGCAACCCAGATGCGGCGGGACTCGGCGTCGTCGGCGTTCACGCCCGTGTTTCCGATGTGGGGTGCCGTCTGCACCACGAGCTGCCGTGCGTAGGAAGGATCGGTGATGGTTTCCTGGTAGCCGGTCATGCCCGTGGCAAAGACCGCCTCACCGAGGGCCGTTCCCTCGGCGCCGTAACTGCTGCCCCGGAAGGTCCGTCCGTCCTCAAGGACGAGCAGCGCGGGACTGGCGGACGAGTTCGTAAGTGTCACTTGGACTTCCTGCCTTTGATGACGTCGGTTGTGTCTATGCCAGGTGCGAGTGCCGCCACCGCGGCGAGCAGCTGGGTCTTGTCGGAGGCGTGCCGGGTGCGGAAGCCGGTGTCGACCTTCTGCCCCCCGAGCAGCCAGGTCATCAGGACCAGTCCGTCCTTCTCGACGAACTTGCCCGCCATGCCGCGCTCGAACCGCACGCCGGTCAGCGCCTCGCGCGGGATGAAGACGTCGGGGGCGCCCCTGCGGGCCAGCAGCACCCCGGTGGGGTGCACTGTGGCCACTGCCTCCGACCGGAGTCCCAGCCCGTGCACGGCGATCCGGTCGAGCCAGTCCCCGGCCGTGGTGGTTGCAACGTACTGGCCCTCGGCCTCGAAGAGGACGCGGCCCGGGTCGGCCGGCACCGGAGGCGGGGCGGCAACCGCTGACTGGCGGCGCAGCCGCCCACGCCAGCCGAGCGCCATCAGGCCGGCGATGAGCACTATGATTCCTGCCGCGGCTGCGACCGGTCCTAACCAATCCACGCGGATTCCTCTGCAGCTGAAACGAACGGTGTGTTGAGGGCTCCATCGAGGACGGTGGGGTGCCCGTGGTAGAACGTGGCGACGACCCGGCCGGGAAGTTCGAGCCCGGCGAACGGGCTGTTGCGTCCCATTGTGGCCATTTTATGGGGGTCGACCGTCCAGCGCGCATTCGGGTCGACCAATGTGAAGTTCGCCGGTTCGCCCTGCTCCAGCGGCCGGCCCTGATGTCCGAGGCGGCCGATCTCGGCGGGGCGGACGGAGGTGACGCGGGCGAACCCCGCCCAGTCGAGCAGGCCCGTTTCGACCATGGTGTGCTGCACCACCGACAGCGCGGTTTCAAGGCCCGTCATGCCCATCGCGGCCTGCGCCCACTCGCACTCCTTGTGCTCGCTCGGGTGCGGGGCGTGGTCGGTTCCGACGATGTCGATCGTGCCGTCGGCGAGCGCCTCGCGCAGTGCCTGGACGTCCGTTGAGGTGCGCAGCGGCGGATTCACCTTGTACACCGGGTCGTAGCTGCGGACCAGCTCGTCGGTCAGCAGGAGGTGATGCGGGGTAACTTCGGCGGTGACGCGGATGCCCCGGGCTTTCGCCCAGCGAAGGATCTCCACGGAGCCCGCCGTCGAGACGTGGCATACATGGAGCCGGGAATCCACGTGCTGGGCGAGGAGCACGTCGCGGGCAATGATGCTCTCCTCCGCGACGGCCGGCCATCCGGCGAGCCCGAGGACGGCGGACACCTCGCCTTCGTTCATCTGCGCTCCCTCGGTGAGCCGGGGTTCCTGCGCGTGCTGGGCGATGACGCCGTCGAACGCCTTGACGTACTCGAGGGCGCGCCGCATGAGCACCGGGTCGGAGACGCAGATGCCGTCGTCGGAGAAGACCCGCACCCGGGCACGCGATTCGGCCATCGCGCCGAGCTCGGCCATGCGCTCGCCGGCAAGGCCGACGGTGACCGCCCCCACGGGCCGGACCTCAACCCAGCCGGCCTTCCGGCCGAGGCTGTACACCTGCTCAACCACGCCGGCGGTGTCCGCCACCGGCATGCTGTTGGCCATTGCGTGGACGGCGGTGAACCCGCCGAGGGCCGCGGCGCGCGAGCCGGTCTCCACGGTTTCGGCGTCCTCCCGGCCCGGCTCCCGCAGGTGGGTGTGAAGGTCGACCATCCCGGGCAGGGCAATGAGGCCGGCCGCATCGACAACGGTGACGTCTCCGCCGGTCGCCCCGGCAGCCGCTGAAGCGCCGACCGCCGCGATGACGCCGTCGCTGACCAGCAGGTCCTGCCGCGCTCCGCCGAGCACCGAGGCACCCTTTACCAGGTACTGGCCGCGGGGGGCCGGTTGTGTGCCGTTCATGGTGCTGGCTCCTTCGTGCTGGGAATCTGGGCGGCGGGGGTTGTGGTGTTCCCGGCCGGCCCGTCGGCGTGGTGGTCTCCGGACAGGAGCAGGTAGAGGGCGGCCATCCGCACCGAGACCCCGTTGCGCACCTGGGCGAGGATCGTGGAGCGGGGCGAATCGGCGGCGGCCGAGGAGATCTCGAGCCCCCGGTTCATCGGCCCCGGATGCATAATGACGGTGTCGTCGAGTCCGAGGGTGTCGAGCGCGTGCAGCCGGCCCTCGTCGAAGCCCCAGCGCCGCGAGTACTCGCGGGTGGAGGGGAAGAATGCCGCGTTCATGCGCTCGGCCTGGAGCCGGAGCATCATGACGGCGTCGGGCCGTTCGGCGAGCGCTTGATCGAGGTCGTAGCGCACCGTGCACGGCCACGATCCGATGCCCACGGGCAGCAGGGTCGGCGGGCCGACGAGGGTGATGTGGGCGCCCAGCGTCTTGAGCAGCCATACGTTGGACCGCGCGACGCGGGAGTGAAGGATGTCACCGACGATCAGCACGCGCATCCCGGCCAGGTCGGTTCCCTTGGAGGGGTGCCCGGCGAGCCGGGCCCAGTGCCGGCGCAGCGTGAAGGCGTCGAGGAGGGCCTGGGTGGGGTGCTCGTGGGTGCCGTCACCGGCGTTGAGCACGGCGGCGTCGATCCATCCCGACGCCGCGAGGCGGGCCGGTGCGCCGGAGGCGGAGTGCCGGATCACCACGGCGTCGGCGCTCATCGCCTCGAGGGTCTGCGCCGTGTCCTTCAGGGATTCGCCCTTGGACACCGAGGAGCCCTTGGCTGCGAAGTTGATGACGTCGGCGGAGAGCCGCTTGGCGGCCGCCTCGAAGGAGATCCGGGTGCGGGTTGAATCCTCGTAGAAGAGGTTCACCACCGTGCGCCCCCGCAGGGCGGGAAGTTTCTTGATTTCGCGCTCCCCGACGGCCGACATTTCCTCGGCGACGTCGAGCAGGCGCAGCGCGTCGATGTAGGAGAGGTCCTGGGTGGTCAGCAGATGCCTCACGCGGCCGCCTCGATGACGACCTCGTTGACGGGGGCCCCGTCGCGGGTGTCGATTTCCTCGAGGTGCACGCGGACCCGCTCGAAGGATGACGTGGGAAGGTTCTTTCCCACATGGTCGGCGCGGATCGGCAGCTCCCGGTGCCCGCGGTCAACGAGGACGGCCAGGCGGACGATGCGGGGTCGTCCCAGGTCCACTATCGCATCGAGGGCGGCGCGGATGGTGCGGCCGGAGTAGAGCACGTCGTCGACAAGGACCACGACCTTGTCGTCAATGCCCGACGGCGGCAGCTGGGTGGCCAGCGGCGGCCGTGTGGGATTGCGCTGGAGGTCGTCGCGGTACATCGTGACGTCGAGCTGGCCGGTGATGGCTGCGGGGTCGACACCGGGGTTCACCGCAGCGATCTTGCGGGCGAGCCGCTGTGCCAGGGGGTAGCCCCTTCTGGGGATCCCCAGGAGCACGAGGTCGGCGGGCCCCTTGTTGGCCTCGAGGATCTCGTGGGCGATGCGGGTAAGTGCGCGGTCTATATCGGCTTCGGCGAGAACAACGCGCGGTGCGGCTCCGGAATGCGGTGCAGGCACGGTCATAACACGCTTCCTCCTTCCCCGCCTCACTGGACGGAACTTAAAGGGTGGTTGCGCTTTCAAAACTATCACAGCGCCGATGCCGAATAGGGTGTTCCTATGTCGATGAATGACCCGTTGGAAGCCCGCCCGGGCACAGATCAGTTTCAGAGGCACGACTGGTGGGAGCGTTCCACAACCCATCCCGGGCAGCCCGGGCCGCCGCACAATTCCCCCGAGACACTTGCTCCGGTGTGGAAGGCACCCGTGCGGCGTGGGCCCGGCGCCCTGAACATCGCCCTCATCGTTGTCGCCGGGTTCGTGCTTGCCGCGCTGGTCTGGTTCCTTTCCCTCTCGCTCGGGACGACGGCGCTGGTGGTCTGCGCGGTCCTGGCCCTCATTCCGCTGGGCATCTGCGTGCTGGGCATCCGCTGGATCGACCGGTGGGATCCCGAACCGCGCGGCGCCCTGTGGTTCGCCTTCCTGTGGGGCGCCGGGGTCTCGGTGCTGGTGACCCTGCTGCTGGGAAGCTACGTTGTGGGGCTGCTTGGCGCGGCCCTGAACTCCACCGACACCAATATCATCGGGCCGGTGCTGCAGGCGCCGCTGGTCGAGGAATTCGCCAAGGGCCTGGGCGTGCTCATCCTCGTCTTCTCCCGCCGGAGCCACTTCGACGGGCCTGTCGACGGAATCGTCTACGCGGGAACGGTGGCCGCCGGCTTCGCGTTCACCGAGAACATCCTCTACTTCAGTTCGGCGGTCCAGGAGTCGGGAAGCCTTGGCGGGCTGGTTGGGGTCTTCGTGCTGCGGGGCCTGTTTTCGCCGTTCGCCCACGTCATGTTCACCGCGGCGCTCGGGTTCGTGCTGGGACTCGCTGTGAGCCGCGGAGGGGGTGCCGGGCGGATCCTTCCGGCCTTCGTCCTCGGCCTGCTCCCCGCGATCGCCGGGCACATGCTCTGGAACGGCGGGACCGTCCTGCTGTTCGACGATTTCTTCTCGTTCTACCTGTTCGTCCAGGTGCCCCTGTTCATCGCGGCTGTCCTCTTCGTTCTGATGCTGCGCCGGGCCGAGCGCCGACTTACCGAATCCCGGCTTGGCGACTATGCGTCGGCGGGATGGTTCAGCCCGCAGGAGGTCCACATGCTCGCCACCCACCCGGGACGCCGGCAGGCGCTGTCGTGGGCCGGAAGCGTGGGGGCCGGCGCGGAGATGGCCGCGTTCATCACGACGGCGGCCCGGCTGGCCTTCACACGGCAGCGCATTCTCAGCGGCCGCGGCGCAGCGCGGGACGCGGTGCAGGAAGAACGGAGCCTTCTCGACCAGGCGGCGTTCCACCGCGCGCGGATCTTTTCGATCACCTCGGGAAGGCGGTAGCTCCTACCGCTGCCGATGCCTCTTGGCACCGGGTGAACAACCGTTTAAAATCCTGAACATGCGTTCAGCACAGGCGGGGCGGCTCGAAGCGGCCACCGATGACCGGACGAGCCGGGCACGGCTTCGGGACGCCGCCGTGCTGCTGTTCGGGCGCGATGGCTTCACGGTGAGCGTCAGGGCCATCGCCCGCGAGACGGGCGTCAGCCCTGGACTCATCCTTCACCACTTCGGGTCCAAGGACGGGCTGCGGGCTGCCTGCGACGACTATGTCCTGGGCAGGATCCGGGACTACAAGCGAGAAGCCGTAGCTCCCGGCGGCCCCTCCGAGCGACTCCTCGATCTGGCCGCCCTTGAGGATTCGGCACCGTTGGCTGCCTATGCCCTGCGCTGCCTTCAGGAGGGCGGGCAGGGCGCCCGGGCCTTCCTTGACCATTTCACGGAGGACGCCGAGGCGTGGATCGCCGCGGGGGTCAGTGCTGGAACCATCCTTCCCTCCGTGGATGAGAAGGCACGCGCCCGCTATCTGACAATGCAGGGGTTCGGAGCGATGCTCCTCGACCTGAACCTCGACGCGCCGGGTCCGTCAGCTGATTTGACTCAAACGTTCCGGGGCTACCTCGCCCGCAACGCGGTGCCCGCCCTGGAACTGTATTCGCAGGGTCTGCTGGCCGACCGCTCAAT
This sequence comes from Arthrobacter sp. TJ-254, assembly GCF_058269175.1. NCBI lineage: Bacteria > Bacillati > Actinomycetota > Actinomycetes > Micrococcales > Micrococcaceae > Arthrobacter > Arthrobacter sp. TJ-254. The sequence goes on along the minus strand of NZ_JBZCNF010000001.1, from coordinate 631,437 downwards.
GCTCGAGGCATACCTGGCGCGGCTGCCGCATCCGCCGCCGGAAGAACCCGCCCCCTAGACCGCTGCGCGGCGCTGGCGGATGAAGCTGCCGCCCTCATCGCCCACTTGGCGATCCACCTCCCTCATTTTTCCTTTCCTTCAGGAGCTGGCGATGCCTCCAGTCATTGAAGTACAGCAACTCACCAAGAATTTCGGGGTGGTCCGCGCGCTCGATGCGCTCGACCTGAGGCTTGAGGCCGGCGAAGTCCACGGCTTCCTCGGCCCCAACGGTGCGGGGAAATCAACCACGATCCGGGTGCTGCTCGGGGCGCTCAGGGCCGATGCTGGCACTGCCCTGTTGTTTGGGGAGGACCCGTGGGCGAGGGCGGTGAGCCTGCACCGCCGCCTTTCCTACGTACCCGGAGAGGTGAACCTCTGGCCCAAAATCACCGGCGGCGAGGCGATCGACCTCCTCCTTGGCCTGCGCGGCGGGGCGGCCCGGAGGCGCCGGGACGAGCTGCTGCTCCGGTTCGAGCTCGATCCGTCGAAGAAGACCCGCTCCTACTCCAAGGGCAACCGGCAGAAGGTGGCGCTCGTCGCGGCGCTGGCCAGCGACGTCGAACTGCTGATCCTCGACGAGCCGACCTCCGGCCTCGACCCGCTGATGGAACGGGTCTTCCAGGAATGCATCCGCGAGGCCGCCGCGCAGGGCCGGACAGTGCTGTTGTCGAGCCATATCCTGGCCGAGGTCGAAGCGCTGTGCGACAAGGTGACAATCATCAGGCAGGGCCGCACGGTGCAGTCGGGAACACTCAGCGAGATGCGGCACCTGGCCCGGGCGGCGGTTTCGGTGACCTGCGACGGCGACGCGACAAGCGTTGCGCTGCTTCGAGGGGTCCACGACGTTCAGCGCGAGGGCGACCGGGTGCACTTCACCGTCGAGAACGACGCACTCCCGGGCGTGCTTGAGCACCTGCTGCCGCTGGGCATCAGGGCCTTGACCACCACCCCGCCGACGCTCGAGGAGTTGTTCGTCCACCACTATGGGGTGGGTGGCTCGGCGCCTGTGGCAGGGAGCACGCGGTGAGCCGCGCCGTCTCCCGCGCTGCTGCCCACCGCTCCGCTGCCGATCCCGGCCCGCTGACCGGAGCGGTGCGGCTGATCCGCTTCGCCGCGCGCCGCGAGCGGGTGCGCATCCCCGTATGGGCGCTCTGCGTGGGAGGCGTCGTCGGCTACTTCGGAGCCGTCATCCCGCTCGCCTACGGAAGCGCGGAGGCGCTCCAGACACGCGCTGCGATCATGAAGGATCCGGCGGGGGCCCTCCTCTCCGGCCCCGGCTACGGCCTTGATAACTACACGCTCGGAACGATGCTTGCCAACGAAGTGGCGGGGATGCTCGCCATCGCGGTCGGGCTCATGTCCGTGTTCCTTGTCATCCGGCACACCCGGGCGGAGGAGGAAACCGGGCGCGCCGAGCTCGTCCGGGCCGGTATCGTCGGCCGCCATGCCCAGCTGACGGCCGCGCTTGGCGTCCTGGCCGGAGCCAACCTGGCCGTGGGGGTAGCGCTGTTCGCGGCAATGGCCGCCAACGGCCTGCGGCCGGCGGACTCGGCGGCCCTCGTGCTGGGCGTCGGACTCGCCGGCGTCGTCTTCGGGGCGGCGGCGGCCGTCACCGCGCAGCTTTCCGCAAGCGCCAGGACGGCCACAGGGATGGCCGGCACAGTGATCGGGGGCGCCTTCCTCCTCCGCGGGATCGGTGATGCCCGGCAGCTCGGCGGGAGTGCGCTGTCCTGGCTCTCGCCCATCGGCTGGGTTCAGCAGACCCGGGCCTTCGTCGAGCTGCGGTGGTGGCCCCTGCTGCTGTGCCTGGGCCTCGCCGCCGTGTTCGTCGTGGCCGCCTACCTCTTGGCTGCCCGGCGCGACCTCGGTGAAGGCCTCATCGCCGCCCGGCCCGGACGCCGCGAAGGCACCCGGTTCCTCACCGGTCCGGCAGGCCTTCTCGCCCGGCTTGAGCGGGGCAGCATCACCAGCTGGTGCGCCGGCCTTTTCGTTTTCGCCTTCCTGACCGGCACGATGGCCCGTTCCATCGTCAAGAGTTTCGAGTCCCAGCCCCAGCTCGCTGAGGTGATCGGTGGTGTCGACGGCGGCGACGTCCTCCGCGGCGCTCTCGCCGCATTCCTGAAGTACTTCGCCATGGCCGTCGCCGTCCAGGCGGTGGTGGGCGTGGGCAGGCTCCGCAAGGAGGAGTCCGAGGGACGCACGGCGCTCCTGCTCTCCGCTGGAGCAGGGCGCACGCGGGTGCTCCTGAGCTCGCTGCTCGTGGCCGTGACATCGGGGGTGCTCCTGCTTCTGGCGTCGGGCTTCGGGCTCGGCGCCGGTGCCTCGCTCAGCTCCGGCGAGCCGCTCACCGGCGAGCTCACCGCTTCATCGCTCGCCTACCTGCCGCTGGTCGTGTGCTTCGCCGGGCTCGCGGCACTCGCCTACGGGCTCGCCGCGGGCACCTGGTGGGTGTGGGCGGCCGTTGTCCTCTCGCTGCTCACCGGCCTCTACGGCACGGTTCTCAACCTTCCGGAGTTCATGCTTGAGGCCGAACCGTTCGGACTGGTGCCGCAGGTGCCGGGCGCGGCTTTCGATCCGGTGCCGCTGGCCTGGATGGCGCTGCTGGCAGCTGTCCTGGTGGGCACCGCAGTGGCGGCGCTGAGGAGGCGCGACCTCAACGCGTGAGGCAGCGGGCCGGGAACTCCGGGGCCGCCGTCCCGCGACGGCCGAACTCACTTCCGCGTACGGTAGCTCTCAAGGTATTCCGGGGTCGCCGTCCCGTCGATTGCGAAGCGGGTGAGGTTCCGCAGGAACGGCCCGTCAATGTGCTGCCCGGTGGCAATGAGCCGGTGGTGGACGGCCCCGTAGACGGCGTCGATCACCACGACAAGGTCGACGTCGTCGCGGATCTGTCCACGGCCTCGTCCCCGGTGCAGGATTGCCAGGAACCCGTGGCGCCGTTCTCGCAGCAGCGTCTGCTTGAACTGGGCCGCGAACTCCTCGCTGCGGATCGCTTCGGCCAGCAGGTTGGCGACCGTCGATGCGGCCCCGCCGGCCCTGAGGCAGTAGGTCAAGGCGACAAGGTAGGCGTGCAGGTCCCGTGCAACATCGCCGGTGTCGTCGACGTTGGTCAGGAGGTTCGTCTTGTAGGTGAACGCTTCGAGCACCAGCAGCTGACGCGACGGCCAGTACCGATACAGCGTTGATTTGCTCACCCCGGATGCCCTCGCAACCGCATCAATTGTGACCGCGTCGTACGTTCGCCGGTCGATCAGGACGCGTGCGGCCTTGAGGACCCGCAGCCGCACCTCGGCCTCGTGCGAGGCGATCAGCGGATGGGCTGGATCGGCCCGGCTGCGCGGCACCACCCGAAGACCGGGCCCGCCTGAACCGGCGACCGGACTGCCCACCGCATCGCTGTCTACGCTCATCAGACAACCTCAGGCCTTCTTCGTTATCCAACGCTTGTAGCCGTGGAGCCTACACCCGGGCGCCCGCACCTGCCACGTGGGGTCGGTTGCGTGACCCGGCCGAGCGCTGCGCTTGTACGGCAGGCGTGGATTCAGGAGAACTCGAGAACGCCGTCCGAGGCCCCCTGGAGTCGCAGCAGCCGCTCCTCGTGGAGGCGCTCGTCGATCTGCTCAAGGCTCCGTACTGCTGCGGAGAGGCGCCGTTGCGCCTCGGCGTAGCGCCCGGGATCGGCGTTCGGTTCAGCGTTCTCGCAGTCGAGCCGGGCGGTCAGGACCGCCTCCACCATTCGGTGACGGGCCCTCTCCAGACCGGCGGCCCCGGAAGGCGCGGCTGTGGCAGAGGGCTGCTGGTCGACTGTGGCCATGGCTCAGCCTCTCATACGTCGCGGGCAGCCGCCGGAAATTCTCCCGCGCGCCGTGTTGCCCGCTCCGCGCCTAGGCGAGCAGCGTCGGCTTGAGCTGCTGAAGCCTGCCCAGCAGTCCGTTGATGAACACGGGGGATTCGTCGGTTGAGAGGATCTTGGCAAGCTCAACCGCTTCGCTCACGGCCACGCCGTCCGGGACGTCATCGTTGAACAGCAGCTCCCAGGTGCCGATGCGCAGGATCATGCGGTCGACGGCAGGCATCCGGTCAAGGGTCCAGCCCTGCGAGTAGGTGCTGAGGTACTCGTCGATCTCCTCCGCGTGCGAGAGCACTCCCTCAACGACGTCGACCGAGTAGTCGGCGATAATCATGTCCGTCTTTTCCCGGCGGGCCTTGATCACCTCGACCGGGGTGACCGAGCGCTGCTCAGCTTCGAACAGAATATCCAGCGCCCGGCGTCGGGCCTTGCTGCGTGCACTCACTCGTTGACGCGTCCCAGGTAATCGCCGGTGCGGGTGTCGACCTTGACCTTGGTGCCGGTGACCAGGAACAGCGGAACCTGGATTTCATGGCCGGTTTCGACGGTGGCCGGCTTCGTTCCGCCGGTGGAGCGGTCGCCCTGCAGGCCCGGCTCGGTGTAGGTGATTTCGAGGACGACGGACGGCGGCAGCTCGATGTAGAGGGCCGAACCTTCGTGCATGGCGATCGTCACCATCTGGCTTTCGAGCATGAAGTTCTCGGCGTCGCCGACGGTCTTGCCAGGCACGGTGATCTGGTCGTAGTCCGTGGTGTCCATGAAGACGAAGTCTTCGCCGTCCTTGTACAGGTACTGGTAGTCACGGCGGTCGACCGTTGCCGTCTCGATCTTCAGGCCGGCGTTGAACGTCTTGTCCACCACCTTGCCCGAGAGGATGTTGCGCATCTTGGTGCGCACGAACGCACCACCCTTGCCCGGCTTGACGTGCTGGAACTCGAGCACGTTCCAGAGGTTGCCCTCGAGCTTGAGCACGGTGCCGTTCTTGATGTCGTTCGTGGTCGCCACAGGTTCACTTTCGTCGATCGGAGAAATGGAGGGCTGCGTCTGGCCTCAGGCACGGGGCAGCCCGGTGAAAGTCCAGAGACAAGTCTACCCTCTGGGCGCAATGCGTCGCTGGAGGGGCCTTAGGAAGCGATTTCCTGGTAGGCGGCAAACAGCAGCGACGTGTCCGGGACCTCGAGCATGCCCGGCCGGGCAATGCCGTCGAGCACCACGAACCGCAGCAGGTCGCCGCGCGATTTCTTGTCCCTGCGCATTCCATCGAGCAGGGCAGCCCAGCGGTCCCTGCGGTAGGTGACCGGAAGACCCAGGGATTCGAGGATGGTGCGGTGCCGGTCGGCGTCGGTGTCGTTGAGCCGGCCCACCATGCGGGAGAGTTCGGCGGCGAAGACCAGGCCCACGGACACGGCGGCCCCGTGGCGCCAGGAGTACCGCTCGGCGAGTTCGATGGCGTGGCCGAGCGTGTGGCCGTAGTTGAGGTGCTCCCGCCGTCCCGATTCGCGAAGGTCCTCCGAGACAATCGCGGCCTTCACGGCGATGGTCCGCTCGATCAGTTCCCGCACGGTGTCGGAACGGGCGTCGGAAACGGCCTCGGTGTCCGCCTCGATGAGGTCGAGGATGACCGGGTCGGCGATGAATCCGGATTTCACCACTTCGGCCATGCCGGTGACGAGTTCGTTCTTCGGGAGGGTGTCGAGCGCGTCGAGGTCGGCCAGCACTGCGGCCGGCGGGTGGAAGGCGCCGACGAGGTTCTTGCCCTCGGCCGTGTTGATGCCGGTCTTGCCTCCGACCGCGGCGTCGACCATGGCCAGCAGGCTGGTGGGCAGGTGCACAACCTTGACCCCGCGCAGCCAGGTGGCGGCGACGAAGCCGCCCAGGTCGGTCACGGCGCCGCCGCCAACGGTGACGACGGCGTCCGAGCGGGTGAAGTCGTTCTGGCCGAGGACCTGCCAGCAGAAGGCAGCCACCTGGATGTGCTTGCCCTCCTCGGCGTCGGGGATTTCCGCCGTGACCGCGGTGAATCCGGCGTCGGCGAGTTCGGCCCGCACCGTGTCGCCCGTCGCCCGCAGCGCCCGGGGGTGGATGACCAGCACCCGGCGCACCCGCTCGCCGAGGATTCCGGGGAGCCGGCCGAGGAGCCCGCGGCCCACGACGACGTCGTAGGCGGCCTCGGGGGTGGTCCCGGTTACCGGGATGATCGTGGGCTCAGGTGCCATGTCCGGGCGTCCTTTTCATTGGGTCTTCGTTCAGGTCAAGAAGCTCTTCCACCGCGGCGATGACGCACCGCAGGGTGCGTCCGCGGGTGTCGACGACGATGTCGGCGACCTCAAGGTAGAGAGGGTGTCGTTGGGCGTAGAGGTCGGTCCAGCGCCTGCCGGGGTCGCCGCTGAGCATGGGGCGCGAGGATCCGCCGCGGATCCGTGGCAGCACCGTTGCGAGGTCGGCGTCGAGGAGGATCACGCACTCGGCGCGCAGCAGCGACCGGGTGCCGGCGTCGAGGACCGCTCCCCCGCCGAGCGAGACAACGAGCGCGCCGGCGTCGGTGTCGAGCACTTCGCGCACGATGTCCGCCTCGATCCGCCGGAACAGTTCCTCGCCGCCGCGCTCGAAGATCCCGGGGATCGGGCCGTGCCGCTCGGTGATCCTGCGGTCGGTGTCGATGAAGGTCATTCCGTGCCGGGCCGCGACGGCCCGCCCCACAGCGGATTTCCCCGTCGCCATTGGCCCCGTGAACACGAAGCGCCGCGTTGGAGAAGGCATCAGTAGGCAGCCGACCCTAGGGACTCGGGGATGTTGTCGAGGTAGCTCTTGAGGTTCCTCGCCGTTTCGCCAAGTGAGTCGCCGCCGAACTTCTCGGTGACGGCCTCGGCGAGCACGAGGGCGGTCATCGCCTCGGCGACGACGCCCGCGGCGGGGACGGCGCATACGTCCGAGCGCTGGTGGTGGGCCTTTGCCGCTTCGCCGGTGCTCACGTCGATCGTGGAGAGGGCGCGTGGAACGGTGGCGATCGGTTTCATCGCCGCACGCACGCGCAGCGTGTCGCCGATGCTCATCCCGCCTTCGATTCCGCCGGCGCGGTTCGTCCCGCGCACAATCCGGCCCGAGTCGTTGCGCAGGATCTCGTCGTGGGCAACGGTTCCGCGGCGGGAGGCGGTAAGGAACCCGTCACCGATCTCGACACCCTTGATGGCCTGGATGCCCATGAGCGCTGCAGCCAGGCGCGAGTCGAGCCGGCGGTCCCAGTGGACGTAGCTGCCAAGTCCCGGCGGAAGGCCGTACACGACAACTTCGACGACACCGCCGAGGGTTTCGCCATCCTTGTGGGCCGCGTCCACCTCGGCGACCATGGCTTCAGAGGTGTCGCGGTCGAAGCAACGCAGGGGGTCCTGGTCGAGGGCGAACACGTCGGAGGGTACGGGCACCGGGGAGTTCGTGGGCAGCGACACCGAGGCGATCGAGACCGTGTGGCTCACCATGTGCACTCCGAGTTCCCCGAGGAACCGTGCGGCAACGGTGCCGAGGGCCACCCGGGTCGCGGTCTCGCGGGCGCTTGCCCTTTCGAGGACCGGGCGGGCCTCGCCGAACCCGTACTTCTGCATGCCGGTGAAGTCGGCGTGGCCCGGGCGCGGCCGGGTGAGCGGGGCGTTGCGGGCGAGGGATTCGAGTTCTTCAGGATCGACAGGGTCGGCGGACATGACGCGTTCCCATTTGGGCCATTCCGAGTTGGCGACCTCGATGGCGATGGGCCCGCCCTGGGTAAGTCCGTGGCGGATGCCGCCGAGCAGCCTCACCGTGTCTTGCTCGAATTTCATCCGGGCACCGCGACCATAGCCCAGGCGCCGGCGTGCAAGGGCCGCCTGTATATCGGCAGTGGTCACCGGTACTCCGGCGGGCATGCCTTCAAGGATTCCAACTCCAGCGGGGCCGTGGGATTCCCCGGCCGTCAACCAACGCAACATGTCTCCAATACTGCCATGCGGCGGGGACCGGTTCAGCGCCGGGGTGCGCCGACTGCGTCACACATGCGGTTTATGACCCCTTCATCGAGGGCGGGAACCTCGGGGAAGAACAGGAGAACCTGCTCGACCGCCTGGTACAGGAGCATTTCAAGGCCAGGGACCGTGAGACCGCCGGCACGCGACCACGCCGTGGCGAGCTCGCTCGGCCACGGGTCGTAGGCGACGTCGAGCAGCAGCCGCGGGGGTGCACCGGCCGCCCGGTCGGCCGGCGCGGCCTCGAGCGATGCGGCGAGGGAGCGTGCAAGGGGGTCCGCGGCGTGCGGTGGAAGGGTGGAAATGACGACGTCGGCGGCCCGGATCCCCTCCACCGCGCCGTCCCAGGGGTGGCCGGTGACGTGGATGCCGAGGCGGGAGCCAATGCGCCCGAGGTCTTCCGCGGCGCCGTCCCGGCGGACGTAGACCCTCGCGCTCCGCGCGCCCAGGTCGCGCAGGCCCGCGACAGCCGCGGCGGCTGTCCCGCCGCCGCCGAGGATGACGGCCTCGCGCGGCACGCCGGCACCGGCGTGGCGCAGCGCGCCCGCAACACCCGCGACGTCGGTGTTGTGCCCGGTGAGCCGCGCCGCCCCGGGACCGCCGCTGAAGGTGACGGTGTTGAGCACGCCGAGGGTTTCCACCAGCTCGGAGTTCGAGTCGGTGGCTGCGGCCACCGCCGCCTTGTGCGGCATTGTCACCGAGAGGCCGCGCCACCCGTCCTCGCTCCTGAGCGAGGACACGAAGCGGGCCAGGTCCTCAGGTGCCACGTCACGCGCCGTGTAGTCGCAGTCGACGCCAAGGGCGTCATAGGCGGCGGCGTGGAGCAGCGGGGACTTGGAATGGGCGATCGGGTGTCCGATCACCGCCGCCCGGGCGGCCGGCGCCCCGGCGGCGTTCCCCATCCGGTGCAGCCCCTACTCGCAGCGTCCGGCGTTGTCGGCGCACCACGCCTGGTACTCGGCCACATAGCGGGCGTGCTCGGCGAGGGTTTCTGAGAACTTCGTCTCCCCGGTGTCGAGGTCGACGGTCACCCAGTAGTAGTACGGCACGTCCGCCGGCGAGACGGCCGCGTCGATTGCCTCCTCGCTGGGGGAGCCGATCGGCCCGACCGGCAGGCCCGGGTTCGCGTAGGTGTTGTACGGGTTCTTCTTGTCCGCCTTCTCCTCCGGCGTGATGTCGTAGCTCTTGCGGTTGAGCCCGTAGGTCACCGTTGCATCGGACTGGATCAGGCCCGAGGTTTCGGTGTTGTCCGGCTTCAGCCGGTTCATGATCGATCCGGCCACCGACGCATAATCGGCTTCTCCGGCTTCGGCCTGGATGATGCTCGCGATCGTGAGGATGCGGTACTGCTCGGCGGGATCGGTGATGCCGTCCTCTTCGAGCTGGGCGAAGGTCCTGGCGACCATTTCCTTGATGATTTCCGGAGCGGTCGCCTCGACGTCGAACCGGTATTCGCCCGGGTGGAGGTACCCTTCGAGGCTGCGTGCCTGCTTGGGCAGGCCGAACTGCTCTGGCTTGGCGCTGAGCGCCTCGAACTCCGCGGCAGGCAGGCCCGTCGACTCGGCGAGGATCGCGAACACTTCGCCCTGGCGCAGGTCGCGGGCCACGGCGGCGTAGGAGACCATCGTCGATTCGCTGTCGAGGAGCGCCGCGGCGGCGTCGGCGGAAGACATCTGCTGGCGCATCTCGTAGTCGCCGGGCTGCACTTCCCTGCCCTCGAGTTTGCCCTGGAGCGCCGATACGAACACCCCGGAGTCAGCCACGATGTCTGCCGCCTCAAGGCCCTCGCCAATGGAAAGGGGGCCGGCGCCTTCGGCGACGGTGAAGACCACTTCCTCGGTTCCCGGCCCGGGGTAGTCCTTGACGTCATTGAGTCCGAGGACATCGCGCAGCATCATCGCGGCACCGAAGACAACGCCTGCGAAGACGAGGACGACGACGAGCATGACAACGGTCCGGCGGCGGCGGCGGCGCTGCCGGGACTTGGAGGGCCTCCGGTTCCGGTCGCGGCGGCTCAATTCCTGGTTCTGGAAAAACTGCTCGACCGGCTCAGCCAGCGTAGGCTCCTCTTCATAGGTGACGCCTTCCGCGTGCCGGTCATCCGGGTCATGGGCTGCCGGGGACTGCGGGTAACGGGAACTCACAGTTCCTGGTCCTTCCCACTCAATGTGCTATCCGAAATGACGGGTTCCTCCATTGAGGCCAACAAGGGAACCGAAGGTGTGCTGTGCTGACGCGCGGTGACATGCTCCCCCACGTCCCGTCCGAGTGAACGTTGCATGTCGATGGCATGCTGGAGTATTTCAACCGCAGCCACCTGATCAACTACCTTACGATGTTCCCGGCTGCTCAATCCAGCCTGACGCAACGATCGGTGTGCCGAAACGGTGCTGAGCCGCTCGTCGATGAGCCGAACCGGGATGTCCGTGCCGGCGGCCTGGAGGGCGTCGGCCACCAGTTGGGCGTAGCCGCGGGCCATCGCGGCCGACTCCGCTTCCCGCCCGCTGAGCTGGCGGGGCAGCCCGACGAACACCTCGACGGCGCCGCGTTCGCGGGCCTCCTCGACGAGGACCCGGATGTCGCTGTTCCTCCTGGCGTCCCGTTTCAGGGTCCGGATGGGGGTTGCGAGGAGGCCGTCACGGTCGCTGCCGGCCAGCCCTACCCGCACCATGCCAACGTCGACGCCCAGTTTCGGGCCCGCGGGGTGGTCTCCTGGCATGGGACGGCCCGGTCAGCGCGCCGCGACTGCGGCGCGGATCGCTGCGAGGGCGTCGGACACCTTCTCCGGGTCGGCTCCGCCGCCCTGGGCGACGTCGTCCTTCCCGCCTCCGCCGCCGCCGAGCACTCCGGCCGCGGTGCGCACAAGCGCCCCTGCCTTGACTCCTTCGGCGCGCGCCGCCTCGTTGGTTGCGACGAGGATCAGCGGGCGCCCATTGGAGGTGCCCGCTGCGGCGACGACGGCGGGAGCGGAGCCGAGGCGTCCGCGCAGGTCGAGGGCGAGCGTCCGAAGGGCGTCAGCGCCGCCGACCGCTCCGGCGTCGTGGGCAATAAGGCGCACCCCGTCGACGTCAACCGCCGTGTCGACGAGTGAGGCCGCTGCCGCGGTGAGCTGTTCGTTGCGCAGCCGCTCAAGTTCCTTCTCGGCGGTCTTGAGCTTCTGCAGGGTCAGGGAAAGCCGTTCGGGGAGCTGGTTCGAGGGAACCTTAAGCATCTCAGAGAGCTCGGTGACGAGCGCGCGCTCGGCCGCGAGGTGGCGGAAGGCGTCCATGCCCACGAGGGCCTCGACGCGGCGGTTTCCTGAACCCACCGACTGCTCCCCGAGCAGCGTCAGCGATCCGATCAGCGATGTTGAATCGACGTGCGTTCCGCCGCACAGTTCACGGGACCAGTCTCCGTTGATCTCCACGACGCGCACCTTGTCGCCGTACGCCTCACCGAAGAGGGCCATCGCCCCGAGTGCCTTGGCTTCGGCCAGGGGCATGATCTTGGTTTCGACGGTGTGGTTGCTGCGGATGGCGAGGTTCGAAACCTCCTCGATCTCGCTCTTGGCCGCGGCGCTGATCCCCTCGCCCCAGGCGAAGTCGAAGCGGAGGTAGCCGGCCTTGTTGAATGATCCGCGCTGGGTGGCCTCGGGGCCGAGGATCTGGTGCAGCGCAGCGTGGACGATGTGGGTTCCCGAGTGGGCCTGCTCCCCCGCGTTGCGGCGCTGGCGGTCCACGGCCGAGGTGACGGCGGCACCGCGCGTGATCTCACCTTCCCGCACGACGGCCTTGTGCACGTTGAGGCCCTTCACGGGGCGCTGCACGTCAAGGACCTCGACGACGAACCCGTCGCCGGTGATCAGGCCGACGTCGGCGGCCTGGCCGCCCGATTCGGCGTAGAAGGGGGTGCGGTCCAGGACGAGTTCAATCTCCTCGCCCTGGGTGGCGACCGGAGTTGCCTGTCCGTTGCGCAGCAGTCCGGTGACCACGCCGTCCGTGGTGAGTTCCTCGTAGCCGGTGAAGATGGTCTCCCCGGCCGCGAGGATGTCGTTGAACACCGAAAGGTCGGCGTGGCCGGCCTTCTTGCCGCGGGCGTCGGCCTGAGCGCGCTGGCGCTGCTCGAGCATGAGCGAGCGGAAACCCTCGGCGTCGACGGCGAGTCCGGCCTCCTCCGCCATCTCAAGGGTGAGGTCGATGGGAAAGCCGTACGTGTCGTGCAGGGCGAAGGCATCCGAGCCCGAAAGCGGCCGGTTGGCGGCCTTGGATTCCTTGACCGCCTCCTCGAGGCGCGCGGTGCCTGAGGCGATGGTGCGCAGGAACGCCTTCTCCTCGGCGTACGCGATGCGGCTGATCCGCGCGAAGTCCTGTTCGACCTCCGGGTAGACGCCCTTCATGGCGTCCCGCGAGACCGGGAGCAGGTCCGGCAGGCAGGCCTTTTCGACGCCGAGCAGGCGCATGGCGCGCACGGCGCGGCGGATCAGCCGGCGGAGCACGTACCCGCGGCCCTCGTTCGAGGGCGAAACGCCGTCGGCGATCAGCATGAGCGCGGAGCGGATGTGGTCGGCGACCACGCGCATCCGGACGTCGTCGGTGTGGTGCGGGTCGTCGTCCGATTCGGCGCTGGTGTACTCGCGGCCGCTGAGTTCGGCTGCCTTGTCGAGGACGGGGCGGACCTGGTCGGTCTCGTACATGTTCTCGACGTTCTGCAGGATCATCGCGAGGCGCTCGAGGCCGAGGCCCGTATCGATGTTCTTCTTGGGCAGCTCACCGAGGATCTCGAAGTCGTCCTTGCTGGTTCCCTCGCCGCGCTGGTACTGCATGAAGACCAGGTTCCAGATCTCCACGTACCGGGAGTCGTCGGCCTCGGGCCCGCCTTCGGCGCCGTACTCCGGTCCGCGGTCGTAGAAGATCTCCGAGCAGGGGCCGGCCGGGCCGGGCTGGCCGGTTGACCAGTAGTTGTCCTTCTTGCCCAGTTTCTGGATCCGGTCAGCCGGCACGCCAACCTCGTCGCGCCAGATGGCAAGGGCTTCGTCGTCCTCGTGATAGACGGTGATCCACAGCTTCTCCGGCGGCAGGCCGTAACCGCCCTGGTCGACGCCGGAGGTGAGCAGTTCCCATGCCATCGCGATGGCGTCCTTCTTGAAGTAGTCACCGAAAGAGAAGTTGCCGGCCATCTGGAAGAACGTGCCGTGGCGTGCGGTCTTGCCGACCTCTTCGACGTCGGCGGTGCGGATGCACTTCTGGACGCTCGTGGCGCGGTCGTAGGGCGCCTGCTCGCGGGCGGTGAGGTACGGAATGAACGGCACCATGCCGGCCACGGTGAAAAGCAGCGAGGGGTCGCTGGAGACGAGCGACGCCGACGGCACGACGGTGTGGCCGTTCTTTTCGAAGTAGCTCAGCCAGCGGCTTGCAATCTCGTGGGACTTCATGGGGGTTGGAGATCCTTCTCGTCAGGCGGGGGGGGAATGCGGGCGGGGGCTCCGGGTCGCGGGAGCCGGCTCAGCGGCGGGCGGCGCTCGCTGCGGACGCCGGCGCAGCGGGTTCGTCGGCTGAGATCCCGAGTGCGGCGCGCAGGTCCGACTCGCGCTCGTGCATGCCGGAGCGCAGCGCGTCGGCAAAGTCGGCGATGCTGTCGGAAAGTTCACCGACGGCCCGGTTGATCCCCTGGGGGCCGATCGCGGACTTGGCGGCCGAGACCTTGCGCACGGCGAGAACACCGATGGCAACACCTGCTGCCATCCACAGGGCTCTTCTAATCATGGGTGCCTCCTCGGGCGGTGCTCTGGTCGGATAACCGCCGGCCTGTCTCGGACCGGCGTCGAAGGTGTCAGCGGCTGCGGCGGCGCCGGACCGGTGATTTGCGTCCGGCGAAGGCCGAGCGCACGCCGTAGGAGAACGCGGCGACCTTGATCAGGGGCGCGCCGAGCGTCGCGGCGAAAAGCGATGAGAGGGCCGAGATGTTGGCGGAGGCATCCGAGACGTTCGAAGTGATCCCGTCGACGTTCTTCAGCTGCTGGTGTGTTGTGCCGACGGTGCTTGTCACTTCGGCGATCAGGGGCGTCGTCTCGTCGCTCACCGTGCGGATTGCCACGCGCAGTTCGTCGAACACCTTGCCGAGCTTCCATACGGGGATGGCCAGCAGGGCGACGAGCACGGCGAACACTCCGGCGGCAATGAGGCCAGCAATATCTCCACCGGACATGTTCGGTCTCCTTAAGACAGGGAAAATGGGGGGCCGCCACGGGGCGGCCGGTTTCTCTATGTACCTTACCTACTCAATAGCCCGCGGCGTTCGCCGCGGGCTATTGAGCCAAGCTGTTCAGTTAGGTCCGGCGGATTCCTCCGCCGGCGCACGGGTTAGCGTGCGTAGTACTCGACCACGAGCTGCTCTTCGCAGGTCACGGGGACCTCGGAGCGCTTGGGGCGGCGGACCAGGCGGGCCTGGAGCTTGTCGAGCTGAACGTCGAGGTAGCCCGGGACTGCGGGCAGGACGTCGCGGTGGGCGCCTGCTGCAGCAACCTGCAACGGGACCATGGTCTCGCTGCGGGAGTGGACGTGGATGAGCTGGCCTTCGGCGACGCGGAACGACGGGCGGTCAACGCGGGCGCCGTCAACCATGATGTGGCGGTGCACAACAAGCTGGCGGGCCTGGGCGATGGTGCGGGCGAAGCCGGCACGGAGCACGAGGGCATCGAGACGCATTTCGAGCAGCTCGATGAGGTTCTCACCGGTCAGGCCTGCGGTGCGGCGGGCTTCCTCGAACACGCGGGTCATCTGCGCTTCGCGGATACCGTACTGGGCGCGCAGACGCTGCTTTTCGCGCAGGCGTACGGCGTAGTCGCTGTCCTGCTTGCGGCGGGCGCGTCCGTGCTGTCCGGGCGCGTACGGCCGGCGCTCGAGGTACTTCTCGGCCTTGGGGGTCAGAGCAATGCCGAGGGCACGCGAAATGCGCACCTTCCGGCGGGCACGTGTGTTGTTAGCCACGTTTACCTTTCACTGTTTCTGCGGCAAAGAGCCTGGGCCGCTTCCGCGTCCGGGCACTTTCTTTGTGTTGCTGGCCTCCTCTTGCGGAGAGCCGGGAGTAGCCGCGTCCCGGTACTACAGTCAGCGGAGCGCACAGCCCGACCCTCCGGTAACCGAGGGGATGGGCACAAGCGCAGCGCTACTTGCCAGTCAACCAGCTATCTTAGCAGTCCCCGGAGGCGCTTACTTGCCACGCAGGATGCGCCGGAGCCTGGCGAGCCGCGTGCCGATGTCGCGCTCGGCGCCGCGGTCGGTCGGCTTGTAGTAGTCCTTGCCCACGAGGTCATCGGGCGCGTACTGCTGGGCCGCGATTCCATGGGGTTCATCGTGGGAGTAGATGTATCCCCTGCCGTGGCCGAGCTGGGAGGCACCGGGGTAGTGGGCGTCGCGCAGGTGGGCGGGGATGCCCTGGCCGCGTCCGGCGCGGACGTCTGCGACGGCAGCGTTGATCCCGTTGTAGGCGGCGTTCGACTTCGGCGCCGTCGCGATGTGGACGACCGCTTCGGCGAGGATGATCCGCGCCTCGGGCATTCCCACAAGCTGCACCGCCTGGGCCGCCGCCACGGCCGTCTGAAGCGCGGTGGGATCGGCCATGCCCACATCCTCCGATGCCGAAATCATCAGGCGCCGCGCGACGAAGCGCGGGTCCTCCCCCGCCTCGAGCATCCGGGCGAGGTAGTGGAGAGCGGCGTCGACGTCGGATCCGCGAAGGGTCTTGATGAAGGCGCTTGCGACGTCGTAGTGCTGGTCCCCGGCGCGGTCGTACCGCAGGGCGGCGACGTCGAGCGCCTTTTCAGCGTGCTCGAGCTCAACGATCACCGGCCCGTCCGGTTCCTGCTGCGCCGAGGTGGCGACTCCCGCCGCCGCCTCAAGGGCGGTCAGGCCCCGGCGGGCGTCGCCGGCGGCAAGGCGCACGAGGTGCGCGAGGGCTTCCTCGCTCAGGGTGACCGTGCCGGCCAGCCCGCGCTCGTCGGCCGCGGCGCGGGTGAGCAGCCCTGCAATGTCTGCCTCCGTGAGCGGCCGCAGAGTCTGGAGCAGCGAGCGTGAGAGCAGCGGTGAGACGACGGAGAAGGAAGGGTTCTCGGTTGTTGCGGCAATGAGGACAACCCAGCGGTTCTCCACGCCCGGCAGCAGGGCGTCCTGCTGAGCCTTGTTGAAACGGTGGATCTCGTCGAGGAAGAGGACAGTGGTCCTGCGGTAGAGGTCGCGTGCGGTGAGGGCCTCGTCCATGACCCGGCGGACATCCTTTACGCCCGCCGTGATTGCGGAAAGTTCAACGAACTGCCGGCCCTGCCCCCGCGCGATCACGTGGGCGAGGGTTGTCTTGCCGGTGCCTGGCGGGCCCCAGAGGATGACCGATGACGGCCCGGCCGGCCCTCCGGCGGCGGCGTCGCCCGCGAGGGTCCTGAGCGGAGAGCCCGGGCCCAGGAGGTGCTGCTGGCCCACCACTTCGTCGAGGGACCGCGGACGCATTCTCACGGCGAGCGGGCTGCGGGGGCGCTGCGCCGGAGTGCCGGCCCCGGAACGTCCCTGGCGGTCCGCGGGCGCCGTGGAGTCATCGGAACCCGACGGGTCCTCCATGTCCACGCTGAATAGATCATTCACACCGCCAAGGCTACTGTGTAGCACGGACACCGGCAGCGCCGGCGCCCGTGGCCGCAGGGCGCATACGCCGGCCCTGACATTTACGGGCTGGAGCCGACGCGCGGACGGAACCGGCCGGCGCGCCGAAACCGTCCGACGGCCCTGAGCCGGGCCCACACGTCCACTCAACCGGCGCAGAGGAAAGGGCCCGATGACTGATACACGAAGGGTCCTTGTCCCGGGGCAGCGTCTGGCCGGGTGGGTTGAACGGTTCGCAGAGCGCAACGGCGGCTACACCGCAGCGGCGGGAGGTGGTGGGAACGAACCCGAGGGGAGCCTGGTGCTCACGGCAGCGAACGGCTGCCGCGCGGTGCTCACTCCCCCGCTGACCCGCACCCCGTCCACCGCTCCGGCATCCCTTGAGTCGCTGGCCCTGACGGCGTCGGCGCCCCGCACCGTGGGCCTGCTCCTGGTGCGCCGCGGCGGCTATTCGGTCGGCGCAGCGCGGGGCGGGTCGCTCCTCGCGACGAAGACGGGAACGCGGTACGTTCAGTCGCGCACAGCGGCCGGCGGCTGGTCGCAGCAGCGGTTCGCGCGGCGGAGGGCGAACCAGGCCTCGGCGCTCGTTTCAACGGCCGCGGAGCAGGCGGCCGCGGTCTGGGCGGGGCATCCCGTCGACTGCCTTCAGCTTGGCGGCGACCGGCAGCTCGCCCTCGAGGCGCTCCACCAGCCCGGTCTTGCGCGCTACGTGGCCCTTCCGATGCTGCCGTTCATCACCGTTCCCGACCCGCGCCTCGAAGTGCTGCGCCGGACCGCCGCCGACGCGATGTCGGTGCGCATCACCATCACCGACGCGCCGCCGCTGGCCGGCCCGCCCGGGTGAACCGCCCGCGTGCCCGCCTTGGGCTCGCGCGGGCGGGCCCGCCGGAGCGCCGTCACCGGTGCGCCGCCAGGTGCTGACCGCGACCAGCCTTTCGGGACTCCTGCCTAGGGCTGCGCCGATTCGGCGGCGCGCCGCAGCCGGTCGATGGCCTCGGCAGCGTCATCGGCCCCGTACACGGAGGATCCCGCAACAAAGACGGTTGCCCCGGCTTCGGCCGCCCGCACGATCGTTTCCTCGGTGACGCCGCCGTCAACCTGGACCCGCACGGGAAGGGAACCGTCGCCGATCGCCCGGGCTGCCTTTCGAATCTTCGGCAGGGTGAGCTCAAGGAATGACTGGCCCCCGAATCCCGGCTCCACCGTCATGATCAGCAGCATGTCCAGCTCGCCGAGCATGTCGAGGTAGGGCTCGACGGGCGTGGCCGGCCGCAGTGCCATTCCGGCGCGGGCGCCGCCGGCCCGCAGTTCCCGGGCGAGCCGCACCGGTGCCGTTGCCGCCTCGGCATGGAACGTCACCGACTGGGCCCCCAGTTCGGCGTAGGCCGGGGCCCACCGGTCGGCGTCGTCAATCATCAGGTGCACGTCCAGGGGCAGCGGGCTGACCTCCCGGATGCGCTTCACCACCGGCTGTCCCAGGGTCAGGTTCGGCACGAAGTGGTTGTCCATGACATCGACGTGCACGGCGTCGGCGGTGGCGATCCGTTCGAGCTCACGCTGCAGGTTCACGAAATCGGCGGAAAGAATGCTGGGGTTGATGGAGCAGGCTCCCATGGCGGTCCTTCGGGTCGGTGGCGGGCGAACCGGTCCTCGCGGGCGAGGGCCGGTTCCGGTCAGGCGGGTTTGCGGATCAGGGCGAGGAACATGGCGTCGGTGCCGTGCACGTGCGGCCACAGCTGGGCCGTTTGGCCATGGCCGGCGGCGAGCGGTCCGCCGATGCTCACCGCGTCGAGCGCCGCACCGGCGTCGAGGAGCTCAAGGTCCTTGCGCTTCCGCAGCACGTCCTCAACCACCGCAGAAGTCTCCGCGTGGTGCGGGGAGCAGGTGACGTAGGCGACGACGCCGCCTGGCCGCACCGCGTCGAGCGCCGACTCGAGCAGGCCGCGCTGCAGCGGGGCGAGCGCGACAAGGTCGGAGGGCGAGCGCCGCCAGCGCGCCTCGGGCCTGCGGCGGAGGGCACCCAGGCCGGTACACGGCGCGTCGACAAGCACGCGATCGAAGCTTTCCGGGTCCTCCTGGCCGATCTCACGTCCGTCGCCGACGCGCACGGTCCACGTTTCACTGTTCACGGGCCGCAGCGCGTTGCGCACGAGCTGCGCGCGGTGCGGAACCGGTTCGTTCGCCACAAGGGTGGCCCCGGCCGGCTGCGCCAGGGCGGCGAGCAGGGCCGACTTCCCACCCGGACCGGCGCAGAGGTCGAGCCAGCGCTCATGGACCGGGGCTTCACCTTCGGATCCGCCACCGCCGAGCGTCACGGCCGCCAGGGCGCGGGCCACGAGCTGGGATCCGGCGTCTTGAACGCGCAGGGTCCCTTCACGGACCCCGGCGAGCCGGCCGATGTCGCCGCCTGCGAAGTAGGCCGATCCCTCGGCGAGCTGTCCGGGCTCGGCGCCCGCCTCAAGCGCCTCATCCAGGGATCCGAGGCCGGGCAGTGCCACGAGGTTCACCACGGGCGCGGCGTTGTCCGCCTCGAGGAGCTGGTCGATCTCGGCCGGATCGCGTCCATGCGCGGCAAGGGACTGCCGGAGGGCGCGGATAATCCATTCGGGGTGGCTGTGAGCGATCGAGGCGACCTTGACCGCGTCATCCTGGCCGGCTGTGAGCTCGGCGATCCACTCCGCGAAGGTCCGTTGCGAAACCTTGCGCAGGACGGCGTTCACCAGGGAGGCCGGTCCGGCACCGATGACGGCGCGGACAAGACCAACGGTCTGGTCGAGGGCCGCGTGGGCCGGAACCCTCATGGCCAGCAGCTGGTGCACTCCGAGGCGGAGGGCGTCGAGCACCGCCGGGTCGAGCTGGCCGAGCGGCCGGTCCACGCACCGCGCGAGCACGGCGTCGTAGGTTCCCTGCCCGCGCAGTGCGCCATAGGCGAGTTCGGTGGCGAAACCGGCATCGCGGCGGTCGAGCCGGTGCTTGCGGATACTCGCAGGGAGCACGAGGTTCGCGTAGGCGTCGTCGGCCGCAACGGCGCGCAGCACCTCGAAGGCCACGAGCCGGGCAGGGTCCGCCCGGCGGGTCCGCTCCGAAGGCGCGGACTGCGAGAATTTCCGTTCACCGGACCGGTTGCGTTCGCGGCCCTTCTCATTGCGGCGCCGCGGTGGTCCTCCACGCTGTCCCGAGACTTCCCCAGCACTCATTCGAAAACCAACTTCCCGCGCGCCATGGCGCCCCTTGCCCAGTCGCGGGCATCCATACTTTTCTTACCTGCCGGCTGCAGCTCACCGAGTACAACTGGGGCTGACCCCGTACCGATCAGGACCCTGCCGCCCTCGAGCGCCGCTTCCCCGGGTGCCAGCTCCCGTCCTGAAGCCCCGTTTCCGGGCTGAGCGCCGGCCGGTTCGGACTCCACCGTCCGCACGGGCCCGACCTTGATGCGCTGCCCGTTCAGGAGCGTCCAGGCCCCGGGCTCGGGAGTCACGGCGTTGATCCTCCGACGCACGGCAAGTGCCGGTTGGCTCCAGTCGACGCGGGCATCGTCAATTGTCAGCTTGGGCGCCAGTGAGACGTCTCCGCGCTGGGGAACGGCGTCGATGCGCCCCTGATCCAGGGCGCTGAGCGTCTGGACGAGAAGCACCGACCCGCTGTCGGCCAGCCGGGCGAGCACTTCGCCGCTGGTGTCCGACGGCGAAAGCGTCTCAGTGAGCGTTCCATAGACCGGCCCGGTGTCGAGGCCCCGCTCGAGCCGGAAGGTCGAGGCTCCCGTGATGTCATCACCGTTGAGCACTGCGTGCTGCACCGGCGCCGCACCGCGCCAGGCCGGCAGGAGCGAGAAGTGCAGGTTGATCCATCCGTGCCGCGGGAGGGCGAGCGCGGCTTCGGGAACAATGCCGCCATAGGCGACGATAGCGGCGGCGTCGAGGTGGAGGTCGGCGAGGTGCGCCGTCAGGGCGTCGTCGAAGCGGTTGGCCTTGATGGTCGGCAGTCCCAGCTCGGCGGCCCTCACCGCCACTGGGCTGGGAGCCATGACCTTCTTCCGCCCGACGGGCGCGTCGCGGCGGGTGAGTACGGCGGCGATCTCGAACCCGGCCTGGGCGAGCGCATCGAGTGAAGGAACGGCGACCGCGGGAGTTCCAGCGAAGAGGATCCTCACAGGGACCGGCCCTGCGGGTTCCGGGGTCGGCCGGCGGAACCGCCGGGCCCTGCGGGGCGGGTGAAGCTTGAGCCAAGGCTCCTGGCGCGTTGCGCCTCGGTCTGTCCGGCGACGGCGTTGTAGCCCGCGCTGCGGATGGCCCTCATTGCCGACTTCCGGTCCTCGCCGGTGAGGCGGTCGATGTAGAGGGTGCCCCGAAGGTGGTCGGTTTCGTGCTGGAAGCACCGGGCCAGCATTCCCGTTCCCTCGACCTGCACGGGATTGCCGGTTGCGTCCTGTCCGGTGACCCGCGCCCACTCCGCGCGGGGAAGGTGGTTCCCAAGTCCGGGAACCGAAAGGCACCCTTCGACGTCATGGTCGCCCTGGATCTCGTCTCCAACCTCAAGAACCGGGTTGACGATGTGCCCTTCAACCCCGTCGACGCGGTAGGTGAAGACCTGGAGGCCGATCCCCACCTGCGGGGCGGCAAGGCCCGCCCCCTGGACGTCGATCATGGTTTCGCGCATGTCCGCCACCAGCTTTTCCAGCTCGGGGCCGAAGTCGGTGACTTTGGCCGCGGGGGTGCGCAGAATTGGGTCTCCGATAATGCGGATACTGAGTACAGCCATCGAAATGGAAATCCTTAACCTGGGGAACGCGGAACCTGGGCCGCGGTAGATGTGCCGGCCTCACGGCCGGCTGGTCCTCAAGCCATTCTAGATCGGAGAAGGGTTCCCCCGGCCCGCTGCCACTGAAGCGCCGCCCTCCGCGGGAGCTGAAGTCAGGCCCGGTGCATCCGGCTCCCCGCCCAGGCCAGGTGCCTTCGCGGGCTCCACTTCCGCAGGGGCGGGCGCTGCCGGAGATCGGTCAGCGTCGGCGGGGGCCGGTGCGGCCGCCGGGTGTGCGGGCGGCGGCCCGACAGGCAGCAGCGCCCTTCCCGCGGTCTCGGCGGCGATGCCTGCGGCCCATGCGCGCCGGAGGGCAACGAATCGAAACCAGTGCTCCCGCAGAACGGCCGGGTTCGCCCTCATTGCGCGCACTTCGGTCTGTCCCACTGCCACTCCGAGAAGCAGGGGCTCCTCTCCGTAGCGCCAGGGCTCCCACTCCCCCGTGTGCGGATCAACAAGGCTTTCCTGTGCCTTCATGCCCGCCACAAGTTGCATGACCACCTTGTCGTCGAGGCCCTTGACGAAGCCATCGCGGTCGGTGTTCTTCGTTTTGTAGTCGATCAGGCAAATCCTGCCGCCGATCGTCGCAACGAGGTCGAGGGTTCCGGCATACCCCAGCTCGGTGTTCCAGACCGTCAGCTCCGGCGCCAGCGGTTGCACATCGTAGAGCTCCCACCACTCGTCGAAGCGCTGCGCAAATCCTTCCTCGCCGTTCTCCACGAGCGCAAGCCGCGCCGCGTCGAGCGTGTGCTCCCGCCCGAGGGCGCGCAGTGCGACCTGTTCGCAGTAGTTGTGCACCCGGGTGCCGCGCAGCGCGGCGTCGTCACGGTACCGCTCCGCTGCCTGGGATGCGTCACGGACGGCTACCCGCAGTTCGGCAGGTTTGCCGAGGGAACCGGGAAGCCGGGGATCACTGGCCAGCGCATTGGCTGCCATGTGCCCGAACCACCCGCCCAGGGAGGTGGGCGCCTGAGCGATGACCGTCGTGATCGACGGCACTGTCGGTTCCTCCGACGTCGACCTCGCATACATGCGTCCGTGAGCGGTGGAATGTGCAAGCAGCGGTTCAGTCATGGCTTAAGTCTGTCACCCTCCGCCGACACTCCCGTGCCGCGCGGTGCAGCGGACGGCTGAGCCGATTGGACGAACCTCAAATAGTCCTATAGAGTTTTTTCTCGTTGGAAAACGAAAAAACACAACGAACTCAACGGTTTTGGTGTTGGAAAGTTTCCCTCTGCGGACGTAGCTCAGCTGGCTAGAGCACCACCTTGCCAAGGTGGATGTCGCGGGTTCGAATCCCGTCGTCCGCTCGCAAGTCACTGCATGGCCGGATTCATTCGGCTGTCTGTTTGTTGGGTAGCGGTGGGGTGGCCGAGTGGCTAGGCAGCGGCCTGCAAAGCCGTGCACGCGGGTTCGAATCCCGTCCCCACCTCCAGTAGGTGAGTTGCAAACCATGAAAATGGGCGATTGGCGCAGCGGTAGCGCGCTTCCCTGACACGGAAGAGGTCACTGGTTCGATCCCAGTATCGCCCACCAGCGAAACAGCACGTTCAAGGCACTTTCCCCTCGGGGAAGGTGCCTTTCGTGTTTTCCCGGCCCGCTCGTCCCAAGGGTGGCGGGCCAGCGCGCCGACCACCGGAACCACGCCTTCCAAGAAGATTTTTCCCCTCACGGAATTATCCCTCCCCCCCTCCGGAGGGGAGGCCGATCCTCCCCTCCGGCAGACCACCCGCCGGGCAGCTCCGCCCTGCAGCATCCACTGCCACCGTGTGTGCTCTTGGATCCGCTTGGACCAGGGCGTGCCGCCCAGGATTTGGCACCCCCTTCACTGCACGATATCGTTGAGCGAAGGCACTGGTCAGAGTCGGCTTTACGGAGCGTGGAAGAGTTTCCGCCCCTGAATCCGGCCGGAACAAGTGCAATCCATACCGGGCCCCTCCTCGGGGGCGCCCATCTGCGGACGTAGCTCAGCTGGCTAGAGCACCACCTTGCCAAGGTGGATGTCGCGGGTTCGAATCCCGTCGTCCGCTCCATCGCTTCCCGATCTCAGCCGGGAAAGCCCCTCCCTCCCCGCGAAACTGCAGCACACCACGCCAAACCCCGCCTAAACCGTGGTGACCTGCGAACTCAGCCTGGGAAGGACTGCTTCCAGCGGCCACCCCTCCAGAGTCGGGGAGATCTGCCCTAAACTTGTGGACCAAGGGAACACAACGGTTCCCGGGTATGAAAGGAGGTGTCTGTGTCTGTATTTGACGGGCTCAAAGGCAAAGCCGGTGGATTGAAGGACAAGGCAGCCGGGCTGATCGGTTCGAACTCGGGAAAGGTCAAGGCCGGTATCGGCAAGGCCGGCGGGTTGATCGACGGCCGGACCGGACACAAGTACTCCCGGCGGATCGCCGGCGTCCAGTCCAAAGCCTCAGCCATGGTCGACAAGATCGAGCGCGACCGCGCTCGGGGCAACGGCACGGCCGGCCCTCAGCCACCTTCGGCCTAGATGCTTTAAGCACGACAAAGAAGCGCCGGTCCCGCCGAGAGGCGGAGCCGGCGCTTTTGTTTTGACGCAGTGGCAGAGCCGGCTCTAGGACTCGCCCTGCCTGGCGAGGGCCGTGAGCCGGGACACCGCGCGGTAGTACTTCTTCATATAGCCGCCGTTCATCATCTCTTCAGTGAACAGCTTGTCGAAGGTCTGCCCGCTCGCAAGGATCGGCACGTCCCTGTCGTAGAGGCGGTCGGCGAGGACGACGAAGCGCAGGGCTACGGCCTGCTCGGTGATGGTGTGCACGTTGTGCCATGCCACGGCCTGGACGCCGTCGAGCATGGCCCGGTACCGGCTCGGGTGCACTCCCGCCAGGTGGTTGATGAGGTCGCCGAAGTCATCCTCGGCGATCACGCCGCCGTTGCTCGAGAAGTCCTTGACGCGGTGGCGCAGCCCCGACTCGGTGAGCGGCTCGGGTGCCTGGGGCAGCCCGCGGTGGCGGTAGTCCTCGCCGTCGATGCGCAGGACGTCGAACTGGTCGGCGAGCACCTGGATCTCCCGCTGGAAGTCGACGGCGGCGAACCTGCCCTCGCCCAGCGAACCCGGCAGCGTGTTCGACGTCGCGGCCAGTTTCACGCCGGCGTCGGCGAGTTCGCGCATCAGGCGCGACATGAGCACCGTGTCGCCGGGATCGTCGAGTTCGAATTCGTCAATGCACACCAGCCGGTAGCCGCTGAGCGAATCGACCGTCTTGCGGAAGGACAGCGCGCCAACCAGGTTCGTGTACTCAACGAAGGTGCCGAATGCCTTGGGGCCGTGGGAAGCATGCCACAGCGACGCAAGGAGGTGGGTCTTGCCGACGCCGAAGCCGCCGTCGAGGTAGATCCCGGCCCTCGACTCGGCCTTCTTCGCTCCGAAGAACTTGCGGAACCCGCTCGGCTCCGGCTCGTTGACACCGACGGTGAAGCGCCGCAGGCCCTTCACCGCTGCGGACTGCGACGGCTGCTGGGGGTCCGGGCGGTAGCTGTCGAAGGACACCTCGCCGAAGCGGGCCGACGGGTAGAAACCCTTGAGCAGATCCTCAACCGATAGTTTCGGCGCGCGGTCGGTCAGGTGTTCTATCGATGCCACGTAGTCGATCCGCTTCCTCTTGCCGCAAATGGTTGAATGAGCCGCGCTGGGGGCGTACCCACGCTAGGCAAGGATACGTCACGGCGTCACCGTGCCGGGTGATGCCGGACGGTCCTTCCCGGAAGTATTAACGGCCCGGCGTGGTTAGGCTAAGAGGAAACAACATCTCTGCAGAAAGCCTCTCAATGACCCTCGCACCAGACCCGGCCGAGAAATTCGCCGCGTACGCACACCCCGAACGGCTCGTCTCCACCGAGTGGCTGGAGCAGCACCTCGGGGCGGACGGACTCGTGGTCGTTGAGTCCGACGAGGACGTCCTGCTCTACGAGACCGGACACATCCCCGGCGCGGTGAAGATCGACTGGCATACCGACCTCAACGACGAGGTGGCGCGCGACCTCATCAACGCCGAAGGCTTCGCCCGCGTTATGTCAGCCAAGGGTCTCTCACGCGATTCGACAGTCGTCATCTACGGGGACAAGAGCAACTGGTGGGCCGCCTATGCGCTCTGGGTCTTCGAGCTGTTCGGTCACCCCGACGTACGCCTGCTCGACGGCGGCAGGGACAAGTGGATCGCCGAAGGACGCACACTCACCACGGAACCCGCAGCCGTCGCACCAACGGATTACCCGGTGATCGACCGCAACGACCGGCCCATCCGCGCCTACCTTGCCGACGTGCTTGAGCACTTCGGCAACCCCATCATCGACGTGCGCTCCCCCGATGAGTACACCGGTGTGCGCACCCACATGCCGGCCTACCCCGAAGAAGGCGCAATGCGCGGCGGGCACATTCCCACTGCTGCTTCGATTCCCTGGGCGCGCGCCGCCGCCGACGACGGCACCTTCCGCCCGCGCGAGGAGCTCGAGGCGATCTACAGGGGAGAGGCAGGGCTGTCGGACGGCGACGACGTCGTCGCCTACTGCCGCATCGGTGAGCGTTCGAGCCACACCTGGTTCGTCCTGTCCCACCTGCTTGGTTTCGACAAGGTACGCAACTACGACGGTTCATGGACCGAGTGGGGCAACGCCGTGCGGGTTCCGATCGTCCGGGGCACCGAACGCGGCTCCGTCCCGGCCGGCCTGCGCGGCGCGGGATCCAGCGGCACCGCCGCTGCACGAGAGGAGATGGCCAAGTGACGAAGGTGCTGCCTGCGCAGCTGGCGGAGATCGTCGACGATTTCCAGGCACTGACGGAGCCTGACCGGCTTCAGCTGCTTCTCGATTTCTCCCGCGGGCTGCCCGAGCTTCCCGAACGGCTCAAGGAACACCCGGAACTGCTTGAGCAGGTCGTCGAGTGCCAGAGCCCGCTTTTCCTCACCCTAGAGGTCGAGGACACAGCCGAGAGGAACGTCCACCTGTTTTTTTCGGCGCCTCCTGCGGCTCCGACCACCCGTGGCTTCGCCGGGATCCTCCTTGAGGGCCTCGATGGGCTCCCCGCGGAGGAAGTGCTCGCCATCCCCGACGACATGCCCGACCGGCTTGGCCTGACCCGCGCCGTCTCACCCCTGCGCATGCGCGGGATGGCGGCAATGCTCGGCCGGATCAAGCGCAAAGTCAGGGAGTCGGCGGCGTAACCCCGGCCGCCCTGCGGCCACCGGGCCGCTCGCGGTGGAGGACGGGGCTGAGCCATCCCGACACGGTTGCCTCCCACTTGTCCGGGTCGACGTTCCATTCCTTCGTGTGCCGTGCCCTGTGGAAGCGCGCAAATGTGACGAACGTCGGGTTGCGTTCCGCCAGCTCCGCCGAAGGTCCCACCGGAACATACTCATCATCCTCGCTGTGGATGATGAGCGTGGGAATGGTGAGCTGGTCCGCCCGCGATACCCAGTCCATGCTCTTGAGGTCGAGCGGAGCCGCAAGGCCGGTGACCCGCTTGGCGGCGTCGTTGCCCAGCAGCCACTGGCCCATGCGGCCCACGGGTGCGGGAATGCGGTTCAGCTGTGCCTGGTGCGCCAGCACCTCGACCCAGTCCACCACCGGCGCGTCAAGGACGAGGGCGAGGATCCGCCGGCGGTGCCGGGAGAGGTCGGCCGTCTGCAGCGCGATGGCGCCGCCCATCGACCAGCCGAACAGCACCACGGACGAGGCACCGGAGGAAACCGCGAAGTCGATTGCCGCGTCGACGTCGCGCCATTCGGTCATGCCCAATCCGTAGCGTCCGTCGGGGGCGTACGGGGCCTCGCCGTCGTTGCGGTAGGAGATGACGAGGCTGGTGAGCCCCTGGGACCGGGCGGTGCGCACCGCGCGGAGGGCTTCGGTTCGCTGCGCTCCCCTGCCGTGCACCATGATCGCCCAGGTCTGGGCGGGTGACTCGGCGCGGATCAGCCACGCCGGGGCGAACCCGCCGTCAACAGGCAGGCGCTGCTCCTCGTCGGCGAAACCGAGGTCCGACGGCTTCTCGAAGACGCTGCCGCTCCACCAGCCGCGCCTGGCAGAACGCAGATCACCGGCATACACCTCTTCGACCTCGCGCTGCACCGTTCCTTCGCGCGGGTTGTACGACCGGATCGCACCGATGCGCGCGTGCCCGGCCCCCCGGTCGAAGTACAGGCTGTAAGTGCCCTCCACTGTGGTGTCCTCGTTGGCCGGAAGGATCACCTGCGCTTCGCGTTCCGAACCCACAACGGCCAGGATCTCAAGGTTCTCGTCCCGGGAGCGGGCAGGAGTGACAACCCGGCGGGCGAAGTAGGCGGCGAGCGCGGACGCCGCCGTCGCCGCCGACGAGGCGAGGACCGCGCCTACACCTACGCCCAGGGCCGTCCACTTCGCCCAGGGGGCGGTGGCGGCAGGTGAGGGCGCTGGCCGAAAAAACGGTGCTTGCTGGAAGGGCATAGGAACATTCTGTCCTGTCCCGGAGCGTTGATCCCACTTCCGGCCGTCTCAGCGCGCCCCCGGGGCCCTTTCCGGGCCAGCCGCCGGCCTCCTCCTGCGCCGCACCGGCGGTTAGTCTTGCCCTATGACGCAAACGATCGTGGTGCTGACCGAGGAACCCCTGAATGCCGCCGACGTGAAGAACCTGCAGGCGCTGGAGGGGGACGAGGAGACCGAATTCGTGGTCCTGGTGCCCGTCGACCGCGAGAAGAGCGTCGTCGGCGAGTTCCTCCACCATCTCAGCCTGCTTGAGCTCGCCCAGGCCTTCCGGGACCTGAACCGGGGCGAACCCTCCGGTTCCGAGCCCGAGACCTCTGCTGCCTCCGCCCTTGACGCGTCGCTGGCCGCCTGCGCCGCCGGCGGTCTCCGGGCGCGCGGCTACGCCGTCGAGCACAACGCGGTCGAGGCCCTGGTCAAGGCCGCCGCCGCGGAGGACGCCGGTCAAGCCGTCGTCGTCACCCGCCCTCACGCCGTGGCTGATACCTTCCACACCGACTGGGCGAACAAGGCGCAGGACAAGCTGGGCATCCCCGTGCTGCATCTGTACTCGGGTTCGGGATTTATCGGCGGGTCATAAACGTTGCAAAAAGTATGACCACTTCAAAAAACGAAAACCAGCCCGCGGCCCAGCCCGAGGTCCGGAAGACCGATGAGGAATGGCGCAGGGAACTGACCCCCGAGGAGTACCGCGTGCTGCGGCAGGCGGGCACCGAGATGCCCTTCACCGGCGAGTACCACGATTCGCACACCGCCGGCACCTACCAGTGCAGGGCATGTGGCCAGGACCTCTTCACAAGCAACGAGAAGTTCGACTCGCACTGCGGCTGGCCCTCCTTCTGGGCTCCGCTGGCCGAGGACAAGGTGAGGTACCTCCACGACCGCAGCATGGGGATGGACCGGGTCGAAGTCCGTTGTGGGCGCTGCGACTCCCACCTCGGGCACCTGTTCGAGGGTGAGGGCTTCCAGACCCCCATTGACCAGCGGTTCTGCATCAACTCCATCTCTATGAAGCTTGTCCCCCGGGACTAAGCAGCAACGGCAGGAACTTCGCGGCTTACCGCGCGCCGCCTGCCATCCGCACGGCTGCCAGCCCCTCCCGCATTCAGCGGGAGGGGCTGGCGCGTTTAACCCCGGCAGCCGCAGGAGTGCTTGTTCTCCCGGAGGTACGTTCGCCCTTCGAGCATAAAGTTTTCTTATATGTCGGCTATCGATTGATTAGGAAAGCTACTTTATTGCTAGGCTTCGAGTCAGAACATCACTCCCGACCGGCCCGCCCGGAACGGCGACCAGGAAGCAGGCACCATGTCCCAGACCGTATCTCCTCCCAGCCCCGCCACTGAGGCCCGGTTCGGCTCGAATCCGGCCGCCCTCGCACAGCACCCGTCATGGATCAGCCTGAAGGAAGCCGCCGGCGCACTGCAGCCGCTCCAGGTGAAGGACGGCTCGATTCCTGAGCCAACGGACCACGCCAAGGCTTCCGAACTGACGCGCATCATCATCGATGCGGTCGCGGACCTCGCACCCTACTTCCCGCACGACGAGGCCTACCTTACGGCTGTCGTTGCCGACCTCCGCGCCTGGGAGTCTGCCGGCTTCGGCGTTCCCGACTTCCTCGATTCCCTTCTCGCGTTCCAGCCCCAGCGCGACCGGGTCGACGGGCTGGCCCACCTCGTCCTGTTCCCCATGTACACCCAGAACGGCAGCACGAGCCGCCTCGTCGAAGCCGTCCTCATCGAAGTCATCTGGCCCGAGTTCATCGCCGACCTCGAAGCGGGCGAGTACTCGAACGCCCTGTTCGTGCCCATCCGGTTCCTCGACTTCACCGCGGGCTACGACACCAACTCCGCCGTGCTGTTCCCGGAGACCGTCGCCGTCCGCGAAACCCCGACCTTCACCTGGGGCGCCATCTTCGCCGACCGCGAAGCCGCGCGGTTCCGCAGGGTCGTTGAGGCCGCGGCCGAGATCACGCGCCTCGAACTGCCCGACGACGCACTGGAGCTCCTGCAGGACCAGCACCTCGCCGAGGAAACCTTCGTCATGTGGGACCTCATTCACGACCGCACCCACATGCGCGGCGACCTGCCGTTCGACCCCTTCATGATCAAGCAGCGGATGCCCTTCTTCCTCTACTCCCTCGAGGAACTGCGCTGCGACCTGACCGCCTTCCGCGAATCCGTGCGCATCAGCAAGGACGAAGAGGCCTCCCCCGAGACCCGCAAGCACGCACGCCTCGTGCAGTACGCGGTCATCTTCGACCGGATCTTCCGCTTCGCCATCACCGGCTCCCGCGTGCGCAACTACGACGGCCTGGGAGGCCAGCTCCTGTTCGCCTGGATGCACCAGCACCGTGTCCTGCACTGGACCGACACCAAGCTCACCATCGACTGGGAGGAAGTTGCCGACGTCGTCGTCGCCCTGGGCGAGGAGATCGAACAGCTGTACTGGCGCTCCATCGACCGACCGAAGACCGCCCACTGGCTCGCCGCCTACGAGCTCGTCTCCCGGACCGTCACCCCGCACCCCGCTTCGGTGTGGGCCAAGGGCCCCGACGCCCTCCCCCTCAGCGGACCGCCGCGCGGGCTCACCGATGCCGTCCTCGACGACGAGTTCCCACTGTCGATGTTCTTCGAGGCCCTCGACCGCAAGATGAAGCCCGTCATCGAATCGACGGCAGGAATCACCGGGGCCACGGCATGACCAGCACCCCGGAGCCGGCGGGCGGAAACCGGCTCGCCGGCCTCACGGTCGTCGTCGCCGGTGCCACGAGCCCCTCGGGCGTCGCCGTGGCACGGGAACTCAGCGGCCGCGGCGCGCGTGTCATTGCCGTCGGCTCCAATGCCGACCGGCTGCAGCGGGCCCTCGGCCACCTCGACGGCGTCGACAAGCGCGTCTGCGACCTCACCGACGCCGCGGCCGTCACCGGGCTCGCGGCGGCAATCGAGGCCGACGCCGGTGGCGTGGACGGACTAATCCACCTCGTCGGAGGCTGGCGCGGTGCCAAGGGCATCACCACCCAGTCCGACGAGGACTACTCCTTCCTCCATGACTCGGTGTTCCGCACCCTGTTCAACACCAGCCGTGCCTTCTACGACCAGCTGGCGCGCTCTCCGCGGGGCAGGCTCACGGCCGTGTCGGCGACCGCCGTCGACTCACCCACGGCGGGCGGCGCGTCGTACGCCGCAGTGAAGGCCTCGGTGGAGGCCTGGCTGCGGGCCGTGGCCGACGGCTTCACCCGCGACGGATCGCAGGCGGCTGCGACGCCGCTCGTCGTCAAGGCCCTCCTTGACGACGCAATGCGCGAGGCCAACCCGGAACGGCGCTTCCCCGGCTACACGCACGTCGACGACCTCGCCCGGGCCGCGGCGGCCCTGTTCGCCGTGCCGGCGGCCGAGGTCAACGGCCTGCGGACGACACCGGCCGACCTGCTGGCCAAGGCCGACGGCTAAGCACCGCTAGGGGATAATGGGACAGTGACTGAGACTCTTTCGACCTTCCGCCCGCTGCACGACATCACCGAGCGCGGCTTCGCCTCCGACAACTACTCGGGGGTCCACCCCGAGGTGCTCGCCGCGATCGCGGCCGCCAACGGCGGCCACCAGGTGGCCTACGGCGACGACGTCTACACGGCCCGGCTCAAGGAACTGCTTGAGGAGCACTTCGGCCCGGGCATCGACGCCTTTCCGGTGTTCAACGGCACCGGCGCCAACGTGCTCTCGCTCCAGTCGCTGCTGCCCCGCTGGGGCGCCGTCATCTGCGCCGCGACAGCCCACATCAACGTCGACGAAAACGGCGCGCCCGAGCGCGTCGGCGGCATCAAGCTCCTTCCGGTCGCCACACCGGACGGCAAGCTGACCCCGGAACTGATCGACCGCGAAGCCTGGGGATGGGGCGACGCCCACCGGGCCCAGCCGCTTGCCGTGTCCATCACGCAGACCACCGAGCTGGGAACCCTTTACACGGTCGAGGAGATCCGGGCCATCGCCGACCACTGCCACGCGCGCGGCATGCACCTTCACATGGACGGCGCGCGGCTCGCCAATGCCGCAGCGGCGCTCGGTCTCCCCCTGCGCGCCTTCACGCGCGACGCGGGAGTGGACATCCTCTCCTTCGGCGGCACCAAGAACGGGTTGATGTTCGGAGAATGCGTCGTCGTCCTCAACCCCGCGGCGTCAACGGGACTTGAGTACCTGCGGAAGATGAACATGCAGCTCGCCTCGAAGATGCGCTTCGTTTCCGCACAGCTGATCGCCCTTCTCGAAAACGGCCTGTGGCTGCGCTCGGCTTCGCACGCCAACGCCATGGCCGCCCGGCTCACGGAAGCGGTGCGCGGCATCGACGGCGTCCAGCTCACGCAGGAGACGAAGGCCAACGCCGTCTTCGCCATCCTGGACCCGGCGGCCGCCGACCGCATCCGCGAGCAGTTCCGCTTCTACGACTGGGACCAGGCAACGGGCGAGGTGCGCTGGATGTGCTCCTTCGACACAACCGAAGAGGATGTCGACACGTTCGCCGCAGCGATCAAGCGGGAAGTCAGCGCCTAGACAGGGGCCCCGCGGCACCTCACGGCGGGCCGGCACTCCGGTCCGCCGTGTGGTCCCGGTCACGAAAAGATAACCGCGGCGCGTCACCGTACCCGCCCGGCAGCCCATGGCATAGCCTGCGGTGGTGAGCGCAGACGCCAGCCCCCCGGAGGTACCCCGCGAGTTTCACGCTGCACTGACCAGCCTGCGGCAGGCGAAGTGCCGCAGCGAGCTGCGCCTCGACGAGATCCCCGCACCCTCGCGCCTTGCTCCTTACGCCGTCGCTCTCGGCGCCGAGGTCTTCCAGCCCGCCCAGCCGGGGCCGCACCCGGTCCACGGGCCGGCGCGGTCCGCGTTCGCCGAGGAACCCGAGGAGCTTGCGGCCGGGCGCTTCATCCTCCTGTTCGACCCGAACGGCTCCCCGGTGTGGGACGGAAAGTTCCGGGTGGTGACCTACATCCGCGCCCAGCTCGAACCCGAACTCGGCAACGACGGGCTGCTGGGCTCGGTGGCGTGGACCTGGCTGGTCGAGGCGCTGGAGAACCACGGCGCCGCCCACCACAGCGCCGGCGGCACGGCCACGAGGATCCTCTCCGAGAGCTTCGGAACCCTTGCCGAGCGTTCGGACACCATCGACATCGAACTGAGGGCATCGTGGACCCCCGACAACGCCGATGTCCGCAGGCATCTTGAGGCGTGGTCGGACATGGTGTGCACCTTCGCCGGGCTCCCGCCCCTGCCCGACGGAGTGCTCTCGCTGCCGCACCGGCGCAGCTAGCTCCAACGGCCCGGCGATAGACTGAAGGCACCATGAGCTCCAAGACTTCCGAACAGGCGGCCAGCAACCCCGCCAGCAATCCCGCCACCACCACTGCTGGTGCAGCCGCCGAGATCGAAGCCCTCCCCCTCCTGACGGAGCCGCGGGACGGGGTTCCCCTCGTCATCGACACCCAGGCCGGCCTGGAACGGGCGGCCGCCGCTCTTGCCGCCGGCACCGGTCCCGCCGGTGTCGACGCCGAAAGGGCCTCCGGTTTCCGATACGGCCAGCGCGCGTTCCTGGTCCAGATCCGGAGGGAGGGAGCGGGAACCTGGCTCATCGACCCCGAACCTTTCGGCGACCTCAGGATCATCGACGAGGCGCTCGACGGCGTCGAATGGATCCTCCACGCGGCAAGCCAGGACCTCCCGTGCCTGTCGGAACTGGGCATGTGGCCGGACCGCCTCTTCGACACCGAACTGGCGGCACGGCTCGCCGGCCTGCCCCGCGTGGGGCTCGCCGCAGTGATCGAATCCCAGCTCGGGTTCGGCCTGGCCAAGGAGCACTCGGCGGCCGACTGGTCAACGCGGCCGCTGCCCGAGCCGTGGCTCCGGTACGCCGCCCTTGACGTTGAGGTGCTCACCGAGCTGCGTGGCAAGCTCGCCGCCCTGCTTGACGCCGATGGCAAGCTCGCCATCGCCGAAGAGGAGTTCGAACACATCCGCTCCACCCCTCCGGCCGAACCCCGCACCGACCCGTGGCGCCGCACCTCGGGGCTTCACCAGATCCGCGACCGCCGCCAGCTCGCCGCTGTACGGGCGATCTGGAATGAACGCGAGGACCTCGCCCAGCGCCGCGACGTCGCGCCCGGCCGGCTGATCCCCGACTCCGCGATCGTCGCCGCGGCCAAGGCGATGCCCTCAACCGTTCCCCAGCTCCTTGCCACAAAGGGCTTCCACGGCCGGGCCGCGCAGAAGGAGGCAACCCGCTGGCTGCGCTGCATCAACGAGGCCCGGCGCGCCCCCGACCTTCCGCCGCTGCACGTCTCAACCAACGCCCCGCCCCCGCCCCGGGTCTGGGCCGAGAAGGATCCGGAGGCCGCCGCACGCCTGCTGACCGCCCGTCCGCGGGTCGCCCTGCAGGCCGAGAAGCTGGGGATGCCGGTCGAGAACCTGCTCACGCCCGATTTCCTGCGCAGGATAGCCTGGCGCCCTCCGGCGGAAATCACGCTCGAAAGCATCGGCGCCGCACTCGCGGAGCTCGGAGCCCGGCGGTGGCAGATCGAGAACGTCGCCGCGATCATCACCGTTGCGTTCCTGGATCCGGAACCGCTGCCCGAAAAGGGCCAGGCGGCCCGGCAGCCGGCGGCATCTTCCGCGGGTGGAGGCGATGAGGAGCAGGGCCCGCAGTAGGCACAGCGGGAGAAGGTTGCGGGAGGCCGGGCCGGGCCCACCGGGTGCGCCGTTTGCATGGCGCCCGCGGGCAGCGGTTCACCGCCGGGCGGTCCGGGGTGACGGTGTGGCGCGGCGCACTTGCCACCCAAAGTTACCGGTGAGTAACATGAGGGCGGACCAACATCTCAAAGAGGAGCATCAGGTGAGCCGACCAGCAGCAACCACCCCTGCGCGCGTTGCAGCCCGCAGCGTGCGCGACGTCGTCTTCGTCGACGGAGTGCGCACCCCTTTCGGCAAGGCCGGAGACAAGGGAATCTACGCGGGAATGCGCGCCGACGACCTCGTCGTCAAGTGCATCAGGGACCTGCTGCGGCGCAATCCCTCCCTGCCGCCCGAGCGCATCGACGATGTCGCCATTGCCGCCACAACGCAGACCGGCGACCAGGGCCTCACCATCGGGCGCACCGCGGCACTGCTGGCCGGCCTGCCCCGCACCGTGCCCGGGTTCGCCATCGACCGCATGTGCGCCGGCGCGATGACCGCCGTCACGACCACGGCCTCGGGGATCGCCTTCGGAGCGTACGACGTCGTCATCGCCGGCGGCGTCGAGCACATGGGCAACCACCCCATGGGCGACGGAGCCGACCCCAACCCGCGGTTCGTCTCCGAGCGGCTCGTCGACCCGGCGGCCCTGAACATGGGCAACACCGCCGAGAACCTCCATGACCGGTTCCCCGCCATCACCAAGGAACGCACCGACGCGTACGCCGTCCGGAGCCAGACGAAGCTCGCCGAGGCCTACGCCGCGGGGCGCATCCAGCCCGACCTCGTCCCCGTGGCGGGACGGAAGCCCGGTGCCGGCTGGACGCTTCACAGCGTCGACGAGCCTCCCCGCCCCGGCACCACCGCCGAAGACCTCGCCCAGCTGCGCACCCCCTTCCGTCCGCACGGACGGGTGACCGCCGGCAACGCCGCGGGCCTCAACGACGGCGCGACAGCGGCGTTGCTCGCCTCCGCCGACACCGCAGCCGAACTGGGACTGACCCCCCGGATGCGCCTCGTCGCCTACGCCTTCGCGGGCGTCGAGCCCGAGGTCATGGGCATCGGACCGGTTCCCGCCACCGAGAAGGCCCTGCGCCAGGCCGGGCTGGAGATCGACGACATCGGGCTGTTCGAAATCAACGAGGCGTTCGCCGTGCAGGTCCTTTCCTTCCTCGACCACTTCGGCATCGCCGACGACGATTCCCGCGTCAACCGGTACGGCGGCGCCATCGCCGTCGGCCACCCCCTCGCCTCCTCTGGGGTGCGCCTGATGACCCAGCTCGCGCGGCAGTTCGAGGAGGACCCGTCGGTGCGTTACGGCATGACCACGATGTGCATCGGACTGGGCATGGGCGCAACCGTCATCTGGGAAAATCCCCGCCACTCCGACTACGGACAGGATGCAGCATGAGCTTTGAGCGCTTTGAGGAACTGGCATCACTGGTTCCCGCCGAGATCATCACCCACTCCTACGTTCAGGACGTCGCCCTGCCTGGCGGCGTGGGAACGTTGGCGCTGATCACCCTCGACAACGACCTCGACTCCAACAAGCCCACCACGCTGGGGCCGAACACCCTCATCGAGCTGGGCCGCACTCTCGAAGGGCTCAAGGAGCGCAGCGGGCGCGGGGAGATCGCCGCCGTCGGAATCACCGGCAAGCCGTACTTCCTCGTCGCCGGAGCCGACCTCTCCACCGTGAAGTCGCTCAAGGCTGAGAAGCACGGGCGCAGCATGGCCGAACTCGGCCACGAGGTGTACAACCTCCTCGGAACGCTGGGCGTGCCAAGCTTCGCCTTCATCAACGGCGTCGCCCTCGGCGGCGGGCTCGAGGTTGCCCTCGCGGCGGACTACCGCACGGTCTCAACCGGCGCGAACGGGCTTGGCCTTCCCGAGGCCTTCATCGGCCTCGTGCCCGGCTGGGGCGGCGTGTACCGGCTCCCCCGGCTGATCGGGCCGGCCTCCGCCGTCCGGGTCATGATCGAAAACCCGCTCAGCAACAACCGGATGCTCGACGGCAGGGCGGCGTATGGCATCGGCATCGCCGACGCCCTTTTCGAGCCTGCCGACTTCCTCGAGCAGTCCCTCGCCTGGGCGGCCCGCGTCGTCGCCGGTGACTCGGCGACAACGCAGGCCCTCAACGTGCGCCGGGCGGAATTTTCCGCCTACACCGAGGCCGACTGGGACGCCGCAGCAGCAGCAGGACGGGCCTTCGTCCAGGCACGCACCGGGAACGCCGCTCCGGCGCCGTCGCGCGTCCTTGACCTCTTCGAGACAGGGAAGACCCTGAACCGGGAGCAGTCGGCCGAGGCCGAATGCGTGGCCCTTGCCGAACTCATGCAGACCCCGGAGTTCCACGCCACCGTTTACGCGTTCCTTGAACTGCTGCAAAAGCGCGCCAAGCGTCCGGCCGGTGCGCCCGATGCCAAGCTCGCGCGCCCTGTGACAAAGGTCGGCGTCGTTGGCGCCGGGCTCATGGCAAGCCAGCTTGCCCTGCTGTTCGCCCGCCAATTGAAGGTGCCCGTGGTCCTGACCGACATCGATGCGCAGCGCGTGGAGAAGGGCGTGGCCTACGTGCACGCCGAGGTGGACAAGCTCCTCGCCAAGAAGCGGCTCTCCCCCGACGCCGCAAACCGCACCAAGGCCCTCGTCTCCGGCTCGGTCTCGAAGGACGTCTTCGCCGACGCCGATTTCGTCATTGAAGCGGTCTTCGAGGAACTGGCCGTCAAGAAGCAGGTCTTCGCCGAGGTTGAGGCCGTCGTCAGCTCCGAGTGCATCCTCGCCACCAACACCTCATCCCTCTCGGTCACTGACATGGCCGCCGACCTCGCCCACCCCGAACGCGTTGTCGGTTTCCACTTCTTCAACCCGGTCGCCGCGATGCCGCTGCTGGAGATCGTCAGGGCGCCCAAGACCGACGACGCCGTCCTCGCCACGGCATTCGCCCTGGCCAAGCAGCTGAAGAAGAACGCCGTCCTGGTGCAGGACGCCCCGGCGTTCGTCGTCAACCGGATCCTCGGGCGCATGTTCGGCGAGATCACCAAGGTCTTCGACGAGGGCACCGACGCCGAAACCGCCGACAATGCGCTGCGCCCGATGGGACTGCCGATGACGCCGTTCCGCCTGCTCGCCCTCGTGGGTCTGCCGGTAGGCCAGCACGTCCAGGAATCGCTTCACGCAGCGTTCGGCGACCGGTTCCATGTGTCGCCGAACCAGCAGAAACTGATCGACGCCGGAATCAAGGGCCTGTGGGTGAAGGACGAGTCCGGGCAGGAGATCGTCCCCGAATCGACCCTGGCCCTGCTCGAGCGTGGTTCCTCGCCGTCCACAAGCGAGGAGATTCTGCGGCGCACGCAGGACGCCCTTGCTGACGAGATCGGCCGGATGCTGGCCGAGGGCGTCGTCGCCGCACCCGAGGACATCGACCTGTGCGTGATCATGGGCGCCGGCTGGCCGCTGCACCTCGGCGGGATCACCCCGTACCTGGACCGCACCGGAGCCTCGGAGCGGGTCAACGGGCGCACCTTCCGCTGACGCTGACGGCGCGGGGTCCGCCCCGCGCCGTCGTCGTCAGCGCCTCCGCTCCCCTGCCGAGTTGGCACCTCCCCACGCAAAGACCGCGTCAAACGTTGGTGAGCTGCGGTTTCGGCCAGGAGGACGGGGACGACGGCGGCGGTGGGAGGTCCGCCGACCCCGCCAGACGCCCTCCCGTGCCCCCCGCCCCCTGCCGAGTTGGCACATCTCCACACAAAGGCCACGCGAAACGGTGGTGAGCTGCGGTTTCGGCAGGCGGGCTGGTGCGGGCAGACGGGGACGACGGCGGCAACGGGCCGCCCGTCCGTCAGCGGAAGAACCTCCCCATAAGCCCCGCCGCGGCGCCTCAGATCAGTTGGGTCTTCGGGATCCGCGGGAAAATACCTTCGAGCTCCTCGAGATCTTCGGGCGACGGCACCCAGGCCACTGCAGCCGCGTTCTGCGCGACCTGTTCCGGGGTGGTGGCCCCCGCGATGACACTGGCGACGGCGGGCTGGGCGGCGAGCCACGAGAACGCGACCTGCAGCTCGCCCAGACCCCGCGCGGCGGCGAAGTCGCTGAACTCGGCGAGCTGGTCCCAATCGACCTTCTGCAGCATCGCCGTCCGGGAGTGGGTCAGCCGGCTGCCGGCCGGAGCGTTCCCGGCCGCATACTTGCCGGTCAGGAGGCCGTTCGCGAGCGGGTAGTAGGGCAGCAGTCCCAGCCCGTACTGCTCGACGGCGGGAACCACCTCGTTCTCTGCCCGCCGGTCGAGCAGGTTGTAGTGGTTCTGGGCGGAGATGAACCCCTGGTAGCCGCCGATCCTGGCGGTGTAGTGGGCGTCGGCGATCTGCCACCCGGAGAGGTTGGAGTGCCCGATGTAACGGACCTTCCCGTCCCGGATCAGCTGATCCAGCGCGGAGAGGGTCTCCTCGATGGGAGTCCCGGGGTCGGGCGTGTGCAGTTGGTACAGATCGATCCAGTCGGTGCCAAGCCTGCGCAGCGACGACTCAACCGCGCGCACGATGTAGCGGCGCGAACCCCGGGCACCCCAGTCCGGGCCGTTGGCCCCTTTGACGTCGACGCCGAACTTCGTGGCGACGACCACCTCGCCGCGGCGGTTCCCCAGCGCCCTGCCGAGCATCTCCTCGCTGGTCCCAGGCGTCCTGCCGTAGGCGTCGGCGACGTCGAAGAAGTTGATTCCAGCGTCGATGGCCGCTGCGACGACGGCGTCGGTTCCCGCCTGGGACTCCGAGGCCGTTCCGGGTCGGCCGAGGTTGTTGCACCCAAGCCCCACGGTCGAGACGCTGAGCCCTGAGCTGCCTAACCTGCGGTAACTAGTCATGGCCCAACGCTACCGCCGGCGCGGCCCGGAACCTCAAGCGCCCGACCGAAGTGCGGCACCCGAAGTGCGGGACCGGGAGTCCGGGACCGGGAGTCCGGGACCGGCCGTGCCGGCAACGAGAATCAGCCGAACCAGATGCCGATCTCCCGCGCGGCCGACTCGGCCGAGTCGGAACCGTGGACGAGGTTCTGCTGCACCTTGAGTCCCCAGTCGCGGCCGAAGTCGCCGCGGATGGTTCCCGGTGCAGCCGTTGTGGGCTCCGTTGCCCCGGCGAGGGAGCGGAAACCCTCGATGACGCGCTGGCCCTCGAAGACGGCCGCGACGATCGGACCGCTGAGCATGAATTCAACGAGCGGCTCGTAGAAGGGCTTGCCGACGTGCTCGGCGTAGTGCTCTTCAAGGAGCTCCCGGGTGGCGGACATCAGCTTGAGGTCCACCAGGGTGTATCCCTTGGCCTCGATCCGGCCGAGGACTGTGCCGGTCAGGTTCCTTGCGACGCCGTCGGGCTTGATCAGTACCAGGGTGCGTTCAATGCTCACGCGGTCCTCCATGAGGTTCGTTGGGGAAGAATTCGAATTGCTCCGCCCCCGACTCTACTAAAGACAGGCAGCGTACTGCCTATTCGCCGGCAGCCTCAGGGTGGGACTTCTCCCATTCGGCCTGCGCCCGGTCCCGTTCGGCGTTCTCCTGGTCGAGCCGGATACCCGTGCGGATGCCGTAGAGCCAGGTCACAGCGAACGCCACGCCGACGAGGAACATCGCCGGCTCGAGGAAGCCGGTCGCGATGAGCAGCAGCTGCAGGACCCAACCGACGGCGATTCCCCACCGCCGGGTCAGGAAGGCGCACGTGGCCACGAGCAGCAGGCTGAGGAGGACTCCCCCGCCGAGGATGAGCGGCGCGGGAAGCTCGTCCCTGCGCAGGCCGAACACCGCAAGGGTGCCGAACAGGACGACGAACGCCTCAAGGACCAGGACCGTCGAGGCGAAGAGGACCTTTACCGACCGGCGTTTCTTGGGCATGCCGGGCCGCCACTCGCGCTGCGCCTTCGTCAAACGGGCCATGGCTCTACTTTCCTAGGAGGGTTCGCGCCTCGCCCACGACCGTGATGGATCCGGTGATGAGGATGCCGCTGGCGAGATCGTTGTCTTCCTCGGCCTTCATCACCGCCCATTCCAGGGCGTCGTCGAGGCGTTCGGCAATATTGACGTTCTCTTCGGCGAATCCGGCCGCCAGCGCGTCCTGCAGCAGGTCGGCGGCGGGAATCGAGCGCACCGACGTCGACTGCGTCAGGCAGACATCCTCGAGGACCCCGCCGAGTTCTTCGCGCAGCTCGGCCAGGATCCCCGCGGCGTCCTTGCCTTCGAGCACCCCGACCACCAGGACGAGCCGGGGGAAGTCGAAGGCCTCCTTGATCGCCTTCGCGGCGGCGCGGGCGCCGTCGGGGTTGTGCGCAGCGTCGACGAGGATGGTGGGCGCGGTGCGCACCACTTCGAGGCGGCCGGGAGAGGTGACCGCGCGCAGACCGGCACGCACGACGTCGGGCTCGAGTTCGCGGGCCCCGCCGCCGAGGAAGGCCTCAACGGCGGCAACGGCGACTGCCGCGTTCTGCGCCTGGTGCTCGCCGTGGAGGGGGACGAGGATTTCCTCGTAGCGGCGCCCGGAGATGCCGGTGAGCGAAAGAACCTGACCGCCGACGCCCACGCTGCGGGCATCGACCGAGAACTCGACGCCCTCGAACCGGAACTCGATGCCCACCTCCCGCGCCTTCTCCAGCAGCACCTGGGCGGCGTCCCTCGGCTGGGCGGCGCTGATGAGGAAGCCGCCCGGCTTGATGATGCCCGCCTTCTCGTAGGCGATGTCCTCGACGGTGTCGCCGAGCAGGTCGGTGTGGTCCAGGGAAATGGGGGTGACCACCGAGACCGCGCCGTCGCCGACATTCGTGGCGTCGGTAATCCCGCCCAGGCCCACCTCGATGACGGCCACGTCGACGGGTTCATCGGCGAAGACGGCGAAGGCAAGCACGGTGACGCACTCGAAGTAGGTCAGGCGCGGCTGGCCCGCCGTGTCTAGCTCGGCGTCGACGATGTCGAGGTAGGGCCGGATCTCGTCCCAGACCCGCACGAACGTCTCGTCGGGCACCGGCTCGCCGTCGATGCTGATCCGCTCGGTGACCCGGGACAGGTGCGGGCTGGTGTACCGGCCGGTCCTCAGGTCGTGCGCCAGCAGCAGGGACTCGATCATGCGCGCGGTCGAGGTTTTGCCGTTGGTCCCGGTGATGTGGATGATCGGGAAGGCCTTGTTCGGCTCCCCGAGGATCTCCATGACCCGGAACATCGGGGCCATACGCGGCTCCATCTTGTGCTCGGGGGCGCGGCTCAGCAGCTCGGCGTAGACGCTCTCGACGGAGAACTGGTCAAGGGGCGCTTCGTCGTTCGGGTTCACTTGTGCCTTTCAACGGTGACGCGGAAGTCTTCGCCCGAGCCATTGCCGGCCCGCACGATCAGTTCGTTGGTGAGGGTTTCGTCCTGGATGAGCCGGGCGTGGTCCTCGAGGGCCTTCACGCTGCCGGCGGCCGTTTCGACGGTTGCCGTGATGCGGTCGCTGATCGACAGATCCGCGTCGCGCCGCGCCTGCTGGATGGCGCGGATCGCGTCGCGGGCGGTGCCTTCGGCTGCGAGCTCCTCGGTGACGGCGGTGCTGAGCACCAGAAACCCACCTCCGGGCAGCACAGCGACGGCCTTTTCGTCGGAGTCGGCGCTGTCGACGACGGTCTCCAGCGTGTACTCCTGCGACTCGAGCGCCACGCCGCCGGCGGTGACCGTGCCGGCGTCATTCACGGACCAGTCACCGGCCTTTGCGGCCCGAATGACGGTCTGGACGTTCTTGCCGAGGCGCGGCCCGGCGGCGCGGGCGTTGACCGCGAGCCGCTGGGTGATGCCGAATTCCTCAGGCGAGGCGTCGGCGTCGTCGATCAGGCACACCGACTTGATGTTCAGTTCGTCGGCGATGATCGACTGGAACTGGCCGTGCAGGCCTTCGGCGGAAGGCGCGACGACGATCAGCTCCGAGAGCGGAAGCCGGACGCGCAGGTTCGCGGCCTTGCGCAGGCTCGAGCCCGCCGAGCAGATCTGCCGGGTGCGGTCCATGCGCTCCACGAGCTCGGGGGCGCCTGGGAACTCCGACGGCGAGGGCCAGTCGGTGAGGTGGACAGAGCGCCCGCCGGTGAGCCCGCGCCAGATCTCCTCGGTTACAAGGGGCAGCAACGGCGCCGCGACCCGGCACACTGCCTCGAGGCACGTGTAGAGGACGTCGAAGGCCTCGGTGTCCTCGTCGAAGAACCGCTGCCTGCTGCGCCGGACGTACCAGTTGGTCAGCGTGTCGAGGTAGCGGCGCAGCGACTCGCTCGCGTCGCTGATGTTGAACGAATCGAGGGCGTCGGTGACCTCCCGGACCAGGTTGCCGGTGTTGGCCAGCAGGTACTGGTCGAGGGGTTCACGCAGCCCCGCCGCGGCCTCGGCGCTCACCGGGCGCGCTTCGTACCCGGCACCGCCGTTGGCGGCGTTGGTGTACAGGCTGAAGAAGTGCCAGACGTTCCATAGCGGCAGGATGACCTGGCGCACGCCGTCGCGGATACCCTGTTCGGTCACGACGAGGTTTCCGCCGCGCAGGATAGGCGAGGACATGAGGAACCAGCGCATCGCGTCGGAGCCGTCGCGGTCAAGGACCTCGGAGACGTCGGGGTAGTTCTGCAGGCTCTTCGACATCTTCTGGCCGTCGGAGCCCAGCACGATGCCGTGGCTGATGACGTTGCGGAAGGCCGGGCGGTCGAAAAGGGCCGTCGCAAGGACGTGGAGGGTGTAGAACCAGCCGCGGGTCTGCCCGATGTATTCGACGATGAAGTCGCCCGGGTTGTGCGAGGCGAACCAGTCGGCGTTCTCCATCGGGTAGTGGACCTGGGCGTACGGCATCGAGCCGGAGTCGAACCAGACGTCGAGGACGTCGGAGACGCGGCGCATCGTCGATCCGCCCTCCTCCGGGGAACGCGGGTCGTCGGGGTTGGGGCGGGTCAGCTCATCGATGAACGGCCGGTGAAGGTCCGGCTGTCCGTCCTTGTTCAGGGGCAGGCGGCCGAAGTCGGCTTCGATCTCCGCCAGCGACCCGTACACGTCGACGCGGGGGTAGGTGGGGTCGTCGGACTGCCACACCGGGATGGGGCTGCCCCAGTAGCGGTTGCGGCTGATCGACCAGTCGCGCGCGTTGGAGAGCCACTTGCCGAACTGGCCCTCCTTGACGCTGCCGGGGATCCAGTTGATCTCCTTGTTCAGCTCCACCATGCGGTCCTTGACCTTGGTGACCTCCACGAACCAGGAGGACACGGCACGGTAGATCAGCGGGTTGCGGCACCGCCAGCAGTGCGGGTAGCTGTGGACGTAGCTGGCCTGGCGTACGAGGCGCCCCTGCTCCTTGAGGACGCGGGTGATCGGCTTGTTCGCCGCGAAGACGTGCTGACCGGCGATCTCCGCCAGCGGGCCGCGGCCGAACAGCGGCAGGAAATGGGCGCCGGAGTCGACGGAAAGGATCACCTGGATCCCTGC
This sequence comes from Arthrobacter sp. TJ-254, assembly GCF_058269175.1. Lineage (NCBI taxonomy): Bacteria > Bacillati > Actinomycetota > Actinomycetes > Micrococcales > Micrococcaceae > Arthrobacter > Arthrobacter sp. TJ-254. The sequence continues at coordinate 587,488 of NZ_JBZCNF010000001.1, read as the reverse complement.
GGCCTCGGAGATCTTCTGGTCCTCCTCGCCGAAGGCAGGCGCCTGGTGGACGATGCCGGTGCCGTCGGTCGTCGTCACGTAGTCGGCGACGAGGAACCGGAACGCGTTCTGGTAACCGCCGGACTCGGGGTCGGAGAGGTAGTCCCACAGGGGTTCGTAGGTGAGCCCGTCGAGCTCGGTGCCCAGATAGGTGGCGGTGACAGCGGCGGCCGCCGCGGCGGCGTCGGGGTAACCGAGGTCCTTGGCGTAGGCGCCGAGGAGGTCCTCGGCGATCAGGAAGCGCCCGGGCGCCTCACCGTCCGCCGACTCCCGCGCGTCGGGGACGACGGCGTACCGGATGTCGGGCCCGACGGCGAGGGCGGCGTTCGTGGGGAGGGTCCAGGGCGTCGTGGTCCAGGCGAGGGCGGCGGTGCCTGCGAGTTCCTGCGAGAGCGCCGACTCGCCGGCAAGGATTGGGAAGGTGACGGTGACCGTCTGGTCCTGCCGGTCCTGGTAGACGTCGTCGTCCATGCGCAGCTCGTGGTTGGACAGCGGCGTCTCGTCGTTCCAGCAGTAGGGCAGCACGCGGTAGCCGTTGTAGAGCAGGCCCTTGTCGTAGAGCGTCTTGAACGCCCACAGGACCGATTCCATGTACTCGATGTTCAGGGTCTTGTAGTCGTTCTCGAAGTCCACCCAGCGAGCCTGGCGGGTGACGTACGCCTTCCACTCCTCGGCGTACTTCATGACGGAGGCCCGGGAGGCTTCGTTGAACTTGTCAATACCCATGGCCTCGATCTGCTGCTTCTGGGTGATGCCCAGCTGCTTCATCGCCTCGAGCTCGGCGGGCAGACCGTGGGTGTCCCACCCGAAGCGGCGTTCAACACGGCGCCCGCGCTGGGTCTGGTAGCGGCCCACGAGGTCCTTGGCGTAGCCGGTGAGCAGGTGGCCGTAGTGCGGCAGGCCGTTCGCGAAGGGGGGACCGTCGTAGAAGACGAATTCGTTTGAACCGTTTTCGCCGGCGTCGCGGGCATCGATCGAGGCTTGGAACGTACCGTCGGCGTCCCAGTACTTCAGCACCCGCTCTTCGAGTTCGGGGAAGCGCGGCGAGGCTCCTGCGCCCTCGGGCTGCGTGCCCTCGGAGGTGCGGCCGGTGGAGGAGGTGGCTTTGGGGTAGATCTGCGGCATTTATTCATCCTGAACAACGGTGGAGACAGAACAAGGGGCGGTCATCCTGCTGCGAGGACGTGCTCTGGACCTGGGGCCGGTTGTGCCGGCCACCGGGAGCGGAACCCGCGGTACCACCTCACTTGCCGCCGCCGTGCGTCCAGCCTCCCGGAGGAGGCCGGCCCCACAGGGCTGCCACTCATTTTCAGGCGTTGACGGGCCCACCCGTCCGGTTCTACTGGGCGAGGCGGCCCCTGCCGGGTCCCTCTCGCCGTTCTTCCGGAAGCTCCCCGGTGATGGCCGGTTCGACGCTTGTGGTCCAAGTCTAGCCGCCGGTGGGGAAGAGTGTCGAAAGGGTCCAAGGTTACGGCGACGAGGCCGGTGTCCGGACGCCGTGGCTGCTCAGGTGGCGCGGATGACCTTGTGGTTGGCGGCCTGGGCCAGCGGGCGCAGCACAAGGGAGTCGACGTTCACATGGAGCGGGGCGTTGAGTGCATAGACGATGGTGTCCGCGACGTCGGCGGCGCTCAGCGGGTTCGCCACCCCGGCATAGACCTTGTCGGCCGCGTCCTTGCTGCCGAGGCGGTTCAGGGAGAACTCCTCGGTGTGCACCAAGCCCGGTGCCACTTCGATCACCCGCACATTGTGCTCGGCCTCCTCGAGGCGCAGGGTGCGCGCCAGCGCCTGCTGGGCGGCCTTCGCGGCGACGTAGCCGGCGCCTCCCTCGTAGGCGGCAAGCGCTGCGGTCGACGTCAGGAACACGAAGCTGCCGTGTCCGCTGGAGCGCACGGCGGGCAGGAAACCGCGGGTGATGCGCATCGAGCCGAGGACGTTCACGTTGTACATGTGCTCCCAGTCGGCGGTGCGCGCCTCGGCCACTGATTCCATACCGAAGGCACCGCCGGCGTTGTTGATCACGGCGTTCACCTCGCCGGCCCCCGTGACCTCCCGCACCAGGCGCTCAACCGACTCCTCGTCGGTCACATCGACGACGGCCGCCCGAGCTCCGGTTTCGGCGGCGAGTTGCTCAAGGCGGTCGGCGCGGCGGGCCGCGGCGGTCACTTCCCAGCCGGCGGCTCGCAGTGCGCGGACCGTGGCGGCCCCGATCCCCGAACTGGCCCCCGTGACGACGGCGTGCAGGGGTCCGGAGGAGGTGCGCGAGGGCGATCCGATGGCTGTCGGGGGTGCTTGTCCGGTGCTCATTTGACCACTCTAGCCAGCATCCGCCGTCGTGCGCCCGGCGCTGCGGCCGGCACGGCCGGGCGACGTGAAAGAATGGGCCGCATGGCCGAAAACACTCAGGGCACAGACACGCCCGCACACCAGCCCGTCACCGTCCCCGACAAGCCCGCATTGGAGGGCCTTGAGCCCCGCCTCGCGAAGCAGTGGAGGGACAACGGGACGTACGCGTTCAACCGGGACACCACCCGCGGGGAGGTGTACTCGATCGACACTCCCCCGCCCACGGCGTCGGGTTCGCTCCACGTCGGCCACATGTTCTCCTACACGCAGACCGACGTCCTGGCCCGCTTCCAGCGCATGCGCGGGAAGAACGTGTTCTACCCCATGGGCTGGGACGACAACGGCCTGCCCACCGAGCGCCGCGTGCAGAACTACTTCGGCGTGCGCTGCGACCCCTCGGTCCCCTACGACCCGGACTACACCCCGCCGGCGCAGCCCGCCAAGAATCAGCGCGACTTCGACGCCGTGTCCCGGCGCAACTTCATTCAACTCTGCGAAGAGGTTGCGGTCGATGACGAGAAGGTCTTCGAGGATCTCTTCAGCACCCTTGGCCTGTCCGTCGACTGGAACCTGACCTACCGCACCATCGATGACACCTCCCGTGCCGTCTCCCAGCGCGCCTTCCTGACGAACCTGGCCGCCGGCGACGCCTACCTCGCCGAGGCTCCCACCCTGTGGGACGTCACCTTCCGCACCGCGGTGGCCCAGGCCGAGCTCGAGGACCGCGAGCAGCCCGGCGCCTACCACCGCATCGCCTTCCATGCCCCCGACGGGCAGAAGGTCCACGTCGAGTCGACCCGCCCGGAACTCCTTCCCGCGTGCGTGGCCCTGGTGGCCCACCCCGATGACGAGCGCTACAAGCCGCTGTTCGGCACCACGGTCACCTCCCCCCTGTTCGACGTCGAGGTCGAGATCAAGGCGCACCCGCTGGCCAAGCCCGACAAGGGCAGCGGCATCGCGATGATCTGCACCTTCGGTGACCTTACCGACGTGACCTGGTGGCGTGAGCTGCAGCTTCCCACCCGTGCCGTCGTCGGCCGCGACGGCCGCATCCGTGCTGAGACCCCGGAGTGGATCGCCACCGACCGCGCCCGGGAGAACTATGCGGCGCTGGCGGGAAAGACCATCTTCAGCGCCAAGGAAGCAGTCGTCGAACTGCTGCGCGCCAGCGGAGACCTCGACGGCGAGCCCGTTAAGATCACCCACCCGGTGAACTTCTACGAGAAGGGCGACAAGCCCCTCGAAGTCGTCACGAGCCGCCAGTGGTACATCCGCAACGGCGGCCGCGACGCCGACAAGCGCGAGCGGCTGATCAACCGCGGCCGGGAGATCGATTTCCACCCCGCGTTCATGCGTTCCCGCTACGAGAACTGGATCGAGGGGCTCAACGGCGACTGGCTTGTCTCCCGGCAGCGCTTCTTCGGCGTTCCCGTGCCGGTCTGGTACCGCCTCGACGGCGACGGCGAACCCGACTACGAGAGCCCGATCGTCCCTCCGTTCGAGTCCCTCCCGGTCGACCCGGCGGGCGAGCCGGCCCCCGGGTTCGAGGAGAGCGCCCGGAACCAGCCGAACGGGTTCATCGGTGACCAGGACGTGCTCGACACCTGGGCGACGTCGTCGCTGACCCCGCAGATCGTCGGCGGCTGGTCGCGGGATGAGGAACTGTTCTCCCGCGTCTTCCCCTTCGACCTGCGCCCGCAGGGCCACGACATCATCCGCACCTGGCTGTTCTCGACGGCGGTGCGCGCCGACGCACTGCAGGACTCGGCGCCGTGGCGCCACGCTGCGCTCTCCGGTTGGATCCTTGATCCCGACCGGAAGAAGATGTCCAAGTCCAAGGGCAACGTGGTGGTTCCAACCGACGTGCTCGAGCAGTTCGGCGCCGACGCGGTGCGCTACTGGGCCGCTTCGGCGAAGCTCGGTTCCGATACCGCCTACGAGATCAACCAGATGAAGATCGGGCGCCGGCTTGCCATCAAGCTGCTCAACGCCTCGAAGTTCGTCCTGAACCTCGGCGCAACCGAGAGCTCGGCCTCCCCCGCAGCCCTGCAGCGGGTCACGCACCCGCTGGACCTTGCACTGCTGGCGCAGCTGCGCGAGGTCACGGCCCAGGCGACAGCGGCGTTCGAGAAGTACGACTATGCGCGTGCGCTTCAGCTGACCGAGTCGTTCTTCTGGACGTTCACCGACGACTACGTTGAACTCGTCAAGGACCGCGCCTACGGCGCTGCGGGCGACGACGCCAAGGAGTCGGTGCTGACCGCCCTGGCCACCACCCTCGATGCCCTGCTGCGGCTGTTCGCCCCCTTCCTGCCGTTCGCCACCGACGAGGTGTGGAGCTGGTGGCGGGAAGGCTCGGTCCACCGCGCGCCGTGGCCCGCCGTGCACGCCCTGCAGGGTCTTGCCGACGGCGCCGATCCGGAACTGCTCACATCGGTCGCCCTGGCCCTGGGCGGCGTGCGGAAGGCGAAGTCCGAGGCGAAGGTTAAGCAGCGCACCGAGGTCGCGACGGCAGTGGTGACTGCGTCATCGGCACGCATCTCGCACATCAGGGCAGGCCTTCCCGACCTGCTCGCTGCCGGCAACGCCCGCGAGCTCAAACTGGCGGAGGGCGACGGCGACCTGATGGTTTCCGCAGTGGAGCTGGCCCCCTCGGAGGCCTGACCGGTTTCCCAACCGCACGAAAACGGCCCCGCATTGCGTGGGGCCGTTCGGCTGTGCGGGCCTGGGCGGCCGAACGTGACCGGTCAGTCGAACCGCGGATCCTCCGTGCGGGAGCGCTTGATCTCGAAGAACTCGGGGAAGCTGGCAAGCTGGACCGCGGCGTCGAACAGGCGGCCCGCATCCTCCCCGCGCGGGATTCGCGTGAGCACGGGTCCGAAGAAGGCGGTGCCGTTGAAGGCGACGACCGGAGTTCCCACCTCGTCACCGACCCGTTCGATGGCCCCCTGGTGCGAGGCGCGCAGCTGGGCATCGAATTCGTCCGTCGAACCATAGTCCGCCAGCTCGTCCGGGAGCCCCACCTCCGCGAGGGCTTCCTTGATGACCAGTTCGAAGTCGCGGTTTCCGTCGACGTGGATCCGGGTGCCCATGGCATCGTAGAGCGGCTTGATGTACTGGGCGCCGTGCAGCGTATCCGCCGCGATCAGCACACGCACCGGCGCCCAGGCTGAGTCCATGAGGGTCCGGTAGTCCGCCGGAAGATCGCGGCCCTCGTTCAACACCGCCAGGCTCATCACGTGCCAGTCGATGCTGATGCTTCGGACCTGCTGCACCTCACCCATCCACCGGGATGTCACCCAGGCGTACGGGCACACAGGGTCGAACCAGAAGTCGGCCTTCTCGGCTACGGAATTGTGCATGGGGATACTCCTTTTGGGGTTGGGACAGTTCTGTTCGCGGCGGACCGCGGCAGAAGAGAACGGCGCCGTGCCTTCAGGGCACGGCGCCGTTGCCGGGTACAGGCGGTTTTTCTAAGGGATGGGGATGGGAATTAGGCCGACTTGTTCCGGCGCTTGGCGACCACTTCGTGTGAGAGCAGGGTCGGCTCGGCGCGCTTGGCGACGACGTCGGCCGTGATCACGACCGACGCGACATCATCGCGGCTGGGAAGGTCGAACATGACCGGCAGAAGCACTTCCTCCATGATGGCGCGCAGCCCGCGCGCACCGGTGCCGCGCTCCAAGGCGAGGTCGGCGATCGCCTCAAGGGCCTTGGGTTCGAACGTCAGGGTCACGCCATCGAGCAGGAACATCTTCTGGTACTGCTTCATCAGCGCGTTCTTGGGTTCCGTGAGGATCTGCATCAGCGCCGGACGGTCGAGGTGGGTCACGGTGGTGATGACGGGGAGCCGGCCGATGAATTCCGGGATCAGACCGAACTTCAGGAGGTCCTCGGGCATGACGTCACCGTAACTGACTTCCTCGTTCTTGAGGGAGCTCAGGGGCGCGCCGAAGCCGATGCCCTTTCGCCCGGCACGCGAGCCGATGATTTCCTCAAGGCCGGCGAAAGCCCCGGCGACGATGAACAGCACGTTCGTTGTGTCGATCTGGATGAATTCCTGGTGGGGGTGCTTCCGGCCGCCCTGGGGCGGAACCGATGCGACGGTTCCCTCGAGGATCTTCAGCAGGGCCTGCTGGACGCCTTCACCGGAGACGTCGCGGGTGATGGACGGGTTCTCGCTCTTGCGGGAGATCTTGTCGATCTCGTCGATGTAGATGATCCCCTGCTCGGCCTTCTTGACGTCGTAGTCGGCGGCCTGGATCAGCTTGAGGAGGATGTTTTCGACGTCCTCGCCGACATACCCGGCCTCGGTGAGCGCCGTCGCGTCGGCGACGGCGAAGGGCACGTTGAGCCGACGGGCGAGGGTCTGGGCGAGGTAGGTCTTGCCGCACCCGGTGGGGCCGATCAGGAGGATGTTCGACTTGGCGATTTCGACGTCCTCGCCGCTCGCGGCTCCGGCGAGGGTTCCGGCCGGGCGGGGCGCGCCGCCGGACTGGATGCGCTTGTAGTGGTTGTAGACGGCCACGGCGAGGGACCGCTTTGCCGGTTCCTGGCCCACCACGTATTCCTGGAGGAAATCGAAGATTTCGCGGGGCTTCGGGAGTTCGAACGTGCCCAGATCGGCGACCTCGGACAGCTCCTCTTCGATGATCTCGTTGCACAGATCAATGCACTCGTCGCAGATGTACACCCCGGGGCCGGCGATCAGCTTCCGGACCTGCTTCTGGCTTTTTCCACAGAAAGAGCACTTGAGCAGATCCGTGCTCTCACCAATGCGAGCCATGTGTCAGTCCCCTTACGTGGTACTTGGTTGCTGTCTCCACTCTAGGCCACATGGTCCGGCGAATCAGCATCAAAATGCCCGTGGTGCCAATGAAAAGCACCACGGGCATCCCGGTCATCCGTTCCGGAGCGGGCTCCGGACGGCGGATTACGGAGTGTTGATTTTCGGCTGAACCATCTTGCGGGAGGTCAGCACCTCATCGACAAGCCCGTACGAGACCGATTCCGCGGCCGTCAGGATCTTGTCGCGCTCGATGTCGAGGTTGACCTGCTCGGAGGGCCGCCCGGTGTGCAGGGCGATCGTGTCCTCGAGCCAGGTGCGCATGCGCATCACTTCATTGGCCTGGATTTCAAGGTCGGATGCCTGGCCGCCCTGGCCGCCCGAGAGCGCGGGCTGGTGGATCAGGACGCGCGCGTTGGGAAGCGCGAGGCGCTTGCCCGGGGCGCCCGCGGCGAGCAGGACCGCCGCGGCGCTGGCCGCCTGGCCGAGGCATACGGTCTGGACCTCGGGCCGGATGAACTGCATCGTGTCGTAGATGGCGGTCATTGCCGTGAAGGATCCGCCGGGCGAGTTGATGTAGAGGGTGATGTCGCGCTCGGGGTCCGTGGACTCGAGAACGAGCAGCTGCGCCATGATGTCATCCGCCGATGCGTCATCGACCTGGGTGCCCAGGAAGATGATGCGGTCCTCGAACAACTTCGTGTACGGGTCCTGGCGCTTGAAGCCGTAGGGCGTGCGCTCTTCGAACTGGGGAAGGATGTAGCGGCTCGTGGGCATCTGGGGTGCCTGCGATCCCGCCGCGGCCGAGTAATGGGAATTCATGGGTGTCTCCTGGTGGAAAGTCTCGTGAGTGTGAAAACGGCGGTTGACGCTTAGGCGCGCTGGGTGCCGCCGCCGCCGGACACAGTGCCTGCATGGGCGGAGATGTGGTCGAAGAAACCGTAGTCGAGCCCTTCCTGGGCGGTGAACCACTTGTCCCTGTCGTTGTCCTTCAGGATGGTTTCGACGCTCTGGCCGGTCTGCTCTGCCGTGAGTTCGGCCATGACCTGCTTCATGTGAAGGATCAGTTCGGCCTGGATCCGGATATCCGAGGCGGTTCCGCCGATTCCGCCGGAAGGCTGGTGCATGAGGATGCGGGCGTGGGGGGTCGCGTAGCGCTTGCCCTTGGTGCCGGAGGAAAGCAGGAACTGGCCCATCGAGGCGGCAAGTCCGGTCGCCACGGTGACGACGTCGTTGGGGATGAACTGCATCGTGTCGTAGATCGCCATGCCCGCGGTCACCGAGCCGCCGGGCGAGTTGATGTAAAGGAAGATGTCGCGGTCCGGATCCTCGGCCGAGAGCAGCAGGAGCTGGGAGCAGATGGCATTCGCGTTCTCATCGCGGACTTCGGAACCGAGCCAGATGATGCGTTCTTTGAGGAGACGGTTGTAGATGTAGTCATCGCGGTTGCCCGCGTCGACACTCGCCATGCGGGGGGTGGTTGGTTCGATTGCCATTCTTGTGACCTCTCACTCTGGCGGGCCTGTTCCCTGGGGAACCGCCCGGCCGTTTATCTCTCATTGGACACTAACCCGGCCCGGCTCGTTTTTGCTCCCGCCCGGGTAACTGTTCGCTGACGGCGCACCAGTCCCGGAGGGCATGTGGCGCGGCACCGGCGGCCACCGCCGCAACGCAAAAGACGCCGCGGCCCGGAAGGGCCGCGGCGTCCGAAGAATGCCGGAGTTAGGCGCGCGGTGCCGACTCTTCGCCGGCAACCTCGGCCTCGGGGGCGTCGTCCGGCGCACCAGCGGCCTCGGGGGCGTCGTCCTGCACTCCTGCGGTCTCGACGTCACCGGCGGGCCGCACGAAGTCGCTGAGGTCGACGGCGTCGCCGTTGGTGTCGGTGACCTTCGCCAGTTCCAGGACCTTCGCCAGGGCCTTGCGTCGGCGCACCTCGCCAACGATCATCGGCACCTGGCCGCTGGAGTCGAGCATCTGGGCGAACTGGTTCGGCTCCATGCCGTACTGGCTGGCCGTTGAGACGATGTAGTCGATCAGCTCGTTCTGGCTGACTGCCACTTCTTCCTTGTCGGCGACCGCGTCGAGGATGATCTCGTTGCGGAAGGCGCGCTCGGTGTTGGTCCGCACCTCCGCGCGGTGCTCTTCGGTGTCGTGGTCGTCGCCTGCGGCGCCTGCGTTCTCGGGCTTGAAGTGCTGCTCGAGCTGCTCAGAGATGACGGTCTCGGGAACGGGAACCTCGATCATTTCGACGAGCTTGTCGAGGACCTTGTCGCGGGCTTCGACGCCCTGGTCGACAACCTTGCTTTCGGAGGCCCGCTTGGCGAGGTCCTCGCGGAGCTCGGCGGCGGTGTCGAACTCGCTGGCGAGCTGGGCGAAGTCGTCGTTCACCTCGGGGAGCTCGCGCACCTTGACGGCCTTGACGACAACGGTGACCTGGGCGTCGGCACCAGCGTGCTCGCCGCCGGCAAGCTTCGTTTCGAAAGTGGCCGATTCGTCGGCGCTGAGCCCGGTGACTGCTTCGTCCATGCCCTCGAGCATGCTGCCCGAACCGATGTTGTAGGAGAGGTCCTGGGCCGAGTCGACCTCTTCGCCGTCCACCTTCGCGGTGAGGTCGATGGTCAGGAAGTCGCCGTCCTGCGAGGGGCGGTCGACGGCGGTGAGCGTGCCGAAGCGGCTGCGCAGTTCGTCAACAGCCTTGTCGACGTCTTCGTCGGAGGCCGTTGCGGCTTCGACGGTGACCTCGATGCCCGAGTAGTCGGGCAGTTCGATTTCGGGGCGGACGTCCAGCTCGACGGTGAAGACCAGCTGGCCTTCCTTGGCCGACGGGTCGGGCACCTCGGTGATCTCGACCTCGGGGCGGCTCAGGGGGCGGATGCCGGTTTCACGGACCGCTTCCTGGTAGAACCCGTCGAGCCCCTTGTTGACGGCCGTCTCGATGACGTAGCCGCGGCCGACGCGCTGGTCGATGAGCTGCTGGGGAACCTTGCCCTTGCGGAACCCAGGAACCTGCACCTGACCGGCGATTGTCTTGTAGGCCTCGTCGATGTTCGGCTGGAGTTCCTCGAACGGGACCTCAACATTGAGCTTCACCCGCGTGGGCGAAAGGTTTTCGACAGCGCTCTTCACAGCGTAGGACTCCTGAATGATGTGGGATAATTTCTGCATCTAAAACGAAGGTGCAGTATCCGAAGATACGGTGCCTTCGAGAATACAGAGTCGGGGTGACAGGAGTTGAACCTGCGACTTCCTGCTCCCAAAGCAGGCGCTCTACCAAGCTGAGCTACACCCCGAGAGTGCAGGTGCCAGTCTACGGAACTTTGCCCGCCGTTGCACATTTGGCGATCGGGGCCGGTTTGTGGTGTAGTTATATGCGTTCCGATGAGCCGCAGGGCCCGGAACCCGGGGATGTAGCTTAATGGTAAAGCCTCAGTCTTCCAAACTGATTACGCGGGTTCGATTCCCGTCATCCCCTCCAAAGGGAATAGCACCCGGCCGCAGAAAACGGCCGGGTGCTTTCGCGTTCCGGAGGCTTTCCGGATGCGCTGCCTCCGCGGCCCGCCGCCGGTCAGTCCGCCTGGCAGGCGGGGCACCAGTACAGTTTCCGGGCCACCAGTTCGGCCATCTCCACGGTTGTTCCGCATCTCCTGCACGGCTCCCCGGTCCGCTTGTACACGTAGTGCGGTGCGAGGGCGCCGGTGGCTCCCCCGCGGTCCTCGGGCATTGTCGTAATGATTTTCCCCTGGCGGACGCCGTCGTTCATCAATTGGACGGTGTCGTCCCAGAGCAGGCGGGCCGCCTCCGGTGCTACCGCGCGGCCGGCACGCCACGGGTTGAGGCGGGAGCGGAAGAGAACCTCGGCACGGTAGACATTGCCCACGCCCGCGAGCACCGACTGGTCCATGAGCGCCGCGCCGACCGGTTTCCCGGCGGCTCCGAGCCGGCTGATGAAAACGGCGGGGTCGGTCTCCGGCTGGAGCGGGTCGGGGCCGAGACGGGCGCGCACCGCCGACTCCTGGGCAGGGGTGATCACTTCACAGGCCGTGGGCCCGCGCAGATCCGCCCAGCCGTGCGCGGAGAGGAGCCGCACCCGCACCGCGCCGATAGGGGCCGGCGGGCCCCGGTAAGGGCCGGAGGGGTCGGCCTCCCCTGCGGTTTCGCTCTCCCCGATGCGCCGTGGCGCGCCGATGCTCGATGCGCCGGTGAAGGTGCCGTCCCCGCCGAAGCTCCACGCCCCGTAGAGCCCGAGGTGCACCCGGAGCACCGCCTCGTTGTCGAAGCGCAGGAACAACTGCTTCCCGTGTGCCGCGGCGTCCACGAGGACGTGGCCGTCGAGGAGGGCGGCGCCGGGGGCGAACCTGCCCTGTGGACTTGTCACGGTCAGCCGCTCCCCGGCGAAAACGGAGGAGAACTGGCGTGCGAGCCGGTGGATCGAATGTCCCTCAGGCACGGTTTTCCCCTGGGCCGGCTCCCGCCTGGACGCCGGCGGGGCTAACGGACAATTTCACCGGTTGTTTCGTAGGTTCCGACCTTGTCGATCCTGCGCACATGGCGGGGTTCTCCGCTGAACGGCTCAGCGAGGAATGCCTCGATGATGGCCGTGGCCTCGTCGACGGTGTGCTGGCGTCCGCCGACTGCCACAACGTTGGCGTCGTTGTGCTGGCGTGCCAGCCGCGCGGTGTCAACGCTCCAGGCGAGGGCGGCACGGACGCCGCGCACCTTGTTGGCGGCGATCTGCTCGCCGTTCCCTGAGCCGCCGAGCACGATGCCCAGCGCCTCCCTGCCGGCCTCCTGGTCCGCGACGACGGCGAGCGCAGCGTCGATGCAGAACGCCGGATAGTCGTCCTCGGGATCGTACGAGGTGGGGCCGTGGTCAACGACGTCGTGGCCGGCCGCGGTGAGGTGCTTGAGCAGGTGGGCGCTGAGTTCCAAACCTGCATGGTCTGTCGCTAGGTGGACACGCATGAAGCAATCCGTTCGCTGGGTGGTAGATGCCGCTTCAAGCCTAGTGGCTTGGCCGGCGTGTTCCGCCGCCGCCGGTGCCGCCGGCTCCCTACCGAGGGAGGTGGCCTGAGGGAAAAAGTGAGAGAATACGAAACGCTGCGCTGACAGGTTTTCCGCGCGGCGTCCTGTTAACCCACACTGGAGGCCAACCTTGCCCGGTATGAATCTGACGCGCAGCGAAGCAACCGTCCGCTCCACCCTGCTGACAGTCCACACCTACGACGTCACCCTCGATGTGACCCAGGGGGACCGGGTCTTCCGTTCAACGACCGTCGTCACCTTCGACGCCGCCCAGGGCGCGAGCACCTTCATCGACGCGGTGACCGACACCGTGCACCGGGTGACCCTCAACGGAGTGGACCTCGACCCCGGGGAGGTCGCCGACGGGCACCGCATCGAACTGCCGAACCTCGCCGCGTCGAACCGGCTCGTTGTCGAAGCCGACATGCCGTACATGAACACCGGTGAGGGTCTTCACCGCTTCGTGGATCCCGTTGACGGCGAGGTCTACCTTTACACCCAGTTCGAGGTGCCCGATTCACGGCGGGTATTCGCCGTCTTCGAGCAGCCGGACCTCAAGGCCACGTTCCGCTTCACCATGACCGCGCCGTCGCACTGGGACGTCATCTCCAACTCCCCCACCCCCGAACCGGTCACCGCCATTGCCACGGGCGAGTCCCCCGCGCGCTCGACGTGGTCCTTTGCGCCGACCCCGGTGATGTCCTCCTACGTCACTGCTCTGGTTGCCGGGCCCTACCAGGCAGTGCGCAGTGAGCTGACCAGCTCCGACGGGCGGGTCATCCCGCTGGGGGTGTTCGCCCGCAAGTCGCTGGTGCAGTACCTTGACGCCGAGAACGTCTTCGACCTGACCCGCCAGGGGTTCGCGTTCTACGAGAAGCAGTTCGGCACCCCCTACCCGTTTGAGAAGTACGACCAGCTGTTCGTTCCCGAGTTCAACGCCGGGGCCATGGAGAACGCCGGCGCGGTGACCTTCGTCGAGACCTACGTGTTCCGCTCCCGGGTTCCCGACGCAACGGTGGAGCGCCGGGCCATCACCATCCTGCACGAGCTTGCCCACATGTGGTTCGGCGACCTCGTCACCATGAAGTGGTGGAACGACCTGTGGCTCAACGAGTCCTTCGCCGAGTACATGTCGACGCTTGCCGCCTCCGAGGCGACGGAGTTCACGCAGTCGTGGACCACTTTCGCTTCCCTCGAGAAGTCCTGGGCCTACCGCCAGGACCAGCTCCCCTCAACCCACCCGATCGTGGCCGAGATCAACGACCTCGACGATGTCCAGGTGAACTTCGACGGGATCACGTACGCGAAGGGCGCCTCGGTGCTCAAGCAGCTGGTGGCCTGGGTGGGTCAGGAGAAGTTCATGGAGGGCGTGCGCGAGTACTTCGCCCGCCATGCCTGGAAGAACACGGAGCTCAAGGACCTCCTCGTTGAGCTGGAGAAGGCAAGCGGCAGGGACCTGCAGCAGTGGTCGGCGCTGTGGCTTGAGACCGCCGGTGTTAACACCCTGCGTCCCGAGCTGGCCACCGACGACGACGGGACCATCACCTCCTTCGCCATCCTCCAGAGCGCCCCGGAGGGCTACCCCACGATCCGTCCGCACCGCCTTGCGGTCGGGTTCTACGAGCTCACCGGCGACGGCGTCCTCGAGCGGGTTCACCGCCTCGAGCTGGATGTCGACGGCGAGCGGACCGAAGTCGGCGACGCGGTGGGCCTGCGCCGGCCCACCCTGGCCCTCCTCAACGACGACGACCTCGCCTACGCCAAGATCCGGCTCGACCCGGCATCGCTTCGCGCTTCGATCCGGCACCTCAAGAACTTCGAGGATTCCCTGCCCCGCACCCTTGTTCTGGGGTCGGCCTGGGATGCCGCCCGCGACGGTGAGACCCCGGCCCGGGATTACGTCGAGCTGATCGTTCAGAACATCGGTTCCGAGTCCGATTCCTCTGTGGTGCTCGTGCTCCTGCGCCAGCTCGCCGCCACCCTGCTGTTCTACGTGCGGCCGGAGGACCGGCAGGCAATGGGCGATGCGGTGGCGGACAGCCTGCTCGACCTGGCGCGCGCCGCCGACGCCGGATCCGATTCCCAGCTGCAGTTCCTCAAGGCGTTCGCCGCGCGGGCCCGGACCGAGGCACACCTCGACGTCGTCGAATCCGTCCTCAACGGCTCCGAGGTTCCCGAGGGCCTCACCGTGGACCAGGACCTCCGGTGGGAGCTGCTTACCTCGCTCGTCGTCGGAGGGCGGTTCGGCCGCGCACAGATCGACGCCGAACTCGAGAAGGATTCGACGGCGACCGGGCAGCTCGCCGCCGCGCAGGCCACCGCCGCGATCCCCACCCCCGAGGCCAAGGCCGAGGCCTGGCGTTCACTGGTGGAGCGGACGGACCTTCCCAACGCCACCCAGCGCTCGGCGATCGCCGGGTTCACCCGGGTCCACGACACCAGCCTCCTTGAGCCCTACGCCCCGAAGTACTTCGAGGTGATCAACGGCATCTGGGACACCCGCACCTACGAGATTGCCCAGCAGCTCGTCGTGGGGCTCTACCCCTCCCGCCTGACAACGCAGGACACGCTCGACCGCACCGATGCGTTCCTTGCCGAACTCGGCGACGGCAACCCGTCACTGCGGCGCCTGCTCCTGGAAAACCGGGACGGCGTCCAGCGCGCCCTGCGCGCCCAGGCTGCAGACAGGTAGCGTCATGAGCCTCCACCACTACAACGTTTCGGTGAAGTGGACCGGAAACCGCGGTCAGGGGACCTCGGGGTACCGGGACTACAGCCGCGAACATGAGGTGACGGCGGAGGGGCTGCCGCTCCTTCCCGGCACGGCCGATCCCACCTTCCACGGCCAGAAGGACCGTTGGAACCCCGAGCAGCTGCTGCTTGCGGCGCTGTCCCAGTGCCATATGCTCTCCTACCTGCACATGGCAGTGAAGGCGGGCATCGTAGTGACCGGCTACGAAGACGCCGCCGAGGGGTCGCTGAGACTCAACCGGGACGGAAGCGGCGAGTTCACCCGGGCCGTGCTCAGGCCGCGCGTCGTCGTCGCCTCCCCCGACCATGCCGAAGCGGCCCAGGCAATCCACAAACAGGCATCGGAAGCGTGCTTCATCGCCCGCTCGGTGAACTTTCCCGTCGACCATGAACCGACGATCGTCGTCGACGAAACGTAGAAAAAGGAGAAGCGCCGCGTTCCGCCACCGGCGGGAATGTACGCGCGGCAGTGAGTATGGAAGTGATCAGCATCGGTATGGACCTTTTCCCGCATCTCGGGTTCGGCGGCCGCGTCCTCGACGCGGCGGTCGTCCTCCTTGCCGCCTTCATCATGTGGCTCTTCGTCCGCTTCCTTGTGAGGCGTTCGGTGACGCGCGTGCAGAACGGCTACAACGTCTTCAAGAAGCCCCACTTCCGGTGGGCCCAGCCCGTCCTGCGTTCCCTTGACGGAGCACGGAGGGCACAGCGGGCGGAAACGATCGGTGGACTGCTGATCAGTGTGGCCGGCGTCAGCCTGGCCGTGGTGGCAATCATGATGGCGCTGCAGGAGCTGGGCCTGAACATCGGCCCCATCCTGGCCAGCGTCGGCATCGTCGGTATCGCCATTGGTTTCGGTGCCCGGGAGGTCATCCGCGACGCGTTCCTCGGCTTCTTCATCACCATCGAGGACCAGTACGGGATCGGTGACACCATCGAAATCGGCGAGACCGTGGGCGTTGTGCAGTCCCTCGGTCTGCGGATCACCCGCATGGTCGATGCGGACGGTGCCATCTGGTACGTGCGCAACGGCGATATCACCAAGGTCGGAAACCGCTCGCAGGGCAACTATGTTGAACCCGCGGAGCCGGCGGCAACCTCCGGAGAGAAGGACAAGTGAGCGACTCGGAGCAGTTCCAGCAGGACACCATCCCCCTGGGGACCGGGAGCGAGCGCCCGCCGCTGCCCGCCGACCGCCTGATCGCCACCAGCCGGTCCTTCACCCAGCCGGAGTTCACCGACAACTTCTACGAAACCATCGGCGGGCACCCCACGTTCGTGAAGCTCGTGGACGTCTTCTACGAGGGCGTCGCCAAGGATGAGCTCCTGCGGCCGATGTACCCGGAGGAGGACCTCGGGCCCGCCAAGGAGCGCCTCCTGATGTTCCTCGAGCAGTATTGGGGCGGCCCGAAGACCTACGGCGAGCAGCGCGGTCACCCCCGCCTGCGCATGCGCCATGTCCCCTTCCGCGTCACGCCGCAGGCGCGGGACGCCTGGCTGAGGCACATGCGCGACGCCGTCGACTCCCTTGAGCTGGCGCCGCTTCACGAGGCGACGCTGTGGGACTACCTCGACCGGGCCGCCCAGTCGATGGTCAACGCGGCCGACTAGCCCCAAAAGAGCGGGACAGCCTTGGAACGGCAGGGCTGCCCGGAAGCAGCATCTCAGCCCTAGAAGACCGCGGCGGCGCGCACAAGCACGTGGCCCCGGGAGGTGCTCAGCCTCGTCCACCGTCCGTTGGTGAAGACCGCGGGGGTCTCGCCCGGAGCAAGGAATCCCAGGGTGAAGGCCCCGAACGCGGCGCCCGCCGGAAGCGCGGCCGGCGCGCCGGGCATCGCCCTCCCCCACACCGTTCCGCGCCGGTTGTTAACGATCAGGGCGCCGGCGCGGTCCGGAAGACCCCCGGCGACCTCGGCGATTCCGTCGCGGGCCGCCTGCTCGAGGGCGTCGATTCCCATTGCGCCGGCCGGGCTCCAACCCGCGCGCGGCGGAAGGATTCCCGCCCAGTTCTGCTGCACGGTTGTCGGCGGGACGGCGAATTCCACCCCGTCGTGCATCCTGGCGAGCCGGTCGGACACCGCAGCCAAGGGTACGGTCACGTCGACCGAGGCGGGCTCGGTCAGCGGCATCGTACGCAGGCCCAGCACGGTGGGCGTTGCTTCGCCGAGGATCGTCGGGCGCAGGACGCAGACGTAGGCTGCGAGGACGCTCCCCTGGGCCTGGAGCCGCACCGCGCCGTCGTCGGAGGCCCGCGCGCGCGCTGTGAAGGTGCGCAGGTCGGCCGCTACCTGGGCGTCGGCGAAAAGCAGGCGGGTTGTACCCGCCGCGCTTGACACGGCCGCCTACTTGCCGCTGCGGCGGAAGGGAACCGCCGGGCCGGAGAATGACTCAAGGGCCGTGCGCTGGCCGGCGTTCAGCGGCACGGGCCGTCCGCTCTCCCGGCTGGCCAGGATCATTGTTGTTGAGGCGACGGCGCACAGCGTGCCCCCGTCGGGGCCGCTGCCGTCCTTGACGGTGTAGCCGATCTCGAAGCTTGAGGACCCGACATTGACTACCCAGGCTTCAACGAGCACGGGTTCCGGAGCGTAGTTCAACGGAGCGAGGTACTCGATTTCACTGCGCGCCACGAGGGTGAAGGTTCCGGGGTCGGTCGCTCCGCGGAACGTGCCCCCGTCGGTGGGCTCGAGGGTCATCGCGATCCGTGCGTCCTCAAGATATTGGAGGAACCGGACGTTGTTGATGTGTCCGTAGGAGTCCTCGTCGCCGAAGCGCAGCTGGATCGGGACGGTGAGGGTGCGGGGCATGGTCTCATCCTCTCAAACCGGGAGGCATCCTAGCCATTCGGCCGCGGCCGCGGACGACGGGGGCGCATCGGCACTCCGAGGCCGGTGAACCGCGGGCACCCCGCCGGCCCGCGGTGCCGTCCTGTCCGCTTGAGGCCGCGCCTCCGGTGCGTCTAAGGTCAGCAGTAGGCCCGGACGGCTGCCGCCGGTCCCGAACAGATTCCACCGCAAGGAGACCCCGCCCGATGTCCGCAGAGCCCCGCGCCGATCCCACGCAGTCACTGCTTGAACTGCTCGACCTGAGCAGCGCGGAGGGGGCCCACACGGATGAGGACATCTTCGTCGGTTCCTCGGCGCCGCAGCCGGGCAAGCGTGTCTTCGGCGGCCAGGTCCTTGCCCAGTCCCTCGTTGCGGCGATCCGCACCGTCGAGCCGACCCGCCAGGTCCACTCAATGCACGGGTACTTCCTGCGGGCCGGTGACGCGGACCAGCCGATCACCTTTGGGGTGCAGCGGCTGCGTGACGGCAGGTCGTTCTCCGCGCGCCGCACCCACGCCTACCAGAACGGCGTGCCGATCCTCTCGATGATCGCCTCCTTCCAGGAACCCGACGAGGGGATTCTCCACCAGGACCCGATGCCCGAGAACGTTCCGGACCCCGAGTCGCTGCCAAGCACCGCCGATCTCCTGAGCGGGTTCGACCACCCCGTCGCCCGCGCGTGGGCCTTCGACCGCCCCTTCGACGTGCGTCACATCGATGCCCCGCTGTATGTCAGCAACACCGGTGACCGGGAGCCGAGGAATGCCGTGTGGATGAAGACCTTCGGTCCGATGCCGGGCGATGACTCGCTGCACCGCGCCGCCCTCGCCTACGCCAGCGATTACACGCTGCTTGAGCCGATCCTCAGGCCGCACGGACTGAGCTGGATCCATCCCGGCATGAGCGTGGCGAGCCTTGACCACGCGATGTGGTGGCACCGTCCGGTGCGCGTTGACGAGTGGCTGCTGTACGTCCAGAGTTCGCCAAGTGCGTCGGGGGCACGCGGACTCGCCGCGGGGAAGATCTACAACCGGGCCGGCGACCTGGTGGCCAGCGTCGCGCAGGAGGGGATGATCCGGGTTCCCTCGCCCGGTGGGAAATAGAAGGGGCACCGAGCAGGACCGCGCCCGGCGGACGATGATGTGCCACGGCACAGCACAGTGCAGAAGGCGACGCTGACACACGGCGGCGGGAAGCCGGACAGCGCACAACAGGAAAGCGCCCGCTCCCGGCCACGCCGGGAAGCCGGGGTTAATCGGAAGAGGACGCGCACCCGCGGGTGCGCGTCCTCTTCCGTTGGCCTGCTGTTCTTCCAAGGGGTCCTAGGCCGGAACCGTCCTGGCTCGAATCGTCTCGGGCAGGACCCTAGCCGCGGGTCAGGCGGCGGTGGGTGACCCGGTGCGGCTTCGCGGCATCGGGTCCGAGGCGCTCGATCTTGTTCTCCTCGTAGGCGTCGAAGTTTCCTTCGAACCAGTACCACTTGTCAGGTTCGGCGTCGGTGCCCTCATAGGACAGGATGTGGGTTGCAACCCGGTCCAGGAACCACCGGTCGTGCGAGACGACCACGGCGCAGCCCGGGAACTCGAGCAGGGCGTTCTCAAGGCTGGAGAGCGTTTCGACGTCCAGGTCGTTGGTCGGCTCGTCGAGGAGCAGCAGGTTGCCGCCCTGCTTGAGCGTCATGGCCAGGTTCAGGCGGTTGCGCTCACCGCCGGAGAGGACGCCCGCCTTCTTCTGCTGGTCGGGACCCTTGAAGCCGAAGGCCGAGACATACGCACGGGAGGGCATTTCAACCTGGCCGACCTGGATGAAGTCGAGTCCGTCGGAAACCACTTCCCACAGCGACTTGTTGGGGTCAATCCCGCCGCGTGACTGGTCGACGTAGGAGATCTTCACCGACTCACCGATGCGCAGCTCGCCGTCGTCCAGGGGTTCGAGTCCGACAATGGTCTTGAACAGGGTGGTCTTGCCCACACCGTTGGGACCGATGACACCGACGATGCCGTTGCGCGGCAGCGAGAAGGACAGCCCGTCGATGAGCACGCGCTCGTCGTAGCCCTTCCGCAGGTTCTTGGCCTCGATGACCTGGCTGCCAAGGCGCGGTCCCGGCGGGATCTGGATCTCTTCGAAGTCGAGCTTCCGGGTGCGCTCCGCTTCGGCCGCCATCTCTTCGTAGCGGCTCAGGCGGGCCTTTGACTTGGTCTGGCGGCCCTTAGCGTTCGACCGCACCCACTCAAGTTCCTCGGTAAGGCGCTTAGACAGCTTTGCGTCCTTCTTGCCCTGTACCTCAAGCCGGGCGCGCTTCTTCTCCAGGTAGGTGGAGTAGTTGCCCTCGTAGGGGTAGAGGTGTCCGCGGTCGACCTCGGCGATCCATTCGGCGACGTGGTCGAGGAAGTACCGGTCGTGGGTGACGGCCAGCACGGCGCCCTGGTAGGCGGAGAGGTGCTGCTCGAGCCACAGGACGCTTTCGGCATCGAGGTGGTTGGTGGGCTCATCGAGCAGGAGCAGGTCCGGCTTTTGGAGCAGCAGCTTGCACAGGGCCACGCGGCGGCGCTCACCACCGGAGAGCACCGACACGTCGGCGTCCGGCGGCGGGCAGCGCAGGGCGTCCATGGCCTGCTCCAGCTGGGAATCAAGGTCCCAGGCGTCGGCGGCGTCGATCGCTTCCTGCAGCTGGCCCATTTCCCCGAGCAGCTTGTCATAGTCGGCGTCCGGATCCGCCAGTTCCTCGGATATTTCGTTGAAGCGCTGGATCTTGCCGTAGATCTCCGCCACGCCCTCCTGGACGTTGCCGAGGACGGTCTTTTCCTCATTCAGCGGGGGTTCCTGCAGCAGGATCCCGACGGTGTACCCGGGGCTCAGACGGGCCTCTCCGTTGGAGGGGGTGTCAAGTCCGGCCATGATCTTGAGGATGGTGGACTTACCGGCACCGTTCGGACCGACCACGCCGATCTTTGCACCGGGGAAGAAGGACATGCTTACGTCGTCGAGGATCACTTTGTCGCCGACAGCCTTGCGGGCCTTGGTCATTGTGTAGATAAATTCCGCCATACCACCAAGGCTAGTGCGTGGCAGGGCATAACTCACATTCAGGTGGCCTGCTAAGACCCCTTCGGCCAAGCGGCTGCAGGTTCGACGAACTGTCCCTCAAGGTCGGGATAGACGGGTGGCCCCGCGAGGACACCATCGACATGCGCGACGAACCCGTCGGTCCAGGTCTGTTGCCGGAAGGCATCCCACGCGCGGCGAGCCGTGGGCTTCTGGGTCCAGTAGGCCATCTCCTGGGCGATGCCCGCCCAGTCGCGATCGTTCAGCAACCCGTCGCGGTGGGCCGCGAACGCGTCGCTGAACAGGACGAAAAAGGGAATCAGCACGTGCCGGATCTCCCGGGGCACACCGTCTTCGAGGTGTCCAAGGACATTGCGGAGATGCGGATACATCGGGTCGAGCCGTGACTGGATCGCATCATCCATCGCACGTGCGTTGTGGCGTCGTTCGGCCTCCGACGTGCGCTGCGACTGGCGCAGGCTCATCCATGCCACAACGAGGGCAGCCATAGCGGCCACGGCAGACATTGCGGCGGCGGTCATGTTCATCGCATCACCGGACATCACTGCGTCGCTACCTGAGGTGCCCGCCGGGCCGCCGTTTCGTCTATAAACACGTGATTCTCGCCGTGCACTCCGAGAAAACTGCCCGCATTGTGCATTCCCATCGTCGTGTAGAACCGCCGGGCCTTCTCCGAGGCCGTCAATACGGCGAGCGCGGGTTGGAGTCCCGCGTTCCATGCGAACTTGACCGCGGTTGAGAATAATGCCGAACCGATGCCGCCACGTTGCCATTGGGGATCAACGAAGAACTTTCCGATCTCGCCGATTCCATTGGGCGCCATGAGCGCATAATTCGTCCGGTCGAAATGATCCAGAAGGTAGCGATGTGGCGCTGACACCAGGACGTGTCCGGCGACCCGGCCATCGAACAACGCCACCCAGCGGCCTAGCCCACCGCCCTGCATCAACCACGTGGCCAGGGAGCGCGCATCGCTGTCGGCGTCCCGGCGGGGCGGGTAGGCAGGGTCGGACCGACGAATCCGGGAGAGAACTTCAACGGTTTCATCAAGGTGCTCGCGCACGGAAAAGGGAACAACGATCAACGCCATGGTCCGAATTATGTCCGCCAGAGGCACGGCGTCCTAATGGCCCGAAGTGCGCGGTCATTTCCGTGAACCCCAAAAGCGTCGAAAGACGACTATTCACGCCTGCACCAATCCGCCTAGAATGCGCTGCGTGCCTCGACCGCCAGGGCGTCCTGTTCGGTCTCGGGACCGGACACGCTGACGTCCGGGTCGGTATTGTCGCTGCCCGCTCCCCCGTTCAGTCCTGCAACATCACTGGTACTCTCCGGTTCGAGGATCAGGCCTGTTTCGGGATCCACGCCGTCGGGTGCCGAACCGGCATCGCGCTGCGGATCGTGATCCCCTGTCTTTTCAGTCTTCTCCACCGAGATGCGCCGAAATGCAGCTGTGCCCCACATGAGGTCGTGCCCCGCCGTCTCGGCGTCAATTTCCACCGAGGTTCCCGTCCTTCCGTCATCGTTGATCCAGGGCCGGATCCTCAGCCTGCCAAAAACCACGACGCGGTCGCCCTTCTTGATGCTCGCGGCGCCGTTCGTGGCCAGCTGCCGAAACATCGACACCGAGTACCAGTTGGTGTGGCCGTCCGCCCACGCCCCTGCCGAACGGTCGTACCGCCGCTCGGTTGAGCACATCCGGAAGCCCGCGATTGCCAGGCCGCTCGGTGCAAGGTTCAGCCGCACGTCCGTTGCGACGTATCCCCGGACGGTGATGTTTTCGTTCATTGCAATTCCTCTCGCCTGACTCACTCAGCAGCCCGCCACGGGCCCGCATCAAGTCTCCGGCGCAATCGCTCCGCCAACGGGAGCCGGGGGTGCTATGTGGACATCCCCGAACGTGGTCACGGTACAGCCGGTGCGGAAGCCGGCGGCGGCTGTCATGATGGGACCTCCGGTGCGGCTACGGGAAGAATCAGGGGGAATCATGGCTCGGAGCGTGCGGGCACGACTGGGCATCGCGACCTTCGTTGCTGCGGCGTTGATTGTTGCGCTGGCTGCCGCCGCTGTAAGCCTTCGGGGCGATCCCGGTCCCGGTGCAGCGTCCGGACCCGGCGCCACCTCCACCGCAAACCGGCGGGCAGCGGATGTTCCCGCCGCCACCGTCCCGCCCGCCACCCCGTCAGCCACTTCGCAACCGACCGGCGTCACGGGGAGCACCCAAACGCCACGCCAAATCATCGGCATCCTCTCGGACTCCCACGCCTACGGCGCTGACTCCTGGTGGCGGCAGACGGTTGTCACCGGCACCGTGCCCGGACTGCGGTCCGGCCCGTTCGAGTCCCACCCCGGGGCACGGACGTCGGATCTCACCAGCAGGCTCGATGCCGCTGTTGCAGGGGCCGATCTCGTGGTGGTGCAGGCGGGCACCAACGACCTTCACCACGGCACGTCGCCCGAGGAGACCGCACGCGGCATCGGTGTCCTGTGGGACGGAATCACCGAACGGGGCGCATCACCGGTGGCCGCGCTCGTCCCGCCATCGGAGAGGTTGCCGGCACAGGCCGCCGACCTGAACCGCCGAATTGCCGCAGAGGCTGCGGCCCGGGGCTTGCCCCTGATCGACGTCTACACCGCGGTTGCGGAGCCCGACGGCTCCTGGTCGGCGGGTTTCACCGACGACGGAGTCCATTCCAGCAAAAAGGGCTCCGATCTGCTCGCCGCGAGCGCCCGCAGGCAGCTCTCCGCCCTGGCCCGGTGAGCCTGCGTCGGGAGCCAGGGATTGAGGCTTCCGCAACGGCGCGGGTGGCGCAAAAAGCGCCCCGGGGACGATTCGCCCGGTTCGATGACCCTGACGGCAATGGAATCGTCCTCCTGGCCGCGGCGGGGCAGCAGATGGGCTCTTAAACGAGCGGTTCCGGCCAAGCGCTGTGCTTGGCCGGAACCGCTTTTTCGTGTGCCCCCGGCAGGATTCGAACCTGCGACCAGAGGATTAGAAGGCCCCTGCTCTATCCCCTGAGCTACGGAGGCATCAGGCCCAGTTTACTATGCCCTCCGAGCCGGCTGCTGATCATCTCTGCACCGCTGGTGCCGGCTCCGGAGCCAACGGCAGCGGCCGCGCGGCCGATGCTACTCGGGCAGGGGTCCGAAGCTGACCCGCAGTTCAAGGCGGTGCTGCCCGTCGGGGTCCTGCGAGTAGATCGCCTTGCCGGCAATCCCGGCCAGGCCGTCAGTGCCCGAGCCGGGGATGATGTGCCCGGAGGCCGCGGCCGCCGTTCCCTCGGCCACGCCCCAGTGCTGAACGGTCATCGAGCCCGAGCGTTCGCCGACATATCCGGTGAACTGCTCGCAGGCCACGTACCCCGCGCCGACGTCGTTGCCGGTCATGAGCAGCTCCGCGGTGCTTGTGCCGGAGATCTCACCGCTGAACACTTTCACAGCGCGCACCCGTGAGAATTCGCCCGTGCCGCCCTGTACTTCCCAAGGCTGCGCATCCCACTCGGTGATCTCGAATTCGCCGTGGAACAGTGTTTCTCCAGAATCCATCATCCCCCCAGTATTGCCGGTAACCGGGCGGGGTGCATGCCGGCCGGACCCGGCGGCACTCCCGTCCGGGCGGAAACCGGCACCCGTCAGCGCAGCTGCCCGGGGGCTTTCGCCTGGTACCGGCGCCGGAAGAGTACCTTGGTGCGCCGGTCGAGGAACACGAGGTAAAGGGCGAAGCTGAGGGCAACCACAGCCGCGAACTGACGGGCCACAATGAGGCTCAGTTCGAAGTAGGGGAAGATGTCGAGCTGGTCGGAAATGGCGTAGATCATGAAGAAGGATACGAGGAAGTAGAGGGTCTTGACCTGCCAGTCCTCGCGGATCCCGGTGACCGCGAACAGTGGGATAAGCCACACCACGTACCAGGACTGGATCATCGGTGCGAGGAGGACGACGGCGGACAGGGCCAGCGCCAGCCTCCGGACGATCCGGCTGTGCTGCCCGCGGAACACCTGCCAGAGGATGATCCCTACCGACGCGAAGGTTCCGGCCTTATGGATGCCTGCGGCAAGGACCGCTCCGGGTAGACCGGCCGCGTTCGCGAGGGACTCGATCAGCATGCCGAGGAAGCCCACGGGCGCGTACCAGATCCATACGCTTCCCGGTGTGCTGAGCGCGCCGACCCAGCCGAATCCGAGCCCGTTGAGCATCCCCATGATTCCCAACAGCCCGAGCGAGAGGGCCGCGGTGATGGCCCAGTACCGGATCCTGCGCCCCCAGGAGGCTCCCTTCCCTGCCCAGATCAGCCCCAGGAAGGGGAGGAAAATCAGGGTGATGGGTTTGATTCCCACGGAGAGGGTCACCAGCAGGATGCCAAGGAGCGGGCGGCGGGTTGCCGTCAGGTAAAGCCCGGCCAGAGCCAGGCCCACCATCAGCGAGTCGTTGTGGATGGCGGCCACGAAGTTGATGAGGAACAGCGGGTTGGCCGCGGTCAACCACAGGGCGCGGTTCGGGTTGATGCCGTGGAGTTCGGCGAGCTTAGGCACGAAGTAGACGCAGAGCGCAACCCCGATCAGGGCCAGGACCCTGAACAGTGCAACCGAGAAGTCCGGCTGCCCGCCGGTGAGGCGGACGACCAGTTCCTCGAGCCAGAGGAACACCGGCCCATACGGCGTGGGGCTCTGCGCCCAGAAGTCGTCCGCGCCGATCTGCAGGTAGTTGGAGATCTGCGAATATCCGTCGACATAGGGATTCAGCCCCGCAACCATTACCTGGCCCTGGGCGATGTAGGCGAACACGTCACGGCTGAACAGCGGGAGTGCCAGACACATCGGAGCTGCCCACGCGACGATGGCGCGCAGCACGTGGGGCCGGGACTCCGGGCCCCACCCGCCAAGCCGCTGCCCCAGGCGCAGCCAGGACCGCACGAGCAGCATGCCCCCGAGCGCGAGCATGAGCACCGAGAACAGGGCGCCGGCCGGCTCGAAGCGCAGCCAGATGATGACCGGCACGCGCCGCAGCTCTACCGAGGCAAGCGAGAGCCAGCCAACCCCGAGGGACCCGACCCACATCAGGAGCGACCCGATGAACCCCTGGAGAATCGCCGTGTTGGGCCGGTCGGCACGCGGTGCGGACGATGGCTCAGTCACGGGGACCTGGGCGGTCATGTACGGGTATCCAATCGTTATGCGGCATGGGCAGTCGGTCGGCCCGTTCAGGCCGCCGCGCACTGCACGCCGGAACACCGACCGGACCGGCGTGCACTGCCTGTGTGCGTCCGCCGGCACAACCAATCGTTCCCCGGTGGACCGCGGTTAACGGGATTGGCCCGGCCAAGACCGGTCAAAGATGGCCTTCGGTGAACGCATCCAAACTGCCTCGATATTAGCACCGGGCCCTGGACGGCCGGCCGGAAGCCGCACCGGGCCGGAAAGATCCATACCGCCAGACGCATGGTGGCACGCGTCGTAATCCCAAGGCACCGGCTGGCCCGCCCCGGCTGCGCGGTACATTTGTCGGGTGCCGATATCAAATGAACACATCGTGTGGATCGATTGCGAAATGACGGGCCTCAACCTCGAGGCCGACGCCCTCATCGAGGTTGCCGTGCTCGTCACGGACTCGGAGCTGAACATCCTGGGGGAAGGGGTCGACGTCGTCATCGCGCCCGATCCCGGGGCACTTGCCCAGATGGGCGACTTTGTCCGCACAATGCACACCACCTCGGGGCTGCTCGGTGAGCTTGCCGACGGGATCAGCATGCAGGAAGCCCAGGAAAAAGTGCTTGAGTACATCCGCGCCTGGGT
Source organism: Arthrobacter sp. TJ-254 (assembly GCF_058269175.1). NCBI lineage: Bacteria > Bacillati > Actinomycetota > Actinomycetes > Micrococcales > Micrococcaceae > Arthrobacter > Arthrobacter sp. TJ-254. Next base: position 560,867 of record NZ_JBZCNF010000001.1, on the reverse strand, counting down.
GCCCGAGCCGAACAAGGCCCAGCTCGCCGGGAACTCCGTTGGCACCGACCGGAACTTCCTGGTCCGGGACATGCCAGAAGTCGTCGCCCACCTCCACTACCGGGTCATCGACGTGTCGACGATCAAGGAACTCGCCCGCCGCTGGTTCACCCGCGCCTACTTCAACGCCCCGGCGAAGGTCGGAGGCCACCGCGCCCTCGGTGACATCCAGGATTCGATCCGTGAGCTGCGCTACTACCGGCAGGCCGTGTTCGTGCCAAGCCCCGGCCCCGATTCGGCGGCCAGCAAGGCCCTCGCCCAGCAGCTCGACGCCTGATCCGGCCCGCCTTCGCAGGCGCGGCGACACCCCGGACCGGCCCGCTGGCAAAAGCATCCGGAAAAGTGTGTAAACTTGTTTCCGCTGCCGTTACACAACGGACCGGCTCCCAGCAGGATCAGGGTGCGGGTCCAGCGAGGCTGCATGGTGGGTATAGCTCAGTTGGCAGAGCGCCTGGTTGTGGTCCAGGAGGTCGCGGGTTCAACCCCCGTTACTCACCCGCGCGGCGGATTGCACAGCGATCCGCCAACACCAGCCGTTCCGGAGATTCTCCGGGACGGCTGGTGTTTTTTACGGCCGCCCCCGGCGGCCTGCCCCAGGTTTCCAGTTATCACCGACCACGTTTTGAGAGGTCTGCCGCATGGAGCGCCGAGTGTTCGAAGAAGATCACGAGCTATTCCGCGAGGTAGCGCAGGAGTTCAACTCCCGCGAAGTCTCCCCCTTCTACTCCCAGTGGGACGCAGAGCACCGGATGCCGCGCCGGGTCTGGGAGGCTGCCGGGGAACAGGGCCTGTTGGGCATGGCCGTACCCGAGGAGTTCGGTGGTGCCGGCATGGGCGACTACCGCTTCCGCGCCGTCCTTGACGAGGAGTTCGCGCGCAGCAACCACCTCGCCGTCGGGCTCGCCTTCCACCTGCACGACGACATGGTGCTGCCCCATCTGCTCGCCTACGGTTCCGAGGACCTCAAGGAGCGGTGGCTTCCGGCCATGGTGTCGGGGGAAAAGGTGACCTCGGTGGCATGGACGGAACCCGGCGCCGGCAGCGACCTGCGCGGAATCCGCACCAAAGCCGTCCGCGACGGCGACGACTGGCTGCTCAGCGGCCAGAAGACCTTCATCGGCAACGGCATCACCGGCGACGCGTCCCTGGTGCTTGCCCGGACCGACGGCGGAACCGGGCGCGGAGCCAGCGACTCCTTCTCCCTGTTCATGGTCGAAAAGACCGAGGGCTACACCACCGGGCGCCAGCTGGACAAGATGGGCCTTCGCGCGTCCGATACAGCCGAGCTGTTCTTCGACAACGTGCGGGTTCCGGGAAACAACCTCGTGGGCGAGGTGGGCTCCGGCCTGCGGTACAGCCTGGAGCAGCTTCCCCAGGGCAGGCTCGGCATTGCCGTTGCGTCATCGGCCCTGGCCCGTGCCGTCTATGAGCAGACCGTGACGTACACCCGCGAGCGCAATGCGTTCGGCGAACGGGTCATCGACTTCCAGAACACCCGGTTCGAACTTGCCGATATCCTCACTGAAGTCGAGGTCACCGAGGCCTACGTCGATGCCGCGATGACGGCGTTTAACGAGGGCAGGCTCGACGCTGTCGCCGCTGCCCGCGCCAAGCTGTGGGCCAGCGAACGGGTCAAGTCGATCGCCGACCGCTGCCTTCAACTTCACGGCGGTTACGGGTACATCCTCGAGTACCCGGTCTCCCAGGCATTCCTTGCGGCCCGGCTGCTCACGATCTTCGGCGGCACGAGCGAAATCATGCGCGACGTCGTCGGCCGTTCAATCGCCCGCTGACCCACCGCACGCCCGCCCGATCCCCTGTCTACCCGACCACCGGAAGGAACCATGGCTGTCCACCCCGTGACCATCGCAGGCGAACCCGTGCTGCACCGCCGGGCCGCGCCCGTCGAGGCGTTCGACGACGAGCTGCGCACCCTGATAGCGGACATGTTCGAGACAATGGACAAAGCCAACGGGGTGGGCCTCGCAGCACCCCAAATCGGTGTGGGCCTCCGTGTCTTCGTGTACGGGATGGCCAACGACGACGGCGTGCCGCCCCGCGGCGTCCTGGTCAATCCGACGCTTGTCACCTCGAAGATCTCGGGCGCGGACCCGGACCCGGACGAGGAATCCGAGGGCTGCCTTTCCGTGCCGGGCGAGTCCTTCCCCCTGAAGAGGGCCGAGTGGGTCAAGGTCACGGGGTTCGACGGCGATGGGCAGCCGGTAGAGTTCGAGGCAACCGGCTGGTTCGCGCGCTGCATGCAGCACGAGTACGACCACCTGGACGGCAAGCTGTACATCGACCGGCTCAACAACCGCCAGGGCCGCAAGGCACGCAAGGCGATGAAAGCCCACGGGTGGGGCGTTCCCGGCCTGACCTGGCTGCCCGGCGTCGACCCCGACCCCTTCGGGCACTAGCGCCTCAGGCTGCTCCGGGCGACGGGGCAGGTTCAAGGTCCTCGAGCCGCTGCACCTTCCGCAGCGGTCCGAAGATGGCGATCAGGGGCGCCCCGAAGGCGATCACCACGCCGATCAGGACCGCCGTCCTGACCCCGAAGGCCTCGGCGAGGATTCCTGCCGAGAAGCTGGCGACGGCAAGCATGCCCCAGCTCACCGTGCGCGATGCCGCTCCCAGCCTGCCCATCATGTTGGGGGGGCACACCCGCTGGCGGAAGCTCGTTCCGACAACGATGTTCCATGCGACGCACGCGCCCATCACGAACATCCCGGCGACGCCGGGCAGCATGCCCAGGCCTGGGGTCATGACCAGCAGCGATGCGTACCCGAGCACGCCGGGCACCATGGACCAGCGCCACAGCGGGCCCGAGCCGAGGCGTTCACTTATCGCCTTGGCCGTGATGCCGCCGACCGCGCCGCCCGCCGAGGCCCCCGCGAGCAGGAATCCGAGCCAGATCTCCGACTCGCCCAGTGTGCGCAGGACGAGCAGCACGATCAGCGACGCCGCGATGTTGCCGCCGAGGTTCCACAGCGCGGCGTTGAAGAGGATCGCCCGGAGTGGGCCCGTGCTGAAGGTGTAGGCCATCCCGTCGGCCATTTCACGGAGCAGCTTGCGTTTGGTGGGAGGTGGCGGAACCTCCTTCACCTTCAGGGTCGACACGGCGGCAAGCGACACCCCCGAGGCGCCCACCTGGACCAGCAGCGAGTTCGACGCCCCGGCGGCACTGGTGAGCCAGCCGGCTACGGCCCTGCCTGCGGCGTCGGCGGCGGCCCCCCACCCGGTCATCAACCCATTGCCCTCAACCAATTCCTCCTTGGTGACGACCTGCTGAACCAGTGCCTGGTCGGCGAGGTTGAAGAAGACGGAGGACACCCCCGCGAGGAAGGCGACGAGGAACAGCTGCGGGGTGCTCAGCACGCCGTACCAATAGGCCAGAGGCAGGGACAGCAGCGCAACGATCCGCAGGACGAGCGACCAGAGGATCACCGGCTTGCGTGGAAGCCGGTCGACCCACACGCCGATCACCAGGCCAAAGAGCAGCCATGGGAGGAAAACCATGCCCGCGAGGGCGGCCACCTCGAAGTCGCTGGCGCGCAGTTCAACCGCCGCTATCACCGGGAGCGCGACGGAGGCGACCGCGTTGCCGAACACTCCTGCCGTCCCGGAAATCCAGAGCGACCGAAAGTCCGTATTGCGGAGCAGGAGGTGCCTCCGCGGCGCTACGGTGTCGGTCATTGACACAGGGTAGCGGAGCGCCGGTGTTCCTCAAGGGCCCAACGAGGATTCTCCCGGCACCGATTGATGCAGTATTGACGGCGGTCATTCTTGCTGATAGCTCCGCAGTCATATCTGCGCCGGTTTTATGCAGGTTTCCGGGGTGTTTGGGTGGATGGGTTGACCGATACGCCGGGTTCTGTCATCCCGCGCTGTTGCCGGCGCGGGAGTGGCGGCCATCCATCTACGAACACCGTTGCCGGTGCCCTCCAGCGGCCTACCCGGACACTCGAGCGAGCAGCCCTCAAGCGCGTCCTGTCTGGCCTTGCTCCGGGTGGGGTTTACCGAGCCGTGCCGGTCACCCGGCACGCTGGTGGTCTCTTACACCACCGTTTCACCCTTACTTCCACCCCGGCGGAACCGGGAGGAAGCGGTCTCTTTTCTGTGGCACTGGCCTGCGGGTTACCCCGAGTGGGCGTTACCCACCACCCTGCTCTGCGGAGCCCGGACGTTCCTCGGTGGGCGTTCCGGTCTTGCAACCGGGGCCCAACGCGACCGCCTGGTCAACCCATCCGGAAGCCATTCTACGTTGCCGGTGGAGCGGGAAGAGGCACGCGGCCCGGAAGGTAAAGTGGACCAGTGCTGATTTTGCTGCCCCCGTCCGAAGGAAAAACCGCAGCCTCCCGGGGGCTCCCGTTGTCCTTTGAGGACCTCCATTTCCCGGAGCTCAACGCCGCACGCCGGGTGGTGCTCACGGCACTTCAACAGGCGAGCAAAGCCCCCGACGCCCTCGCAGTCCTGGGAGTCGGAGCCACGCTTCACGCCGAGGTCCTGCGGAACGCCGAACTCGAGGCCGAACCGGCCGCCCCCGCCCACAGCGTATATTCCGGCGTCCTCTACGACGCCCTCGACTACCAGGGGATGACGCTGGCCCAGCGGCGGAAGGCACGCGAACACATCGTCGTCGTCTCGGCGCTCTGGGGCGCCGTCCGGTTCGGGGACCCCATCCCCGCGTACCGCCTGTCGATGTCGGTTGACCTTCCGGGCACCGGGAGGCTCGGCGCGTTCTGGAAGCGGGAACTGGACGGGTCGCTGCGCGCCCACTCCGAGGGGAACCTCATCGTCGACTGCCGCTCAAGCACCTACGCGCAGGCGTGGGCTCCCCCCGCCGAGCGCACCGCGGCGGTGCACGTCTTCCAGGAGCGGAACGGGAAACGCACAGTCGTCTCGCACTTTGCCAAGCACACGCGCGGCGAGCTCGCCCGGCACCTGCTCACACGGCGGGGCAAGGCGCCGTCAACGCCGGCCCAGCTGCTGAAGGCGGCGCAGGAGCGGTGGACGGCGGAACTTGAGCCGGCTTCGGCCACCAAGCCCGCCCGCCTGAACATCATCCTGGCCTCCTGAAGCGGCGGGAAGCCCCGGGTCAGGACGTTCCGGCAACCAGCTCGATCTCGCACCCGTCGGCGTTCTCGAGGTACGCCGCGTAATGCTCGGCTCCCCCGGCGTACGGATGGCGGTCCGCGAAGAGCAGCGTCCACCCATGGCTGGCCGCGCGACGGGCCAATAGATCGACCTCGCTGCGGGTTCCGGCGTCGAAGGCAAGGTGGTTCACTCCGGGGCGGCGCCGCTGATGCGGCTCGGCCGTGACGTCGGGCCCGGCTTCGAGGACGATGTAGCACCCGTCCCCCGCATAACTCAGGCCGTCCTTCCAGGTGTCCTTGACGATGAATCCGAGCCGCTCCAAGAGCCAGCCGAGGCTGGCCTTCGCGGCTTCGAGGTCCCGCACCCACACCTCAACGTGGTGCAGCCTGCCGCGGGCGCGGGGTGGTTCCACCACCTCAGCGGTACCCTGATCCGGGACCGGCGTGTTCGCCGCCTTCGCTGCGGCGTTGCCCTTGGGAACCCACGGCACCCCGGCCATGCCGGCATCCATCGCTTCGTTGGACAGCCGGTCGGCGTCCTTGTTGCGCTCCCGCGGGATCCACTCGTAGGTCACCCGGCGGGGGTCGACGATCTTCCGCGCCTTCGCTGCCAGCACCCGCATGTCGGCGTGCTTGATCTGCCAGCGGCCCGACATCTGCTCCACAACAAGCTTCGAGTCCATCTTGACGTGGATCCGGCTCGCCGGATTGAGTTCGTGCGCGAGTTCGAGGCCCGCAACGAGGCCCGAGTATTCGGCAACGTTGTTCGACGCCTTGCCGATGTATTCGGCCTTCTCAACGAGGATCGTGCCCGTGGCCGGATCACGGACGAGGGCACCGTATCCGGCGTGCCCGGGGTTGCCGCGGGAGCCGCCGTCCGCCTCCACAACGAGCATGGGGGCGTCCTGGGCGGCAGCGACCGCGGTGTCGTTCCCGTCGGCGGCGGGAAAGAGGAAGGGGTCGGCCGTCACCGGGTTCAGTGTCCCCACTCGCTTGAGCGGACGAGGATGCACCCCGAGTCGGGGCACATGACGACATCGTCGGGTGCGGACCGGGAGATGTCCGCGAGGTCGCCGGGGCTCAGCTGCATGCCGGAGCCTTCCGACTTTCCGTGGAACAGCCGGGCGGCGCCGACGCCGCGCTTGGCGAGCGTCTTCTCGTAGAGGCCGAGCAGGCCCGCCTCGAAGCTGCCGGCAAGCTCGTCGCGCTGCGCCTGGACCTCGTCGCGCTGCACCTTCAGCGCCTCGAGCTCGGCGTCTCGCGCCGCTTCGAGGGCGGCAAGTTCGCCGCGGACGCCGTCGGTGGCCTGCCGAACGGTTTCCTGCTGCGCACGCGCAGCCTCAACGCGCTCCATGACGTCAAGTTCAACGTCCTCGAGCGCCGAGCGCCTGCGCGTGAGGGAGGCGACCTCGCTCTGGAGGGCTGTGAGGTCCTTCGAGGTGCCGGTGCCGCTGTTGAGCCGCTGCTCGTCGCGCTCCAGCCGGGTCACAACGGCCTGGACGTCGTCCTCGGCACGGGTGAGCTCACGCTCGAGATCGGCGAGCTCGGTTGTCGCCTTCACGAGCTCACCGTCCGCTGTGGCGGCCCGTGCTGCGAGCGCCGCGATTTCGGGGTTGTTGCGGACCGTTGCTGCCTGCCGCTGGAGCTGGTTCAGGCGCGAGTCGAGCGCCTGCAGGTCGAGCAGGCGCAGTTGTTCCTCTGGTGCAGCCTTAGCCACGTGTACCTCCGCGTTGTGGACGATGACTTTCCTTCTAGCCTATTGCACCGGGCAGCAGGCGGAACCGGTCGGCGCCGGAGCGCCCCCGCTTAGGAGCGGCCGGGCGTCAGCACGAAGTCCCATGGATCGGTGTTGACGGAGCTGACACGGATGTCGGAGGCGAAGCCCTGGTCGGTCAGGACGTTGCCGAGCGCCGCCGCGGCCGGGGTCAGCCACAGCCACTCACTGCCGAAGTGGGAGACGTCGATGAGGTAGGGACGTCCGCTGATTGCGCCTTCGCGGGCTTCCGAGGCCGGATGGTGGCGCAAATCCGCCGTGACGTAGACGTCGGCCTGGCTGAGGCGCGCCTGCCCCAGCAAAGAGTCGCCGGCGCCGCCGCACACCGCAACGCGGCGCACCAGGCCGTCCTTGTCGCCCGCAACGCGTACGCCGCCGGCGACGGCGGGAAGGATCGAGAAGACGGCCTCGGCAAAGCCACTGAGCGTGGTGGGCTCCCGGAGGTCACCCACCCGGCCAATTCCTTCCTCGGGCAGTCCGTCCTGCGCGCGGACCAGGGGCTGCACGTTGGTCAGGCCGAAGGCGTCGGCGAGGACGTCCGAGACCCCGCCGACCGCGCTGTCCCCGTTTGTGTGGACAGTCGCCAGCGCACAGCCGCTCTCGATGAGCCGGTGAAGCACATCTCCCTTCGGGTTTGATGCGGCGATCGAATTCACGGGCTTGAGGAGCAGCGGGTGGTGCGTGATGATGAGCTGTGCGCCCCACTCGAGCGCCTCGTCGAGGACGGCGCTGGTCGGGTCGACCGCGAACAGGATGCGTCCGGCCTCGGCGCCGGCCCTGCCTGCGACGAGGCCCACGGAGTCCCAGTCCTCGGCAAGCGATTCGGGCCACAGCTCTTCGATTGCGAGGAGAACTTCTCCGACCGTCGGAACCGCCCCGGGGCCGGACGGGGCGGCGGGGGATGTCTGCTGGTCATCTTCCATGACACCAGTTGTACCCCGGGCTCCGCGCCGCCGACCAATTAACCGGAAGGTCATCTGGGCCCCCGATGGGGAATGTTCCGGAGGGCAGGCGCATTGTATATAGCATGAAGACATTTGTGCTTGGCGGCGGGTGCTTTTGGTGCTTCGACGCCATCTATCAGAAAACCGTCGGTGTGAAGGAAGTTCTTTCCGGTTATACGGGCGGACACGACCGGAGCCCCAACTACGAAACCGTTTCCTCGGGTATCACGGGCCACGCTGAAGTCGTGGCTGTGACCTTCGACGAGACGGTCATCCCCGAAGACGTGATCCTCGACATGTTCTTCGTCTCCCACGACCCCACAACGCTGAACCGGCAGGGCTACGACGTCGGAACCCAGTACCGCTCAGCGATGTACTACGAGGACTCCGAGCAGAAGGCGCTTTTCGAAGCGGCCCTGCAGCGCAACCAGAAGAATTGGGACGATCCAATCGTGACGGAAATCTCGCGGCTTCCCGAGTTCTTCGTCGCCGAGGAATATCACCAGAATTTCTACGCGAAACATCCCGAGCAGGGTTACTGCCAGGTGATTATCAACCCGAAGCTGGCCAAGGCGCGCAAATATTACGCTGAATGGCTTGTCGCATAGGCTGTCAAGACCGGCGTCGTTAAGCTGACCATGGGCACGGCCGGGCACCGGAGAACGGTGCCCGGCCGAAGCCACCGTCCCTCGGCTCACCTCCCTTAGGCAGGCTTTCTCATGGCACGTATCTACGACAACGTCACGCAGCTGGTCGGACGCACTCCCCTGGTGCGCCTTAACCACCTGGCCGAGGGCCTGCCCGCCCAGGTTGCGGTGAAGCTTGAGTTCTACAACCCGACGAACAGCGTCAAGGACCGCATCGGCGTTGCAATCGTCGACGCCGCCGAGAAGTCGGGCGCACTGCGTCCGGGCGGCACAATCGTCGAGGGCACCTCGGGCAACACGGGGATCGCGCTCGCAATGGTCGGAGCGGCCCGCGGGTACAAGGTCATCCTGACCATGCCCGAGACCATGTCCACCGAGCGGCGCGTGATGCTCCGCGCCTACGGGGCCGAGATCATCCTCACCCCCGGTTCCGAAGGAATGCGCGGGGCGGTCGAACGCGCGAAGGAAATCGTCGCGACAACCGAGAACGCAATCTGGGCGCAGCAGTTCGCCAACGCCGCCAACCCCGAGATCCACCGGACCACCACCGCCGAAGAGGTGTGGGAAGACACCGACGGCGAGGTCGACATCTTCGTCGCCGGAGTGGGCACCGGTGGAACCGTGACTGGCGTCGGCCAGGTGTTCAAGGAGCGCAAGCCCGGGGTGCAGATTGTCGCCGTCGAACCGGCCGACTCGCCGATCCTCAACGGCGGCTCACCCGGCCCGCACAAGATCCAGGGCCTCGGGGCGAACTTCGTTCCGGATATCCTCGATACCTCCATCTACGACGAAGTCATTGACGCCTCCGTCGAGGACTCGGTGCGCGTCGCGCGTGCCCTCGGGACGAAGGAGGGAATCCTCGGCGGAATCTCCTCCGGCGCGATCGTCTGGGCGGCACTCGAGCTCGCCAAGCGGCCGGAAAACGCTGGCAAGCTCATTGTCGCCATTGTCTGCGACTTCGGCGAGCGCTACATCTCCACGGTACTGTTCGACGATATCCGCGGCTGACCAGCCCGGCCGACCGACCACCAGCGAACAGGATGCATCGGTGAGCTTTTTCAGCAGACTCCGCGAGGATCTTCAGACCGCGCGCGACCACGATCCCGCCGCGCGCGGCCCGGTGGAGAACGCGATCGTTTACTCGGGGCTCCACGCCATCTGGACGCACCGGCTTACCCACCGCATGTGGTCGCGTCCCGGACTGCGGTTTCCGGCCCGGGTCCTTGCCCAGCTGGCCCGCTCCGCCACGGGCATCGAAATCCATCCGGCCGCCACGATCGGCCGGCGGTTCTTCATCGACCACGGCATGGGCGTCGTCATCGGCGGCACCGCAGAGATCGGCGACGACGTCATGATGTACCAGGGCGTCACCCTCGGCGGGCGCTCCCTTGAGAAGGTCAAGCGCCACCCGACGATCGGCGACCGGGTCACCATCGGTGCCGGCGCCAAGGTGCTCGGCCCGATCACGATCGGCGCCGGAAGCGCCGTCGGTGCCAACGCCGTCGTCGTCAAGGACGCTCCGCCGGATTCGATCATCACCGGCATACCGGCAACGCACCGCCACCGCGACTCGACCCGGGAGAACCTCCCTGCCGTCGACCCTGCCGAATACGTGGACCCGGCGATCTACATCTAGCGCCGGCGGATCCCGCTCCGCTGCCTGATTACACGCGAAGGCGGTAACGCGAAAGGCCCCGGGCAACCGGGGCCTTTCGCCGTTTCATGGATGTGCCGCTGGGAATGCGGCACGCCTTCGGTTAGTGGGTGTCGACCGCTTCGACCTCGGACCGGTCCTCGCCCCACAGGGTGTGGAAGGTGCCCTCGGCGTCGACCCTGCTGTAGGTGTGGGCGCCGAAGAGGTCGCGGAGGCCCTGGGTGAGGGCCGCGGGGAGGCGCTTGCGGCGCAGCCCGTCGTAGTAGGCAAGGGATGCGGAGAAGACGGGCACCGGAATCCCAAGCTGGACTGCTGTCGCGATGACGCGCCGCCAGGCCGGGACCGCCTCGGCGATTGCCTCGGTGAACGCCGGAGCCAGCAGCAGGTTCACCGGGTGGTCACCGCCCTTGTAGGCCTTCATGATGTCGTCGAGCAGTTCGGCGCGGATGATGCACCCGGCACGCCACAGTGCGGCGATCTCGTCGAGCTTGAGCTCCCAGCCGTACTCCTTCGCAGCAGCGGCCAGCATGTCCATGCCCTGCGCGTAGCTGACGAGCTTCGAGGCGTAGAGGGCAAGGCGCACGTCTTCGACGAACGATTCCGGAAGCTCGACCTCCGCTTCCCTGCCCTGCAGCGCCTCCTGGGCCTGCAGGCGCTGTTCCTTCTGGGAGGAAAGCCCGCGCGCGAACACCGATTCGGCGATGCCCGATGTCGGGCTGCCGAGTTCGAGAGCTGAGACGACGGTCCAGCGGCCGGTTCCCTTCTGGCCCGCGGCATCGACGAGGACGTCAACGAAGGGCTTTCCTGTGCGCACATCGGTGTGTCCGAGCACCTCGGCCGTGATCTCGATCAGGAACGAGGAAAGCGTTCCCTTGTTCCACTCCTTGAAGATCTCCGCCTGCTCGGCCGGTTCGATGCCGGCTGCCGAGCGAAGGACGTCGTAGGCCTCGCCGATGACCTGCATGTCGGCGTACTCGATGCCGTTGTGGACCATCTTGACGAAGTGGCCGGCGCCGTCGGTGCCGATCCAGGAGCAGCAGGCCTCGCCCTTGTACTTCGCCGAGATCTTCTCGAGCATGGGTCCGAGCGAGTCATAGGACTTGCGGGATCCGCCGGGCATGATTGAGGGCCCGAGCAGCGCCCCCTCCTCACCGCCGGAGACTCCGACACCCACGAAGTGGAGGTTCTTTTCGGCAAGGGCAGCTTCGCGCCGCCGGGTGTCTTCGTAGTGCGAGTTGCCGGCGTCGATGATGATGTCTTCAGGCTCAAGCAGCGGCACCAGCTGCTCGATCACCGCGTCAACGGGCTTGCCGGCCTTGACCATGATCAGGACCCGGCGCGGCTTTTCGAGCGAATCCACGAGCTCCTGAAGGGATTCGGTGCGGATGAAGTTCCCTTCATGGCCGTGCTTCTCAAGCAGGGCGTCGGTCTTTTCGACCGATCGGTTATGCAGGGCCACCGTGTACCCGTTGCGGGCAAGGTTGCGAGCAAGGCTTGCGCCCATGACAGCCAGTCCGGTCACACCAATTTGTGCACTCAATGATCTCTCCGATGAGTCGGGGCGCCTCATACGCGCCGGTGCTGGATGTGCGCCTCAACGCGCCCATCCCTTAAAACTCAGCCTATTACCGACCGTCAGCCCGAAGCCATAACGGGCACTGTGCGCTCAGTAACATTCGAGCGGGAAGCCGACCAGCACAGCCCGGACCGCCCTCACCCGCCCCTGCGCCGTCCATGAAAGAATGGAGGCAATGTCTGATGTAACGCTCTCCCCTGTCCCCGCCTCTTCCCGCCCCCAGGTTCGCCCGGAGGTGGAAGGTGCAACGCCTATTGTCGCAACCGACGGCCGCCCGCTCCTTCAGTTCAAGTCCCCCCGGGTCAAGCAGCCGCCGGTGCACCTGGCGGACCTGACCCTTGCTGAGCGGCAGGAGCGGCTGAAGGAACTGGGACACCCGGCCTTCCGGGCGAAACAGCTCTCGACCCACTACTTCAGCCACTACACCACCGACCCCGCGCTGATGAGCGACCTGCCCAAGGACGGACGCGAGGAACTGGTCAAGGCCGTGTTCCCGCCGCTGCTCACCGAGGTGAAGCGGCTGACCACCGACAACGGCGACACGATCAAGTTCCTCTGGCGGCTTTTCGACGGCGCCCTGGTCGAGTCGGTCCTCATGCGCTACCCGGGCCGGGTGACACTTTGTGTTTCCTCCCAGGCCGGCTGCGGCATGAACTGCCCGTTCTGCGCCACGGGGCAGGCCGGGCTCACCCGGAACATGTCGACGGCGGAGATCGTCGACCAGGTTGTCGCCGCCAACCGCGCCCTCGCCGAGGGTGCCCTCGGTGGCAAGCGCACCGACGGCGGCCACGACGCCGACCGCGTCACCAACATCGTGTTCATGGGCATGGGTGAACCGCTGGCCAACTACAAGCGCGTGATGGCCGCCGTCCACCGCTTCGTCGACGACTCCCCCGAGGGCCTGGGCATGTCTGCGCGCCACATCACCGTCTCGACAGTGGGCCTGGTGCCGGCGATCAATAAGCTTGCCGCGGAGGAAGTCCCCGTGACCTTCGCCCTCTCCCTGCATGCGCCCGACGACGAGCTGCGCGATGAGCTCATTCCGGTGAACACGAAGTGGAAGGTGGACGAGGCCCTCGACGCCGCGTACAACTACTACGCCACCACCGGCCGGCGGGTCAGCATCGAGTACGCGCTGATCAAGGACATGAACGACCACGCCTGGCGTGCCGACCTCCTGGCGAAGAAGCTCAACAAGCGTGGCCGAGGCTGGGTTCACGTCAATCCGATTCCGCTGAACCCGACGCCCGGCTCCATCTGGACGGCCTCTGAGAAGGACGTCACCGCCGAATTCATCAACCGGCTCCGGGCCGCCGGTATCCCCACGACCCTGCGCGATACCCGCGGCGAGGAGATCGACGGCGCCTGCGGGCAGCTCGCCGCGGCCGACTGACGCACCGCAAAGCGCCCAGCGCACCCGATAACGACGGACGCACCGGATTCTTTCGGTGCGTTCGTCGTTTAAGGGTGCGTTCGCCGCGAGGTGGTGCGCCGGCGGAAAGCAAAAACCCCGCCGCTCCAAGGTCTTGGCCTGAAGCGGCGGGGTTTCGCGGTGGTGGGTCCTACCGGGATCGAACCGATGACATCCACGGTGTAAACGTGGCGCTCTACCAGCTGAGCTAAAGACCCGAAGAGGGTTTCGGCGCCGCCCGGGATTCCCCCGAAACACGCCTCATTCCGAAGGAAGACTCTACCCGATCAACGGCCGACGGCGCCAATCGGCCTAGGCCTGGAGGTCGGGAAGCTTCTCGGCGAGGTAGGTCAGCGCCTCGGAAACGCCGGCATCAACGAGCAGCGTGGCGAGGTCATCGCCCCGTGTCTTGCCCCGGTTGATGATCACCACCGGTTTGCCCGTCTTCACCGCATGGCGGACGAACCTGAGCCCGCTCATCACGGTCAGGGAGGAGCCGGCGACGAGCAGCGCGTCGGCGTCGTCGACGATCTGGTACGCGGTCGCGACCCGGGGCTTGGGAACGTTCTCGCCGAAGTACACGAAGTCCGGCTTGAGTATCCCGCCGCAGACCGGGCAGGGCGCGACGACGAAGTCTTCGGTCTCGGTGATGTCCGCGTCGGCGTCAGGGGCGATATCACCGGCATCGGAGACACGCTCGAGGTAGCCCGGGTTGAGTTCTTCGAGGAGTTCCGCGATGCGCGCCCTCGGGAAGGATGAGCCGCAGGAGAGGCAGATCACTGAGTCATAGGTGCCGTGGAGGTCGACCACGGCCGTGCTGCCCGCGGTCGAGTGGAGACGGTCGACGTTCTGCGTGATGAGCCCGACCATCAGTCCGCGCTGTTCCAGCTTCACGAGCGCCGCGTGGCCGGCGTTGGGGTCCGCGTGGCGCAGGTGCCGCCATCCAACGTGGTTGCGCGCCCAGTAGCGCCGGCGGAGGACTTCGTCGCCGACGAACTGCTGGTAGGTCATCGGGTTCCGCGGCACCGCCGTCGGCCCGCGGTAGTCGGGGATGCCGGAATCGGTGCTCAGGCCCGCACCGGTGAGCACTGCGAGCCGGCGGCCCGACAGCAGTTCAACCACTTCATCGAGCCGCTCCCGTATCCGGGGATCGAGCGGAGCCGGCACGGCCGGTCCCGACGTCCGGAACCCGGTGAGGCCGAAGCCGGGATTCGCCTCGGGCCCGGGTGTTTCCGGCGCCCCGCTCATGCGGCACCGTCCAACCGGGCGAGGGCGTCGGTGTAGTCCGATACCTTCCGCGGTTCACCCGGCGCCGAGCCGAACACCGAGCTGACGATTCCGTTCCCGTCGATCGCGAAGCTGTACCGCTCCGCATGGCCGGACTCAGCGTTGAACACGCCATAGGCCCGTGCCGCTGCTCCGTGCGGCCAGAAGTCGGAGCAGAGATCGAAGCTGAGGCCCTCGGCCTCCGCGTACGCGCGCAGCGTGTACTTTGAGTCGGTTGAGACGGCGACAAGCCGGATCCCTGGCCCGGCCGCCGGGCGGACCTTTGCCTGAAGGTCGGCAAGCTCCGCCGTGCAGATCCGCGAGAAGGCGAAGGGGATAAAGACGAGCAGCACCCGCTCCCCGCGGCGCCCGGACAATTCCACGGGCTCGCCGTGCTGGTTCAGCAGCTCGACTTCGGGAGCACGCTCACCCTGGGAAGGGAGCCGCGGCACGCTACTGTTTCCGCCCTCGCACCAGCCGGGTGGCCGCCCATTCCTTTGAGACACCGGCCGACGACGTCGAGTACAGGCCCGCGGTGGGTGCGGCCTCCTGGATCTCGGATGGCGCTACGTAGCCGTCACGGCCGGGCTTCGGGGTGAGGACCCAGACGACGCCGCCGACGTCGAGGGCGGTGAGCGAGTCAACAAGAGCGTCGACCAGGTCGCCGTCGCCGCTGCGCCACCACAGGATCACCCCGTCGACGACCTCCTGATCATCTTCAGTGAGCAGTTCCGAGGCGATATCCGCTTCGAGGTCGTCGCGGAAGTCGAAGTCGACATCCTCGTCGTATCCGAGCTCCTGAACAAGGTCGCCGGACTTGAAACCCAACTTGCCCGCCACGGTTACTGCAGTGGCGGCTTCGGCCTCGCTCACTTAGTTCCTCCTGAGAAACACGGGAACCGCCCAGGTGGCGGTTCCACAAAAAGGTAGTCATGCATTACTACCAGCCAACACCTTTATACGCCACGCATCAAGCCAGCACGACCAATTGGGGAACCCATGGGATTCGAAGGCGCAGGCAACCCTACTCAGCAGTCACATCCATCCCACTCACCGGGGGCGGCGAACTCCCGGCTACGCATCATTGCCGTACCGGAGATAGAGTGATTCGGTGAACGGCCTCGGTTCAACAGCCCCCGGCCGGACCTGCACAATCTTTCGGGCAATCGATCCGAAGCACAAAGTCATAAGCGTCGCAGACATAATCGGCGACAAGTGGAGAGGTTTTCGCGTGGCTGCAGAACAAGGTACGGCAGATATTCTCAGCGGTCTGACCGTGGGCAAGCCGGATGCGGATCCTGAGGAGACGGCAGAGTGGGTCGAGTCCCTCGACCAGCTGATCCGGACCCAGGGAACGGAGCGCGCGCAGTACATCATGCGTTCGCTGCTTCAGCGGGCGGGTGCCCAGAGCGTTGGTGTTCCGATGGTGACCACCACGGACTACGTCAACACCATCCCGGCGGACCAGGAACCCGAGTTCCCCGGCGACGAGGAGGTCGAGCGCAAGTACCGGGCGTGGCTGCGGTGGAACGCCGCGGTCATGGTGCACCGTTCCCAGCGCCCTGAGGTCGGGGTCGGCGGGCACATCTCGACGTATGCCGGCGCCGCAACACTCTACGAAGTAGGGTTTAACCACTTCTTCCGCGGCAAGGACCACCCCGGCGGCGGCGACCAGGTGTTTTTCCAGGGCCACGCCTCCCCCGGCATGTACGCCCGCGCCTTCCTTGAAGGCAGGCTCACCGAGGAGGACCTCGACGGGTTCCGCCAGGAGAAGTCGAAGGAAGGGCACGCACTGTCCTCCTACCCCCACCCGCGCCTCATGCCGGACTTCTGGGAGTTCCCCACCGTGTCGATGGGCATCGGCCCGATGAACGCCATCTACCAGGCGCAGTCCAACCGGTACCTGCACAACCGCGGCATCAAGGACACCTCGGACCAGCAGGTCTGGGCATTCCTCGGCGACGGCGAAATGGACGAGCCCGAATCGCGCGGCCTCCTGCAGCTCGCCGCTAATGAAAACCTTGACAACCTGAACTTCGTCATCAACTGCAACCTGCAGCGCCTCGACGGTCCCGTCCGCGGCAACGGCAAGATCATGCAGGAGCTTGAAGCGTTCTTCCGCGGCGCCGGATGGAACGTCATCAAGGTCGTCTGGGGCCGCGAGTGGGACTCCCTGCTCCAGAAGGACACCGACGGGGCGCTCGTCGAGATCATGAACAGCACCCCGGACGGCGACTACCAGACCTACAAGGCCGAGTCGGGCGGATTCGTCCGGGAGCACTTCTTCGGCAAGTCCCCGGCGACGAAGGACATGGTCGCCGACCTGAGCGACGATGAAATCTGGAAGCTGAAGCGCGGCGGCCACGACTACCGCAAGGTCTATGCCGCCTACAAGGCCGCAACCGAGTTCAAGGGCAAGCCGACCGTCATCCTCGCGAAGACCGTCAAGGGCTACGGCCTCGGCCCGCACTTCGAGGGCCGCAACGCGACCCACCAGATGAAGAAGCTCACCCTCGAGGACCTCAAGAAGTTCCGCGACCACCTGCGCATCCCCATCTCCGATGAGCAGATCGACAACGACCTCTACAACCCGCCGTACTACCACCCGGGCCCCGACGCACCGGAGATCAAGTACCTGCTTGAGCGCCGCAGGGAGCTCGGCGGTTTCGTGCCGGAGCGCCGGACCAAGCACGCGGACGTCGCGCTGCCGCCGGAGAAGGCGTACGAGGTTGCCAAGCGCGGCTCGGGCAAGCAGCAGGCCGCCACAACCATGGCGTTCGTGCGCGTGCTCAAGGACCTCATGCGCGACAAGGAGTTCGGCAACCGGATCGTGCCCATCATTCCCGATGAGGCACGGACCTTCGGCATGGACTCGTTCTTCCCGACGGCGAAGATCTACAACCCCAAGGGCCAGAACTACCTGTCGGTCGACCGCGACCTTATCCTGGCCTACAAGGAGTCGATCCAGGGCCAGATCCTCCACGCGGGCATCAACGAGGCTGGTTCCGTTGCGGCCTTCACCGCCGCCGGCACCGCCTACGCCACGCACGGCGAGCCGCTGATCCCGGTCTACGTGTTCTACTCGATGTTCGGTTTCCAGCGCACCGGTGACTCCATCTGGGCGGCCGCCGACCAGATGGCCCGGGGGTTCATTATCGGAGCCACCGCCGGAAGGACGACGCTGACGGGTGAGGGCCTGCAGCATGCCGACGGACACTCCCCGATCCTCGCCTCGACCAACCCGGCCGTCGTCACCTACGACCCGGCCTACGGATACGAGATCGGGCACATTGTGCGCGACGGCCTCGAGCGCATGTACGGCAAGAACTCCGGGCCTGAGTCCTCACGGAACCTCATGTACTACCTCACGGTGTACAACGAGCCGATCGTGCAGCCGGCCGAACCCGAGGAACTCGACGTCAACGGACTGCTCAAGGGCATCTACCTGCTGGCCCCGGCCAAGGTCGACGGCCCCCGCACGCAGCTCCTTGCTTCGGGCGTCGCAGTGCCGTGGGCTCTCGAGGCGCAGCAGATCCTCGCCGAGGACTGGGGCGTTTCAGCGGATGTCTGGTCGGTGACCTCGTGGAACGAACTGCGCAGGGACGGCCTCGAAGCCGAGGAGGAGGCATTCCTCAACCCCGGCGGCGAAGCGCGCAAGCCCTTCGTCACCCAGCAGCTCGAAGGCGCAACAGGCCCGATCGTTGCGGTCAGCGACTACATGAAGGCCGTGCCGGACCAGATCCGGCAGTTCCTGCCGAATGAGTTCGCCACCCTCGGCGCCGACGGCTTCGGCTTCTCGGACACCCGCGCCGCGGCACGCCGCTTCTTCAAGATCGACAGCCACTCCGTGGTGGTGCGGGCCCTGGAGATGCTTGCCCGCCGCGGTGAAGTCGACGCCGAGGCGCCGCGCGAAGCCATCGAGAAGTACTCGCTTCTCGATGTCAACGCCGGAACCACCGGAAATGCGGGCGGCGAAAGCTGATCAGCCACTGACCGGCGGCTGAAAAGCGCGCCGTGAACGACGGCGGGGAGTGGGCGGAAGCCCGCTCCCCGCCGTCGTTGTCCACCGGCTTCTTTTGTAGCCTTCGCACAAATGGAGCTTCACCAGGGAAAACCGTATGCTCAGTGCATGCCGCTCTCCCAAACGCCAGTGACCCCGTCCCGAAACGGCGGCGCAGCGGGCGGGTCCGCTGCGGCTCCCGATCCAGATACCGTCGAAAGGCTGCGCGGCAAAATCGGGGCCCTGTCGACCGCGACGCTGAAGCAGCTCGAGTCGGACCTCCCGTGGTACCGCAGTCTCCGCCCCGACGAGCGGTCGGCCCTGGGGATGGTCGCGCAGAAGGGAATTGCCTCCTTCGTCAACTGGTACCAGCGTCCGGTGTCCCCCGCCTGGGTGCTCAGTGACGTCTTCGGCACCGCCCCCACCGAACTCACCCGCTCGATCAGCCTCCAGAAGGCGCTCCAGCTCATCCGCGTCGTCGTCCAGGTCGTCGAGGACCAGGTCCCCTTCCTTGCGCCGGTCGCCGATCAGGCACCCCTGCGCGAGGCGGTCCTGCGCTACTCGCGCGAGGTGGCCTTCGCCGCTGCCGACGTCTACGCCCGGGCGGCTGAGACCCGCGGCTCGTGGGACACCCGCCTCGAGGCCCTCGTTGTCGACGCGATCCTGCGCGGCGAGAGCTCCGACGCCCTCCGTTCCCGGATTGCCGCCGTCGGCTGGAAGTCACAGGGCCGGATCACCGTCATGGT
This sequence comes from Arthrobacter sp. TJ-254, assembly GCF_058269175.1. Classification (NCBI taxonomy): domain Bacteria; kingdom Bacillati; phylum Actinomycetota; class Actinomycetes; order Micrococcales; family Micrococcaceae; genus Arthrobacter; species Arthrobacter sp. TJ-254. The sequence goes on along the minus strand of NZ_JBZCNF010000001.1, from coordinate 541,717 downwards.
GGGCAGTTCCCCGCCGGAGCCCAACGCGGCATTCCTCAACGAACTGCGCCGCATCACCGGGCGGCTGGCTGAAGACACGCTCGTCGGCATCCAGGGCGACCGCCTGATCCTCGTACTCGGCGGGATCCACGACCGCGATGCTGCCTACGCGCGCCTCAGCGAACTGTTTGGGCCGGGTCCGGTTGTCTACGGGCCCGAAGCTGAATCCCTGGTGGCCGCGAGCAGTTCCGCGCAGGCGGCATTCGCCGGGCTGACCGCGGCAAAGGCCTGGCCCTCGGCCCCGCGCCCTGTTTCGGCGGAGGACCTCTGGCCGGAGCGGGTTGTGTCAGGCGACGACACCGCGCGCAGAGCGCTGGTGCGCCAGATCTACCGGCCCCTCGTCAACGCCTCAAACGGGCTCGAAGAGACCCTCTCGGCCTACCTCGCGCTCGGCCACTCACTCGAGGCCACGTCGCGCGAACTCTTCGTCCACGCCAACACAGTCCGGTACCGCCTGCGAAGGGTGTGCGACGTCACCGGATGGGATCCGCTCCTCCCCCGGGAGGCCTACGTGCTGCAGACTGCGCTTGTCGTCGGACGGCTCTACCAGCCCGGGGCAACCCCCTCCGAACGTCAATCCCAGCGCTAGCGCGGCCGGCCCACCTTGTAGACTTCCTACAAAGCGGGCCAAAGAGCTTCGTTCGAGTAAACACCCGAGAAAGCACACCTCATTTGGAAAGGTGGAAACGTGCTCGCAATCGCCTGCCCCGGTCAGGGGTCCCAGACACCAGGATTCCTCAGCCCGTGGCTCGAACTGCCGGGCGTCGCCGAGCACCTCGCAACCCTCAGCGACAGGGCCGGCGTCGACCTCGTCCGCCACGGCACGACCTCCGACGAAGAGACGATCAAGGACACCGCCGTCGCCCAGCCGCTGATCGTCGCCGCGGGGCTGATGACCGCCCGCGTGCTGCTCGAGGGCCGTTCGATGACCGCCGGTACCGTTGTGGCGGGCCACTCCGTCGGCGAGCTCACCGCAACCGCGATCGCCGGCGCGCTGTCCGAAGCCGACGCGATCGCTTTCGTCCGCGCCCGCGCAACGGCGATGGCCACGGCCGCCGCGGCCGTCCCGACGGGCATGAGCGCCGTCCTCGGCGGTGATCCAGCCGACGTCGAGCAGACCCTCGCCGGGTTCGGCCTGACCGCGGCGAACGCCAACGGCGGCGGGCAGGTGGTGGCCGCCGGCACCCTCGAACAGCTCGCAGCATTGGCCGCCCATCCTCCGGCCAAGGCCCGGGTCATCCCCCTGAAGGTGGCGGGAGCGTTCCATACTGCACACATGGAGCCGGCGATGACGGCCCTTGAGGAACTGCGCCCATCCCTCTCTCCCGCGGATCCGGTGCCCACCCTTCTCTCGAACTACGACGGCCAGCCGGTAAGCACCGGTGAAAAGAACCTTGACAGCCTGATCGCCCAGGTGTCGCGTCCGGTGCGCTGGGACCTGTGCATGGCGTCAATGCTGGAAATGGGGGTCACCGGGCTGCTTGAACTGGCCCCGGCGGGCACGCTCACCGGCCTTGCCAAACGCGGAATGCGCGGTACCGCGGCATTGCCCGTAAAATCTCCGGAGGACCTAGAAGCGGCGCGCGCGTTCCTCGACGAGCACTGGCGCACCTTGGATTCGGATTCATCCCTTATTGCAGAAGGAAATCAGTGAGCACTCCGGTGATACAGCAGGCTCCCCTGCGTGAACACACACGCATTCACGGCGTCGGCGCCTACCGTCCCGAGTTGATCGTCACAAACGACGACATCGTCCAGTGGATCGACTCCTCCGATGAGTGGATCCGCCAACGGACCGGCATCGTCACCCGGCACCGCGCCCCGCGCGAGGTCAGCGTCATCGACATGGCCGAAGCGGCCGCCCGCGACGCCCTGGCCAGCGCCGGAATCGACCCGAAGCAGCTTGGCGCCGTCCTCGTTTCGACGGTGACCCACCCGTACGCCACGCCCTCGGCCGCCGCCCAGCTTGCGGACCGCCTCGGTGCGACCCCCGCTCCGGCCTACGACATCTCCGCCGCGTGCGCCGGCTACTGCTACGGGATTGCGCAGGCCGATGCGCTGGTACACGCCGGAACCGCCGAGTACGTCCTGGTCGTCGGCGTCGAGAAGCTGTCTGACTTCATCGACAACTCCGACCGCACCATCTCCTTCCTGCTCGGCGACGGCGCGGGAGCGGTTGTTGTCGGCCCTGCCGACGCACCGGGCATCGGCCCGTCGGTGTGGGGCTCGGATGGAAGCAAGCACGAGTCAATCCGGATGACGCGCTCGCTCATCGATGTGCGCGACTTCGCCCTGGGCACCGCCGCGGCCGACGACGACGGCGCCGGGGACTCAGCCGACGGGCGCTCCGACCTGTGGCCGACGATGCGCCAGGACGGGCCAACTGTCTTCCGGTGGGCGGTCTGGGAAATGGCGAAGGTGGCCCAGCAGGCACTGGACGCCGCCGGAATCACCGCCAATGACCTCGTTGCGTTCCTGCCCCATCAGGCGAACATCCGTATTATCGATGAGATGGTCAAACAACTGAAGCTGCCCGAGCATGTGAGTGTCGCCCGCGACATCGTCGATGCCGGCAATACTTCGGCGGCCTCAATCCCGTTGGCGATGCACCGCCTCCTCAAGGAAGAACCTTCCCTCAGCGGCGGCCTTGCCCTGCAGATCGGGTTCGGTGCGGGTCTCGTCTTCGGGGCGCAGGTTGTAGTACTTCCCTAGGTTTACACGCACAGACCGCAGAGCGCGGTTGACCAACCACGCCGGGGTTCGCCGGCATCAACAGAAAAGGAGCCACAATGGCTAGCAACGAAGAAATCCTGGCCGGTCTGGCAGAGATCGTCAACGAGGAGACAGGCCTCGCTCCTGAGTCCGTCGAGATGGACAAGTCCTTCACCGACGATCTGGACATCGACTCCATTTCCATGATGACCATCGTGGTCAACGCCGAGGAGAAGTTCGGCGTGCGCATCCCCGATGAAGAGGTCAAGAACCTGAAGACCGTAGGCGACGCCGTAACTTTCATCGCTGGCGCACAGGCCTAGTACCTGCTCCGCGGGAGCATCGGCGGCCGTGCCGGCAAACCAACCGGGGCGGCCGCCTTCTTTACACCCAGCACCCGTTTCGCACGGTGCTAACCAAACGCTTCGAAAAGAGTGACACCATGCCACGCAAAGTAGTCATCACCGGTCTCGGTGCAACAACGCCGATCGGCGGTGACGTTCCCACGATGTGGGCCAATGCCCTCAAGGGAGTCTCCGGTGCCCGGACCATCGAAGCCGACTGGGTGAAGCAGTACGAGCTCCCCGTCACCTTTGCCGCGCAGATCTCAACGCCGGCCACCGAAGTGCTCTCCCGGGTCGAAGCCAAGCGGATGGACCCCTCCACCCAGTTCGCCGTCGTCGCGGCACGGGAGGCCTGGCGTGACTCCGGCATCGAAGAGGTCGACAAGGACCGCCTCGCCGTCGCCTTCGCCACCGGCATCGGCGGTGTCTGGACCCTGCTCGACGCCTGGGACACGCTTCGGGACAAGGGCCCGCGCCGCGTGCTCCCCATGACCGTACCCATGCTGATGCCCAACGGTCCGGCCGCTGCGGTGAGCCTTGACCTTGGTGCGCGCGCGGGCGCGCACACCCCGGTGTCGGCCTGCGCCTCGGGCACTGAGGCGCTCCACCAGGGGCTTGAGCTCATCCGTTCCGGCAAGGCCGATGTCGTGATGTGCGGTGGCGCCGAAGCGGCGATCCACCCCATGCCGATCGCCGCATTTGCCTCGATGCAGGCCCTCTCACGGCGCAATGACGACCCCGAGCACGCCTCACGGCCCTACGACGTCAACCGCGACGGCTTCGTCATGGGTGAAGGCGCCGGTGCGTTGGTCATCGAAGCCGAGGAGCACGCCCTGGCCCGGGGTGCCCGCATCTACGGCGAGCTCGCCGGCACCTCGGTGACCGCCGACGCGTACCACATCACGGCACCCGACCCGGAGGGGCTTGGCGCCACACGCGCCCTGAAGGCGGCACTGTTCGACGCGCGGGCCCTGCCCTCGGACGTGGTCCACGTCAACGCCCACGCAACGTCGACGCCGGTCGGCGACAAGCCGGAATACACCGCGCTCAAGGCCGCGATGGGCGACCACGTCGGCAACATCGCGGTCTCCGCCACGAAGTCCCAGACCGGGCACCTCCTTGGCGCTTCCGGTGCTGTCGAGGCGGTGATGACAGTGCTCTCCGTCTACGAGCGGAGCGCACCTGTGACGATCAACCTTGAGACCCAGGATCCCGAGATCCCCCTCGACGTCGTGACCTCCGAGCGGAAGCTGCCTTCGGGCGACATCGTGGCTCTGTCGAACTCGTTCGGCTTCGGCGGACACAACGCCGTTGTCGTCATCCGCAACGTCTAGGACCGGCAACAGGACACAGGGAACAGACACAGAAAAGGCGCCTCCCGGAAGCGGGGGCGCCTTCTCTGTGTCCGGTCGGTGGACGTATCACCGGCCGGCGGGGATGGCGGGTTGTCTGGCGGCGGTGCTAGCCGACCTGATGGAGCCAGCGGACCGGGGCACCCTCGGCGGCGTGCCGGAAGGGCTCGAGCTCCTCGTCCCAGGACTCTCCAAGCGCGAGCGAGAGTTCATGGTAGACGGCTGAGGGGTCGCCGGCTCCGGCTTCATAGGCGTAACGGATGCGGTCCTCGGACACCATGATGTTCCCGTGGACGTCGGTTGTGGCGTGGAAGATCCCGAGCTCGGGGGTGTGGGACCAGCGTCCTCCGTCGACCCCGGCGCTCTGTTCCTCGGTCACCTCGTAGCGGAGGTGGGCCCACCCGCGGAGGGCGGAGGCCAGCTGCGCTCCCGAGCCCTGGGGTCCGACCCAGGAGAGCTCGGCGCGGTGCATTCCGGGCGCGGCAGGCTGCGGCCTCCACTCGAGGTCGGCCCGCTTGTCGAGGACCGAGCCAATGGCCCACTCGATATGGGGGCACAACGCAGAAGGAGCCGAGTGCACGTACAAAACGCCGCGCGCCATCACAACAGACATTCCATCCTCCATAGCTTTAGGTACGTCTTCCCCTACGACCCTCATGCTGAAGTAATGGTTTGCTGTTCGCTTCCAGTGGTGTCGACATCCGAAATTGATAGACGCCGGATGACTAGTCTTCATTGTGCCGTACAAGTTCCGATAACGCCACTGTAACTACTCGCCAAAATCGAAAAACTACTTGGTTTTCGTTTGGGACCCTGTCAAAGTCAAAGCGCTCACTATTATGCGCTGATGAATTTCGGGCGTGCGGGTGCGTTGTTGACGGAAGTGTGATCAGGCGCGAGGATGCGACTGCTCGTAGCTCCGGCGGAGCCGATCAACTGAGACATGGGTATAGAGCTGGGTGGTGGCGAGGCTGCTGTGCCCGAGGATTTCCTGAACGGCCCGCAGGTCCGCCCCGCCGTCAAGCAGGTGGGTTGCAGCGCTGTGCCGAAGGGCGTGGGGTCCCGACGCCGACGTTCCGCCGAGGTCGGCGAAGATTGTCTGCAGCAGGTGCCGAACCGTCCTCTGGTCGATGCGCCCTCCCCTGCGCCCCAGGAAGACGGCGGGCCCGCTTGCGGAGGTGGAGAACTGCGGGCGGCCCCGGCGCAGCCACGCATCGAGGGCATGGGCGGCCGGCACGCCGAAGGGAACCGTCCGCTCCTTGTCCCCTTTGCCAATGACCCGCAGCGTGCGCCGTTCCATATTCAGGTCGTCGATGTCCAACCCCGTCAGCTCTCCGACCCGGATGCCGGTGCCGTAGAGGATCTCCACGAGGGCCCGCGCCTGCAGTGCGCCGCCTTCGCCCTCTTCGGCCGCCGCGGACAGTGACGCGAAGATGCTGTCGAGCTGGGCGCGGGTTAGGACGTGCGGAAGCGATTTTTCCCGCTTGGGTGCCCTCAGGCGCAGGGCAGGATTCGTCTCAAGAAGACCCTCGTTCACGGCCCACGCCATGAAGCTTCTCGCCGTCGCGGCCCTGCGGGCAATGGTTGCCCGCGCCAGCCCGGAACCGTCGAGGCTCCCAAGCCATCCGCGGAAGTGCCGCAGTTCGATGTCCTCGAGCCGCTCGGCACCCTGCGCCTGGGCGAAGCGGAACAGCTGCTCCAGATCGGTGGTGTAGGCCCGCAGCGTGTGGGCCGACCGGTTCCGCTCTGCCGACAAGTGAAGGCGGTAGGCGTCGACCGCCTCCCGGAAGGAGGTCGGCAGGGCCGGTACCGTGACGTCGCTGCTGGAGGGTGGAGCGGCCATGTCCCTCCTTTCGGGTCTCGAGGCGGTGTCGAAGCTTCAGCGCGGCGTGGGGCGGAGTGCGGTCAAGGCCGGAACGTTCACTGTGGTTCCCATTGTTCCATTCCGGGAGGCGGTGCCCTGCAACGCCATATTGTGCCGCCGGGTTTTATTATTCGGCTCGGGGTCATTATGCTGCCCCGGAATTGAATTCGCGGATTCAAGGACGAGGAGGAATTGTTTGGCCTCCACCCCGGCGGCGTAGCCGGTCAAGTTACCCCTGCCGGAGACGACCCTGTGTCCGGGGATGAGGATGGACAGCGGGTTCAGGCGTATCGCTGCTCCGACAGCCCTGCCCATGGCAGGGTTCCCAAGCAGGGCAGCCACGCTTCGATAGGTGCGTGTCTCGCCGTACGGAATCTCCAGGACGGCGTCCCACACCCGGTGCTGGAAGCCCGTTCCAGTCGGGTCCATGGGCAGGTCGAAGCGCCGCCGGGCACCCGAAAAGTACTCCTCCAACTGGATGGCCGCTGCCGCAAGCAGCTCCGACACGGCCGTTGGAGGCCCATCGTCGAGTCGTTTCCCGAGGAGGACCTCCCCCGGTGGCGGGTCGTGCCGCAGGTGGTAGATGCCCACGAGCTTTCCCTCGGCGGCGACGAGAATAAGGTCGCCGACCGGGCTCTGGATTCTGCGGTGTTCCCTCATGTCATTTTCCCTTCTGTGATGTGGTGGCTCTCCGCTGCCGGGAATGGGAAGTCCCGTGCCGTGGATTGACGCATTCATGAAGCGGGCGGATCGGGGCTCGTCAGGATCTCGTTGTTCTTCGCCACCCGCCCGCGTTCCGTGAGGCAAGTCCCTCGATTTCCAGCCGGGCAAGGCCTGCGAGGACATCCCTTTCGCTCACCCCTGCGACTGTTGCGAGCTTCTCAACGGTTGAGGACACCCGGACCGGCAGCGCGTCGAGGACGAGCAGGTCCGGCACTGTCAGTCCGTCATGGTCCCGGAGTGGGGTGTCAGGTTCCGGTACCGGCGCGGCCCCGATCGGACCGGCGAGTTCGGCCACTTCCGCGGCGTCGGTGACGCAGACGGCGCTGCCGTCGCGCAGCAGGCGGTGGCACCCGGCGGAGTTTGCGGAAAAGACCGATCCCGGAACGGCACCAACCGAGCGTCCCAGCCCTGCCGCATGGTGAGCGGTGTTCAGGGCTCCGGAGCGCCAGCGGGCCTCGACGACGACGGTCGCCGCGCTCAGCGCCGCGATCAGCCGGTTCCGCTGGAGGAATCTCCACCGGGTGGGTGATGATCCGGGAGGTACCTCAGACACGAGCAGCCCCTGCTCCGCGATGCCGCGCAGCAGCTCCTCGTTCCCGGCCGGATAGTAGCGGTCAACCCCGCAGGCCAGCACGGCCAGTGTCGGTGGACGCGCTGGGCCGGAGGCCACGGCGAGGGCCGCCCGATGCGCCTGGGCATCGATGCCGTAGGCGCCGCCGGACATCACCGAGTATCCGCGGCCAACCAGTCCGGCCGCGAGGTCCGCGACCACGGCCGTTCCGTAGTTCGTGCTGTCGCGGGAGCCGACCAGGGCAACCGTCCGGTTCAGGGCAGGCAACGCCGCCCGCCCCCGAACCCAGAGGCACAGCGGAGCGGAGAGCTGCAGGTCGGCCAGCGCCTCAGGCCATTCCGCCGACTCCGGGGTCAGCAGCCTGCCGCCAAGCCTGTCCAGGGTGGCAAGGTCGCGCTCCGGCGCCAGATCCCTGCGCCGCGGCGCCCAGCGTTCGAGCGCCTCGGCCAGGATCTTCCCGGCGCCAACCCCGGGGGAAAGGTACTCGGTGAGCTCGCGCTGCAGCTCGCGGCCCGGCTTCGCGGCGCCGGTGGCTATCCGCAGCGCGTCGACGGGCCCTGCGGCGGCCGTGAGCGCCAGTCCGACGGCGTCCGAGGGTTCGAAGAGCCGCGAGAGGGCAGCCCGGGCGGTGAGCGGTGAAGGATCCGGGGACATGTTCACGCCGCCTGCTCCTGCAGACGGAACCCGAGGGCCAGGCCGACGTCATCGGCATCGGGCGAGGTGTGGCCGCCGAGGTCGGCGATGGTCCAGGCGACCCGCAGTACGCGGTCCCAGCCCCGGGCGCTCACCAGGTTGCGTTCGAGGGCCCGGTCCAGGGCCGCAGTGACCGAGCGGGCGAGCCCGAGGTCGGTTCGCAGGACCCGTCCGCGCACCTCGGCGTTGGTCGAACAGCCCCACGGCGCGAGCCGCTGTGCCTGCGCCGCACGCGCCGAGGCAACGCGCTGCGCCACAACAGCGCTTGTCTCGGCGGTGCCGCCGCCCACGTAGTCGTTGAACGCGACCCGGTGCACAACGAGCTGCAGGTCGACGCGGTCGAGCAACGGACCGGACAACCGGTGGAAATACCGCCGGCGCTGCTGTGCGGTGCACATGCATTCCACCCCCTTGCCGTGGGCGAGACCGCACGGGCACGGATTGGAGGCGAGGACGAGCTGGAACCGGGCCGGGTAGGCGGCCGTTCCAGCGGAACGGTGCAGAACAAGGGTTCCGCTCTCAAGCGGCTCCCGCAGCGCTTCCAGAACGCGGCGCTCGTACTCGGGTGCCTCGTCGAGGAACAGGACGCCCCGGTGCGCGCGTGAGGCCGCCCCGGGACGGGGAATCCCGCTTCCCCCGCCGATAATCGCCGCCGTGGTGGCCGTGTGGTGCGGGTTTTCGAAGGGAGGACGGCGACGCAGGGAATCACACTGGGCGTCTCCGCTCAGTGAGTGGATGGCCGTGACCTCCATCGCGTGCTCGTCGCTGAGATCGGGAAGGATGCCCGGCAGCCGCTCGGCAAGCATCGTTTTGCCGGCACCGGGCGGTCCAACCATCATCAGGTGGTGTGCCCCCGCTGCGGCGACCTCGACGGCGAACCGGGCCTCGGCCTGCCCCGCAATCTCGGACATGTCGCGGAGGGGCTGCGGCGGTGGCCCGGCCCCGGGCCGGCCCTGCGCGGGCGGCCCGGCAGGCGGCGGAAGGTGCACCGCGGCAGGGTCGGCCCCGAAAGCGAGGAAGACCTCACCGAGGGAAGCGAAGCCGCGCACCTCGGCACCGGGGACAAGCGCGGCCTCGGCATGGTTTCCAGCGGCCACCACAATCCGCGGGTGGTCTGCCCGGACCGCCGCCATTACTGCGGGAAGGACGCCGCGGACGGGTCGGAGCTGTCCATCGAGGCCAAGTTCGGCAAGGAAGACGGTATCCGCGCACCCGCGGACATCACCGGCGGCGGCGAGGGCCGACATTACGATTGCCAGATCGAACGCCGATCCCCGCTTGGGCAGTGACGCCGGAATCAGGTTGACCGTGATCTTGCGCCGGCTCAGGGGAAGCCCCGCGTTCCGCGCGGCGGCCCGGATCCGGTCCTTGGCCTCGTTGAGTGAGGCATCTGGAAGTCCGAGCAGCACGAAGGCCGGCAGGCTTTGGCCGATGTCGGCTTCGACCTCCACGAGGTGGCCGTTGAGTCCGACAAGGGCAATGGAGTAGGTGCGCCCCAGCATCCTCAGACCACTCCCCTTAGGTGATCGATCCGCGGCCGGCCCGACCCGTCATCGAGCACTGCGACCGCATCGATGCGGATCCCGGCGAACCGCTGCCCGTGCGCCCTGGCCCACTTCGAGGCCAGCACGAACAGCCGCTGGAGCTTCTCGGCACCGATCGCCTCGAACGGGTGGCCGTAATCCTCCGAGGACCGGGTCTTCACCTCAACGATCACCAGCGTCGATCCCTCAACGGCCACCAGGTCGATCTCCCCCACCGGGCACCGCCAGTTGCGGTCAACGATCCGCAGGCCCTCCCGCTCGAGGAACTCCGCGGCGGCCGCCTCGCCGGCCCGGCCCAGCTGATCCTTCGCCAGCATCTCACCACCTCCACACACCAGCCTGAAGGCGGCCGCACCGCCGGTGCCGGACCGACAGCCCTATGTGCACAACCAGCGCAACCAGCCCGGCTGTGGAGGAACAGTCGACCCGTCCCGGTATACCAGGCCGCCGGGCACGCTCCTCGCAGCGGCCTTATACGCCCCGGTTTCCGGGCGGGGAAGCATTAGTAGTGGAGGTCTTTGTCGTTGCCCGCACTTTTTGCCCTGCCTACCGTTGAGGGGTACGGAGCGAGGATCGGGGGAGGTGAATTCATGGACAGAAGAAACCTGAAGAGCATGCCGGCGGTCCTGAGCATCAGTGCACTCCTTTTGGTGGGCTGCGGCGGAGGCGGCGGAGAAGAGGCGCCGGCCGAGGAAGCGCCCCAGCAGCAGACGACAACCCTCGAAACCCCTGATGGAACGGAAACCGCATCCTGCGGGCCGACCACCGGAACGGGAACCGAGACCGAAGCCACCGACGAAGAAACCGGGCTGGGGGGACCGGCACCCGAGACTGAGGTAACCGAGTCCCCAGGCACCGGCGAAGACGGTGAAGGCGGCGGAACCGGGACCGAAGGCGGGGAACCACGCGGCGGCGAAGGAACGGGCGGTACCGAGACCGGCGGTGCTGAAGCAGGCGGCACGGAAGCGGCAACCGAAGGCACCGGTGACGGCGGTGACGTGGTTGATGCGTGCCAGCCGATCAGCAATGCGACGGGCCCCGGTGGCACCGAAACCGGCGGCACCGGCACCGAAACCGCCGAGGCGGAAACCGAGACCGAAGGCGGCTGATCCGCTTTCCATACCAGGGCAGCCGCCCTTCCGTCAGGGCCCCTCCAGCGATTCGGGAGGGGCCCTGACGGCAATCCCACCGGTTCCGGCCGCCGGTTCAGCAGGCTCCCGCCAGTGGACCCGTTGCGGCGCGGAGTGATGCATGACGAAAAATGGCCGCATCCAGAGCCGCCGGCGGCCGTGTGGCCGGCTGCACAAGTCAAAAGGTGAACAAGTCTTCGGTCGAAAAGGTTCTAGGTGAATCATGAGCACACCGCCCCCGCCCCGTGTCCGGCAGCTTCGCCTCGTCGTCGAGGCCGAGGACTATGAGCAGGCCCTCGCGTTCTACCGCGACGTCCTTGGTCTTCCCGAGGAAGAGGCGTTCGAGGGCGAGGATGGCGCGCGCGTCACCATCCTCGACGCCGGCCGGGCCACCCTCGAACTCTCCAATCCGGCCCAGGTGCGCTTCATCGACAAGGTGGAGGCGGAGGGGCAGCCCAGCCGGAAGCTTCGGGTGGCGCTCGAGGTGGCGGACTCGGCGACGGCGACCCGCGACGCCGTGAACTCCGGGGCGGAACTGGTTGCCGCCCCGCGGGAAACGCCGTGGCGGTCGCTGAACTCGCGGCTCAACGCCCCAGGCGGACTCCAGCTCACGCTCTTCCAGGAACTCGATGCGCCCGCGGACCGTACCGGCCCCCGGGACGCCGTGGACGGGGATTCCAAGGCAGCGGATTCCGAGGCAAGCGGCTCCGGTGAATGGGGTCCGGAAGAGGCGGGTCTCTAGTACGCTTGCTGGCTATCAATCCCCTCCGCCAACTGCAGGAAGGAAAGGCAATGACTCCGATTGGCGACAAGCTCACCGGTGGATCCGAGGCCGACAACCTTGAGCAGCAGGAACCGGCCGTTCCGGAGCCCGCCGACGACACGTACAGCGTCAGGGGCGACGCAACAGGTCTGGGCACCGGCGGCTCCGAGGCGGATCTGCTTGAGCAGGCGGCTGCAGTCCCGGACGACGGGGACAGCGACTACCCGCGCGGCGACGAAGACGAGCCGTAAGCGCAAGACAGTTATGGACGAAAGGAACGCCCAACTACTGGGACCCCGCGGGACGTGGGACCCCGCGAGACGCGGTCATGGAAACCGGGCTAGCCGCCCAGGGTGCCGTCCTTGGGCAGGGCAATGTCGTCGGACTTCGCGAGCTCTTCGACGTTCACGTCCTTGAACGTGATGACCCGGACATTCTTGACGAAGCGGGCTGAACGGTAGACGTCCCACACCCATGCATCCTGGAGGGTCAGGTCGAAGTACACCTCGCCGTCAGCGGACCGGGCCTGAAGGTCGACGTGGTTGGCAAGGTAGAACCGCCGCTCCGTCTCGACGACGTAGCTGAACAGACCGACGACGTCGCGGTACTCCCGGTACAGCTGGAGCTCCATGTCGGTTTCGTAGTTCTCAAGATCTTCGGCGCTCATGTGTCAATCATCCCCCAATTCCGAGGCTCGGCAGGTCCGGCCTTTCGGTACTTCCCAGCCGCCACGACCTGCGGTGGTATTCACTGGCTCCGGTGGCGTCGATCGCCGCGCGGTGCGCGGCAGTCGCGTACCCCTTGTTGACGTCCCAGCCGTAGCCCGGACTGTCCCGGGCCAGCGCGATCATCATCGCATCGCGTTCCACCTTCGCCAAAACGCTTGCGGCAGCAACGCTCAGGCACTGCAGATCGGCCTTGATCCGAGTGTGAACCGGAGCGTCGCAGCCGGGGCTCGCATCGGCTTCACCGAAGAGGCAACCCTGGCCGTTCGCCGAAAGCCAATCGTGGTTGCCGTCGAGGATCACTGCCTGCGGCCGCACCGTCTCGAGCACCTGGGCCCACGCCCGGTTCCCGGCCGCGCGCAGCGCTTCCATCAGCCCTACGGCGTCAATCTCCGCGGCGCTGGCGTGGCCGACCCCGTACGCGGCCGCCCACCTGCGGATCCGCGGTACGAGGGCTTCGCGCTGAGCCGGTGAGAGCAGTTTGCTGTCGCGCACTCCGCGCAGGCCTTTCACCGCCTCGAGGTCGATCACGACGAGGCCCACCGAGACGGGTCCGGCCAGTGCACCTCGGCCCACTTCGTCGCACCCGGCGATGTACCGGTGGCCGGCCTGGGTGAACGAGCGTTCGAAGGTCAGGCTTGGGGCCTTGGTCCGGGTGGCGGTGCGGATCGGGCTCACTTGGCGCCTGTCGCCGCTTCCGCTGGTTCGGGGATGCCGTCGAAGACCTCGGGGTAGTTCCCCAGAACTCCCGCACGGCCCAGCGGCCAGGCAATCACTGCCGCTTTGCCTTCGATGTCGTCGACGTCGATGAATCCGGCGCCTTCCTTGTCCTGGTTGGCCCGGGAGTCGGCCGATGCGTTGCGGTGGTCGCCCATGACCCAGATCTTGCCCTCGGGAACTGTCACGTCGAAGGGAACGTCGGAGGGGCTCGCTCCGGTGAACAGGTACGGCTCGTTGAGGGGTTCCCCGTTGACGGTGACCCTTCCGTCCGCGTCGCAGCAGACAACCCGGTCGCCGGCGAGCCCGATCACGCGCTTCACGAGGTGCTGCTGGGACTGGTCGGGTGCCAGGCCGACGAAGACCAGCGCTTCGGCGAGCCAGTTCTGCTCGGTTTCCTGCTGCACCTGCTCCGGCAGCCAGCCCTCGGTATCGCGGAAGACCACGATGTCGCCGCGCTGAAGACCGAACGGCTCCGGGACAAGCTGGTTGACGAAGATCCTGTCGTCGATCTGGAGGGTGTTTTCCATCGACCCCGACGGGATGAAGAACGCGCGGAAGAGGAAGGTCTTGATGAGGAAGGAGAGAACGAGGGCGATGATCACAATCGTGGCGATTTCCCTGAGCCAGCTCCCGAAGCCCCGGGCGGCCCGGCCCTTCCGCGATCCGCCCTTCGCCGACGCGGCGGCCGGCTCGGAAGCAGCGGACGAGGAATCCGCCGGCTGCGAAGCGTCGGCATCATCGGGGGACTTCCCCTGGAAGTGTCGTGCCATGCGCTGATTCCTCTGCTCAGAGGCCGGCTGGGCTGCCGTGCCGTCGTCCATACTCACTGTCCGTGCTCAATTCGTTTCAAGAAGTTTCCTACCCCGCGGGCTGTTCGATCGGCCGTGCCCTGTCGGGCGGCCAGATGAGCTGGACGGCCCGGCCCAGCACCCGGTCGGTTGAGACAAGCCCGCCGCCGGGCGCTCCGAGGAGGGACCGCGAGTCGACGGACTGGGAGCGGTGGTCACCCATCAACCACAACCTACCCTCTGGGACCACAACGTCGAAGCGTATTTCGCTTGGCGCATCACCGGCATAAACGTACGGTTCATCGGAGGCGTGCCCATTGACGGAAACCAGGCCGTCATCGGTGCAGCACGCAACCCGATCACCTGCCACTCCAATGACGCGTTTGACGTAGACGGTGTCGCTGCCGCTGATCCCCAGCCACTGCCCAAGCGCCGCCCCGGCTTTCGCGGCGGGGCTGCGGTCGTCGGTGATCGGAGCGAGCGATCCCCGCCCATCGAACACCACAACGTCACCCCGGTGGATTCCGCCGTCGCTGCCCCCGGTCTTGCTGACCAACACCCGGTCGCCTTCGGCGAGCAGCGGCTCCATCGACGCCGAGGGGATGAAGTAGACGTCGATGACCGTCATCCGCAGGATTCCGGCCAGGATGACGGCGAGAACGGCCGCCGGTAGCACAAAACGCCAGCCCCGAAACCTGGGCCGGCGTTTTGCGTGTTCCCCGGCGGAATGCCGGGGAACTGATTCTTCGGGTGCCAAAGAGAATTACTTGACCGTCTTGGGGTCGCGCTTTTCCTTGATCTTGGCAGCCTTGCCGCGGAGATCCCGCATGTAGTAAAGCTTTGCGCGGCGGACGTCACCCTTGGAGACGACCTCGATCTTGTCGAGGACCGGGGAGTGAACCGGGAAGGTACGCTCCACACCGACACCGAAGCTGACCTTGCGGACGGTGAAGGTTTCGCGGATGCCGTCACCCTGGCGTCCGAGAACGAAGCCCTTGAAGATCTGAACACGGGTGTTCTTGCCTTCAATGATGTTCACGTGGACGTTGATGGTGTCGCCGGCGCGGAAGTCCGGGATGTCGTTCCGGAGCGATCCGGTGTCGACCATGTCGAGAATATGCATTTTTATACTCCTGGTGAACGCCACAGGTCATTCACGTTGGTCACAGCGGTCAAGGCCGGTGAAGCAGGGCAATTACCGCCGAAGAAGAGATACCGGCTGCGCCGATGCTCGGGGCCGGCGTGCCTGGCTGTTGACTGCGCTCCCCCTGTGGCAGGGGCCCGTCCAGCAGGCACAAGCCCCAATTATTCCACACCCTCCGCGGGAGGAGCTAATCCCGCGGCTCGGCCCGCGGGACAAGCCGCCCGTCGACGACGTCGATTCCCGCCTGTTCCAGCGCGGCGCGGTCACCCTTGCTCAGGGAGGCGGCATCCACGGCCTCGAGCAGGTCCGGGCGCCGGGCCGCCGTCCGGAGGAACTGCTCGGTGCGCCGGAACTGGGCGATCTTGGCGTGGTTGCCGCTCAGCAGCACCGGGGGGATGCCCCGGCCCCTCCAAAATGACGGTTTCGTGTAGACGGGGTATTCGAGCAGCCCGTCCGCGTGGGACTCCTCGACGAGGGATTCGGGGTTGCCCACGACCCCGGGGATGAGCCGCCCGACGGCCTCGACGATGGCGAGCACCGCCACCTCACCGCCGTTGAGGACGTAGTCGCCGAGGCTGACGGGCAGTACGTCATAGGACTCGGAGGCCCAGTCGAGCACGCGCTCGTCGATGCCCTCGTACCGTCCGCAGGCGAAGACCAGATGCTCGCGCCCGGCGAACTCGTGGGCCATCGCCTGGTTGAACACCGTCCCGGCGGGCGAAGGCACGATGAGCACCGGGCGGGCGCCTCCTGGGCTCTCCCCCGCAATCGAGTTGAGGGCCTGAGCCCAGGGCTCGGGCTTCATCACCATTCCGGCTCCGCCCCCGTAGGGGGTGTCGTCGACGGTGCGGTGCTTGTCCACCGTATAGCCACGCAGGTCGTGCACCCTCACGTCGAGCAGGCCGTCCTGCCGCGCCTTACCGATCAGTGAGACATCGAGGGCGGAAAGGTACTCGGGGAAGATGGTGACGACGTCGATACGCATCAGTGCCGGGCCGCCCCGGCGCCGCCCGCCAGCTCGTCCCCGTCGTCGGGGGCGGAGTTGGAACCGGGCAGGTTGAGTTCGAGCAGGCCGGCGGGAGGAACGATCGTCACGTAACCGCCCTCCGGGTTCACCTCGGGGACGATTTCACCGACGAAGGGAACAAGCACTTCGTGTCCGTCGGCCAGCTCCACGATCAGCAGATCCTGGACGGCCATGGTGCGCAGCGCAGTCACCTTGCCGACGCTCCTGCCTTCGACGCGCGCCTCCAGCCCGACCAGTTCGTGCTCGTACCAGGCGTCATCGTCGTCATCAGTGGCATCGTCGCTGTCGATGAACAGGTTTCCGCCGCGCAGCGTCTCGGCCGCATTCCGGTCGGGCACCTGCTCGAATCCGACAATCAGGATCTCCTTGTTCCACCGCGCGCTGGTGACGGTGAGCTCCGGGGTGGAAATACCTTCGGCACGGAAAACGGCTCCCGGTTCGAACCGGTCCTCGGGGGCATCGGTGAACAGCTGGACGGTTACCTCCCCGCGGATTCCGTGGGGCTTGCCTATCCTTGCGACAAGTACGTCCATGTGCGCTGCTCCTGCTGCTCTGAAGAAAAGTGGGGGAAGGGGAAATCGAAGGGGGTGTTCAGGCCGGCCGGGCCCCGCCGGACGCCCCGGGAAAGCAGTTCGGCCCCACCACCATCCTCTGGTGCGGGGCCGAACGGCGAAGCAGATGTACCGGAAAAACCGGCAGATCGTGAAGCTGGTGGATCGCGGCTAACCGCGGCGGCGATCCGTGTCGACGACGTCCACGCGGACGGGTTCGCCGTCGGCAAGCGCTGAGACAACGGTGCGGAGCGCCCGGGCGGTGCGGCCCTGACGGCCGATCACCCTCCCGAGGTCCTCCTGGTGGACCCTCACTTCGAGGGTCTCGCCCCGGCGGTTGCTCTTTGCGGAAACCTGAACGTCGTCAGGGTTGTCCACAATGCCGCGGACGAGGTGCTCCAGCGCTTCGGCAAGCAACTTACTCGGCCTCGGTGGTTTCCGCGGCGTCGTCGGCGTCGGACTTCTTGGCCTTCGGCGTGATTGCCTCAGGAACGATCACCGAGCCCTTTTCGGGAGCAACGAAGGCTTCCTTCGGTGCTTTCGTCCGAAGGGTACCCTCCTGCCCTTCAAGGCCCTTGAACTTCTGCCAGTCGCCGGTGATCTTCAGCAGCGCGGAGACCTGCTCGGTCGGCTGTGCGCCGACTCCGAGCCAGTACTGCGCACGGTCCGAGTTGATCTCGATGAACGAGGGCTCCTCGGTGGGGTTGTACTTACCGATTTCCTCGAGGGCACGGCCATCACGCTTGGCGCGCGCATCCATGACGACGACACGGTAGAAAGGTGCGCGGATCTTACCCATGCGCTTCAGGCGAATCTTTACGGCCACTTGTGTGGTCACTCCTTGTAAATGAAAGGGGCGAACCCGTCGTCCTGCTCCCGTGGGGCGGGCCAATCAGAGGGGTTCAAAGGACACAATTCACGCGCAGAGAGAGGGGCTGCACGGATCGAGTACGAATCTATTGTGCCAGACCGTTGGTCATTTGTGCGATTCCTGCGCCGGGCGCGCCAACCGCGACCCGGATCCTGTTGTTCCACGGGTCTCCGAAGCGCAGTTCGCTGCCGGTGTGCAGGTGCTCGATCCGGGCCGCCTTCAGCCGGTCGGTCAGGGCATCGACCTCCTCGGCGCGGGGCACGCGGATGAGCACCTCGCCCAGCCCGAGGGTGTCGCGGCGGGGCCCCGCTCCCCTGCTGTTCCAGATGTTCATCGCCATGTGGTGGTGGTATCCTCCGGCGGAAACGAAAAGGGCCTGGTCGTGCCAGCCGGCCGTCCGCTCAAAGCCGAGGGTTTCGACGTAAAACTTCCGGGCCGTGTCGATGTCCCCCACCTGGAGGTGGACGTGCCCGACGTCGGCTGCCGACCCGGTCAGGTCGGCAACTGCCTGCTCGGTCAGGTGTTCCTCAAGGTACTGCCGGGGTGGGAGGGCGACGTTGTCCATGACGACCGTGCGCTCCTTCCCCGAACCGGTCCACTGCCACGTATCGCGGGGCTTGTCGAAGTACAGTTCAACCCCGTTGCCTTCCGGATCGGCGAAGTAGAAGGCCTCGCTGACGAGGTGGTCGGCGCTTCCGACGTACCGGCCCGCGTTGTGCCGGGCAGCGGAGGCGACGGTGGCGGCGAGCCCGGCGCGGTCGGCGAACAGCAGTGCGGTGTGGAACAGGCCGGCTTCGCTCGGGGCGGGAAGGCGCAGCCCCTCGGCGGGCGCGAGATGCACAAGGGCCGTGCCGCCGCGGCCCAGATAAAGACCGTCAGCGGTTTCGGCGACGGGCTCGAGCCCCAGCGCCTCCGTGTAGTAGTCGGTCATAACCTTCCGGTTGCCGACCTTGAGCGAAACAGTTCCCATTCCGGTTCCGGCGGGCAGCAGATCCTGGTTCAGCATGAAATCCTCCTCGTGGTGAAGTCCTTACCGGTACAACTAGTTGAAGCTTCAACTTATTCCGGGAGGACGTTCGGCGTCTAGGCCTGCCCGGTGCGGAGGAAACTGCGGATGACCCGGTCGCCCTCCGCTGTGTCGTGGGGCCGGTGTCCACCGCCCGTCACCCGGTGCACGGCTCCCGTGCCGGCGAGGTATTCGGCAATCTCTTCATACAGGGGTTCCCAACCGCCGGTGAGAACAAGGGTCGGCACGCCGGGGACGATGTGGAGCGGCGCCGACCAGGGCGGAGCCTGAAGGCGCAGCCGCCGGGCGGTGCGGCGGGCGTCCTCGGTGGCGGGCCGCTCCGCCTCGGCGGAGAACACCAGCCGGACGAACTGGCGGAGGAAATCCTCGTCGGAGAGCGTGTCCCGACGGGCGTAGAGGGGAGCCACGAGGTCGATGTGGGCGGCAGTGGCAGGCAGATCGGCGGTCAGCGAGAAGCACGCCGGCTCAACGAGGGTCAGGGACGTGACAAGGTCGGGCCGCTCCACCGCGGCAAGCATCGCTGCGATTGCTCCCTGCGAATGGGCGACGACGTGCCCGCCGGTACCAAGCGCCTCAATGACGATGCGCTGATCTTCGCCGTAGTCGGTGGGAAGCGGCTCGGCCACGGGGTCGAAGCCGTGCCGCCGAAGGAACAGGCTGTCGTAATCGAGTGACAGTCCGTGCTGGCGCGGCCAGGCCGCGGAGCCGAACGCGCCGCTGCCGTGAACGAAGACGATGCGTTCCTGCGTCATGCTGCCAATCTTTGCCATCGCTCACTGCACGGTCCGCCGGCGGACGGACCACCGGCGGTCCCCCGGGAGGGGTCCGCTACTTGCCGAGGAACTTCTCGAAGCCCTTGGGGAGGTTCAAGGACGCCGGGTCGAAGTCGTTCTGCCCGCCGAAGGCGGCGCCCGTCGGTGCGGCGGAGCGGGCTGCGCTCCGCTTTGCCTCGGCTGCTGCGAGCTCCTGGGCTGCCTTGGCGGGGTTTCCCGAGCGGGCCTTCTTCTTGCCCTTCGCCGCGACCGCCTTCTTGCGCGGGCCGCCGAACCCGCCGGGACCGGCCATACCCGGCATGCCGGGGATTCCGCCGCCGGAGGCCATCTTGCGCATCATCTTCTGGGCCTGGCCGAACCGCTCGAGCAGGCCGTTGACCTCGGAGACGTGCACCCCGGAGCCACGGGCGATGCGGGCACGGCGGGAACCGTTGATGATCTTCGGTGCGAGGCGCTCGTGCGGTGTCATGGAGCGCACAATGGCTTCGACCCGGTCGATTTCGCGCTCATCGAAGTTCTCGAGCTGCTCGCGCATGCCGGCGGCGCCGGGCATCATCATGAGCATCTTCTTCATTGAGCCCATGTTGCGGATCTGCTGCATCTGGGCGAGGAAGTCGTCGAGGGTGAAGTCTTCCTGGTCGGCGAACTTCTTCGCCATCCGTGCCGCTTCGTCCTTGTCCCAGGACTGCTCCGCCTGCTCGATCAGGGTGAGGATGTCGCCCATGTCGAGGATGCGCGAGGCCATGCGGTCGGGGTGGAACAGTTCGAAGTCGCCAAGGCCCTCGCCGGTGGAGGCGAACATGACCGGCTTGCCCGTAACCGAGGCGACGGAGAGTGCAGCTCCGCCGCGGGCATCGCCGTCGAGCTTGGTCAGCACGACGCCGGTGAAGTCGACGCCTTCGTTGAACGCCAGCGCCGTGTTCACGGCGTCCTGGCCGATCATGGCGTCGATGACGAAGAGCACCTCGTCGGGGCTGATGGCGGACCGGATGTCTGCGGCCTGCTGCATCAGTTCGGTGTCGACGCCGAGGCGTCCGGCGGTGTCGACGATGACGACGTCGTACAGTTTCGTCCGCGCCTCGGCGACTCCCTGGCGGGCGACGGCGACCGGATCGCCCGTGGCCGACTCGAACTCCGAGCTCACCCCGGGGTGCGGCGCGAAGACGGGTACGCCGGCGCGCTCACCGTTGACCTGGAGCTGGCGTACCGCGTTGGGGCGCTGGAGGTCGGCGGCGACGAGCAGGGGGCTGTGGCCCTGGCCCTTGAGCCATTTGGCGAGCTTTCCGGCAAGCGTCGTCTTGCCGGCACCCTGGAGGCCGGCGAGCATGATGACGGTCGGGGCCGTCTTCGCGAGCCGGATGCGGCGGGTCTCACCGCCGAGGATCCCCACCAGTTCCTCGTTGACGATCTTGACGACCTGCTGGCCCGGGTTCAGGGCCTGGGACACCTCAAGGCCGAGCGCCCGTTCCTTCACGCTGGCGGTGAAGGCGCGCACCACGGGGACGGCGACGTCGGCGTCAAGGAGCGCGCGGCGGATTTCCCGCACTGTTGCGTCGATGTCCGCCTCGCTCAGGCGTCCCTTGCCTTTGAGGTTCTTGAACGTCGTGGTCAGCCGGTCGGAGAGTGAATTGAACACGGGCCGGAAACTACTTTCATCGGAGGTTGGAGGAACTCAAGCTCAAGGGTATCAACTGGTGGCCACGGCGAAACCCGAAGGGGATGACATCGTGGGACATTGGCGGGCGAAAGTGGCAGGCTAAAGGGGTGGATACTACTTCATTAGCCGAACCCCAGACCCTTCCCCGCGGAGGCACCGAGCGTCGGGTGAAAACCCTCCTGATCCTCGGTGCTTCGGGGGACCTCACCGGGCGCCTCCTGCTTCCCGGGCTCGCCCGGCTCATCCGCCTCGGCCGTGCTCCCGGACTGCGACTGGTGGGCGCTGGGTCGGACAGCTGGACCGACGAGCAGTGGCACGAACGCCTCGACTCCTCCTTCGCCCTTGCCATGGGCAAGAGTGACGACGCCGGGCGGGCCGCCCTCAAGGAGGTGCGCGACGCAAGCACCTACCACGCCCTCGACGTCACCGCGCCGGGCGCGCTCGGCGAGCTGGTCCAGACCCTTGAAGGGCCTGTCGCCATCTACTTCGCGCTCCCCCCGGCGATCAGCCAGCAGGCCTGTGCTGCCATGGCCCCGCTGGGGCTGCCCGTGGGAACCCGGCTGGTGATGGAGAAGCCGTTCGGCACCAGCCAGGCTTCGGCCCACGCGCTCAACCAGAACCTGGCCATGATGGTTCCCGAGGAGCACATCCATCGGGTCGACCACTTCCTGGGCAAGGCGACGGTGTTCAACATCCTTGGCATGCGCTTCGCCAACCGGATCCTTGAGCCGGTGTGGAACAACCTCCACATCGAGAAGGTCGAGATCATCTTCGACGAGGACCTCGCCCTCGAGAACCGTGCGCGCTACTACGACAAAGCCGGCGCCCTGCGCGACATGATCCAGAGCCACCTGCTTCACGTCATGGCGCTGCTGGCCCTCAACGCTCCGTCGACCCTGCACGAGCGGGACCTGCGCGACCACATCGGTTCGGTGCTTCGGGCGAGCTCGATTGACGTCTCCGTCCCCGGAAACACCCGGCGGGCCAGGTACACAGCGGGCAGCATCAACGGCCGCGAGGTTCCCGACTACGTAGCGGAACCGGGCGTGGACGGCAGCCGGGGAACCGAGACCCTCGCCGAAGTTGTTGTGTCGATCAACAACCAGCGGTGGGCCGGAGTGCCTTTCATTCTCCGCTCCGGCAAGGGGATGGGCACCAGGCGCAAGGAGGCGGTGATCACCTTCAAACCCGTCAGTCACCTCCCCGCCGGCTTTACCGGCCAGGACTCCCCCACCAGGCTGCGCATCGGATTCGGCCCCGACACCCTGCAGCTCGAGCTTGACGTCAACGGGCCCGGTGACATCTTCTCCCTCGACCGGGCCACCCTCACCGCCGAGCTGAATGCCACCGACCTGCTGCCCTACGGCGAGGTCCTTGACGGCGTGCTCGCCGGCGACCCGACCCTGTCGGTGCGCGGGGACATCGCCGAGGACTGCTGGCGGATCGTTGAGCCCGTCCTTGCGGCGTGGGCTGCCAACGAGGTGCCAATGGAGGAATATCCGGCCGGAACGCGCGGCCCCACGGACTGGCAGAGCTGCGCGTCGCTCTGACCGCTGCCCACGCAGGCCACCCCCGGTCCGCAGGAGCCGGACGGGCTCGTGCGGCCGGGGGTGGCCTGTCTTGCGCAGGGATCCGTCAGATCGCGGCCTCGCCGCGTTCTCCGGTGCGGACCCGGACTGCGTCCTCGACCGGAATGACCCAGACCTTGCCGTCGCCGGCGTTGCCCGTATTGGCGGTTGAGACAAGCACGTTGACGATGTCGGTGACCCAGTCATCGGCCACGAGGACCTCAACCCGCGCCTTCTGCAGCAGGTCGACTGTGTACTCGGCACCCCGGTAGACCTCGGTGTGCCCGCGCTGGCGTCCGTAGCCGCTGGCCTCGCTGACCGTAAGCCCCTGCACCCCGTAGTCCTCAAGGGCACCACGCACGTTGTCGAGTTTGTCCGGACGGACAATCGCTGTCACGAGTTTCATGAATTTACGCTCTCCGTCTGCTCGATGTGCTTCTTCTCGCGGAACTGATCGGCGAAGGGGTGGAAGGATCCGCCGACGCCGAGGCCGCCGAATTCGTAGGCCGTCTCCGCGTGCTCCGACAGGTCAACGCCTGCCACCTCGTTGTCGGAGGTGATGCGGAACCCGACGGTCTTGTGGATGCCCAGGCCGATGATCGCCGTCATGACGGCCGACAGGGTGATCGCGACGAGGACCGAGACGGACTGGGCGAGGAGCTGAGCTCCGCCGCCGCCGTAAAGGATTCCTCCGCCCGCGCCGTCGACCGGAAGGGCGATGAAGCCCAGGGCCAGGGTGCCGGCGATGCCCGCCACGAGGTGAACCGCGACGACGTCGAGGGAGTCATCGAAGCCGAGCTTGTACTTGACGCCGACGGCGAGCGCACACAGGGCGCCGGCCACGAGGCCGAGGCAGATGGCGCCGATGGGGCTGACGTTGGCACAGGCCGGTGTGATCGCAACAAGGCCCGCGACAATGCCAGAGGCGGCGCCGAGGGAGGTGGGCCGGCCATCGCGGAAGCGTTCGGTGACGAGCCAGCCGACCATTGCCGCGGCAGGAGCGGCCATCGTGTTGACCCAGATGAGGCCCGCTTCCTCTGCGGTTCCGGCTGCTCCGCCGTTGAACCCGAACCAGCCGAACCAGAGCAGGGCCGCACCGAGCATCACCAGGGGGATGTTGTGCGGGCGCTGTGCCGGGTCCTTGCCGAATCCCTGGCGCTTGCCGAGGATCACGGCGAGGACGAGTGCGGCTACGCCTGCGCTGATGTGGACGACCGTCCCGCCGGCGAAGTCGATCGCTTCACCGACGGCGCCTCCGATGGCTCCGTCGGCGCTGAGCAGTCCACCGCCCCACACCATGAAGGCAAGCGGGCAGTAGACGGCAGTCACCCAGATGGGGACGAAAAGGGACCATGCCCCGAACTTCGCCCGGTCGGCGATCGCCCCACTGATCAGGGCGACGGTGATGATCGCGAACGTCACACCGTAGCCGGCTCCAATGAGGTCCTCGGTACCAATCAGTCCCTGCAGGCCGAAAGCGGCGAAGGGATTTCCAAACAGCTGGGCTACGCCCTCACCGCCGGTCATTGAGTACCCCCACAGGACCCACACGATTCCCACGAGGCCGACCGCGATGAAACTCATCATCATCATGTTCAATGCAGCCTTGGCACGGGTCATGCCGCCGTAGAAGAAGGCAAGACCCGGCGTCATGAGCAGTACCAGGGCGGCCGAAACCATTACCCAGACGTGACCTGCTGTCAGATCCATTTTCACGTCCTCTCAGAGGTGGCGGGCACTTCCCGCACTTCCCAGAGTGACGCTCCGGTGTTTCAGCCCGGAGGAGCTTTGATTGCGGCCACGTTACGTACCCGCGGGTAACGTTAAAGGCCAATGACGCGGTTGTTTCGGCGGTGTTTCGCGCGCCGCGCCACCGGCCACCCGTGCAGGTCCGGCCGGGTCGGTCCAGCAAAGAGCCGGTTCGTGGAGGGCCGGCTCGGCGGGGGCTCAGTTCAGCAGTGCGTCAACGAAGCTTTCGGCGTCGAAGGGCGCGAGGTCGTCGGCGCCCTCGCCCAGGCCAACCAGCTTCACGGGTACCCCGAGGGACCGCTGGATTGCCACGACGATCCCGCCCTTGGCTGTGCCGTCGAGCTTCGTCAGGACGATGCCCGTGATGTTAACGACCTCGGAGAAGACCTTCGCCTGGTTGAGCCCGTTCTGCCCGGTGGTCGCGTCAAGGACGAGGAGAACCTCATCGACCGTCCCCTGCTTCTCGATGACGCGTTTGACCTTGCCGAGTTCGTCCATGAGCCCGATCTTGTTCTGGAGGCGTCCGGCGGTGTCGATCATGACGACGTCGACCTCCTGGTCGATTCCCGCCTTCACGGCCTCGAAGGCCACCGAGGCGGGGTCGGCGCCGTCGATGTCGGACTTCACCGTCGGCACCCCGACGCGCTGGCCCCAGGTGGCAAGCTGCTCCGCGGCGGCCGCGCGGAAGGTGTCGGCTGCCCCGAGCAGGACGTCCTTGTTGTCGGCGACGAGCACCCGGGCAAGCTTCCCGACGGTCGTCGTCTTGCCGACACCGTTGACGCCGACGACCATCACGATGGCGGGGCGGTCAAGGTGGCGCTCGGTGGCCAGTGTGCGGTCCATGGAGGGGTCGACGAGGCGGATGAGCTCTTCGCGGAGCATGCTCTTGACCTCGGCGGGGCTCCTGCTGCCCGCCACCTTGACCCGCTGGCGCAGCGCCGAGACAAGCTCAAGGGTCGGCTCGGTGCCGAGGTCGGCCATCAGGAGGGTCTCCTCGACTTCGTCCCACACGTCCTCGTCGATCGTGTCGCGTGAGAGGAGGGCAAGCAGTCCCTTGCCCAAGGCGTTGTTGGAGCGGATGAGGCGGGCCCGCAGCCGTGCCAGCCTGCCCTGCACCGGGTCCGGTACGTCGACGGGGATCGGCTCGGCGATCGCCTCGTCGAGGTCGCTCAGGTCATCGGGGACGACAACGTGCGGCGGTGCATCGGTGTCGGAGGGGTTGTCCAACAGGGCCGTCGACGTCGATCCGGACGCTTTGAGCCCGCCCGTGTCGTCTGCGTCGCGGACTGCCTGATAGGTGCCCGGGGGCGTCCTGCGGCCTTTCAGAAGAAGCACCGCCAGGGAGCCGAGAACCGCGATGGCAAGGGCTACGAAGATTACGATCTGGAGAGTCTCATTCACGGTCCCAGCTTCTCACACGAGCCGATTGAGCATCTTCCCGCACCCAATGAAAGACTCAATGCATTATGGTCAGACTTCCCCGGCGGCTCCCCTTCCCTGCGATGTTCCGAGCGGCACCCCCGGGTGCCGGAGGGAAGCCCGAAGCGGTGCGTATTCCGCAGGAGATCCGGGTCCTCATCGCGGCGGCCTTCGTGATCGCCCTCGGCTTCGGGCTTGTTGCCCCGGTCCTCCCCCAGTTCGCCCAGAGCTTCGATGTGGGAGTGGCGGCTTCCTCGATCATCGTCAGCGCCTTCGCGTTCACCCGCCTCGTGTTCGCCCCGGCCGGCGGGCGCCTCATCGAACGCCTCGGGGAGCGCCCGGTCTACGTGATGGGGCTGTTGATCGTTGCGTTGTCGACGGCGGCCTGCGCCTTCGCCGGCAGCTACTGGCAGCTGCTTGTCTTTCGGGGCCTCGGCGGAATCGGCTCAACCCTGTTCACCGTCTCGGCCATGGGCCTCATCGTCCGGCTGGCACCGCCCAGCATCCGGGGCCGTGTTTCAAGTGCGTACGCGTCGGCCTTCCTGCTGGGCAGCATCGGCGGCCCGCTCCTCGGCGGGCTGCTCGCCGGCTTCGGGCTGCGGGTGCCGTTCCTTGTCTACGCCGCCGCACTGCTCCTTGCCTCGGCGGTCGTGTTCCTCAGGTTGAAGGACACAACGCTCGCCGAGCGGCGGTCGGGTGAGGTGCCGGCGGTGCTGCCGTTCCGCGAGGCGCTCACGGATTCGGCGTACCGGGCATCCCTGGTTTCCGCTTTCACCAACGGGTGGTCGTCCTTCGGGGTGCGCATGGCGCTGGTGCCGCTGTTCGCGACGGCCGTGCTGGGCGCCGGACCCGAAATCGCGGGCATCTCCCTTGCGTTCTTCGCCGCCGGAACCGCGATAGCCCTTCCATTCTCTGGACGCCTTGCCGACACCGTTGGCCGGCGGCCGCTGATCCTCACCGGCCTTGCCGTCAACGGACTTGCCATGGCCGCCCTGGGCTTCACGGGCAGCGTCCCGGCCTTCCTCGCCGTGTGCGCGATCGGGGGGCTCGGCGCCGGGATCCTGAATCCTGCCCAGCAGGCGGCAGTGGCCGACGTCGTCGGCAATACGCGAAGCGGCGGAAAGGTGCTTGCCGCCTTCCAGATGAGCGCCGACACCGGTGCCATCCTCGGCCCGATCCTTGCGGGGGTCATCATCGATGTCCTCCCCTACGGCTCGTACGGGCTGGCGTTTGCCGTCACCGGAGCCACCGGCGCCGTCGCGTTCGCCGTCTGGGTGGCCGCGCGGGAAACCCTGCCCGGGCGGGCGGCCGCTGCGCCGCCGGCCGGCCCGGCCTCTCCTGCCGCGGAGAGCTGACCCCTTCGGCGGGGCCGCTCAGGCCTCGACCAGGCGCTGGCTGATCACCGTTGAGACGCCGTCACCGCGCATGGTCACCCCGTACAGGGCGTCGGCGACCTCCATGGTGCGCTTCTGGTGGGTGATGATGATGAGCTGGCTCGATTCGCGAAGCTCCTCGAAGATGGAGATCAGCCGGCCCAGGTTGGTGTCGTCGAGGGCCGCCTCGACCTCGTCCATCACGTAGAACGGCGACGGCCGGGCCTTGAAGATGGCGACGAGGAGCGCGACCGCGGTGAGGGAGCGCTCACCCCCTGACAACAGCGACAGCCGCTTGATGCGCTTCCCTGCCGGACGGGCCTCCACTTCGATGCCGGTGGCCAGCATGTCATCGGGGTCGGTGAGCACCAGGCGCCCCTCGCCGCCGGGGAAGAGCGTCGCGAAGACCCGCTCGAACTGAATCGCGGTGTCACGGTAGGCGGCGGTGAAGACCTGCTCAACGTGCTCGTCGACCTGCCGGATGATGTCGAGCAGGTCCTTCCGTGTCGCTTTGAGGTCTTCGAGCTGGGTGGTGAGGAAGGAGTGCCGCTCCTCAAGCGCTTCGAATTCCTCAAGGGCGAGGGGATTGACCTTGCCGAGGGCGCTGAGATCCCGTTCGGCCTTCTTGAGCCGTTTTTCCTGCTCGGCCCGCACGAAGGGGATGCCTTCGGGAATCGGTGTGCCGTCCTCGTCGACCGGAGCGCGCAGTTCGGCCCACTTGTCGCCTTCGGCCGCGCCGGCCGGCACCGGAAGGTGGGGACCGAACTCGGCGGTGAGGTGTTCCGGGGTGAGCCCGAGCTCTTCGATCGAACGGTTCTCAAGTGCCTCGATGCGCAGGCGCTGCTCGGCCCGGGCAAGTTCGTCGCGGTGCACCGACTCGGTCAGCCGGGCCAGTTCGGCGGCAAGTTCGTCGATTGTGGTGCGGACCGCGCCGAGCTCGGCATCCCACTGGGTGCGGATCCGCTCGGCTTCGTCGCGCTTGGCGGCGGCGTCGGCGATTGAGAGCTCGATGAAGGCAAGCACCTGCTGGACGGCCGCCGCAACGGCGGCCGCACGGGCGGCCTGGCGGGCGCGGATCCGTGCCCGTTCGGCGGCCTGCTCGCGGGCGGCGCGCTCCGCAGCGGCGGCACGTTCGAGCGAAGCGGCGCGGTTCGTCAGGGCGTTCAGCTGCTCCTCGGAACCGCGCAGGGCAAGGCGGGCGTCCATTTCGGCCTGGCGGGACTGCACCGCTGCTCGGGCGAGCCGGTCCCTTTCGGCGACCGAGGGGTCCGGGTCGGCCGGCAGGTCCTGGACCGCGGCGAGGCGTTCAGCCGCATCGTGGAGCTTCGACTGCTCGGCGGCAAGGTTCACCTCGGCGGCACGGGCGAGCTGTCCGAGCCGCTCCGCCTCCCCGTCGGCGGACCGGAGGGCCGACCCGAGCTGGCCAAGCTGCTCGGACACGGCGGCAAGGCGCGCATCGGATTCGTGGAGCCGCTCCAGGGCAGCATTGGCCCGCGACTCCGCTTCGGTGCGTTCGGCGGCCACTGCGGCGAGCCGGAACTTCAGCTGTTCAAGCTGCCCGGAGGCGTTGCGGAGGCGGTTCTCGGTCTCCTCGGCGGCTGCCCGCAGTTCCAGGACACCCGGCGCACCGGGCGATCCGCCGCGCGCGGTGTGGGCGGAGACGACGTCGCCGTCACGGGTGACCGCGGTCAACGCGCCGTTGGCCTCAACCACCGCCCGGGCTTCACTGCCGTCCTCGACGACGACGACGCCCGCCAGCAGGGCGGCGAGGGCCGGGGCGAGGGATGGGCTGCAGGTGACAAGGTCCCTGGCGCGGCGGCCGATTCCAGCCGCGGCGGTTCCGGCGGGACCGGCCGGGTTTCCTTGCCCCGGCGCTGCTGCGGCCTCGTCGGCGACAACCAACGCGACCTGGCCCGAGTTCTCCCGTTTCATCAGGTCGAGCGCCTCGACGGCGCTGGCAAGATCGGCAACGGCGACGGCTTCGGCGAGGCCGGAGAGCGCTGCCGCGACAGCCGTTTCGAATCCGGGTTCAACCCGGAGCAGGCCTGCGAAGGGTTCAAGGACCCCGGAGAGCCCCGAGGCAAGGAGCGCCCCCGATCCGTCGCGCTGCTGCAGACCCTCCAGCTGGGCCTCGCGCCGGGCCGCGAGCGCATCACGTTCCCGCTCGGCGGATCGCGCTTCCTCGCGCAGCCCGGCGGTCCGGGCGGCAAGGGCATCGACGGCTACCCGTGCCTCCTCGTATTCCGCGTCGAGGCCTTCCTCGCCCTCCTCGGCGCCGGCCACCTGCGCCTCAAGGGCCGCATATTCGGCCCTGGCGGCGTTCTTCCGTTCCCCCGCCGAGGCGATTGAGCTGCGCAGGCGGCCCAGTTCGGCTTCGATGGATTCAACCCTCGACCGCGCGGCGCCCACCTGCCCGGCGAGGCGGGCCACGCCTTCGCGGCGGTCGGCGGCAGCGCGAAGGAGCGCGGCGAGCCGTTTGTCCTCGTCCGCCGCGGCGGCCTCGGCGTTGGTGCGGCGCTGTACCGCTTCCTCGAGCCCGGAACGCTGTTCATCGACCTGCTTGGCGAGCTCCGCCTGCTCGGCCCGCAGCCGTGCGGCAGACCGTTCGAGCTCCTGCGGGTCGCGCCCGGATTCGGCCGGGGCATCGGCGGAGCCGAGCAGTTTGCGCCGTTCGGCCGCCAGGGTTCCCAGCGACGCGAAGCGGTCACGGGTGGAGGTGAGGCGGTACCAGGTGTCACGGGCTCCGTTGACGGCGGGTGTGGCCTCCGCCGCGAGACGCTCCAGCTCCGCCAGGCGCGTCCGGGAACCGGTGAGCTGCCGCTCGACGTCGGCGCGGCGCTCCTTCAGCGCCGCCTCCTCGGCGGCTTCCCTCTCGACGTCGGCGCGGAGCCCGACCAGCTCGTCGGCGAGAAGGCGCGCCCGCGCATCGCGCACTTCGAACTGCACCTGCTGTGCACGCCGGGCGACGTCGGCCTGCCTGCCCAGCGGCGTCAGCTGCCGGCGCAGTTCACCGGTGAGGTCCGTGAGACGGGCGAGGTTGGCCTGCATCGACTCGAGCTTCCGCACGGTCTTTTCCCTGCGCCTCCGGTGCTTGAGGATTCCTGCGGCTTCCTCGATGAATCCGCGCCGGTCCTCAGGGGTTGCGTGAAGTACCCGGTCGAGCTGGCCCTGCCCCACAATCACGTGCATCTCACGGCCAAGGCCGGAGTCCGACAATAACTCCTGAATGTCAAGCAATCGGCAGTTTCTGCCATTGATCGCATATTCCGAACCTCCCGCGCGGAACAGCGTCCGGGAGATCGTCAACTCTGAATATTCAATCGGCAGGGCGCCGTCGGCGTTGTCAATTGTCAGCGTCACCTGCGCACGGCCGAGCGGTGCGCGCCCTGACGTACCGGCGAAAATGACGTCCTCCATCTTCCCGCCGCGGAGGGTTTTCGCCCCCTGTTCGCCCATAACCCAGGCAAGTGCGTCGACAACGTTGGACTTTCCGGAGCCGTTGGGCCCAACGACCGCGGTAACGCCGGGTTCGAAGTTGAAAGTCGTCGCTGAGGCGAAGGACTTAAAGCCGCGCACGGTTAGACTCTTCAAATGCACAGTGGTCAGGATCTCCAGAAGGGGGCGGGTCTCCCCAATCTACTGGGTCGTGAGACCAACAAGCGGCATTCACAGTGTGAGCGTGCCAACGAAAATCGAACAATGGCACAAATTACGAAGTAGGCTTTCCAAAGGTTCGAAAGAATCCCGAGCTCCCTGGCCGGCCCGCACGCGGGTCACGGCGTCCGTTTCAGGGAGCTGAACAGTTGATGAGGCAGGAAATTTGACCGGTAACGCGACGTTTCGACATGAGAACACGGCACTGCTTGCCGTCACGAGCGTGGAGGCCCCGGTAGTCGTCAGTTCCGCGGAGTTCGACGAACGCCTGGCGCCCAGCCTCAAACGGCTGCGCCTTTCCAAGAGGCTGCTTGAGCGCGTTGCCGGAGTGACGGAACGCCGCTGGTGGTCCCCCGGGACGGGATTCGACGATGCGGCGATCGAGGCGGGCGCCAAGGCGATGGCCGAGGCCGGCATCGAACCCGGAGAGGTGGGGCTGCTGATTAACACCTCCGTCACCCGGCGGAACCTCGAACCCTCGGTGGCGGTGAAGATCCATCACTCGCTTGGCCTTCCCTCCTCAGCGATGAACTTCGATCTGGCCAACGCCTGCCTCGGCTTCGTCAACGGCATCACCCTCGCTGCGAACATGATCGATTCAGGGCAGATCAAGTACGCCCTGATCGTTGCCGGCGAGGATGCACAGGGCACCCAGGAAGCGACCTTCGCGCGGCTGAACCATCCCGATTCGACCCGCCAGGACTTCCTCAGCGAATTCGCCACACTGACCCTCGGCTCGGGCGCTGCGGCCGCCGTCATCGGCCCTGCAGACCTGCATCCCGGTTCGCACCGGATCCTCGGCGGTGTGTCGCGGGCCGGAACGCAGCACCACGAGCTGTGCGTGGGCGGCGTCGACGGGATGTACACCGACACCAAGGGCCTTCTCGACGGCGGCCTCGAGCTGGTGGTGACCGCCTGGCACGAGGCGCAGGCCGACGGGTGGAAGTGGGACGCCATGGACCGATACGTGACCCACCAGGTATCAAACTCCTACACGAACGCCATCATCAAGGCGGTCAACCTCGTGCGCGACCGCGTGCCGATCACGTTCCCCCGGTGGGGAAACGTGGGGCCCGCCTCCCTGCCCATGACCCTCGCCCAGGAGGGGCAGTCGCTCAACGCCGGCGACCGCGTCCTGTGCCTCGGAGTTGGCTCGGGGCTCAACACCTCCATGATGGAGATTGCGTGGTAGCACTTCCCGGCCTTGACCCGTCGTGGTCACGGTACATCGACGTGCCTTCCTCAAGCCCGGCCGATGCCCCCGGCAGCTCCTTCACCTGGCACTACCTGGACAACACGGCGCTCCTCGAGGCATCCGGTGCTACTCCCCGGGGAACGATCCTGTGCGTCCACGGAAACCCCACCTGGTCCTACCTGTGGAGGTCGCTGCTGGCCCCCGGCGCGGCAGCCGGCTGGCGCGTTGTCGCCGTCGACCAGTTGAACATGGGCTTCTCCGCCCGCACCGGCGTGTTCCGCAGGCTCGCCGACAGGGTGGGCGACCTTGAGGATTTCACAACGGCGCTCGGGCTGTCGGGGCCGCTCGTCACCGCCGGCCACGACTGGGGCGGAGTGGTCAGTCTCGGATATGCACACCGCAACCGCGAGCGCCTGCGCGGAGTGATCCTGACCAACACCGCCGTGCACCAGAGTGATGCCCGGCCCATTCCCGCTCCCCTGAGGCTCGCACTGCTGCCCGGGGTGCACCGGACCGGCACCCGTTCAACCTCCGCCTTCCTCGACGTGACGCTCGCCCTCGCCCGGCCGAAGCTGGACCCGGAAGTGAGGGCCGCCTTCCGGGCGCCCTACCGGAGGCCGGCCGACCGCACGGGCATAGCGGATTTCGTGTCCGACATTCCCCGCAACGAGGCCCACCCCAGCTATCCCGCCCTTGCGGAAATCGCCGAGGGCATCCGGAGCCTCGAGGTTCCCTCGCTGCTGCTGTGGGGCCCCCACGATCCCATCTTCTCCGATACCTACCTCGAGGACCTCACGCAGCGGCTTTCGGATGCCGACGTGCACCGGTTCGAGGACGCCGGCCATCTCGTCCACGAGGACGCCGACGTCGCAGGAACACTGTTCTCCTGGCTTCACACGCGGCTCGGCGCCACAGCCGGTGCCACGGCGGAAGCCCCTTCCCCTGATGATGATGGCGCGGCGCGCCGACCCACGGGCGGCACCGGGTTCACCCCGCTGGAGCACAGACTCCTCCAGGCAGCAGGGGCCGCAGGGGCGACCCCGGCCGTCGCCGAGATGGGCGCCGACGGAGCCGTCCGCCGCACCCTCACCTGGTCGGAGCTGGCGGGAGAAGTTGAAACAGTGGCCGCCGGCCTCCGGGGACTCGGCGTGGGCACCGGCAGCCGCGTCAGTCTCATGGTTCCCCCCGGGGTCGACCTCACCGTTGTCCTCTACGCGTGCCTGCGCATCGGCGCCGTCGTCGTCGTCGCTGATGCAGGGCTCGGCACACGGGGCCTTTCACGCGCGGTCAAGGGAAGCTCCCCCGATCTCCTGATCGGCATCGACCGGGCCCTCACCGCGGCCCGCGTGTTGGGCTGGCCCGGCCGCCGGGTCAGCATCGAAAAGCTCGATGCGCCCCGTCGCGGAGCGCTCGGGGTTGAAACCTCGCTGCAGGAACTGCGCCAGGCGCCGCGGCCGTCCGACACCGTAGGCTCCGGCCCGTCTGCACCGGGCCCCGATGACGACGCGGCGATCCTCTTCACCTCCGGCTCGACCGGCCCGGCGAAGGGCGTTGTCTACACGCACCGGCAGCTCTCGGCGATGCGCGACACCGTTGCCGAGACGTTCGGGCTTGCCCCCGGCGGCGCGCTCGTCGCAGGATTCGCGCCCTTCGCCCTGCTCGGGCCCGCCCTCGGCGTCGTATCGGTGACCCCCGATATGGACGTGACGGCGCCGCGCACGCTGACGGCATCCGCCCTGGCCGACGCCGCTGCGGCCGTCGGAGCGACCGCCGTCTTTGCCTCCCCGGCAGCGCTCCGGAACGTCCTTGCAACCGCGGCGGACCTGAAGCCCTCGGGCGCTGAAGCACTGCGGAATGTTGAACTGGTGCTTTCAGCCGGCGCCCCCATCCCTGCCCCGCTGCTGGAATCCGTCAAGGAGCTGCTTCCGGCCGCCTCCCTCCACACCCCCTACGGCATGACGGAGGCGCTGCCAGTCACCGACGTCGATCTCCTCCAGATCCGCGCGGCCGAAGCCGACGCCGCCTCGGGCATGCCCGGAGCGGGAAACGGTGTGTGCGTTGGAACGGCCGTCCACGGCGCCAGGGTGGCGGTCAGCCCCCTCTCCGCAGACGGATCGGCGGCGGGCGATCCATCGACCGAGCCCGGGGTCACCGGCGAAATCCTTGTTGACGCACCGCATGTGAAGGACCGCTACTACCGCCTGTGGCGGACGGAGCACGAGTCGTCGCGGACTGCGCCGTGGCACCGCACCGGGGACATCGGGCACTTCGACGCCGCCGGACGGCTGTGGGTCGAGGGACGCCTCGGGCACATCATCACCACTCCGGACGGCGTGCTCACGCCCGTCGGTATCGAACACGCAGTCGAGGCCGTTAACGACGTCCGGCTCGCGGCAGTGGTCGGTGTGGGCCCCGAGGGCACCCAGGCCGTCGTCGCCGTCGTCGAACTGGCCGAACCCGCGCGGCGCCGGGACAAACCAGCCCTCGCCCCTTCGGCCCTCGCCGCCAAGGTGCGTGCGGCCGGCCTTGCGGCGGGCACGCAGGTCGCGGCCGTGCTGACGGTGCCGTCGCTGCCCGTGGACATCCGCCACAACTCCAAGCTCGACCGCTCACGGCTGGCCCGCTGGGCCACCAAAACGCTCGCCGGCGGCCGCGTCACCCGGCCATGAGGGTTCTCGTGACCGGCGCGAGCGGCCTCCTCGGCGGCGCCGTCGCCGTGCTGCTGCGGGCACGGGGGCACACGGTGCGCAGCTTCCAGCGCCGCCCCGCGGGACTTGAGGGCATTGAGGACCTGCTCGGCTCGGTAACCGACCCGGCGGCGGCGGAGCGGGCCGCGCGCGGAATGGATGCGGTGATCCACCTCGCCGCCAAGGTCTCCTTCGCCGGAAAGGCATCCGAGTTCGAGGAGATCAACGTCCAGGGAACCCGCATTGTCCTTGAAGCGGCCCGGCAGGCCGGAGTACGGGACTTCGTGTTCGTCTCCTCACCCTCGGTCGCGCACACCGGAACCTCCCTCATGGGCATCGGTACAACCCCTGCGACGCCGGAGCGGGCACGGGGCGATTACGCCCGCACCAAGGCGCGGGCAGAGCTCCTCGCGCTCCAAGCCTCAGGGCCGGACCTCCGGGTTGCCGCGGTGCGCCCGCACGTCGTATGGGGTCCCGGCGACACCCAGCTCGTGGAACGGGTGCTCGAGCGCGCCCGCGCCCACCGGCTCCCCCGGCTCGACGCCGGGATGGCGATGATCGACACAACCTATGTCGACAACGCCGCCGCCGCGATCGTTGCCGCACTGCACCGCATCGAGCACGTTGAGGGCGAAGCCGTTGTCGTCACGAACGGCGAACCTAGGCCGATCGGGGAGCTGATCGCCGGAATCTGCACCGCCGGTGGAGTGAGCCCTCCCCGCTGGCACGTGCCCGGCCCACTGGCGCGTACCGCCGGGTCGGCCGTGGAGCGGCTGTGGCGGGGGGCCGGCTGGACCTCCGAGCCGCCGATGACCCGCTTCCTCGCCGAGCAGCTCTCGACCGCCCACTGGTTCGACCAGCGGCGGACCCGGAAGCTGCTGGACTGGACGCCGGCCGTATCCATCGATCAGGGCCTTGAAAGGCTCGCCGGCTATTACAGCCGCTCCAGATAAGGCACAAAGAAGGCCGGCGCCCAGGGGCACCGGCCTTCTTCATTCATTCCGTGCGCTTAGCGGGTGTAGTACCCGTCAACCTGCATGGCGCTCACGTCGTGGACGAGGGTGCCCTGCGAGGGGTTGAGGGCGCTGATCATCTTGCCGCCGCCGAGGTAGATGCCAACGTGGCCTCCACCGTTCTGGCTGACCAGGTCACCGGGCTGCGGGTTGCTGGTCGGCTTCAGGGCTGCGAACTGGGCCCAGGTGGTGCGGGGCAGGTCGATGCCGTGCTGGGCGTAGACCCACTGGACGAAGCTGGAGCAGTCCCAGGTACCGAACCCGGTGCCGCCGTACACGTAGCCCGCGCCAACGCCCTGCATGGCCGTGGCGACGATGCCGCTCTTGGCTGCAACGCCGATGGGCTGGATGTTCGCACTCTGGCTGCTGATGCCCATCTGGCCGGCAGTTGTGACTGCGGCGGTCTGGATCGGCGCAGCCTGCTCTGCCGGAGCTGCAGGCTGGGCCGGAGCGGCCGGAGCGGCCGGAGCGGCCGGAGCCGGTGCCGCTGCGACACCTTCACCGGAGATCACAACGGACTGTCCCGGGTAGATAACCGATGACCAGCTAAGGCCGTTCGCTGCGAAGATCGCATCGAGGCTGACGCCGTAGTTGGCCGCGATGAGGCCGAGGGTGTCACCGGCGCGGACCGTGTGGGTCACTGAGCCGCCGTTGGCAGGAGCCGGTGCGGGGGCGGGAGCCGGAGCTGCCTGCTGGACGGGTGCCGGTGCGGCCTGGGCCGACAGGTTGACCTCGCCTGCGGCGCTTGCCGGAAGCGCGGCGCCAAGCATGATGCCCGATGCAGCGACGACAACGGCTGCGGGGCGACCCGCGACACTGGCGCCGGCGGATACTGCACGTGATGCTGTCTTAAGGGGATTCGAGCGGACCGGGGTTGCACGGTGGCGCGCGATTGAACGATTCTTCGACATGATGTTGCCTCTCCCGATGCCTGCGGAGTTAGCTGTCGGGTTCGGATGGGACACCCGGACACACGAAGTTGGACATCTCCCCAGCAGATGTCCGTCATGCGTCTTAACCCCAAGGACCTTTCAAGAAAGGTCCGCTATCGGTTCCCCCGCCCCTGTCGGAAATGTTAAGCGAACGGTCCTTCAGTCACCGACAGGGTTAGGCAGTCTGACGAAGGGCGCCGATGCCGAGTGGCCCGGCGCAGACTCAAGGCTACCTGCGAGATATCGGATTGTCACATTTGGATCACAGCCCGGTAAACGTTGACTAACGACGCGGCCTCTGCGGGGCTTTTTGACAACGCGGACAGGTGTAGGAAGAGCGGTTCATGAAGGCATCGCGCCGGATCAGGGAGGCCACCCCATCCGTCTCGCAGCGCCTGCAGGGCTGCCCGCCCCGTCCGTAGGCGTTGAGTGAGCGGACGAAGTAACCCGACTCCCCGTTGACGTTGACGTAGAGGGAATCGAAGCTTGTGCCCCCGGCATCGAGGGCCCGCAGGAGCACATCCCGCACCGCCTCCACGAGCCGAAGCGTGTCTGGCCTGCGCATTGTCTCGGTGGGGCGCGCGAAGTGGAGGCGGGATGCCCACAGGGCTTCGTCGGCGTAGATATTCCCGATTCCCGAGATGAGCCCCTGGTCGAGCAGCGCCCGCTTGAGGCCCACCCGCCGCTTCCGAAGCCGCTCGTGAAAGGCCTCGAATGAAAAGGCTGGATCGAGCGGATCGCGGGCGATGTGAGAAGCCTCACGGGGAATCAGGGCGAGATTAATCTCACTCGTCCCGCCAATGTGTCCATCCTGGGTGGGCTCGAGGTCGGTGAGGAACATCCCACCGAAGATCCGTTGATCCACAAAGCGCAGTTCCGACGGCAGCGGCGCACCCAGACCGTCGACCGCGGACGAAAGCTCGAGACGGACCTTCAGGTGTTTTTCGGACGGTACCCGCGGTTCCTGCATCAGGATCTGGCCGCTCATCCCGAGGTGCGCCATGAGCGCCACGGAGGGTGTCTTGTCCTCGGGTGCGTCGGCGGGGAGCAGCGGCATCCACAGGAACTTCCCACGGCGGACGACGTCGACGATGCGTGCGCCGGTCAGGTTCCCGGCGAAGTCGTCGGGCCCCAAAGGGTGGCGGCGCAGGGAACGGGGGTCGAGGACCTCCACACGCTCCACGGAGCGGCCGAGGGCCCAGCGGGCCAGACCCCGCCGGACGACTTCAACTTCCGGGAGTTCGGGCAAACTGTGCCTAGCGCCCTTCGACCGGTGCGGTGTCGCCGAGGATTTTCCAGGAAGCGGCGGCTGCTGCCTGCTCTGCTTCCTTCTTTGAGTGGCCTGTTCCGGTTCCGTAGGGGGTGCCCCCGATGACGAGCAGCGCCTCGAAGGAGCGCGCGTGGTCGGGCCCGGTGCCCGTGACCTGGTAGTCGATCAGCCCCAGGCGCCGTGCCGCGGCGGTTTCCTGGATGCGGGTCTTCCAGTCGGTGCCTTCCCCGAGCGCGTCAGAGTCCTTGAGCAGCGGTCCGATCAGGCGCATCACCAGGGCCTGCGCCGTCTCTATGCCGTGGCTGAGGTAGGCGGCGCCGATGACGGCCTCCATGGTGTCGGCAAGGATCGAGGATTTGTCGCGTCCGTTGGTCAGCTTCTCCCCCTGACCGAGCAGGATGTGCTGGCCAAGGTTCAGGCCGCGCGCGACGCCGGCAAGGGCGCGGGTACTCACCACGGCGGAGCGGCGCTTGGCCAGATCGCCCTCGGAGAGTTCCGGGTTGTCCCGGTAGAGGGCATCGGTCACCGATAGCCCGAGCACAGAATCCCCGAGGAATTCGAGACGCTCGTTGGTGGGGATGCCTCCCTGCTCATAGGCATAGGAGCGGTGCGTGAGTGCAAGACGAAGCGTCCCGGCATCGATTTCGACACCGAGACGCTTCGCGAGTTCTTCGATGGGAGGCACGTCTACCTGCGCTTCCGCAGCGACTCGATAGAGCCCTGATGCGGGCCGGTCGCAGCGACCATGTTAGACGTCGGCTACCTTGCGGCCCTTGTACTCAAGGAACAGCGGGGTGCCGGCGGAGTCGGTTACTACCTTTGCCTGGTGGGCAAGGCTGTAGGTGACGCGGCCGTTCTCAACGGTCTTCACCAGTTTGGGGGCAGTTGCCTTCCACTGGGACCGGCGTGCGCGTGTATTGGCGCGGGACATTTTCCGCTTGGGAACAGCCACGACTAACTCTCTTCTCTCTCGTCTGACTCTGTACGTGGTGCCGCATCATTCTCAGCGACAGTGCCGGCCAGCCCTGCAAGGGCGGACCAGCGAGGATCCAAAATTTCGTGATGATGGTCCGGGTCGTCATTAAGGCGCGCTCCGCATTCGGAACACAGGCCCTTGCAGTCCTCCCGGCACACCGGCTGGAACGGCAGCGATGTAACAACTGCGTCCCGCAGCACTGGTTCAAGATCGATCGCATCGCTCTCAACCCGGTGCAGCTCTTCTTCATCTTCAGCGTCGAGCGACTCGGAGTCACCGTAGTAGAAGAGTTCCTGAATCTCCACATCGCTTGTGTATCGGATGGGAGTCAGGCAGCGGCCGCATTCGCCCGTTACCTCGACGTCTGCGGTGCCCGATACCAGAATTCCCTCATGAACCGCTTCAAGCCGCAGGTCCAGTTCCATTGTGGAACCTTCCTGCACGCCAATCAGCGCCACGCCGAAATCCTTGGGTGCGGGTACATGTTCTTCGATTGTCCGCATGCTTCCCGGGCTGCGCCCGAGGTCTTTGACACTAAAGATCAAAGGCGAACTGAGATCGCTTTTAATGGTGACTCCTGTAGAACATATGACCGACATATCATCCTAGCCTGACATGCTCCCTCAGCCCAAAACG
The DNA here is from genome assembly GCF_058269175.1 of Arthrobacter sp. TJ-254. Lineage (NCBI taxonomy): Bacteria > Bacillati > Actinomycetota > Actinomycetes > Micrococcales > Micrococcaceae > Arthrobacter > Arthrobacter sp. TJ-254. The sequence goes on along the minus strand of NZ_JBZCNF010000001.1, from coordinate 502,227 downwards.
CGTACTCTCCGGCCCAGCCCCACCCATCCCGCGCCGGCCGGGGATCGACCGGCTCGAATTGCCACGGGCGGCTTCGGAGGCCCGTGCGGCACTTCTTGCCCGTCACCGCCTCCTCCCGAGGATACGGCACGGCTCTGAAATAGATGCCCCACCGCCTTACCTCGCCTGATCTGAGGGAGTACTGTCCTTCTTATGCCGCATATACGGATACGCGACGCAGCGAACTACCTCGGCGTGAGCGATGACACCGTCCGCCGCTGGGTCGAGGACGGAACCCTCCAGGCCCGCCGGTCCGGGTCGGGGATCCTGGAGGTTGACGGTGTGGAGCTTGCCGCGCTAGCGCGGAAACGGGCGGTGGTGCTCGGCGACCCCTCCCAGGGGGGAAGCTCCGCGCGCAACCGGTTCGTCGGCCTGGTCACGAAGGTGACCGCAGACACCGTCATTGCCCAGGTCGAACTGCAGTGCGGGCCGCACCGCGTTGTGTCCCTGATGAGCTCCGAAGCAGTCCGGGAACTGGGCATTGAACCGGGGAGCGTTGCAGTGGCCGTCGTGAAGGCAACCGCAGTCATCGTCGAAACTCCGCTGGGGCAGCGGCGGCCATGACAGCCCGCAAACTGCGCCGCGGCGTCCTTGCCGCCGGACTCGTGGCGGCCCTGATGTCCGGGGGCTGCGCCGGCGGCCCGGAGCCATCGGGAAATGGCGAGCGGAGCCCGGTGAACGTCTTCGCCGCGGCATCGCTGCGCGCAGTGTTCGAGCAGGTGGCGGCCAACTACGAAGAGAATAATCCCGGGGCTGAAGTGGTCCTCAATTTCGCCGGTTCGTCCGATCTCGCAACCCAAATCACGGCCGGGGCACCGGCCGACGTTTTTGCTGCGGCCGATACGGCGGTCATGCAGCGCCTCGTTGACGACGGGCTGATCGACGGGGCGCCCTCCAACTTCGCCGGCAACACTCTGACCATCGCTGTTCCGCCCGGCAACCCGAAGGAAATCACCAGTTTCGCGGACCTCGCGCGCCCCGCGGTGAAGGTGGTGGCATGCGCCCCCCAGGTGCCGTGCGGCGCCGCTGCCCAAAAAGTGCAGCAGCAGGAGGGCGTGCGGCTCTCACCCGTCAGCGAGGAGTCCTCGGTCACTGATGTCCTCGGCAAGGTCGTCTCCGGCGAGGCAGACGCCGGTCTGGTCTACGTGACCGATGTGGCCGCGGCCGGACCGAAGGTCGAGGAAGTGAAGCTGGCCGACTCCGCAGCGGGGAGGACCACCTACCCGATCGCGGCGGTGCGCGGCGGAAACACCGAAGATGCGCGCCGCTTCATTGCCGCCGTCCTGAGCCCGTCAGGTGACCGGCTGCTTCGCGCGGCGGGCTTTCGGCCGCCGGAGGAATCCGGATGAGGGCTGGCGGCTTCAGCCGCAGCTACCGGGACGGCGGCGCTCCTCCCCCGGCCCGCACCCGGGTCCCTGGCGTCCCGGGATGGGTCTTCGCCGTGGCCGGACTCGGCGCCCTGTTCATCCTCCTTCCCCTCGCCGCGATGCTGCTGCGGGTCGACTGGAGCCGGTTCATCCCCCTGGTGACCTCGGACTCCTCTCGGGCCGCCCTGGTGCTCAGCGCAAAGACTTCGGCTGCGGCGACCGTCCTCTGCGTGGTGGTTGGAACCCCCATGGCCCTGGTGCTCGCGCGGAGCACGTTTCCGGGCCAGAAGATCCTCCGGTCGCTGGTCCTGCTCCCGCTTGTGCTGCCCCCGGTGGTGGGCGGCATCGCCCTCCTTTACGTCTTCGGGCGCCAGGGGCTGCTGGGCGGCACGTTCGGGGCACTCGGGATCGACATCGCCTTCTCAACCACCGCCGTCATCCTTGCCCAGACTTTTGTCGCACTGCCTTTCCTGGTGCTCAGCCTCGAGGGGGCGCTGCGCAGCGCAGGCGGCCGGTATGAGGCAGTGGCCGCGACGCTGGGAGCCTCACCCTCAACGATCCTGCGCAGGGTGAGCCTGCCCCTCGTCCTGCCCGGCCTGCTCTCGGGCGCGGTCCTGTCCTTCGCCCGTGCGCTTGGCGAATTCGGCGCGACCCTGACATTTGCAGGCAGCCTGCAGGGGGTCACCCGCACGCTCCCTCTCGAAATCTACCTGCAGCGCGAAACCGATCCTGACGCGGCCGTTGCGCTGTCGCTCGTGCTTGTTATCGTTGCAGGAATCGTCGTCTCACTGGTCCACCGGTCCGCTGCGGCAGGCCGGCAGTGAGTTTCACCTTCTCCGCCTCTGTTGCCGCACGGAGCTTCGACGTGCGGTTCTCAATTGACGACGGTGAGACCCTTGCCCTCCTGGGTGCCAACGGTGCGGGCAAGTCCACGCTCCTTGCCGTCGCAGCGGGGCTCCTGCGCCCCGACGCCGGCCGGGCGGAACTGAACGGGCTCACCCTCTTTGACGGCCACTTCTTCCGGGAGCCGCACAAACGTGGGATTTGCCTGCTGTCCCAGGACGCACTGCTTTTCCCTCACATGAGCGTGCTCGACAACGTTGCGTTCGGTCCGCGGAGCGCCGGGGCATCGAGGGGGGCGGCACGGGAGCGGGCCCTGCACTGGCTGGGCGAAGCCGAAGCGCTCGACCTCGCAGAAGGACGGCCGGCGGAGCTGTCTGGCGGCCAGGCCCAGCGCGTCGCCGTAGCACGGGCCCTTGCCGCCGAACCCGAACTGCTGCTTCTCGATGAGCCGTTCGCCTCGGTGGATGCCGCCGTCGCCCCCGCCCTGCGGAGGATGCTCCGCAGGGTCCTCACGGGACGCAAGGCAATCATCGCCACGCACAATGTCCTCGACGCGCTGATGCTCGCCGACACCCTGGCCGTGCTGGAGAAGGGCCGGGTCGCCGAGGCAGGCGATGTCCGGGCGGTGCTCGAGCGTCCGCGCAGCGCATTCGCGGCGGGGCTTGCAGGCCTGAACTTCGTTTCGGGCCAGAGCACAGGTCCGGGGCTTCGAGGCCAGGACGGCGTCGCGATCGAAGCGGGTGCGGAGCCCCTCCTGCAGCCCGGGTCACCGGCCGCCTCGGTGTTCAGTCCGCGGTCCGTTTCGGTTTTCCTTGCGCCACCGGCGGGCAGCCCGCGCAATGTCATCCCGGTCACCGTGACCGATCTCGAACCCCGGGGCAGCTTCGTCATCGTGCATGCCGGGCACCTGAGCGCCGAGGTGAGCGCGGCGGCGGCAGCCGAACTGGACCTCGGGCCGGGCTCGCCTGCCTGGTTCGTTGTGAAGGCGGCCGCAGTCAGCCTTTACCCGCTCTAGCCCCCCGCTGCCCGGACGGACCCGCGCGGCCACGCGTACTCAGCGCGTTGGGCGCCCTTGGTGCGGGGAACCGGGGAGCAGGTCAGACCGCCGACTTCTCCCCGGCGCCGGATTCCTCGCCTTCGCGGCGGTCGAGTTCCTCGGTGAGTTCTTCGTGGCGGGCGTCGGTTTCCGGGTCCGGCTCGCCCTCTTCGACATATTCCTTGTCGAGCTGGCGGTGCACCTTGCTGTTGAGGACCTCGACTTCTTCGTCCTGGAGCGTTTCCAGTTCCTCAGGGAACTCCTCATCAGGCGAAATCCGGGTCCGATCTCCCACAGCGTGAACTCTCTTCCGTGTTAAAAAGCAGGCAAACGTGAAGACCCGATCATACGCACTAAAGGAGCCGGCGACATTCAGTACCCTTAGCACCGGCGGTGCTAGGCGGACTCCTGCTGACGCAGGCGCCGGAGCACCGCTTTGGGGACGAAAGGAGAGATGTCACCGCCAAGCGCTGCAACTTCCTTGAGCAGCGTGGAGGACAGGTGGATGTAGCTGCTCTCGGCGGGAAGGAAAACGGTTTCGACGCCGGCGAGCTGGCGGTTCATCGTCGCCATGGGGAGCTCGTAGTCGAGATCGTGGCTCGACCGCAGGCCTTTGACAATGACGTTTGCGCCATGGCTGCGGCAGAACTCGGCGAGCAGCCCGTTGCCCAATGGGAGCACGGAAACGCCCCGCAGGTAGGTGAGGGTTTCCCTGGCGATCTCAAGCCGTTCCTCGAGGTCGAAGCGGTACTTCTTTGAGTAGTTCGTTGAAACGGCAACGATGACCTCGTCGAAAAGGCTCGCGGCCCGGGCAATCACCTCCACATGCCCGTTGTGGATTGGGTCGAAGGATCCGGGGCAGACGGCACGGCGCATTCCTCTAAACTACCCACCTGTGAGGGTTGATGCGGGAAGGCACTCCACGCAGCGGTGATACTTGAAGTTATGACCTCCTTCCGCACCGCCCAGGGGCCGGGCCCCAAGAGCCTGCCCGAGGCCTGGGAGCGTACCGCCCGCGGCGCCAATATCCTCGGGCCGGGCGGCGAGCTGGGCATTACGATCTTCGAGGAGATCACGGCCCTGGCTGCCCGGGAAGGTGCGATCAACCTCGGCCAGGGGTTCCCGGATGAGGACGGGCCCGCCGCGATCCTCGAGGCCGCGCGCGCGGCAATCGCCTCCGGCGCCAACCAGTATGCGCCGGGAAAGGGGGTGCCTGCCCTCCGCGAAGCAATCGCCGCCCACCAGCAACGGTTCTACGGTCTCGAACCCGATCCCGAAACGGAGATCATCGTCACCACCGGGGCAACCGAGGCCATCGCCGCGGCGGTCCTTGCCCTTGCGGGGCCGGGTGACGAGGTGCTCACTTTCGAGCCGTTCTACGACTCCTACGGGGCAGTGATCGGTCTTTCGGGTGCAACGCACACCACGGCGCCCCTCCGCGCCCCGGACTTCCAACCGGATCTCGATGCCCTCGAAGCTGCGTTGAGTGAACGCACCAAGCTCATCCTCATCAACAATCCGCACAACCCCACGGGTTCGATGTTTTCCCGGGAGGCGCTTGGGCGGATTGTCGAACTCGCGGCCCGGTACGATGCCATCCTGCTGACCGACGAGGTGTATGAGCACCTCACCTTCGGCCGGCAGCATGTGCCTGTGGCATCCCTCCCGGGCGCCGGCGAGCGCACTCTCACTGTCTCCTCGGCCGGGAAGACGTTTTCGGTGACCGGCTGGAAGATCGGCTGGCTCAGCGGACCCGCCTCCCTGGTGGGCCAGGTGCGGACGGTGAAGTCATTCCTCACCTACAGTTCGGGCACCCCCTTCCAGGGCGCCGTCGCACTCGGCCTCGCCTTGCCCGACTCGTATTTCGACGGTATCGCCCAGGTGCTTGCCGCCAAACGCGACCTCCTCACCGCGGGGCTGGGAGCTGCCGGGTTCCGTGTCTTCGACTCGCAGGCCACCTACTTCGTTGTCGCCGATGCGGCCCCGCTGGGCGTCACCGACGCCACCGAGTTCGCCCGCCGCCTGCCCGCCCTGGCCGGAGTTGCGGCAATTCCGGTACCCGTCTTCTGCCATGCCGAGGGCGCCCGCGAAACCCGCACGCTCCTGCGTTTCGCCTTCTGCAAGAAGCACGAGGTCCTCGAAGAAGCGGTGGCCCGCCTCGGAGCCGTAAAGGATCAGCTGTGAGGACCAAGCTGTGAAACGCTCCTCCGTCCCGTCCCGCTGGCTGCGCGCTGCAGGCGCCCACGCCGAGCTCGATGAGGACGCGTTCATCGAAGGGGCCTACATCCTGAGCATCGGGGGCGCGCAGCAGTCGCACGTGAACCTCGCCCGGCCCGACCGCGTCTTCTACGAGTACCTGCGCCGGATCGCGAACGTGATCGACCTCGCCGGGCAGCCCGGTGAGCCGCTGCGGGTGCTCCACCTCGGGGCAGGTGCCCTGACCCTGGTGCGTTACGTCGAGGCAACAAGGCCCGGGTCAGAGCAGACGGCGGTTGAAATTGAAAGGGAGCTCCTCGACTTCGTCCTCGAGCACATGCCGCTGGCCGACGGCACCCGCTGCCGGATCATCGTCGACGACGCCGCCGCGGCTGTCGCAGATCTTCCGGACGGCGCATTCGACGTCGTCGTGCTTGATGTCTTTGCCGGTTCAGACGCCCCGGCGCACCTGACCGGCGCCCCGTATTACAGGGAACTGCTGGGGCTCACCGCACCGGGGGGCGTGGTGCTGGTGAACGTGGGAGATGATCCGCCGCTGGCGTTCGTCCGTCGTCAGGCTCGGGCGCTGGCCGAAGTAGCCGGCGGTTACGCGGCCCTCGGCGAGAGCGGGATGTTCAGCGGCCGCTACCCGGGAAACATCGTGCTCGCTGCAACCATGGAAGCCTGGCCCGCGGCCTGGACCGGCCTGCTCACTGCGGCAGGACCACACCCCGCAACGGTCCTCACCGGCCTCGATTACGAGGAGTTCGCCGAGCACGGCGGCGCGGGGCGCTAGGGCCGCTGCGGCCGCATCCGCAATAAGGTTGCCGGCGCAAAACACCGGTTGCAGTGCCCTTGGCTGCCTGCCTATCCTGATCGCACCTGTTGCCGGGTACGGAGCTACCCTGACGAAGGGACGCCGAAAATGGAAGCGCCAACCATAGTGGCTCCGAGCGTCACCGCACGCGGCGCAAGGCGGCGGTCATGAAAATCCGCATGTTCCTGGCTGCTGGTGTTGCCGCTGCTGCGGCCGCGGTTGCGCAACAGCGGCGCCGCCGGCCGTCGCCCGACGCCCGGGAACGGTGGCGCACCGTCACGATCTATGCGCCCGCTGAGCGCGCAGTTCCCGGCGGGATCTATCCGGCGCCCCTCGAAGCGCTGCGTCAGAGCGTCGACCTGCGGACGCAGCCGGCTCCGGGCGACAAGGGAACCGAGATAGCGGCCCGTCCCCGCCCGGGCGCCGCCGACGGAACAGTGGAAAAGCTCCGCACCGCGCTGCGGCAGTCCAAGGAGGTCCTTGAAGCCGGCGAACCCCTGCGCAACGAGCCGCGGCCGCACGGCCACCGGCCCTCAACCGCCGCAGGAGCCGTGGTGGACGCCTTGGAGCGGCGGTCGCGGGGAAAGGGGATCCTGTGAAAGCGCTGACATGGCAGGGGATCAACAAGATTGGCATTGAGACGGTGGCCGATCCCCAGATCCTCAACTCGCACGACGCCATCGTGAGGGTGACACGGACGGTGACGTGCGGGTCCGACCTCCACCTGATCGGCGGATATGTTCCGACGATGCGCGGTGGCGACGTTTTCGGCCACGAGTTTGTCGGCGAAGTCGTGGAGGTGGGCGGATCGGTCGTGAAACACCGGGTCGGCGACCGCGTTGTCGTTTGCTCATTCATCGCGTGCGGGAAGTGCTGGTACTGCAGGCACGACCTTTTCTCCCTCTGCGACAACGGCAACCCCAACGACGCGATTCCGGAAACCCTTTGGGGATCACCGCCCGGAGGCTGCTTCGGGTATTCCCATGCGCTGGGCGGCTGGGCCGGGAGCCACGCCGAATACATCAGGGTGCCCTATGCCGACGTCGGCGCGTTCCAGATTCCTGACGCGGTGAGTGACGACCGCGCGCTCTTCGCTTCCGATTCCGCTCCCACGGGCTGGATGGGTGCCGACCTTGGCGGTGTGGGCCCCGGCGACGTCGTCGCGGTATGGGGCGCCGGCGCGGTGGGCCAGATGGCGGCCCGCGCAGCCATCCTCAAAGGCGCCGCGCGGGTCGTGGTCATCGACCGCTACCGTTACCGCCTCGACCAGGTTTCTCACTACATCGGTGCGGAGACCCTCGACTACACCGCCAGCAACGTCCTTGCAGAGCTCAAGGAGATGAGCGGAGGCCGCGGTCCCGACGTCTGCATTGAGGCGGTGGGAATGGAAGCGCATGGCCGCGGCATCCCGGGAGCCTACGACCAGGTGAAGCAGCAACTGCGGCTGCAGACGGACCGGCCCACCGCGGTTCGCGAGGCCATCCACGCGTGCCGGAAGGGCGGAAGCGTGTTCGTGCTTGGTGTCTTTGGCGGCGCGGTCGACAAGTTTCCCCTCGGAGCGATCATCAACAACGGATTGACGGTCCGCGGCGCCCAGCAGCACGGCCACCGGTACATCCCCCGCCTGCTGAACCTGATGGCCGCCGGAGAGCTGAAAACCGAACACCTCGCAACCCACGTCCTGCCGCTCGAGGAGGGCCCCCGCGGGTACGACCTCTTCAAGAACAAGAAGGACAACTGCGTCAGGGCAGTCTTCATCCCCTGATTGGCCCGCTCCAGCTGCATGGTGCTTAACGGTCAATCGGGACCGCACCGCCCCGGCGCGCGCCGCGAAGCCCCTAATAGCCAGAAGCGCCCCGGGATGGTTTGATTGAACAAGCGGTCTCTTCCGCTGCCATCGGGATCCTGGCGTCCGCTAAAAGCGGGCAAAGCGATCCTGGTGGACTATCAATCGGCGGGCCTGCAGCATTGCTTCGCGCGCCGAATGAAGGGATACCTATGAACGAACCTAGTCGTTTGGCGCCGGGAGACAGTTTCCCGGAAGATCTCACTACCCTCGACAGCAGCGAGGTCGAGGTGCTCAACAGCAAGGTCCACCGCGAAATCGACTCCGAGTACATCACGTACGGGGTGCCTGATCCTGAAACGCAGGCCCGCCTCGCCGAGATCACCGAGGAGTTGGACCGCAGGGACGACGCTTCAGCCGAAGGTTTCCAGCCGGTTCTCCTGTCGGAAACCAGGCCTTAAGCCGCTGAAGCGCAGGAAAGCCCGTTTCCACGGGAAAAGACATCAGGGTCAAGGAGCGGCCCCGATGTCTACCTCCACTTTCCGGCAGTGCCGTTGTTAGCCGGCGGTTTCCTGCCATCCCATGCCTGCTGGCCCTTTCCATACCAGCCGCGCTGGCGTTTCATCTTCCTCATCTCCCTGCTTCATCTGCCGCGGCACCTCCTCCCGCCGGCATCGCCTCCATCGCACTGAGGCAGACGAGACGTGAGCCCGGGCCACGCGCATGGCACTACATTCATCTGACGCACCTCCCATCCAGTGCACCGGGCGCCCCGAATAACCCTTGTTCCCGGCGGACGCCCCACCTTACGAACCTCTTCGTGAGTATCCTTGGACGGTGCCGAGTCTCCGGGTCCGGCCCGAAGCAGAGCCGAGTCAACCAAGGAAACCGAAGGGGCGCAATGAGGGAGCAGGGTGCGACGCGGTACCTCCGCTCCGGCTTCCTGACGGCCCTGATCGTCCTTGTCAGCGCCACCTCCCACGTTCTCGGGGGTGGCACCCTTCCCGCTCCCGGCATCATGGTCCTGACGGCGGCCCTGCTGATGGTTCCAGTGACGGCGCTCGCCGGACGGCCCCTGCCCATCCCGGCCCTGGGGGCCATCCTGCTGGGGGGCGAGGTGATGCTTCATTCGGCCTTCACCACCTTTTCACTTGCCGCGGCGCCGGCCTCCTTGGGCGGGCCTGTGTGCTCCGGCGCGGTGGTGTCCGAACATCACGGTGCGCCCGCCCTTGACTGCGGCACCGCCCTCGGAGCAGCCGAAAGTGCTGAACCGGCGCAGGGCATGATGCTGCTTGCCCACGTCCTCGCCGCCACCGTGCTCTCAGTGGGCATCGCCAAGGGCGAGGCTGCGGTGCTGCTGCTGGCCGCCTGGCTCGCCCCGCTCGTAACCCCGCCGACGCCGCCGGTGGGCGTTCCTGCCGGCCGGAACCTCATCCTGTACGGCTCCCCCGAGGTCCCGCAGCGCTGGCGCTACCTGCGTGTGCCGCTCCTGCGCGGCCCACCTGTCGCAGTATTTCCGCGCCTGCTCCCGTTCTGACCGGCGAGCCGCAGCGGAATACCTAGCGACCACTTAACTTCTTGATCCGGAAAGGCGTACCCGCCGCCGGACACCCGAAAGGCACTTTCATGAACCCGCGATCCCACCACCGGCACGCCCTGAGAACCGTTGCAGCCACCGTCACCACGGCCGGCCTCCTGGCCGTTGGCGCAGCGGCTGCAACCGCCCATGTCACGGTTTCGCCGCAGTCAACCACCGAGAACGGCTATTCGCAGCTCACCTTCAGCGTCCCCAACGAATCGGAAACCGCCGGCACCAGCAAGATCGAGGTCGAACTCCCGAAGGACGCCCCGTTCACCTCCGTGCGGGTCAAGCCCCTCGAAGGCTGGAAGGCGGAAGTCATCACTGGAAAGCTTCCGAAACCGGTGACAACCGAGGACGGCGCCACGATCACCGAGGCACCCACAACCGTCGTCTGGACAGCGGAGAAGGGCTCAGAAATCTCGCAGCAGGAATACCAGACGTTCTCGATCTCGGTCGGCAAGCTTCCGGCGGCGGGCACCACTGTCACCCTGCCTGCTGCGCAGCACTACACCGACGGCTCGGTCCGCGAATGGGACGAACCGACGGCTGAGGGTAAAGAACCGGAGAGCCCGGCACCGGCGTTCGTCACGACGCCGGAGGAAGGCGGAACCGGACACGGATCGGGCCACGCAACCACAGCCGCGGCGGAGCCGGCGGACGACGCCGTACCGGCTTCCGCGACCGAATCGTCGGGCAGCAGCGCCGCCGGTTGGGCCGGCCTCGTCGCCGGGCTGCTCGGACTCGCGGCCGGCGGCACCGCCCTTGCACGTAGCCGCCGGACCAGCAGCGGATCCTGAGGCGCCGGGGGCAGCCGAAGCTGCCCCCGGGTCTTACCGGCTCAGGCGTAGACGTTCTTGAGGAACGTCCCCCAGGCGTGGGCAGTGGTTCCGCTGTCCGCGGCTCCGCTGAAGTCGTGAACAGTCATGCCCACCGGCGCCCCAAAGGCGTTGCGTCCGAAGAACCGGTAGAGCGCATCATCAGAGCGCAGGCCCAGGAAGTTCTCGTTGCGGAAGTCGACCTCCGCCTCGACTGCGCCCGTGCCGGGATCGAACGTGACGCGCTCCCCTTGCCTAGTTCCGCTGACTCCGAGCGCTTCGACGAGGCGGTTGAACCCGTCCGGCGTATTCGACGTGTCGGGCGCCTTGATGTCGGTGAACACCACCGGCCTGCCGTCGAAGTGGCGCAAGTACTGGTCGAGGGTGTGAAGGTAGAAGATTGTGTGCCGTGACGCGCCGTCGTACTGGGTCTCCCAGTCGTCAACGAAGATGCCGCTGTGAACGTAGTGGAGGTGCGTTCGTCCGCCTTCGAGCGGGGTCAGGACGTGTTCGAGCTGGTTGAACCACCCATCCGGGCCCTCAATGCGGCCGACCCGGTGGGTCGGATATTCATCGACCGGCGTTTCCTCGGGCCACTCGTCCGTCGGGAACATCCAGGCGGGTGTTCCGCTGGTGACGGCTTCCCACACACGCTCGGGGGTGCCCGAGAGCTCGGTGTCCACGACGATTTCGAATTTCTTCTCAGTGCTCATTGTCTAGCTCCTTTGCTACGGGGTTGGGGATTGCGCCGCCACCATAGGGTGGAGCGCGACGATGAGCCGGTGTCTGCGGCCCGTCGATGAACTGGGGTCGGAGTAGGTCTCAACCAGCCGTGCCACCGTTGAGCCGAGCTCTTCGGCGAACGCGGCACGGTCGGCGGCGGTGCGGAAAGTGATCTCACCGTCAATGGCGAAGGTGGCCAGTGGCTTGCGGGCAGCCGAAGCACCCGCGATGAGCCTTCCCATCTCCTGGACCATCCGCGAAGCGAGTGCCAGAAGCCAGAAGGCCGAAAACCTGTCGGTGAACCGGCGCGGATCGGGTGCGACGGCGGCGAGTGCTTCAGGGGAAATGACGAACGAAGAAGCGGCGGAGCGAACGATCCGCTCGGTGACGTTACCCTTCCTTCGCTCCTCGACCAGCTCGACGAGCCCCACACCCTCAAGCGCCTTCAGGTGGTAGTTCACCTTCTGCCGGGTCAGTCCGACCCTGGTGGCCAGCGCCGTCGCCGACGCCGGCTCCACCAGCTCCCGCAGGATCCGCGCCCGGATGGGATCGAGCGAGGATGCGGCGGCTGCCGGATCGTCGATGACCTTGATGTCCATGGACTCAGGATGCGACCGACAATATTTATTGTCAAGAAAAACTTTTTAGTCGGTCACGCCTCGGCGGGTTCGAGGTACCACAGGCGGGTTTCACCGTACTTCTTCTCGGCGAAACGCTCGAGCCCCTCGGGCCAGGCCGGTTCGGGCGAACGCGAGGACCGTTCAAGGACGACGACGGCACCCGGGGCGAGATGCGGCACGAGCCGCTTCAGGATGGTGATCAGCGGGTCGTCCTCAAGCGGGTAGGGCGGGTCGAGCAGCACGAGGTCCCAGACCTGGTCCTCACCGGCGCGTTCGAGGTAGGACTCGACCTTCGCCCTGTGAACCCGTACGGCCGTCCACCCCAGAACCTTGTTGATCATCCCGGCGTTCTTCTGCGCCACGGCCGCAGGCTTATCACCCGATTCGACGAGGTCGACCGTCGCGGCTCCCCTGCTGGCGCTTTCGATGCCAAGCGATCCCGAGCCTGCGAAGAGGTCAAGGACGTGAGCGCCGTGGATCGCGTTGTAGGCCTCGAGCCGTGAGAAGAGCGCTTCCTTCACCCTGTCGGTGGTGGGGCGCGTTCCCGTTCCAGGAACACTGGTCAGGGTTGTCCCTCCGGCTGCCCCGGCAATGATGCGCGTCATTCCTTCACTCTAACCGCGTTCTAGGAAGGCTTCCCGCTCCGGGTTGAGGTACAGCTCGATTGCCGCGGCGAGTCCTGGGTGCTCGAGCAGATCCGGGTCCTCTGCGACGATCTCCTGTGCGTCGGTTCGTGCCTTTTCGATGATTTTTCCGTGCTGGATCACCTTGAGGAACCGAAGTGCGGAGGATCCGCCGGACTGGGAGGCTCCGAGGATGTTCCCTTCGCGGCGGAGTTCGAGATCCTTCTGGGAGAGTTCAAACCCGTCGGTGGTTGAGGCGACCGCCGCCAGGCGTTCCCTGCTGGGGTGCTCCGGTTCGAGCCGGGTCACGAGCAGGCAGGTGCCGGCGTGGCCGCCGCGGCCAACCCGTCCGCGGAGCTGGTGGAGCTGGGAGATGCCGAAACGGTCGGCATCCATGATGACCATCAGGGTGGCGTTGGGGACGTCGACGCCGACCTCAATCACCGTGGTTGCCACGAGCAGTTGGATCGAGTTCTCGTTGAACCTGGTCATGACGTCGGCCTTTTCGAGCGGGTCCATCCGTCCATGGAGCATGCCAAGGGCGATGCCCTGGAGCTGCGGCGCCGTCTGCAGGGAGTCGTAGAGTTCAACGACGCTGGTCAGCTCCTGCGGAGCGCGGCCCGCCTCCCCCTGATTGTCGGGCTGGTACAGCTCAAGCGCCGTCGGGTCGTCTTCCTGGGTTACGGTGCCGGAATCGCCGATCTTTGGGCAGACGACGTAGACCTGGCGTCCTTCCTCAATCTCCTCGCGCGCCCGGGACCACACCCTGTCGATCCACGCCGGGTGTTCAGTGAGGCCCACCTCGTGGGTGGTGATGGGCGAGCGTCCCGCCGGCAGCTCGGAAAGCGTGGACACCTCCAGGTCGCCGAAGACCGTCATTGCAACGGTTCGCGGGATCGGAGTGGCGGTCATGACGAGGACGTGTGGTGAAGCGGCGGCCTTGGAGCGCAGCGAATCGCGCTGCTCCACTCCGAAGCGGTGCTGTTCGTCGACCACGATCAGTCCCAGGTCGAAGAACTGGACGTTTTCCGAAAGCAGCGCGTGCGTTCCGATGATGATTCCCGCTTCCCCCGACGCGGCCTCAAGCATGGCGCGCTTACGCTGCGCCGTGGTGAGCGATCCGGTGAGCAGCACCACCCGGGTTCCATCGGCGGCACCCCCGAGCATGCCTCCCTCTGCAAGCGGCCCGAGGGTCCGGGTGATCGACTCGTAGTGCTGGGCGGCGAGCACTTCGGTCGGCGCAAGCAGTGCGGCCTGCCCGCCGGCGTCGATGACCTGCAGCATGGCGCGCAGGGCCACGAGGGTCTTTCCGGAGCCGACCTCCCCTTGGAGCAGCCGGTTCATTGGATGGTCCCGCGCCAGTTCGGCTGCGAGAGTCTGCCCTATCTCCTGCTGGCCGCGGGTAAGGGTGAACGGCAGGCGTGAATCGAACTGGTCGAGTAGGCCACCCGCCGCCGGCGGCCTGGATGTTGCATCCTCCCGGGCGGTCAACGCCCGGCGCCGCGCCAGCGCCGCTTGAAGGACGAAGGCTTCCTGGTACCGGAAGCGGTGCTGGGCGCGGTAGGCGTCTTCAACCACGGTGGGGCGGTGGATGAGCTCGTACGCCTGGGAGAGCGTCATGAGTTTGTCGCGCCGCGCGATCGCATCGGGGATCGGGTCGTGGAGCTGCTCCCGGTCGAGGGTATCGAGCACGGTCCCCACGGCCAGGGCGATGCGTTCGCTGCTGACCTTCTCCGTGGCCGGGTAAACGGGGATTGGCTGGTCAACGTATTGCGGGTCGTCGTCGTCCTCGTCGAGCAGCACGTAATGCGGGTTGGTCAGCGACAGCTTGCTCCGGTAGACGGTGACTTTTCCGGAGAACACCGCACGCACGCCCGGACGCAGTTCCTTTTCCGCCTTGTAGCCGTTGAAGAAGGTGAGGTTCATTCCACCGATCCGCCCGTCGGCGTCGTCGGTGATCACCACCTCGAGCAGCATGCCCTTGCGGGTGTGCATGCGGCGCGAGTTCGCCGCCTGTACGCGCGCGATCAGCGTGACTTCTTCATCGACCGGAACGTCGGCGATCGGCGTCAGTTCACCGCGCTTGAGGTAATTCCGGGGGAAGTGGTTGAGCAGCTGTCCCACGGTGAAGAGGTTGAGGTGCTTCGCGAGCAGTTTTGCCTGCGGTCCCAGAAGACGGTCGAGCGGAACGTCGAGCTCCGCGGTGGTCCTGCTACCCATTGCCCTCGGCGAGCAGGGCGTCCCCCGCCGGGAGCGCGCTGGCCAGCTGGGTTACTGCAACATTGTCAGGTTCCCCTGCCTCATAGATCAGTTTCAGCGCGGCTTCGGGCTCCGCCACGTGGACGTGGACCCGCCACCGGTACCCCTCGGGGACCTCCGTGACCGCGCTCATAATGACCGATTCGCCGATTTCATCGAGGTGGAGCCTCAGGGTTGCGGCGTCGAGCGGGCTGAGGTTGATGGTGAACATGATCTCCACCCCGTCGGCGTCGCCGCCTCGGTGAATGTGCGGAGCCTGGATGTCGTAGCCATGAAGCCCGTCGAGGAGTTCGTCCTTGAGTTCCTCGCCGAGGGAGGCAGCCCGCAGCGCGTCGAGGATGAGCAGGAATCCCACGCCGCCGGCGTCGACGACGCGGGCCTCGGTCAGCGCACCCAACTGGCTTTCGGTGTGGATGACGGCAGCCAGCGCGTCGTCGACCGCCGCGTGAAGCGTGAGGGCGAGCGCCTGGTTGCTGTCGTCGCTGTCAAAGGTGGCCGCTTTCTCGGCCGCACCGCGGGCGGCGGCCTCGAGAACCGAGAGCATGGTTCCGGGCACAGGATCACTGAGCGCCGACCAGCTGCGGATCTGTGCCCGGTGGAGGGCTGAAGCGAGCAGCCGGCTGGTCAGGCGCGTCGTCCCGTGGAGGGGTTCGGCGATGGCGCAGAGGAAGACAGCGAAGAGGGTGCCGGAGTTGCCGCGGGCGTCCTCCATGGCGGCTCGTCCAGCCAAGGCCAGGAGGTCGCCAAGGTCGGTCGTGTCGGCGTCGTGCGCGCCTTGGGCGGCGGCCCGCATCGTGAGGTAAAGGTTGGTGCCGGTGTCGCCGTCGGCCACGGGGAAGATGTTGATGGCGTTGAGCCGGTCGCTGTGATTGCCGAGGGACTCTTCGGCTTTGCTTAACCATCGCTTCATCGCTGTCGCGTTTGCGGTGATTTTAGTCTGCAAAGTGATCCCATCCCATGGAAGCTGGAGCCTGCGACCCAAGCGTCACGTGGGGCGTCCCTGCCGTTACCGAGCCTACCGCAGTAAAACGGTGAGGGAGCGTAACGTTTCGGTCAAAGGTCGCCAGCAGCCCGTGGTCTTCGCCGCCACCGAGCACCCACAGCGTGGGGTCGACGGAGAGCAGGTCGGCGGCGGACTGCAGGGGCTGTGTGAGCAGTTTGACGGCGTCGACGTCGAGATCGATCGCCACGCCGCTGGCGCGCGCGATCCGTCCGGCATCGCGGACGAGCCCGTCCGAGACGTCGAGCATTGCCGTCGCGCCGGCGAGTGCCGCTTCGGGGCCGGCCGTGAGGGGCGGCTCGGGGCGGCATTGGGTGTTGATGAGGCCGATTGCCTCGTCGTTGAGTTCGCCGATGTCGAGGGCCGACTCAAGCAGGGCCAGCCCGGCTGCTGCCCTGCCGACGGTTCCTGCGAGAGCGACGACGTCGCCCGGCTTTGCTCCCGAGCGGAGCACCGGCGCCCGTCCCTCGAGGGATCCGGTGACCGCTGCGGTCACCACGATCTCAGTTCCGCCGCCGAGGTCGCCACCCACCACGCCACAGCCGGCGGCACCTAGCTGGTCGACAGCAGCGGCAAGCCCGTCGGCCAGGGACTCAACCCACTCGACCGGCGTGGTGGGGGGAAGGGTCAGGCTGACCACCAGGGCGGTGGCCCGAGCCCCCATAGCGTTGATGTCGCTGAGGTTCTGGGCTGCGCACTTCCACCCGACGTCAAAGCCTGAGGTCTCGAACCCGTTGTCCCTGCGGAGCCGGAAGTCCTTGTCCTGCACCAGGGTGTCGATTGAGAGGACCGTCCGGCCGTCCTGCACCGCAAGCACGGCGGCGTCGTCGCCTGGGCCCACAACGGTGGCTTCCGCCCCAGGCAGGCGCGGAAAAATGCGCTGAAGCAGGGCGGACTCGCTGAGGTCTCCGACGGTAAGAGGCATGGTTCAAAGGTACGGTGCGGCTGTGACTTTCAGCGGAGCACCCGTCACGCTGTCACATCAACAGCGTGAGGGCGTCCTGCCGGGTGCCTAGTTCGATGCCCCTGATGAGTCGAAGAATTCACCGAGTGTGCCGGCGTCGAGCGCTTCAGCTACTTGGGCGATGGCGGCGTCGTCCTTGACGACGATCGACTGCCCGTCCGGAGAGGTTCCGACGCCGAGGTTGGGGAGGGTCGAGAAACGGATGTCCTCGGAGCGGACCTTCCGCAGCGAGACGGCAATGCTACCGGCCGCGGCGGAGTCAAAATCTTCATCAACGCTCAGGTACGGGGAGATTTTCTCGACGACGTCGTGGAGCTTTGCCGGGTTCGTGAGTGTCTCGGCGCTGAGGATTTCGCCAAGCACTCCCTTGATGAACAACTGCTGGTTCTTCACCCGGGTGTAGTCGCCGTCGGAGAAGGCATAGCGTTCGCGGACGAACTTGAGGGCTGACTCGCCCTGCAAAGTGATTGGACCCTGGGCGAAGCTTTCTGCGTCAGGGCCGCTGGAATCGAACGCCGTTGGGTTGTCGACCGTAACGCCGCCGAGGGCGTCCGTCAGGTCCTTAAAGCCTTCGAAATCGACGATTGCAACATGGTCGATTGGGGTGTCGAACAGGCTCTCCACAGTTTCGACGACCAGCGGAACGCCACCCAGGGCCTGTGCGGCGTTGATCTTGTGCTCACCGTGCCCGGGTATTTCGGTCCAGGTGTCGCGCATGATCGACATCACGAAGATTTCCGAACGGTCGGCGGGAAGGTGCATCAGCATCATGGTGTCGGACCGGCTGTCCCCCGAAGCGGCAGGGTCGGACTCCTCCGCACGTGCGTCGCTGCCCAACAGAAGGATATTCCGCGCCCCCTCGGCTGCGGCGGGGCGGTTGCCGGTGGGGAAGGCCGCTTCGATAGTCTGCGTCTTCGAGTCGAAGGTGCGCGCCAGACTGAACAGGTATCCGCCTGCGACCAGCGCCGCAACGAGAACGAGACTGAGCATCACCAGCAGTGTTGTCCGCACGGGGTGCTTTTTCCTGCGGTGGACCATCGGGCCCATTTCTTCGTACTCGTCCGTGTACTGAGTCACACCAATTCCTCTGTTCTGGACCATTTCTTCGGTCTGGAGACCAGCCATCATGGTACCGCCCGCACCCTGGCACACCCGGCGCTGATCCGCCGTCGGAAAGCATTAGGGTGGAAACATGCCACCTCTCCCCCGGCTTCTGCGCGCCGCCGTACCCCTCGGGCTGCTCCTTGCGGGCACTGCCGCGTGTGCGCCCGTCGTCGACGTCGACACTGCCGCTGATGCGGCGAATCCTGCCTGTGCCAGCGTCATGGTTTCCCTTCCCCCGGAGGTGGCCGAGAACAGCCAACGGGAAACGAACAGCCAAGCGACGTCGGCCTGGGGCGACCCGTCAAAGGTGGTGCTTCGCTGCGGAGTGGAAGTCCCGGGGCCCACCACCGACGCATGCGTTTCAGTGAACGACATCGACTGGATCCTCCAAGAGGGCGAGTCGGCATGGACCGCGACAACCTACGGGCGCGACCCGGCCGTTGAAGTGCTGTTCGACCCGGAACAGGTGGCCTCGAGCACCGTGCTGGTGGAACTCGGCGCACCCGTTTCGGTGATCAAGCAGACGCGCGCCTGCATCGATATTTCCGACCAACTCGACCTGCCCGCCGACGGGTAACAGTTATGGAGCGCCCGATGAAAGCTGAACAGATCACCGATCCCTGCACCTTTCATGGGGAGGGGCCATACTGGGATCCGCGCACCTCGTCGCTGCTTTTCGTCGACATGCTTGCCGGTGACGTGCTTGTGCGGGCCGGCGACGGGGCTCCAGTGCGGCATTCGGTTGACCCGAAAGTCGCAGCAGCAATCCGCGGACGCGCATCCGGTGGCTACGTCCTCGGCGTCGAGCGGGGTTTTGCCTTTGCCGATCAAAGTTTCTCCACCATCACGCCAGGGCCTGTTGCCTTCACCGACCCGTCGGTGCGGATGAACGATGGCGGATGCGACCCGCAAGGCCGCTTCCTCTGCGGTTCGATGAGCTGGGAATCGGAGTTCGGCGCCGGTGCGCTTTACAGCCTCGGCACCGATTCGACGGTCACCACGGTACTGCAGGGCGTCACCACCTCCAACGGCCTTCACTTCAATGCCACCGGCGATACCGCGTTCTACACGGACACTCCCACCCAGCGCATCGATGCATTGGATTACGACGCCGACTCAGGCCGGTTCACGGGCAGACGCACCTTTGCCGAGGTTGATCCCTCCATTGGGGCTCCCGACGGAATGGCGATCGATTCCGACGGGGGCCTCTGGATCGCGCTTTATGGCGGCTCGGCCGTCGTGCGGTTCGGCACCGATGGATCCTTGAGCGACCGCATCGAAGTCCCGGCTTCGCAGGTGACCGCCTGTGCCTTTGGGGGTAAGAACCTGGACACCCTCTTCATCACAACATCGCGGCAGAACCTTGGGGACGGCGACGAACCCGCGGCTGGCTCCGTTTTCGCGGCAAACCCAGGTGTCCGCGGGGTCGAGTTGCCCATGTACCAGGGCTAGTCGACGGCGACTCAATGGGCAAGCAGGATCATCCGGCGTGGGAGGGGTCGCACTGCCCTGATACCTGAAATGCCGGGAACGTCGGGCTTTGATACCGGGCTCTCATCCGAATCGGATGCGAGCATCTAGACCGCGGTAATTCAGGGATTCACCGGCCTAAATTGTCAGTGGCGGATGACACATTAGAGGTATGCAAACAGCATCCGCTGACCCTGCCGCCACCGACACCTTAGCCTCGTGGGAGGCCTTGGTGGCCGGTGTTGTCGGTGCGGAGCGGCGCGACGACAGATTGTCGCCGGAGGAGCTCGATCTCGACGGGGCGGTCGCCGCACTGCAGGCGGTGCAGCGACTCAAGAGCTGGTCAGATGCGCAAACGGCGCGGCTGACCGAACGCATCCGGGTGCTGGCCGGCGAGCGGCTTTCAGCGCGCGGGATGCGGCCCGGGTCCCTCGGAGACACGCTCGCAGCTGCCGAAATCGCCTGTGCAATTCGTGTTCCTGAGCGGACCGCCCACCTGCTGGTTCAGCACTCCAATGTCCTCACCCAGCGCTACGACGCAACAATGACTGCTCTCGAAAGCGGACGCATCACGTGGCGGCACGCCGTGACGGTAGTGGAGGAGTCTTCGGGCATTCCCAACGGTGCAGCGGTTGCCTTCCAGGAACAACTCGTGCCGATTGCCGAAGACACAACTGTCCCGAAACTCGCCTATCGCGCGCGCAGGCTGCGTTCGATCATCCACCCCGAGAGCCTCGCGGAGCGCACACGGAACGCAATCCGAAACAGGCGCGTGGAATTGAGCCCCGACCACGACGGCATGGCCTGGCTACACGTGTACCTGTCGGCAGAACGCGCAGTTGCGGTGAACGATCGACTCACGGCGATGGCCCGGAGGTTGCAATGTCCGGAGGAATCCCGAAACCTGGCCCAGCTTCGGGCCGACGTATTCACTGACCTGCTGACCCACAGCTGCGAAGCTGGCGGGAGCAGCCGTTCCGCAGCCCCACATGGGGTCCAGGCGCACGTGAACATTACAGTGCCGGTTCTCACCCTCCTCGGCGTTGATGATGCGCCAGCCGATCTCGAAGGGTACGGCCCAATCTCCGCAGAGATTGCGCAAATGCTTGCCGCGCATGCCCCGTCATTCACCCGGCTGCTCACGCATCCGGAAACGGGAGCCGTGCTGAGCGTGGGCCGAAACAGCTACGCTGTTCCCGCAGACCTGAAGAAGTGGCTTCGGGTCAGGGACCGGACGTGCAGGCATCCGGGCTGCAACAGGTCGGCGGCTTCAACGGAGCTTGACCATACGGTCCCCTGGTCCCGCGCCGGAACAACTGCCCATAACAACCTTTCCAATCTCTGTCGTCGCCATCACATGCTCAAGAGTGAGGGGCTATGGCACTACGAGCAGCCCGAGCCCGGCGTCATTCAGGCCACCTCCCTGGCGGGAAAGAGTTACACGACGCTGCCTGAACCGGTCCCGGCGTAACGCTGCCTTCCCAGGAGGACGTTGCCTGCACGGGTCATCACAAACCCTGTTGTCGGTCGACCGGGTGTGGTTGCTGGGAAGGGAGACACCGTCACCCGCCGGTCGGGCCTTGGCAGCCGATGCCCGTTGGATTGTCTATGCAATCTTCCGCAACGTTGTGGCCCTCAGTTCTCCAAATGCTCATCAGGTGAGGCGTTGAGGTGACACTAGCTTGACCTGCGACTGGTTGGAATGGCCCGCCATCGACCGAGTAATCGCCGGCGAAATAGGTGGTGAGGGTGACGTTGTAGTCACCGGTGGTGCTATACAAATGGCTTGTGGGAGTTTCGGTGTTAAAGGCGTCACCATTCAACGCCGCCCCGGGGACTGTGGTCGTTGCACTGGTGCCGTCGCCGTAGTTCCATTCATACGCCACTGGCCACGCGCGCAGGGTGATCAGGGCATTACGGAACTCAAAGGTGAATTCCTGGTCCTCCGCTTCGGCATAGAGGTTCGAGTGGGCATTCTTGAGACCAAAATTCTGGGGCTGCGAAATTACCCGGGCAGCCGTGATTGGTTGGCTTTCGAACTCGGTAATCGTGATGACGATGGGTTCCTCCGCAGGTTCCCCCTCCGTGGGAGGAACCGGAGTCTCACCTGGGTAGATGCATGAGTGGCGGCCGGTTCTCCGCTCACTGGGCGGGTCGTTGTTCCGGTTGACCTCGATCCATTCGACCAGCACTCCGTCTTCGTTGGCGTCACACTGCGCGTTCACTCGTTCGCAGTGTGCCGGATCCAGCGCATCCCCCACCCTGCTCGTGCACACTCGCTCGTAGCTGTATTCAATGCCATCGCTGACGGGTAGAGCGGCGGGCTCAGCGGGGGCATCCCCTAGATCAGAGGTTGCCTGAGAATCACCAGCGCGACCGTTGATTCTTTCGACGAAATGATTCACCCCTTCGAACTTGTTGCCGGATGTGCCAATCTCTGGAAATGGTTCCTCGGGTGACTGTAGAGACACCGCTGCCTGCACCGTGAGCACCCCTAGGGCCATCATCCTCGCGATGGTAGTCCGGGAGGGCATTAGGAGGTTCCTTCCGGTGGCCCATAATCCAACACCAGCCAGGACCCTTGATCCCAGATTGCGATGACCACGTCCATGGACGGTTGGGGTTGCGGGGGTTCAGTCTTAAGCACTGACCCATCGGATTCGAAGTACACGATCTCGTTTTGCCGGTTCTCCACGAAAGAGCTTATTGAACCCGTCGTCGTGGTCTCAAAGTTGCTCGAAAAACTGAGCACCGCGACCTCAGCTCCTTGAACCCAGCGACCCTGAGAATAGAGCTCCGCCACGTTGTCCTTGATGCTTTCGCAGGTACGGCAGCCGGGGTCTGTCTCTGCCTCAAAAGGGCCCCAATCATTTGTTAGATATGCGTAGTTCAAGAGCTCGAACCAATACCGGGTGAATGCTTCGAGACCTTCCTTCGTGTTTTCGTCGGCGAGCGCCGGCTTGACCGGCACGGGGAGGTGAGCCGCAGGACCGTCGGAGGATGCCGGTGTAGGCGACGGCTTGGCTTCCGCAGTAGGACTCGGCGAGGTAGATCCGGGCGTCGCTGGGCTCAGTTGGCCCTTCGCCGTCGTTGTTGTTGGTCGCGGCTCAGCCTCTGAGGCTTGGCATCCAGTCAGGAAAAGCGAGCCAGCCGCAATGACGCACAGTGACTGCAACCTGAAGCGACGCACTACTTGCGAGGATGGGAGCACGTGTGATCCTCCAGCCTTGAAGAGTGGCAAGAGCGCTGGTCGTGCTTCCGAGCCTAAACCTGGATAACTGGCCATGGTGCGTTATCCACAGCTTCGTTCGGAATTCGAGTAGTGCTGCGTCCTCAAGGAAGAAGTGGGTCACTGTGCTTGCGAAACGTCTCGGGACCTAACTGCCCTCGGGCGTTCCGAAGTCGAGCATTCTCCATCCGTTGCCATCATGCTGAGCGACAATGACATTGACACTGGGTTCCAGCGCCGGAGATCGGCCCGCTTCCCTACCGGACTGGTCGCGGTAGATCAGTTCGGTTTGCTGGACTTCAACAAGTGAGTTGATCGATCCATTCTGGTTCGCCTGAAACTGCGTTGAAAAATCACTGATTGTGATTTCGCCACCTTGGATCCAACCGCCCGTTTCGTAGTGCTTTTGCACTTCCGCGGTGACGTTTTGACAGGTGTCGCACCCCTTGTCGGTCACTGCACCAAACGCCGTCCAATCGTTCGTGGCATATCCATAACTAAAAAGTGCGAACCAGTGCTGGGCAAACGCCTGAAGACCCTCTTTCGAGTTCTGGTCCGCGAGCGCTGGCTTCTTCGGCACCGGCAAGTTCACCGCCGGCCCGCTGGCAGAGGCTGACGCAGGCTCCGTTGATCGGGCTGAAGCCGACGCCGTTGCAGCACCTTCGGCTCCAGCTCCCGGCCCTAACCCGTCACAGCCGCTCAGGAGCAGGCATCCGATCGATGAAACAGCTAGGATTCGCAGGCGAAGGCGCTGCTCGGAATGGAGTCGGAGCACAGAGCTCTCCCAGTTCGAGTGGGCGCTTGCCGAGTACGCGCCGCAGGGTGATTGTCGTAAACAGGCTAGACGCTCTAGGGAACGTTCTGGCACCGCAACCCGGCCATCCGGGAGAAACCAAGTAGTGCGGCAGCGAAGAATGGGTAGTGCGGTTCAAACGTCGAAAAACGTTGCGGACTACCGCGTGAGTGTGTTGCTCTCTCAGAGAATCGGCTGACCACCCGTCACGGCAATCCGCGCTCCGGAGACGTAACTTGCTTCGTCGGAAGCCAGGAGAACGTAAACCGGGGCGAGCTCCGCAGGTTGTCCAGCTCGCTTCATGGGAACCTGCTGTCCGAAGTTCTTCACTTCTTCCTCGGGCATTGTTGCCGGAATCAGCGGAGTCCAAATGGGACCCGGCGCAACACTGTTGGCGCGGATACCCCGCTCGGCCAAGAGCTGCGCCATAGCCGCGGTCATATTCGCAATGCCGGCCTTGGTGGCCGAGTAGGGCAGAAGCTGGGGCACCGGATTGTCGGAGTTGACCGAGCTTGACCCGATGATCGATGCACCGGGCTTCATGTGGGGAAGAGCGGCCTTAGTGAGGTGGAAGAATGCGCTGAGGTTGATTGCGATCGTCCGGTCCCACTCTTCATCGGAAATTTCCTCGAGCGTCTCGTGACTCATCTGGAAGGCCGCATTGCTCACCAGCACATCCACCTGCCCGAATTCCTCGACCGCCTTAGAAATGATCGACCTGCAGTATGCGGGGTCGGCAAGATCACCGGGAAACAGGACGGCTTTCCGTCCGGCTGCTTCCACCCAACGCGCGGTATCCTGGGCGTCCTCCTCCTCGGAACTGAGGTAACTGATGAGCACGTCCGCGCCTTCGCGGGCGTACGCGATCGCGACCGCCTTTCCGATGCCGCTGTCGCCACCGGTGATCACCGCCGCCTTTCCGAGGAGCCGGCCCGATCCCTTGTAGCTCTGCTCACCGTGGTCGGGTCGTGGATCCATCGCTTCGGTGCTTCCGGGCGGCGTCTGCTGCTGGGCGGGCTGAGTCATATTTCCTCCTCGAATCCATACGGGCAGATTGAGCTTCTACTTGCGCAATCACAGTAGGCACACTTAGCTGAGTAATACAAAGCAGACTTACTAGTTGATGCCTGCGATCGACTTTGCCGATAAGTTACGGAAGGATCCAGGTTCTTGATGGGACTGGCAGCGGAATACATCCTCCCCTTGAAGTGGAACGACGACGGCCCACTTGAGGAGCTGGCCGATTACCTTGCCCAGCTCCCCCACTGGGCCGATATCACGGTTGTGGATGGCTCCCCCGAAGTCATTTTCCAGCGCCACGCAGACCGGCTCCCGCCTCGGGTGCGCCACGTGCAGCCCGAAATCTCCGGATATGGCAACGGCAAAGTGATGGGGGTAGTGACCGGCATCCGGATTGCCCGGCACGACCGTCTCGTCATAGCCGACGACGACGTCCGTTACCGTGCTGCCGAGCTCGAACAGGTAGTGCGCCTCCTCGACTCTGTGGATCTGGTGCGACCACAGAACTACTTCAGCCCCATGCCATGGCACGCGCGGTGGGACACTGCGCGAACCCTCCTCAACCGCGCCTTGGCCTCCGACTACCCGGGCACGCTGGCCGTACGGAGATCGCTTCTCGACCCAGCGAACGCCTACAGTGCTGAAGCACTTTTCGAGAACCTCGAGCTTATTCGGACCCTGCGCGCCCGCGGAGGTCGTCAGAGGAAGGCCGACGACGTCTTCGTTGTTCGGCGTCCTCCAACGGCCCGCCACTTCCTCGGCCAACGCGTACGGCAGGCGTACGACAGTTTTGCCCAACCGGGAAGGCTCAGCGTCGAACTCGCGCTCCTGCCCCTTAGCGTCTTCTGTGCCAGACGGCCGCGGCGCCTGCTGACCGCGTTGCTTGCGGTAGTGGCGCTCGCGGAGGTTGGACGGCGCAGACACGGAGGCCAGGCGATCTTCGGCCCGATGTCAGCCCTATGGGCACCCTTGTGGGTACTTGAGAGAAGTATCTGCATCTGGGTGGCCATCCTCTACAGGTTGCGCGGTGGCGTCCCCTACGCCGGACAACGCATGAAGCTGGCGGCTCACTCCAACCGGCGGCTTCGCCGTGCCCACCAGCAATCCGGCGCCGTCGGCCGCAGTTCGTCAGCACCGGATATGTCCCCTGGCGCAGCCCCAAAGAGCGGCCCGCGGCGGGAGAAAGTAAGTAGACTGAGAGAATATTCGGAGTCCAAGTGATGGGAAACTCAATGGCAGACACCCTGGGAAGCGCAACTCCCGAACCGAGCGGCAACCCCGAACGTGACCCTGCCGATTGGGTCACCGGGGATGAACCAATGACCGACGCTCAACGCAGCTACCTCGACACCCTCGCCCGCGAGGCGGGCGAAGAGATACCCGCGGACATAACCAAGGCAGAGGCATCCCAGCACATCGACCGCTTGCAGAAGAAGAGCAAACGGGTTTCCGACTAGGCACGGGTATGCCCAGTGGTGCCGGGACCCGCTCCCCGCGCCTGCGAGCCGTGCTGCGGCAGATACCTAGCGCGTAGCTGCGAAGTTGAACTCGGTGCAGATGTCCTGCCCAAATACGAAGCGCCGCACCGGTGCTGTGCGCGCTTCGGCGAGGGCGTCTGCGCCCGCGAACCGTATGCCGGGCAGCCCGTCACCCACCAGGACAGGAGCGGTCGTCAGGTAGAGGCGGTCCAGCGCACCGTCGCCAACAAAACGCGAGACGGTACGTCCGCCTCCCTCGACCAGCACCGTGCGCAGTCCCCGCTGGGCCAGAAGCTTCAAGAGTTCATGCGGTGCGAACTGCTCCTCACGGAGCCGGACAACGGAAACGTGCGCGGCGAGCACTTCCGGCACCCGGGTGTCGACTCCGACGAGCCACAAGGTTGGGGCGGCTCCGTCGGTGAGCACGCGCGCATCGGCGGGCACCCGCGCCGCGGTGTCGAGAACCACCCGCACAGGGTTTTCCCCCGGCACCTCGCGCACTGTCAGAGCGGAATTGTCTGCAATGACGGTGTCCGCACCGACGATGACGGCTTCGACGAGCGCGCGTAACCGGTGCAGATGCTCCCGGTCCTCACGGGATGCCGCGACATCGCCGTCACCTGTGCGGGAGGCGATGAAACCGTCGAGGCTCTGCCGGAGCTGGCCGAGAGCGAGGGGTGTTCGCGCGGCGGCAATGAAACCATAGCGGTGAATGAGCTCTTCGGATTCCGCAGTCGCGGGGGCGGTGGGGATGGTGCCGGCGAGAAGATCCCGCCATACATCGGTTGACGGCGAGGAGTCGTGGCGCATACGGGCGCGCTTGGTGGCGAGGTATGAAGCATTTTCGGCCCGTTCCGGCACAGGGAGTCCACGCCGCTCGACGACGTCGATCCCGAGGTCCTGCAGCGCCTCCTGCTTCGCAGGGTTGGAGGAGAGCAGGCGAATGCGTCCCACGCCAAGATCCTGAAGAATCTCGGCTGCCTGGAGGTAGTTCCGCGAGTCGACGGGGAGGCCGAGGGAGGTGTTGGCATCAACGGTGTCGACCCCCTCGTCCTGCAGAGCGTAGGCCTTCAGCTTGGCCAGCAGCCCGATTCCTCGGCCCTCATGCCCACGTACATACACGAGGACGCCGTGGCCCTCGTCGCTGATCGCGTGGAGGGCGGCGTCAAGCTGCTCACCGCAGTCACACCGGTAAGAACCGAACGCGTCGCCGGTGAGGCACTCCGAATGGACCCGGACAAGCGGCGGCGCCGCCGGACGGCGGCGGTGTGCCGTCCCTGGAATCTCGTCACCGATTCCGCGGCTCAGGGCAACGTGCTCGACGTTCTCGGCGTCGCGGTAGCCGACCATGCGGAAAGTGCCGTACTTCGTCGGCAAGAGGGTTTCGGCGACCCGTTCCACCGTGGCGGGTACGGACGCCGCTTTCATCTGAGTAGGCATTCATCAACCTTATTGGCGGAGTATTCAAGACAACCAACCGCCGTCATCCGGCGAAGTGAATGCCCTTTGAAGCAACGCGGACGACCGCCGGTTTATTGCACGCCGGCGTCTTATTCAATGTCAGACCGTGGTACCGGCGGGACGCCACTGCCGGAGAGCGGGCGCCTCAGGGCTCATCCGGCAGTGGCGTCCCGCCGCCCGCATCGCTTGCCACCCGAACTAGCGCTGCCGAGCGTTGCAGGACTTCCCGGCAGGCGACCAGCGCCGGCCGCCCGGCCCCTGCACGACGCGCAGATGTGAAGACCGAGCGGCGGGGATCGTCGGGGAGGTCGATAAGTTCGACTGTCGTCCGACGCCCGGTCCACACGAGGTCGGGCATCAGGGCGACCGCATTTCCTGATTCGATCAACCGGATCTGCGCCTGGAGGTCAGCGGTCTCGTATCGCACATCGGGCTCGAATCCGGCGCGGCGGCAGGCCTGCTCGGCCCAGTGCCGGGAGGCAGCCCCACGCGGTTCCATGACCCATGCCGCATCCGCTGCGTCAGAGACAGAACGGATGCCCGCCGGGTTCAGCGGCCCGGGCGGAACCGCGAGCCGGATGGCGTCCGAAGTCAGCGGCACCTGGTCCAGCTCGGGGTGCCGGGGCGCCGCATGGCCGGGATACTGCTCGGCAATCACAAGGTCGAAGTCCCTGGCGAAGGTCTCATACAACGCGGTCTCCGGTTCCCGCTGCACCATTTCGACACGGACCTCGGGATACTCCGCGGCCATGATGGTCAGCGCATCGGGCATGAGCGCCAGGGCGGCCGACTGGAACACTGCGACGCGCACGGTTCCGGCAACCGATGTCAATGACGCCGCGAGATCCGCTTCCGCACGCTCGAGGATTTCGAGCAGTTCCGCGGTGTGCGCCACCAGCACCTCGGCCTGCGGCGTCAGGGTCACCCGCCTGCCGGTCTTCCGCAGCAGCTCCACCCCTGCTTCCTTCTCCAGGAGGGCAAGCTGCTGGGATACCGAGGATGGGCTGTACCGCAAGGCGGCCGCCACCTCGCCAAGGGTTCCCCTCAGCTTGAGCTCCCGGAGCAGCCGCAGCCTTCGCACGTCAAGCATTGCTACCTCGATTCATTAAGGAATCTGAACAGTATCATTCGTAAAAGCTCACTTTCCCTTATCGAAGTTGCGCTCCATAATTGATCAGATCGCAAAGTGGCGTGACCGCTGTCCACAGGGGGCAATGCCGCCCAATTACCCGTTCCTTCTCCCGGATGGACTGTTATGACGAATTCATCGAATCAAGGGCTGCCCTCCGCGGGCGGAATGTCAACGTCCGTTCTCCGCCGGAAGCCCATCGAAGAGGTGGAGGACGAGCACAAGGGCAGTGGGCTGTTCAAGAGCCTCGGCCTGTGGCAACTGACCGCCATCGGTGTCGGCGGCATTATTGGCGTCGGCATCTTCACCCTGGCCGGGCTGGTTGCCAACGGCGGCGCCGACGGCGAGCCGGTCGGACCAGCCGTTCTGATCTCCTTCCTCGTTGCGGGACTTGCCAGCGCGGCTGCCGCACTTTCCTACGCCGAGTTCGCAGGGATGATTCCCCGCGCTGGTTCCGCCTACACCTACGGCTACGTCGCGTTGGGCGAAATCATCGGCTGGTTCATCGGCTGGGACCTGCTCCTTGAATACATCGCGATCGTTGCGGTAGTCGCCATCGGCATCTCCGGCTACTTCACGGAATTCATGTCGGGCATCGGCATTAACGTCCCGGTCTGGATGCAGGGTACGGCCGACACCATTCCCGGCGGCGTCGTGAACATTCCGGCCATCGTTGTGTGCCTCCTCATCACCTTCATCCTCAGCCGAGGCACCAAGACCTTCGGCCGGTTCGAGCTGATCGCCGTCGGGCTGAAAATCCTGCTGATCCTCGGCATTGTTGGCCTCGGCTTCTTCTACGTCAACGCCGACAACTACACCCCGTTCATGCCCTCCGGCTTCGGCGCGGTGTTCGCCGGCGCTGCCACCGTATTCTTCGCAGTCTTTGGTTACGACGCAATGAGCACGGCCGCCGAGGAGGCAACCGACGGCAAGAAGCACATGCCCAAGGCCATCCTGCTCTCCCTGGCCATCGCCATGACCCTCTACGTCCTGGCCACGCTGGTGCTCACCGGTATGCAGAACTACACCGAGATCAGCCCCACGGCCGGCTTTGCGTCGGCCTTCCAGTCCGTGGGCCTGCCGGTCATCGCCACAATCATCTCGGCCTTCGCCGTCATCTCCATCCTGACCGTCATGCTGACGTTCCTCCTCGGGGTCACCCGGGTCTGGTTCTCCATGAGCCGCGACGGCCTGCTTCCCCGCTGGTTCTCGGCAACCGATCGGCATGGCACCCCGCAGCGCGTCACCTGGATCGCCGGTGTGGCCGCGGCCCTGCTTGCCGGCGTCTTCCCCATCCGTGCGGTGGCCGACCTGACCAACATCGGCATCCTCGCCGCGTTCGTCGTGGTCTGCATCGCGGTCATCGTGCTGCGGCGCAACGCACCGGATGCTCCCCGGACCTTCCGGCTTCCGCTGATGCCCTTCGTACCCGCCTTCGGCGTCCTGTCCTCCGGGTTCCTCATGCTTCAGCTTGAGTTCGAAACCTGGATGCGCTTCTTCGTCTGGCTGGTCATCGGCCTTGCGATCTACTGGTTCTACGGGCGGAAGCACTCCCTGATGAACCCGGGCAGCCCTCGGCACCCTGAAGACCTCCGGAGCACCTAAACCCGGCGCACCGGCTCCCCACCGTCCACCCAGGACGGCACCATTAACAGTCGAATGGATAGAAAATCATGACAAGCTCATTGTCCGACCGCGAAGACGTAGTCTCCGACGGCGGAAAAGGCGCCGCAGCCCCCACGGGCCCGAGTGCCGTTGCCGGTGCAGGAGCGATTCCGGAGCACCTGGCCGCGGAGTCAACGGCGCTCGTGCGCCGCTGGCTCGAAGAAGCAGCAACAATCCCGGTTGATGCATCGGCGCAGCAGCTGGCCGGAGTCCTCAAGGATCCGCACGGACTCGAATTCACTGTCGGCTTCGTTGACGGTGTGATCCGCCCCGAGGACCTCTCGGTGGCCGCACGCAACCTCGCCGCCATCGCCCCGAAGGTCCCGTCCTTCCTGCCCTGGTACATGCGCTCCGCGGTGCGCCTCGGCGCAACCGTCGCTCCGGTGCTCCCCCAGGTCGTCATCCCCGTGGCGCGGCGTGTGCTGCGGGAGATGGTGGGACATCTCATCATCGACGCTTCTGATAAGAAGCTTGGGCGTTCGATCAGCAAGATCCGCAAGGACGACGTGCGGTTGAACGTCAATTTGCTCGGCGAGGCGGTCCTCGGCGAGCACGAGGCCGAACGCCGGCTTGAGGGCACGATGAAGCTGCTCGCCCGCCCGGACGTCGATTATGTCTCGATCAAGGTTTCCTCCACTGTGTCGCCGCACTCCCCCTGGGCCTTCGAGGAGGCGGTGGAGCACGTCGCCGAGAGGCTCATCCCGCTATACGAGCGCGCCGCGAACGCCCCCCGCCCCAAGTTCATCAACCTGGACATGGAGGAATACAAGGACCTCGACATGACGATCGCCGTATTTACGGCGATCCTGGACCGGCCGGAGTTCCACAATCTCGAGGCCGGCATCGTCCTGCAGGCCTACCTGCCCGACTCACTCGCCGCAATGATCCGCCTGCAGGAGTGGGCAGCAAAGCGCCGAGCGAACGGGGGCGCCAGCATCAAGGTCCGCGTTGTGAAGGGCGCAAACCTGCCCATGGAGCAGGTGGAGTCGTCACTCCACGACTGGCCGCTGGCCACCTGGGGCTCCAAGCAGGAATCCGACACCCACTACAAGCGCGTCCTCAACTACGCGCTTGACCCCGAGCGCATCCGCAACGTTCGCATCGGCGTTGCGGGACACAACCTCTTCGATCTCGCGTTCGCCTGGCTGCTTGCCGGTGAGCGCGGAGTCCGCGACGGCATCGAATTCGAAATGCTCCTCGGCATGGCCCAGGGACAGGCCGAGGCAGTGAAGAGGGACGTCGGCTCGCTGCTCCTCTACACCCCCGTTGTCCACCCCCGCGAGTTCGACGTCGCCATCGCCTACCTGATCCGCAGGCTCGAAGAGGGAGCCAGCCAGGAGAACTTCATGTCGGCGGTCTTCGAGCTCTCCTCCAACGAGGCCTTGTTCGCCCGCGAGGAAGAACGTTTCCTTCGCTCCCTCGAGGCCCTCGACGACTCCATTCCCGGACCCAACCGGATCCAAAACCGCACCAAATCCGCCCCCGTCTCCCCCGCTGAAGGTTTCCACAACACTCCGGACACCGACCCGTCGCTGCCGACGAACCGGGCGTGGGGCCGCGCCGTGCTTACGCGCGTTCCGACCTCGACGCTCGGAATTGCAACTGTCGCGGCCACCACCCTCACCGATTCCGGAACCCTTGATGCCGTGATCTCCGAGGCCCTCGCCGAGGCGGATGCCTGGGGGTCAATGAGCGGGGCCGAAAGGGCCGTCATCCTGCACCGTGCCGGAGACGTCCTCGAGTCCCGGCGCGCCGACCTGATGGAGGTGATGGCTTCCGAGACGGGCAAGACCCTCGACCAGTCTGACCCCGAAATTTCCGAAGCCATCGACTTTGCCCACTACTACGCCGAACTCGCCCGCGGGCTCGGCGACGTCGACGGCGCTGTCTACACGCCGGCGAAACTGACGGTTGTCACTCCCCCGTGGAACTTCCCCGTCGCCATCCCCGCGGGATCGACCCTGGCCGCGCTTGCCGCGGGATCCTCGGTGATCATCAAGCCGGCCACCCAGGCCCGGCGCAGCGGCTCGGTCATGATCGAAGCGCTGTGGGAGGCGGGCGTTCCGCGCGGAGTGCTTCACCTCGTGCAGCTGGATGAACGTTCGCTCGGTAAGCAGCTGATCTTCGACCCCAGGGTGGACCGCGTGATCCTCACCGGCGGTTACGAGACGGCAGCGCTCTTCCGGTCCTTCCGCAAGGACCTTCCGCTGCTGGCCGAAACCTCGGGCAAGAACGCGATCATCGTGACACCGAGCGCCGACTTCGACCTCGCCGCGAAGGACGTTGCCTACTCCGCCTTTGGCCATGCCGGCCAGAAGTGCTCCGCCGCTTCGCTTGTGATCCTTGTCGGAAGCGTTCGGCACTCCCAGCGTTTCCGCAACCAGCTCGTTGACGCCGTCAGCTCAATGAAGGTGGGCTACCCCGACGACCCAACAACCCAGATGGGACCGATCATCGAACCGGCGGAGGGCAAGCTGCTTGAGGGCCTGACCTCCCTGGGTGAAGGGGAAAACTGGTTGATCGAACCGCAGCGCCTCGACGACACCGGGCGGCTCTGGAGCCCCGGCGTCCGCGCCGGCGTGAAGCGCGGCTCGCACTACCACCTCACCGAGTTCTTCGGCCCGATCCTGGGAGTGATGACGGCTGAAACCCTCGAGGAAGCCATCGAGCTGCAGAACGGCGTCGATTACGGGCTCACGGCAGGCCTCCACTCGCTGGATCCCGCCGAGATCGGAACGTGGATCGACACTGTGCAGGCCGGAAACCTCTACATCAACCGCAGCATCACCGGGGCAATCGTCCAGCGCCAGCCCTTCGGCGGTTGGAAGAAGTCGGCCGTCGGTGCGGGAACCAAGGCCGGTGGGCCCAACTACCTCGTCGGGCTCGGCAACTGGTCCACACGGGAATCAATGGCATCGGCGGAGCCCGTTCCGGCCGCGCAGCCGCTGCTCGCCGCCGTGGCACCCGATGCGGGCTCGGAACTGCACGGCGACGACTTCGCGATGCTCCAGCGCGCCGCCGCCTCCGACGCCGTCGCCTGGGCTGAAGAGTTCGGGGCCGCCAAGGACGTCTCCGACCTCACCGCCGAGCGCAACGTGTTCCGCTACCGCCCGGTTCCCGTCACGGTCCGGCTTTCGGAAGGCGAGCCCGTCGCCAAGCTCGTCCGCGTCCTCGCGGCGGCGGCGGCAGCGGGTTCCCCCGTGACGGTTTCTTCAGCGGTGCCGCTGAGCAGTGCCTTGGGCACTGCAGTGCGGTTGTTCGCCGAGTCCGTGACGGTCGAGGACGACGCCGCCTGGCTCGCCAAGGCGGATCAGTTCTCCGCCGGCCGCATCCGCCTCATCGGAGGGGACGCTTCGGCGCTTGCCGCGGCAACCGGCGGACGCCCCGACATCGCCGTCTACTCCCAGCCGGTGACCGAGGCGGGCCGCATCGAGCTGCTGCCGTTCCTCCACGAGCAGGCTGTCAGCATCACGGCACACCGCTTCGGCACGAAGAACGAACTCTCGGTGGGCCTCATCTAGGCGCCCGGGTCAATGAGAAGCGCCCCTCCCCGAATGGGGAGGGGCGCTTTTCATTGCGCGTGGCGGAGAGTCTGGCCGGTGGCGACGCCGCCGCGGCGCCGCAGGGAAGGCCGTTGGCGGCTCAGCGAAGCCCTGTGCCGCGGCTGAGGGCCAGGCTGATCAGCTCATCGATGAGGTCGGTATACGTCAGCCCGGACTTCGCCCACATCTGCGGGTACATGCTGATCGGGGTGAATCCCGGCATGGTGTTGATTTCGTTGATGATCAGGTCGCCGGCCGGTGTATAGAAGAAGTCGACGCGCGAGAGGCCCTCAGCGCCCACTGCGTCGAACGCCCGGGCCGCTAGGTCCTGGACCTTTGCCGTCACGTCGGGCGGTAGATCAGCCGGGCAGCTGAGTTCAGCCGCGGCGCCGTCTACGTACTTCGCCTCGAAGTCGTACCACTCGTGGTCGCCGGGCTGTACGGCGATTTCGCCGGGCAGGGACGTCCGGGGCTCGTCGGTTCCGCGGCCCTGAAGCACCGCCACCTCGATCTCACGCCCGGTGATCCCCGCTTCGACGATGACCTTCGGGTCGAACGAGCGTGCCGCTTCGACGGCGCCGCGCAGGCCCGCAGGGCCTTCGACCCTCGTGATCCCCATCGACGATCCGGCCCGGGCCGGCTTGACGAAAACGGGGAAACTCAGGGCGGCCGCCCGCCGCAGGCAGTCGTCACTGTCCCTCAGCCACTGGCGGTCGGTGATCACCTCGTAGGGTCCGACCGTGAGCCCCGCAGCGGTGAACACCACCTTCATGTAGTGCTTGTCCATTCCTACCGCCGAGGCAAGGACGCCCGCGCCAACGTACCGGACATCAGCCATCTCCAGCATGCCCTGAAGCGTGCCGTCCTCGCCGAACGGACCATGAAGCAGCGGCAGCACAACGTCGATTCCGCCGAGGCTGCGCGGAAGCTGGTCCGGAGCCGAGACGCGCAGTTCATGACCGCTTCCGGACCCGTCAACCGAGACGCTTGACATGGCGACGGACTCGGCCGAGGCCGTCACCTCCGGCTGCGTGTCGGAGCGCAGCGACCACTGGGACGGGTCCGAGGAGACAAGCGCCCACTGCCCGTTTTTGGCGATGCCTACGGGCACGACGTCGTACTTGGTGCGGTCAATGGCATTGAGGACGCCGGCGGCTGTTACGCAGCTGACCGCGTGTTCGCTCGAACGGCCGCCGAAGAGCACCAGGACGCGGGGCTTTCGCCCGGAGGTGATGCTGGATTCGCTGGTCACAGAGTATGTTCGCCTTCCGGCTTGAGGTCACGGGCCAGCAGTCGCGGCCCTAAGTCGTCAACGGAGATGTTCCCCTGGAGCACCGACACCACGTTATCGGTAATGGGCATGTCGACTCCAAGCTGGGTGGCGAGGTCGAGGACCGCCTGGGCCGATTTGATGCCCTCCGCCGTCTGGTTCATGCGCACTGTGACCTGCTCGAGCGTGAGTCCCTGCCCAAGAAGGCGACCCGCCGTGTGGTTGCGCGACAGAGCCGAGGAGCAGGTGGCGATGAGGTCTCCCATGCCGGCCAGTCCCGCCAGCGTCTCGGACCGCGCCCCGAGTGCGACGGCGAGGCGGGTTGTCTCGGCGAGGCCACGGGTGATGACGGAGGCCTTCGTGTTGTCCCCCATGCGGCGGCCCTCGCAGATTCCGACGGCGAGGGCGATGACGTTCTTGACGATGCCGCCGATTTCCACGCCAACGACATCGGTGGTGGTGTAGGGGCGGAAGTAGGAGGCGGTGCAGGCCGCTGCGATCCAGGCCGCGACGTCGTGGTCCTGGCATGCCACAACGGAAGCTGTCGGTTCCTGCCGCGCAATCTCCATCGCAAGGTTCGGTCCGGAAACGACGGCGACCCGGTCCGCTGGCAGCCCGAGTTCGGCGGCGATGACTTCGCTCATGCGCGCGTCGGTTCCCACCTCGAGTCCCTTCATCAGGGACACGACGACGGCGTTCGCGGGCATCAGCGCTTTCCAGCCCACAAGCTGCGGGCGGAGTGACTGCGCCGGCACGGCGAGGATGACGAGCTCGGCTCCGGCGAGCACCTCGTCGACATGGCTTGAGGCACTGATATTCCCCGGCAGCACGGTGTCCCCCAGATAGCGGCTGTTGCGGTGCAGGCCGTTGATCTCGAGGGCCACTTCCTCGCGGCGCGCCCACAGCCTGACCGGCAGATCAGGGTTGGAGTCCGCGACGACCTTCGCGAAGGTGGTTCCCCAGCTTCCGGCGCCGAGGACGGCAACCCGGGCCGGGCCCGGACGGGCGGCAACCGGAGTCATGACGCTCACGCGCCGTCCCCTTCGGTCACTTCGAAGTTCCTGCCGGTGCGCTTCTGACGTTTGACCGCGGGATCCCAGCGCTCCGCTGGAGGTTCTTCGCCCCGCAGCTGGGCGACGAGGGAGGTGATCGAGTCGAGGATGCGCTCGGTTGCCGCGTCGAGGGTCGCCCTTGTGATCGGGGCGCCCTCGAACTCGCTGAGGTCCACCGGGTCCCCGGCGATCACGCGCGAGGTTTTCCGCGGGAAGAGGTAAAGCCGCTTGGCGTACCGGGGGAAGACTTCCTGTGCGCCCCAGTGGACCAGCGGAACGACAGGCGCGCCAGTCTGCAGGGCGAGCCGTGCTGCACCGGTCCTGCCCTTCATGGGCCACATGTTCGGATCGCGCGTCAGCGTTCCCTCGGGATAGATGATCACGCCGCCGCCGTCGGCGATCGCCGCCCGCGCCGCATCAAGGGACCGGTTGGCGCCCGCCGTCGTCCTCTCGACAGGAATCTGCCGGGTGGCGCGCAGTGCGGCACCAAGGACGGGGACGGAGAACAGCGACGCCTTCGCGAGGAAGTGGGGCATCACCTTGTTGTTGTACAGGAAATGCCCGACGATGACCGGATCAATCTCGGTGACATGGTTGGGGCAGACGATGAAGCCGGTGTCCCGGGGCAGCTTGTGCTCGTCGATCCACTGCTTGTTCATCAGCAGGTTCATCACCGGCCGAAGAATTGCGGCGAGCACGGCGAACGTCGCCCGTGACCTGCCTGGTTCACCCATGGCGGTACCCCGGCCCTTAGCGGAGTCCCGCGGCCAGAACCGGGGCTTCCTCCGTGATGTCGAAGTCGGCGCCGAGGCCCTCGAGCTTGTCCTGGAAGCGCTCGTATCCGCGGTTGATCAGCTCGATGCCGGTGACGCGCGAGGTGCCGTCGGCGGCGAGGGCGGCGATCAGGTGGCTGAAGCCGCCGCGCAGGTCGGGGATATCGATGTCTGCGCCGTGGAGCTGCGTCGGCCCGGAAATCACTGCCGAGTGCAGGAAGTTCCGCTGGCCGAACCGGCACGGGACGCTGCCGAGGCATTCGCGGTGCACCTGGATGTTCGCGCCCATGCGGATCAGGGCTTCCGTGAACCCGAAGCGGTTCTCGTAGACGGTTTCGTGGACGATCGATACGCCCGACGCCTGGGTCAGCGCGACGACGAGGGGCTGCTGCCAGTCGGTCATGAAGCCGGGGTGGACGTCGGTCTCAAGCACCAGCGGGGAAAGCGGCCCGCCCGGGTGGTAGAAACGGATGCCGTCGTCGTCGACGTCGAAGGCGCCGCCGATCTTCCGGTAGGTGTTGAGGAACGCCGTGAGGTCGAGCTGGCGCGCGCCCTCGACGTAGATGTCGCCCTTTGTAACAAGTGCCGCCGAGGCCCACGAAGCGGTCTCGTTGCGGTCGGAGATCGCCTTGTGGTTGTAGCCGGTGAGTTCCTTGACGCCTTCGATGCGGATCACGCGGTCGGTCTGGACCGTGATGATCGCACCCATCTTCTGGAGCACGGCGATGAGGTCCATGATTTCCGGCTCGACGGCTGCACCGGAGAGCTCGGTGATGCCGTCGGCGCGGATCGCGGTCAGCAGCACCTGCTCGGTGGCGCCGACGCTGGGGTACGGCAGGGAGAGCTTCGCGCCGTGGAGGCCCTTGGGCGCGGAGATGGAGATGCCCCCGGGGCGCTTGTCGACGACGGCGCCGAAGTTGCGCAGCACCTGGAGGTGGTAGTCGATGGGGCGGTCGCCGATCTTGCAGCCGCCGAGGTCTGGGATAAATGCCTCGCCGATGCTGTGCATCAGGGGACCGCAGAAGAGGATGGGGATACGCGAGTCACCGGCGTGGGCGTCGATATCTTTCGACTGGGCGATCTTCGCATTGACCGGATCCATGGTGAGGTCGCCCGTGACCGGGTCCTTGGTGACCTCGACGCCGTGCAGCCGCAGCAGGCTCGTGACGACCTCGACGTCCTTGATCTCCGGAACGTTGCGCAGAATCGACGGCGAGTTGCCAAGAAGGGAGGCCACCATGGCCTTCGGCACGAGGTTTTTCGCTCCGCGAACGGAGACCTTCCCGTTGAGAGGAACACCACCGCGGATGGTCAGAACGCTACCCATGAATACCTAATTTCCTCATACAAATAAGCCCCCGGAAAACGTGATTGCCCTCGTCCAGCATAGGAGCTTGTTCATCAAGACTGAAATGCAAGGGTATTTCATCATTGCCTTGCCTAACGGTAGGAACCGCGCGCCGGCGGCGATGATTCCATAATGAAAGGAGCATCACACAAGACCGGCCGAAGGGCATGGCCAGCGGTCCGGAAGTGCCGGAGAAGGCCCGGGACGGGCGGGACGGCGGCTCACCGCCGTCCGGCATCAGGTGCGGACGGGCAGCGTTTTGGGCTTGAAGGTGGGCCTTGTGGCCTCGAAGGCGGTGATGTCTTCCTCGTGCCGGAGGGTGAGCCCGATGTCGTCGAGCCCCTCCAGCAGCCGCCACCGCGTGTAGTCGTCAATCTGGCACGGCGCTGTGACCGTGCCGCAGTGCACAGTGCGTGCCTGGAGATCGACCGTGACCGTGGCCCCGGGTTCGTTCTCGAGAACCTTCCAGATCAGTTCGATGTCGTCCTGGGCCACCTGCGCGGCCACAAGGCCCTGTTTGCCCGAGTTGCCGCGGAAGATGTCGGCGAACCGCGAGGACAGCACTGCGCGGAATCCGAAGTCCTTAAGTGCCCAGACCGCGTGTTCGCGTGAGGAGCCGGTGCCGAAGTCCGGACCCGCAACGAGGACCGAGCCGCGGTTGTAGGGCTCGCGGTTCAGGATGAAGTTCTCGTCCTTGCGCCAGGCTGCGAAGAGGGCGTCTTCAAAGCCGGTCCGGGTGATGCGTTTGAGGTAGACCGCGGGGATGATCTGGTCGGTGTCGACGTTGCTCTGGCGCAGCGGGACACCGATTCCCGTGTGGGTTGTGATTTTCTCCATGGCGGGGCTCCTAGGCTGCGGGGGGTGCGGAAGGCGGCGTTGCGGCGGCAGCGCCGGAGTACTCGCGGGACGGTGGCAGCGGGTCGAGGTCCGAGGGCGAACTCAGGGTTCCCCGCACGGCGGTTGCGGCGGCGACGACCGGCGACACCAGGTGGGTGCGGCCTCCCTTGCCCTGCCGGCCCTCGAAGTTCCGGTTCGACGTCGACGCGCAGCGCTCCCCCGGCGCCAGCTGGTCCGGGTTCATGCCGAGGCACATCGAACATCCGGCGAAGCGCCATTCGGCACCGAAGTCCTTGAAGACCTGGTCGAGCCCCTCGGCCTCGGCTTCGAGCCGGACGCGGGCCGAGCCTGGAACAACCATCATGCGCACCGCCGGATCCTTGGTGCGGCCCTTGATGATGTCGGCGGCGATCCGGAGATCCTCGATCCTGCTGTTGGTGCAGGAGCCGAGGAACACGGTGTCAACGCGGATGTCCTTCATGCGCGTGCCGGCTTCAAGGGCCATGTAGTCGAGGGCGCGTTCGCAAGCGGCCTTGTCGTTCTCGTCGGAGAAGTCCGACGGCGCGGGAACGGTCTGGGAGAGGGAAACGCCCTGCCCCGGGTTGGTGCCCCAGGTGACGAACGGCTCAAGGTCGTTCGCGTCGAGGAAGACCTCGGCGTCAAAGACGGCGTCGTCGTCGGTGCGCAGTTCGCGCCAGTTCTCGACGGCGGCATCCCAGTCGGCGCCCTGCGGGGCGTGCGGGCGGCCCTTGAGGTAGTTGAACGTCGTGTCGTCGGGAGCGATCATCCCTGCGCGGGCGCCGGCTTCGATCGACATGTTGCAGATGGTCATCCGCGCTTCCATCGACAGTGCCCGGATGGCCGACCCCCGGTATTCGAGCACGTAGCCCTGGCCGCCGCCGGTCCCGATCTTCGCGATGACAGCCAGGATGATGTCCTTCGAGGTGACTCCCGGCTTCAGGGTTCCCTCAACAGTGATCCCCATCGTCTTGAAAGGCTTCAGCGACAGTGTCTGGGTGGCCATGACGTGTTCGACTTCGGAGGTTCCGATTCCCATGGCGAGGGCGCCGAACGCTCCGTGGGTGGACGTGTGGGAATCGCCGCACACGACCGTCAGCCCCGGCTGGGTGAGCCCGAGCTGCGGGCCGACAACGTGGACGATGCCCTGCTCGGCGTCGCCGAGCGAGTGCAGGCGCACCCCGAACTCCCTGCAGTTCGCGCGGAGGGTCTCGATCTGGGTGCGGCTGGTGAGGTCGGCGATGGGCTTGTCGATGTCGAGCGTCGGGGTGTTGTGGTCCTCGGTGGCAATGGTGAGGTCGGGCCTGCGCAACGGGCGCCCGGCGAGCCGAAGCCCCTCGAAGGCCTGGGGGGAGGTGACTTCGTGGATGAGGTGAAGGTCAATGTAAAGGAGGTCGGGCTGGGCCTCGGCTCCCACGACCTCGCCCTTGCGGACCACATGCGCGTCCCACACCTTCTCGGCCAGTGTCTTTCCCATATCCCGTTTCCTCCGCTGCTCTCCGCACGCGCTTCGCCGTGGAACTGCCACCGGTCCAGCCGGACCGTCGCATTCCCTCCGCCGAGCGGGGCCTTCCCGATCAACTGAACCAGCGGTGCGCCGCAAAACGCCAGTTCCTCGACTTGCGTCTCAGATAATGAGACGGCAATATCAACTTATGGACAATTCTAGCGGTGTGGGAGTGATAGACAAAGCGGCAATGGTGCTCGATGCCCTCGAGGCGGGACCGACCACTTTGGCGCAGTTGGTGGCATCGACGGGCCTTGCCCGCCCTACGGTCCACCGGCTGGCACTTGCACTGGCCCACCACAGGCTTGTGAGCCGCGACATTCAGGGCCGGTTCGTGCTCGGCAGCCGCCTTGTCGAACTTGCCAGTGCTGCAGGTGAGGACCGGCTCATTGCCTCGGCGGGGCCGGTCCTGCTTCAGCTCCGGGACGACACCGGCGAAAGCGCCCAGTTGTTCCGCCGCCAGGGCGAGTGGCGGGTGTGCGTGGCCTCCGCCGAACGTCCCGTTGGCCTGCGCGACACCATTCCGGTCGGCACGCAGCTGTCGATGAAGGCGGGATCGGCCGCCCAGTGCCTCCTCGCGTGGGAGGACCATGACCGGTTGCTCCAGGGCCTGCAGAACGCCCGGTTTACGCCAACGGTCCTCGCCGGAGTGCGCCGCCGCGGCTGGGCGCAGAGCCTCGGCGAGCGGGAACCCGGCGTCGCTTCGGTCTCGGCCCCGGTGCGCGGACCGTCCGGCAGGGTGATCGCCGCCGTCTCAATATCCGGACCCATGGAACGGCTCACCCGGCAGCCCGGCCGGATCCACGCCGAGGTCGTCACGAGCGCCGCGCAGCAGCTCACCCAGGCCGTCAGCAAGGCCGCGGCCCAGTGACGCCGGCGGCGCAGAAGGTAGCCGGGACTCCGGGGCGGTATGCCGTGTTCCTGCGCGGCATCAACGTCAACGGCATCACCCTGCGCATGGAGGATCTGCGGCAGGCGGTCGCGTCCCTTCCCGTGGCCGAGGTCAAGACAGTCCTTGCGACAGGGAACCTCGTCTGCACTTCGTCGCTGGGGCCGGCGGAACTGAAGGCTCGGGTGGAGGAGCGCCTGCGCGAGGCCTTCGATTACGAAGCCTGGGTGGTGGTGCTTGAGGCCCGCCAGCTCGCCGAACTCGTCAAGGCGTGCCCGTTCCCTGCGGACGATCCCGACGTCCACGCCTACGTCACCCTCTTCTCCGACGGCAAGGCCTTGAGCGAGATCGCATCAGCCGCGGCAGCCGCCGGCGAGAACCTTGTGGTGCTGAGCACCGAAGCCGCCGCCTGGCAGGCACCGCGCGGTGCCACCCTCGACTCCGAACTCAGCAAACTCACGTCAAAGGGCCGGTTCCGGCCGGTCTCGACGACCCGCAACCTCCGGACGCTCAACAAGGTCCTCGCGGCGCTGCCCGGCTAGCTTGCCGACGCCGACGGGCCCCGTTCCCGACTGGCTGGCTGGCTGACCGACGCCGACGCTCCCATTTCGGGCGCGCTGGCCAACCGCGAAGCTCCCCTGTGGACAGCTAGCCACGGAACGGGCACCGGCCGGGACCGGAGGAACGCCTCAGCGGGGGTTCTGCGCCGCGGCAACGGCTGACCGGAAAGCGTTGTACCGCGCAATTTCGGCGGACACCGGCTTGATGACGAGGGTTTCGGCAACCCGTGCACAGGCGGCCCGCAGCCGCCGTCGGGCCTTTGAGCCCCGCGCCTTCGCGGTGAAGCGGGCAATGAACGCCGCAAGGATCGCCAGTGCGATGCCGGCCGCAGCTCCCCCGAGAACGAGCAGGGTCGGCAGCGGGAAGCCTTCATACTCGGGTGCGTCGGGCACATTGAGCTGCAGGAACCCGAGCACGGCAAGCACGGCCAGCCACCCGGCGCCGGCTGCCAGCGCGACAAGCGCGATCCACTGCAGCAAACCAACGAGCGGCCACCACCATGACCGTTTCCCGGTGTCGAGATCCGCCCCTGCGACGGCCTGGTCAAGTCCGTCGAGCAGTGCCGGCACGGAGTCCCGGGCCGCCGAACGGATCGAGGTGCGCCAGGGTTCGACGGCGGACCCTGCCGCCGTATCGGCAAAGGTGCGCAGTGCCTGGTCGACCCTCGCCTGCTGTGCCGGGCTGCCCTGCGGCAGCGAGGTACGGCGGAGGGCGGCGTCGATATCGCTGCGGCGCAGGTTTAATCGTCGCAGCGGGTCCGGACGGAGCGCCGCGAGCCAGCGGGTCACCGGCCAGCCTGTGGCTGCGCGTGCATCACGCCGGTAGGAGGCGGTGACGGCACGCACCACGGTATCGACCCCTGCAGCCTCGGCGAGCCGAGCAGCGAGTGCGCCCTGGGCCGCCTTGTCCGGCACTGCAGCATCCAGTGCTCCGGTGAAGGCGGCGAGGTGCGCTGACGCATCGACGACGTCCGCGGTGAGGCGGGCGTTTGCCGCTTCCTTGCCGGCGGCGATCGCCTGAATGGCACCGGACAGGTCCTCAAGGCCCTCCCCGGTGCGCGCGGAGACGGGGAACAGCTGAACTGCGCCAAGGCCCTCGCCCTTGAGGATTCCGGCAAGCGACTCAAGCACCTGCTTGCGGTCCTCCTGCGACAAGCGGTCCGCCTGGTTCAATGCCACGAGCGTCACTGCGCCGTGCGAGGCGAGCGGCCGCAGGAAGTCGTAGTGCAGCGCCGCATCGGCGTACTTCTGCGGGTCAACCACCCACAGAAGCACGTCGACCTGGCCCGCCATGCGCTGGACAACCTCACGGTGTGCCAAGGCGGTCGAGTCGAAGTCAGGCAGATCGAGCAGGATCAGGCCACCCGTGGGCTGACCCTGCGCGGGAGCTGGCATCTCGTGCCGCTGGTTCACCTCGAGCCAATCGAGGAGGGCTCCGCTTCCTTCGGGACGCCATACGACGGCGAGCGGTTCGGAAGTCGTCGGCCGCCGTGCAGCCACGCGCGCCACCTCGGTGCCGCTGAGGGCGTTGATCAACGAGGATTTTCCGCTCCCCGTTGGGCCGAAAATGCCGACGACGGTGTGGTCCGCGGAAAGGGACCGCCTGCTGCTCGCGCGGTCGAGAACCCCGAAGAGCTGCTGCAACGGCTCCTCAGGAAGCCTTCCCTCCCCCAGTTCCCGCGCTTTATCGAGCGCCTCCAGCTGCTCCGTGAGCCCGTTCTTTGACCGCGTCCCGCGGTGCCTGCTCATCGGCTGCCGCCCGGCCCTGCTGGTGTGCCGCCCGCGAAGTTCGTGCGCGCCAAGGCGCGGGCATATCCGGCAAGGGTTTCGGGCGGCGTCTGCTGGGACACCGGTTCAAGCAGCACCGTGAATTTTTCCTGTTCCACATCAAGCAACAGCCTGCAGCGGCGCTGCAGGTTGTCGCGGGCAGT
Source organism: Arthrobacter sp. TJ-254 (assembly GCF_058269175.1). Lineage (NCBI taxonomy): Bacteria > Bacillati > Actinomycetota > Actinomycetes > Micrococcales > Micrococcaceae > Arthrobacter > Arthrobacter sp. TJ-254. The sequence goes on along the minus strand of NZ_JBZCNF010000001.1, from coordinate 458,481 downwards.
ACGGGCGAGCCGTCGCACGGCATCTTCGCCGAATACCGCCTCGAGAAGTTTCTGACCGACAATCGCCGAACCGCCGGCGATGCCGATTTCCGCGCCGGTGAGGCCGCCGGTGGACGCGAAAACCACAACCATCAGCGCGACCGCAACTCCGTTGACCCCGAAGGACAGCATCCGCGCAGCAAACCGCTTGTCGGAGCCTTCGGTGCTGACGAGGTCAAGCAGATCCTGCTGCCACGCCCGTACCTGACGGGCCGCTTCCTCGGAGAACTCGTCACTGTCATAAGAAGAACGTTCTGCAAGCAGCGGCCGGCCGGCGTCCTCGCTGCTCCAGCGCCGCTCGGTTTCCTCGTACGCCTTCGCCGCCTCCTCAACGATGACCGAATGGAGTCCGGTCTCGATCGCGGCTGCGACTGTCTGCGCGGGGGCGGGTTTGCCAGTAAAGAACGAAGTGATCCGGTCGCGCACCCAGCCCACGCGGGTTTCGATGCCGCGCATGAACTCCCCTGTGCCCACGAAGTCCTGCCACCGGGCCAGCACCTCGCCGCGTAGCATCGTGCCGTCTTCGGTGGAGCGCAGGATGGCAGCGAGGGCGTCGTCGTATGCCGCCGCCGCAGCAGTGCGGAAGCGCAAGGCTGCCGCCTGCTGCGTTTCAGCGGCCTCGGCCACCTCCCCCACACTTCCGGCGAGGGCACGCACCGCCCCGGCGAGTGTCCGCCGGGCGATGTCGGCGCGTCCCTCGGCGTCCGCCGCGATTGCCGAAAGCCAGTGGCGGATCGGATCAACGGGTTCGGGCGGCAGCATTCCGCTTTGGTCGAGCGGGGACTCCGGCACCACGAAGATCGGGGCGTGCCCCAGGTTCTGGGCGGCGAGAAGGCTCATCAGGTCGCCGCGCACCTCTTCTTCGACCCCCTGCGGAACCCTGTCGAGCACCACGGCAAGGAGGATGTCCCTGCTCGCAGCCCCCGCGAGAAGCTTCCATGGGACGGCGTCGGCATAGCGGTTCGCCGTCGTCACAAAGAGCCAAAGGTCAGCAGCGGCGAGAAGCTGGTTGGCCAGGCGCCGGTTCTCGTCGGCGATCGAGTCGATGTCGGGGGCGTCGAGGAGTGCGAGCCCGCGCGGCACCCGGGGCTCCCCCTGGAGCAGCAAGGTGTCGGGGGAATCGGATGCGGCACCGGCCTGTTGCGGGTCTCCGCTCGGAAAGACCCGGCTCAGCGTCGGGAGAACGCGCTGGTCCGAAAACCAGGCGGCGTCGTCGGGGTGGTGAAGCAGAATCGGCTGGCGCGTGGTCGGACGTACCGCACCCGTCCGTGTCACCGGCCTCCCGACCAGCGCATTCACAAGCGTTGACTTACCTGCCCCGGTGGAGCCTCCAATGACGGCCAGGAGCGGCGCATCAAGACTGTCGAGCCTCGGAAGGATGTAGTCATCGAGCTGCGCCGCTGCGGCAAGGGCCGCGGTCCGTGCCCGGGGTGCGTTGCTGAGCGCGAGGGGGAATCTTGCACCGAGGAGGGCCGTATGTACCTCCCGGAGGAACACCGCGAGACTGCGGGCGTCTGCGGCGGGGAGGGATGGATTCATAATGCCCATCATGCCATTTCACCTCACCGGCTGCGGGAAGCACTGAATGTGCGGCGCACCCTTGATTTCGAGGCACAAAAAAGTCCCGGACACCTCTGTGTCCGGGACTTTTCCCGATGTCCCTTTGAAGGACTTTCGTGACCCCAGCGGGATTCGAACCCGCGTTACCGCCGTGAGAGGGCGGCGTACTAGGCCGCTATACGATGGGGCCAGTACTGACATTGCCTTTTACTGCTTGGTACTACGTTTCCTGCTGTACTGCATTTACTGCGCTGGGGTACCAGGACTCGAACCTAGAATGTTGGTACCAGAAACCAGTGTGTTGCCAATTACACCATACCCCAATGGCACTTTTCGGAAGCCCATCAGTGCTGGCTCCCGGTCGCGTAACCGCTCCGCGCCGAGAAATAACTTTACCGGATACTGGGCAGGAATCGCAAAACGTCCGACAGATCGGTGATGCGACGCGCCACTGCGCCCTCGAAAGCCGCCCCCCGCCGGTCCAGCCAAACGCCGACGAGGCCCGCCGCGTCGGCTCCCTGGGCATCGACGACGGGGTTGTCTCCCACGTAGAGCGTGCTGCCCGGGGAGGTCCCCAGAACGCGTGCCCCTTCAAGGAAGATCGCCGGGTCGGGCTTGGCGGCACCGACGGCGTCGATGCCCACCAGCCGTGCGATGCGGGAGAGCCCCGAACGATCGAGTTTTGCCCGCTGGTAGTCGTGGACGTTATTGCTGACCGCCCCGTAGGGGATGCCCCGGGCATCGAGTTCGTCAAGGAGTGGCAGGACATCCTCGTACGGCCGAAAGTGCAGCGGCAGCGTGGCTTCGTAGGCGGATGTCCAGCGGTGGGCCGCCTCGCCTTCCAGCGGGTCGGCGACGAACCGTGCCTGAGCGTGGCGGGCCCTGCGCAGACGCTGTTCCGCGAAGGTCACTTCGCCTGCCAGGAAGTTCTCGTAGTGGCCCTGCGGGTCCTGGGCAAACAACTGCTTGTACTCGGCCCAGTCATCCTCGGTCAGATGCTTCAGGGCCTCGCCGGCGATGGTGTGAAGGGTTCTGCCCATCGCGCTTTCGAGGTCGACAATCGTGTCGTCAATATCGAACAGCACGCCCTCGATGACCGGATGCTGCCCTCCGGCGGCCGCCGCCGTCTCAGCGCCCACTTCAGCCCGCCGTTGCCTTGAATGCCCGCAGGCGCTCCAGCGACGACTCGCGGCCGAGGATCACCATCGACTCGAATAGCGGCGGCGAGATCCGCCGGCCGGACACGGCGGTGCGTACGGGGCCGAAAGCGAGCCGGGGCTTGAGGCCCAGCTCGTCGACGAGCGCAGCACGCAGCGCTTCCTGGATTGCGGTGGCGTTCCAGTCGGTTACGGCTTCCAGTGCGGCGAGGGCGCGCCCGAGCGCCTCGTCGAGGTTGTCGGGAAGCCCCTTGCGAGCGTCGTCGGCAATGTCGACCGCGTCGTCGTCCTTGAAGAGGAAGGAGAGCATTTCGGGCGCCTCGCCCAGGAGCGTGATGCGTTCCTGCACGAGCGGGGCGGCTTCGGCGATGACTGCGGACTCCCGCTCCGAGGGCGGGTTCCCCACGAGTCCGGCGGACTGGAGGTAGGGAACGATCCGGCCCTGGAAGTCCTCGGGCTCAAGCAGGCGCACGTGGGTTCCATTGATCGCTTCGGCCTTCTTGAGGTCGAAACGGGCAGGGTTGGCCAGCACGTCGTGGATGTCGAACTTCTCGACGAGCTGGGCCACAGTGAAGATGTCCTCATCCGCCGACAGGCTCCATCCGAGCAGGGAGAGATAGTTGAGCAGCCCCTCCCTGATGAAGCCACGCTCGCGGTGCAGGAAGAGGTTCGACTCGGGGTCCCGCTTCGAAAGTTTCTTGTTCCCCTGCCCCATCACGTAGGGCAGGTGGCCGAAGAGCGGCATGTGCTTGGCCACCCCGATATCGATCAGCGCCCGGTAGAGGGCGATCTGCCTTGGGGTTGAGGAGAGGAGGTCTTCGCCGCGCAGTACGTGGGTGATGTCCATGAGCGCGTCGTCGACGGGATTGACGAGGGTGTAGAGAGGAGCGCCGTTGGCGCGCACCACGGCGAAATCCGGGACGCTGCCCGCGCGGAAGGTGATCTCGCCGCGGACCAGGTCATTGAACGTGATGTCTTCGTCGGGCATCCGCAGCCGCAGTACCGCCCCACGGCCCTCGGCGCGGAACGCTTCGCGCTGGGCCTCGCTCAGGGTGCGGTCGAAATTGTCGTAGCCGAGTTTGACGTCGCGACCGGCCGCGCGGTGGCGCTCCTCCACTTCTTCAGGAGTGGAGAAGGATTCGTAGAGGTGCCCGGCCTCCACGAGGCGAATGATGACGTCCTGATAGATGTCGCCGCGCTGGGACTGCCGGTATGGACCATGGGGGCCGCCCACTTCAACACCCTCGTCCCAGTCGATCCCAAGCCACGTCATCGCGTCAAGGAGCTGCAGGTAGCTTTCCTCGCTGTCGCGCGCCGCGTCGGTGTCCTCGATGCGGAAAACCAGGGCGCCGCCGGTATGGCGCGCATAGGCCCAGTTGAAAAGCGCGGTGCGGATGAGGCCCACGTGCGGCGTACCGGTTGGCGAGGGGCAGAACCGCACGCGGACCGGGGTGGAATCGGTGACAATGGGGAAATCGGCTGCAGTAGTCATGATGCGCCAAGTCTAGTCGGCGGTCCCCCGGCGGCCCGCACCGCGCCCACTCGGCAGTGGGCGCCCGGCGGTCACTGAAGGTAGAAGTACCAGCCTCCGAAAAGGGCGGCGGCGACGGTGAGTCCCACTGCGGCCATTACCTCGATCCGGGTCTGCGGCCGCAGCGCCCGCAGGGCGAATGCTGCGAAGAGTCCAAATCCGAGCGCGGCACTTGCCGAGGTGAGCAGCTGCGGGCCGGCGGCCATGCGCACGGCACGTCCCAGGATCAGGAATCCGAAACCGGCAACGAAGGCGAAGGTCCAGTTCTGCCGGCTCCTTCCCCTATGCCGCCGCTGACGCTCCGGGGACCCGCCGCCGCCCACCGGACCTACCTGCGTGCGGGGTTGGTCAGCCGGCCAATGCCCTCGATATCAACTTCGAACCGCTGACCATCAGTGATCATGCCCACGCCGGCAGGGGTACCCGTGAGGATGATGTCTCCGGGCAGCAGGGTGAAAGCCTGGGACACGTAGGAAACGAGTTCCTTTGCCCCCCAGACCATCTGGCTCGTCGAACCATCCTGACGCAGCTCGCCGTCGAGCGAGCCACGCACGGCAAGGTTCTCGGGGTCAAGGTCGGTTTCGATCCACGGCCCGATCGGGCATGAGGTGTCGAACCCTTTGGCCCGGGCCCACTGGTTGTCGGTCTTCTGGATATCGCGGGCGGTGAGGTCGTTGGCGCAGGTGTAGCCAAAGACGACGTCGTCAACGCGTTCGAGGGGAACGTCCTTGCATATCCGGCCGATCACCACGGCCAGCTCGGCTTCGAAGGAAATCTCGTCGGAGAAGGACGGAAGCAGGATCGGATCGCCCGGCCCGATGACGGAGGTGTTCGGTTTGAGGAACATGAGCGGAGCCGGGGGCACCTCGTTGCCGAGTTCAGCGGCATGGTCGGCATAGTTGCGTCCGATGCCGACAATCTTGCTCCGCGGAATCACGGGCGCGAGGAGGCGCACGTCGGCAAGCGCATGCCTGGCACCGGTCAACTGGACGCCGGAGTAGAAAGGATCGCCGTTGATCACGGCGACCTCCTCGCCGCCGTCAGGCCCTTCAACCACTCCGAACATTGGATCGTTATCTACGACAAAACGGGCTATACGCATTTTCCTAGGCTACAGCCTCACCCAATCCCGGCGCGGGCAGCAGAAAGGCCGTGAACTCGCCCCCCAGAAGGCGGGTTCACGGCCCTTATTCGGCTGGAAAACGGCGGTTGAAGCGCGGGCCGCTCAACGCGGGCACTGCGCAGCCGTCGCCAGGTTCAGTAAGGCCAGGTGTTGACCCGGTCGGTGCTGACGGTGCCCGAACCCGACTTGGCGGTCGTGTCCGCAGCGAATGCGGCAGAGCCTCCGCCGGCGACGAGCAGCACGGACAGCACGAGTGCCGATGCAATTTTCTTCATAGTGAATTTCCTTCGGGTTTGAGGCGGACGCATAGGACAAGGAAGTCCCAAGCTCTTGCTATAGCACTATTAGTATACAAATCAAAAGTCGCCACACCAGCCCCAAACGTAACAATTTTTTGTTTTCACTGGTGATACTGTCTTACGTCCTAGACTGGACCCTGGAAGTAGCTTCCAGTTGTACAGCGGACCGCCGGATACAGCCGGCGGCCGCGCAGATATATAAGGAGGAGATGGCCGTGCATGAAAAGCCGGGCGAGCAGGTCCTCCTCGAGCTTCAGGCCCGCGATGCCTGGAACCAGCGGGATTATGAACATGCAAACCGCATCGCAAAGCAGGCGGTAGCCCTCGCCGAGGAGCTTCACGACGAGAACGCCTGGTGGAACATGACCTTCCTTCAGGCCGAGTGCCTGCGCAAGCAGGGCCTCATGCAGGAGTCGGCAGAGGTCGCGCGGATTCTTCAGCGACATCCGATGACGGTACAGTCCACTGCGCTCACGGCCCGGGTATGCACTCTTGCATCGTTTGCGCTCCAGGGATGTGGCGAGCTTACCGAAGCAGTAGCCCTCGCGCGGAGTGCGGCCGAATATTCGGCGAAGGTGCCCGGGCAGCCGGACCTGCAGATCGAAGCCCAGAACGCCCTCATCGCGGCGCTGGCGGACAGTGATCAGCTCGAAATCGCGTGGACAGAATGTATGGTGCTCGCCGAATTGCTTCAGCAGGGCGTGAGCACCCAGACCCGAGGCATGAGCTACTGGGCCATCGGAAATGTCGCCTACATGATGAAGCAGGTCGACGAGGGCACCAAATACCACCGCCTGGCAGCCGAAAATCTTTCCCCAACGAACGACTTGGATCTTTGGGCTCGCTTCAACCGCGCGTCGGCAGAACGCCGGCTCGCTGCGGGCGTCGTCGGCCCCGAAACACTTGAATGCATCGACCGGGCCGAGATGGCGAGCTCGATCGTCGGCGGCAGCGAACGGGACCGGGTCGAGTTGGCGCTCACACGCGCACACTGGCTCGTACTTACCGGACAGTTCGATGCAGCGATCGAGCGGCTCAAAGCCGTGACAACGCGCGAGTCCCTTATAGCAACCCATACGGCGGCAGAGGCCCGGTACCTTCTGGGACGGGCGCTCAGTGCAAGAAACAGCGAGCTGGAAGCCCTTCTCAACCTCGAAGCAAGCGAGCAGCTGTTCGATCGATCGGGCGCTCACGACCGCGCAGCAGCAGCACGCGACCTGATCCACGAGGTACAAGGCAGGTAGGCGAAGCGGCCTCCGGCTTCATACGGCGTCATGTAGCGTGCCCAAAAGCTAAGCCGGCTTGCATGATGCGGTGCTCGGTCTTGTAGAGTCGTTCCTAGGCTCTGGCCGGGCTGGGCGTTTTCCCCCATTACTCCCACCCCGGTCAGGGCCGCCTTCATTTGGCACAGGCACGCTGAGGCCAGGCGGATTGTGCGGCCGGAGTTCCTCGGTACACCGGCCTATTGGACTTTCCGGGTTTGGCCCTCCCCCGTTCCACTTCCGCCCGGTTTCCTTCCAGTCGCGCCGCGTTGCCGAGGCGGATGAAGCGTTCCGAGCCCGGTCCCGACTGCACCCCATGAGAAATAGTCTCCAACTCGAATTCCCGCCCCAATTCAAGTTGCCAATTAGGTGCTGAAGCCTCGGACATTTGAGCACTTTCGGTGCTAACGTTTCCCCCATCACACGGTGGCCATGATGTGGCTCCTGACTGTGCAGCAACCGATTGCCACTGAGTGCCGGCAATTGCCCGCGCCAGCGGCCAGTTGCTGAAAAGGCGGAGCATGGAGCAGCCGCCGTATTGATGCTGGGGGAGCATATGTATAAATCCATCGCGGTGAAGCGACCCGACGCAGTTGCCAGCCACCCGGCCTCGCACCTCCGGCGACGGCTCGCAGCAGCATCACCGCCCGTTCGGATCTCCGCGGCACCGGAACGTTCCGCCGTCCCTGCGGGGCTGACGCCCCGGGCGCAGCGTTTCGCCGCTCCGCGGCCCGGTCCCCCGGAGGCGCAGCTCAAGCCGCGGGCGTAGACGATGGGTAACGGGTTGGGGAACCGAAAGCAGCGGAGATGGTAATGACTACATTGACGGACGACGACGGCCTCGTCGCGTCGCAGGCGGATCAGCGGGCGCAGGTGGCTCCGGCTTCAGCAGCGGACCGGGATGGGATCACTGTGCTTGTCTTTCCACCGGGTGAACGGATCTCGAAGGAACTCGCCTCGGCGAAGGCAGCGCAGGCACGCGTTCTTGCGGCTGGAGTGCCGCGGCCGGTGCTCATCGACATCAGCGGGGTTACTTCGATCGACAGGGATGCCCGCGCGGTCCTCAGTGGAGCGCGTATGGCCCGGGCCATTGCCCTGGTGGGCTCGAGTCCGGTGGACCGCGTTCTCGCGGCGTTCCTCATGGGCGCCCGGACACCGGGCTGCCCTGTGGATGTGTTCGGCTCACAGGCCGAGGCACTTGCGTGGCTGCGGCCATTTCGGACTGTAACCTGAGATTGATGAGCGCACACAAAGATCCACGTCTCAGCCTCCTCGTGGATAGCATTGTTCGTCTTTCGCGTGGCGAGCTGAGCAGCCGCATCGAGCCGTCGGATGCCCGCGACGAGGTTGATGCGGTTATCACCGGCTTCAATCTCCTCGCCGAGGAGCTCGAGCAGGTGTACGACCAGTTCGAGAAGCGGGTTGAAAGCCGCACCGCAATGCTGCGCCAGGCCCACTACGACATGAAGAAAATGGCGATGTCCGATGCGCTCACCGGGCTAGCAAACCGGGTAGCCCTGATGGAAGCCTGTGAAGCCGCGCTCGTCCGCGCGGAAAACGGTGACGCACCGCCGGCCCTGATCCTCCTTGACCTTGACTCGTTCAAGAACGTCAACGACCGCTTCGGACACGACGCGGGCGACCGTGTGCTGCAGGAGGTCGCGGCGAGGCTTAACAAGGTGGTGAGGTCCAGCGACCTCGTGGCCCGCCTCGGCGGCGACGAGTTCGCCATCCTGATCCCGGCCGCGACGATGGAGGTCGCGATGCGCGTGGCGCGCAGGGCGCTTGAAGTGCTCGGGGAGATCATGGAACTTGAGGATCTTCGGGTGCACTCACGGGCGAGCATCGGGGTACGCCTCGGGGAAGCCCACCAAACCGCGGACGACATCCTGCTCGACGCCGACACCGCCATGTACGCGGCAAAGCGCGAGGGAAGAAACATCATCAAGGTCTTCGAACCGATGATGCAGTACTCGAGGCAGCTGCGCAGCCAGATGGCTTCGGAGCTGCGAGGTGCGATCGGGCGCGACGAGCTGATCCTGCACTACCAGCCGCTCGTTGAGCTTGCCACCAACCGCATCCTCGGCGTCGAGGTGCTCGTGCGGTGGCAGCACCCCGTGCGCGGACTGATCCCGCCGGATGTCTTCATTCCACTGGCCGAGGAAATCGGGGCAATCCACGACCTCGACCGCTGGGTCATGACGATGTCCCTGAACCACCTTGCCGCGTGGCGGCGTGAACTGACGCTCGACGACGACTTCCAGGTGCAGGTCAACCTCTCTGCCGTCGAGCTCAAGCAGCTCGACCTCGTCGACTTCGTGAGGTCGCTCCTGCGCGACACCGGTGTTCCCGCCGGGAGCCTCGTGATTGAGATCACCGAGACGGCGATCGTGACCCGTGGCGAGGTGGAGATGTACTCCCTCCTGAGCCTCCAGCAGCTTGGCGTGGGAATTGAGATCGACGATTTTGGAACCGGCTACTCCTCGATCAGCTACCTGCGGGAGCTTCCCGTGAGCATGGTCAAGGTTGACCGGTCCCTGCTCGTTGACCTCGACACCAAGCCCGGGCAGCTTGAGTTTGTTGCGGCAATCCTTCAACTGATCCGCGCAGCGGGGCTTGAAGCCGTTTTCGAAGGTATTGAAACCAAAGAGCAGGCCGACCAGTTGAGCGCCATCGGATGCTCAAGCGGCCAGGGCTACTACTTCAGCAAGCCCCTCCCGTACGACGAGATCACTCAGCTCCTCGCGGACCGGAAGATCCTCAACCCGGCGTCCTGAGCCTCCGGGCGCTGTTCCCCCGTTGCCGGCGGACCGCGCCCCGTGGAACGGCCGGGCCGGAGGGCCCGGCCGTCCGGATCAGACCAGGCGGGTAAGCCAGCCGTGAACGTCCTCGGCAACACCGGTCTGGATGCCGAGCAGCTGGCGCCGGATGGACATCGTTACCTCTCCGGCCTCGGAGTCGGGGGCCCCGATGATTTCCTCGCCGTCCTTGAGCAGTCCGATCGGAGTGATCACGGCGGCCGTACCGCAGGCGAAGACCTCGGCAATTTCGCCCGAAGCAATGCCATCCCGCCACTCGTCAAGGGTGATCTTGCGCTCGACGACGTTCATCCCGCGGTCACGGCCGAGCTGGATGATCGACGAACGGGTGACACCTTCAAGAATGGTTCCAGAGAGCGCGGGGGTTACGAGCGATCCATCCCGAAGGACGAAGAAGACGTTCATGCCGCCAAGCTCTTCAACCGCGTTGTCGTTGAACTGGTCGAGGAACAGAACCTGCTTGCAGCCGTTTGCCTCAGCTTCCAGCTGGGCGGCAAGGGATGCGGCGTAGTTTCCGCCGCACTTCGCGGCACCGGTCCCGCCACGCCCTGCGCGTGCGAAGTTCCGGGAAACCCAGATGGAGACGGGCTTGACCTCGCCGCCGAAGTAGTTCCCTGCGGGCGATGCGATGACGCGGAACGATACCTCCCTGGCCGGGCGCACTCCAAGGAACGCCTCGGTGGCGATCATGAAGGGGCGCAGGTAAAGGCTTTCGCCGTCGCCGGTGGGTATCCAGTCCTGGTCCGCCGCAACGAGCTGACGCAGCGACTCGAGGAAGATGTTTTCGGGAAGCTGGGGCAGCGCGAGGCGCGCGGCCGAGCGGTTGAGCCGCGCAGCGTTGGCGTCGGCCCGGAAGGTCCAGACGGAACCGTCCGCATGGCGGTACGCCTTCATTCCCTCAAAGATCTCCTGCCCGTAGTGCAGGACCGCCGCGGCGGGATCGAGCGAGATGGGTCCGTACGGTTCCAGCCGTGCATTGCTCCAGCTGCCGGTCCCTGACTCGTCGACCGAGTAGTCGACCACGGCGGTGTGGTCGGTGAAGTGGTTCCCAAAGCCGGGGTTGGCGAGGATTGCGGCGCGCTGCTCGGCGGTCTTGGGGCTTGTCGAGAGATGCTGGGCGAACTCCAGATCCGTGGCTGTCATCATTCCTCCGCGATGGCCTGCTGCTGTTCCAGGGCGTGGGTGCGTGAAACAGCTGCAGTCAGTGGTCAGCTCCGGCCGACAGCCGATGCTGGGTTAATAATTCCTAACCAGCTTAGGACACGGCGGCCGCAATAGCATCGCCCACCTCCGGCGTCGTGCGTGCCCTTCCGGCACGCCCGGCGACATCCGCTTCGACGGCCTGGTCGATGCGGTCGGCGGCTTCGTCGAAGCCAAGATGGCGCAGGAGCAATGCCGCCGAGAGGATCGCCGCTGTGGGATCGGCTTTTTGCTGGCCAGCGATGTCCGGCGCGGACCCATGGACCGGCTCGAACATCGACGGCGCAGTGCGGTCCATGTTGAGGTTGCCCGAGGCCGCCAGGCCGATCCCGCCTGTCACTGCGGCGGCGAGGTCCGTGAGGATGTCGCCGAAAAGGTTGTCAGTGACGATGACGTCGAACCGCGATGGATCAGTGACGAGGAAGATCATCGCCGCGTCGACGTGTAGATAGTCGTGGGTGACCTCGGGGTACTCGGCGGCTACGGCTTCCACCGTCCGCTTCCACAAGTGGCCGGCGTAGACGAGCACGTTGTGTTTGTGCACCAGGGTGACCTTCTTGCGCTTCCGCCCGTTCGCCCTGCGGAAGGCATCCCGCACCACCCGCTCCACGCCATGTGCCGTATTGAGGGAAACTTCGGTGGCGATCTCGTGCGGAGTGCCGGAGCGGAGGGTTCCACCGTTGCCTGCATAGGGGCCCTCGGTGCCTTCCCTGACCACCACGAAATCTATGGGTCCTGGATTCGCAAGCGGGCTTTCCACGCCGGAGTAGAGCACGGAGGGGCGAAGGTTGACGTAGTGGTCGAGCGAGAACCTCAGTTTAAGGAGAAGCTCGCGCTCGATGAGGCCCGATGGAATGCGGGAGTCGCCGGGGGCTGCACCGACGGCGCCGAAGAGGATCGCATCGTGGGTCCGCAGACGGGCGAGCGTCTCGTCCGGCAGGGTCTCCCCCGTCTTGAGCCAATGTTGGGCGCCAAGCTTGTAGTGGGTGAACTGCAGGTCAGCCGAGCCCTTGAGAACTGCCGAAAGCACCTTCACAGCTTCCGCAGTGACTTCCGGGCCAATGCCGTCACCAGGGATGACGGCGAGATCGATGCGTGGATTAGTGACAGCCATTGCATCAGGTTAGGGACGGTGCTCGGTGGCTGGACAATCAGTCTCAGCTTTTGAGACAACGTCCACCCCTTCCAGAATCGGTCAGTGCCCGCTTCGGGATGGGAAGAGCGAAACAGGTGCCGCACCGGAGCGCGGCACCTGTTTCGCTTCTCATTCTCAGGTGTTTGAAGTGCGGATTCGTTGCATCGAGCGGCCCGCGACGATCGCTGCCCCGGTCAACGCGGTGACTGCCAGTCCACCGAGCCAGGCCTGCCCTGGATCGTCGGAGGGTGCGCTCGCCGCCGTCTGGACGTTGTAGCCGGCGTTTGAGCGTACAGCTCCGGTTCCGGAAGCGGGGACAGCGGTGACTGGAACATTCGCCCTCGGTGCTACGACCGTTGGAGCGTTGACCCCGGGGGTGCCTGGTGCCCCTGGTGCTCCGGGCGCCCCCGGTGCTCCCGGCATTCCTGGTGCCCCCGGTGCTCCTGGTGCCCCCGGTGCTCCGGGTGCTCCGGGTGCCCCTGGCTCTCCGGGTGCCCCCGGTGCTCCGGGTGCCCCGGGTGCCCCCGGTGCCCCTGGCTCTCCGGGTGCCCCTGGCTCTCCGGGTGCCCCTGGCTCTCCCGGCGTCCCTGGTGAGCCCGGCGTCCCTGGTGAGCCCGGCGTCCCTGGTGAGCCCGGCGTCCCTGGTGAGCCCGGCGTCCCCGGGTGCTCGGGGTGCTCCGGGTGCTCCGGGTGCTCGGGGTGCTCGGGGTGCTCCGGGTGCTCCGGGTGCTCCGGGTGCTCCGGGTGCTCCGGGTGCTCCGGGTGCTCCGGGTGCTCCGGGTGCTCCGGGTGCTCCGGGTGCTCCGGGTGCTCCGGGTGCTCCGGGTGCTCTCCACCGGGGCAATCCGTCGTGGTACTGACCGTCGCGATGCCCATCGAGATGCCGCTCTTGTCCTTACCGTTGCCGTTGCCGTTGTTGCCGTTGCCGTTGCCGTTGTTGCCGTTGCCGTTGCCGTTGTTGCCGTTGCCGTTGCCGTTGTTGCCGTTATTGCCGTTGCCGTTGCCGTTGCCGTCCTCGCTCGGCACGGAAGGGTTCGTCACAGTGGGTTGGCACCCGGGATTGGCGGGATCCGTTGCGAAGGCGGGGGCTGCCGTCGAGGCGAGCGCGTAGCCCAGAAGCCCGACAGTTGTTAGAACACGTTTCATTGTGGTTCTCCGTCCAGATGGGAGTCTCGACTGACCACTCTGGGGCGGGAACATGACGGCTTCACGGGGTCCTGAGGCAATTGTCCCCAGGGCCAAGGGCGCTGTCGTAAAGCTTGATGTTTCCCCAGCAGAATCATCAGTTGCTTACGTTTCTCAGGCTAGGAACGGCCGCAATGAGAAGCCCGAGTGATTGGTACTCGTCTCTTGGAAGGGGTACCAAGTAGGCAGTGCCGGGTTACTCGCCAAAGGGATGCCGGGCCATAAGTAGCGATGACGATAATGCTGCGCCTGCCCGCCGCGGTGCAGGCACACATGTCCCAGACAGGAGTCCCGTCGACGCCGCGGCATTGCGCCGTCGGCCGCCGCCCGTGCTGCCCGGGCGGCATCAGAAGCTGCCCTTTTCTCCGATGGGTGGACCAATCGGAGAAATCAGCAGGACAACGGTGTCCGAACGGCCTGACACGACCCACCCCGTCGGATAGGGTGAGCGAAAGTATGGAGTGCGGAAGGGACGCCGTGAGTAGGGAAGACACAAGCTGGGCCGGGTTCGGCGGCACCGCTCTCGTAGCCGCGCCTCCGGGCAATGACATTGACGAGCTGTGCGCGATCCTTCGCGATGCCGGCTACGCGGCGGTGGTTGTTGCATCAACGACGGCGCTCCTTGGCACCCTTCGCCAAACCACGCCGGATGTCATCTTCCTCGATGCGGCCCTTGCGCCGGAGTGCGGCAGGGATCTCGCGGGAGCGGTTGAGTCCGATCACCGGCTTGCTGGCCTTCCCGTCATCCTGCTGCTCCCCGATACCGGCCTGGCGGATCCGACCGGCCCCCTGGAACAACCGGTGACCGATTTCGTTTTCCGGCCGTTCGACCGCCGCGACATCGTCCAACGTGCGGGTTCCGCCATCGCCCGTCGCCGCAATCACCGGGTGCAGCGCGAAGCAGCCTCCCTGCTGCGAGAACAGATGCGTGAAATTTCGGCAGGTATCCGGGCCACCAACAGTCCGGTCGCGATGGTGGAAAACTTCCTCCGCGGGCTCGGGCTCGCCTTGGGATCCGACTTCGTGGTCCTCCAGATTTTCGCTGACGAACGCGTTCCCGATCTGAGCTCCTCTTGGGCGCACCCATCAGCCGGACGCCTCCAGGTTCCCGCACTGGCCCGCAGTGGCCGCGCGCGGTCCCTTGCGGTGAGGCTGTGGGAGGACTCCGCTGGTGAACGGCTGCCTCTGGCCGCCAATGCCCCCGATGATTTTGACGAGGTCGATGACGAGACCGGTGCCGACACGGACGGCGACGCCATCGTATCCGGCGTCGTGCTGGCCGTCGGCGAGGGAGTAACGCCCTTCGGTCTCGTGTGGCTGATTAACAACCGGAAACCGCTCGAGTGGACGCCGGTCGAGAACTCGCTCACCCAGCACGTTCTCGGCAACTTCGCCCACGGCCTGATCCAGGGACAACTGATCACCCGGCAGCAGCAGGCCGTCGAAAAACTGCGCAGGCTCAACAAGGCCAAAAGCGACTTCGTGGGCACGGTCAACCACGAATTGCGCACTCCCCTCGCTTCGATGGCCGGCTACCTCGAGATGATCCTCGATGGATCGGGCGGGCAGCTGCCCGACGCCGCCCGCAACATGCTTGAGGCAGTGGAGCGCAACACCACACGGCTCCGCAGTCTGATCGAAAACATCACCGCACTAACGCCGACTAATGACGACGCCCTTGCGCAGTTCCCCGTCGATATCTACGGGGCCGTGTCCGACGCCGTGGCAGCCTCGCGCGCCGCAGCGGCCGCAAAGGGCCTCGAACTCTACTTCTCGGTGCCGGAGGAGAAGATCACCGTTGCCGGCAACAGGGACCAACTGCAGGAGGCGCTGGGAATCATCGTTTCGAACGCCGTGAAGTTCACTTCATCGGGCGGCCGTGTTGAGGTCAATGCCGGAAGCCGGGCCGACCGGGGCATGGTTGAGGTCGAAGTGCGCGATACCGGCATAGGCATTCCCGACGACGACCTCCCGCGGCTTTTCGACAGCTTCTACCGCGGCTCCAATGCGAATGAGACAGCAATTCCTGGTGTCGGTGTTGGGTTGGCCATCGCGAAGCGCACGCTCGAAGCACACTCCGGTTCCATATCGATCGAGTCGGCCGTCGGCCAAGGGACGAAGGTATCGGTGCTCCTGCCGGTTGGCGCAGGACCCGAACCAGCTCGGGGATGATGCCCGTTATCGACCACTGCGCATTCAGGGCAGGCTTTACATCACACCGAGCACTGGGAAGGATCGACATATGGACGTGAACGCGCAGGCATTGGAAACAACCACGACGACAGGCGGTGGCCTCGATCTGGGGACCCTCACCGGTTATCTCGATACCCACCTGCTCGGTGCGACGAACGGTGTGCGGCTCTTCAAGTCCGTCGGGCAGTCCTGGGCCGGGACGGAGCATGGGAAGGTGCTCACCGCGCTGGGGCGGGACGTCGCGAAGGAACGCGCGGGCTTGAAGAAACTCATTAAGCGGCTCGGCCACCGGCCGGGGAAGATCAAGATGGTCCTCGCCCACGCAGGTGCGCGGGTGGCGGCCGTCAATCCGCTCAACGTCCTGCGCAGCCCGTCCGGGGAAGGCGCCCAGCTTGAGCTTGAGGCCCTGCAGTCCCTGCTCCGCGGCAAGGAAGCGCTGTGGGACACCCTCCTTGTCCTCGCGGAAACTCCCGCCGGCCGCAGGGAACCGGCGCTCGATCCAGAGGCATTGAAACACCTGCTGGAGAAGGCCCGGGACCAGCAGGAGGCGGTGGCCGCGATCATGCGGCAGACCGCAGGGAAGCGTTTCCTGCTTCACTGAACGCGTTCCTCAGGGCATGAACCAACCCAGCACTGCTGCTGGCACCGTCGCTGGCCGGCCGCTGCTGCGCCCGGCGCCCGCGGTCAGTCCTCCGCGGGCTCCTCGTACTTGGGGAACACGGGAACCGGCGCGGGAAGCTCGATGCCGGCGTCGATGCGGCGTTCGATCGCGGCGAAGGTCCGCCGCTCGTCGCCGTCCTGCGTTCCCTGACCGAGGGAGGTGAGCATGCGCGCTGTGCTCCCGGGCATTACGGGCTGCGCGAGTATCGAGACGATCCGCAGCACTTCGAGGGTCACGTATAGCACGGTGTTCATGCGCTCGACGTCGGTCTTTCGCAGCACCCAGGGCTGTTGATCGGCGAAGTAGGCGTTGGTGTCGCCCAGCACGTTCCAGACAGCTTCGAGGGCACGGGAGAACTCCTGCCGGTCGAAGGCCGCGCGGCAGGTCTCGAGGAGGGACTCCGCACTTTCAAGCATTGCCGTATCTGCGGCGCTGAATTCGGCAGGCTGGGGAACCCGCCCCGCGCAGTTCTTTGCCACCATTGACAGTGAACGCTGGGCGAGGTTGCCGAAGTTGTTCGCGAGGTCGGCGTTCTTCCGCCCCACGACAGCTTCGTGGCTGTAGGAGCCGTCAGCGCCGAAAGGCACCTCCCGCAGCAGGAAGAAGCGAACGGCGTCCAGCCCGTACTGGTCGACCCAGTCCTGCGGAGCAACAACGTTGCCGAGGGACTTCGACATCTTGATGCCCTTGTTGTGCAGATGCCCGTGGATCATGATGCGCGCGGGCAGCTCGAGCCCGGCCGACATGAGGAAGGCTGGCCAGTACACCGCGTGGAACCTCGAAATGTCCTTGCCGATGATGTGGACGTCGGCCGGCCAGTACTTGCGGAAGGACTCGGAATCGGTGTCGGGGAATCCGGCGCCGGTGAGGTAGTTTGTCAGCGCATCGACCCAGACGTACATAACGTGCTTCGGGTCGCCCGGGACCGGGACACCCCAGTCAAAGGTGGTGCGGCTGATCGACAGGTCTTCGAGGCCCCGCTTGACGAAACTGATCACCTCGTTGAACCTCGGCTGCGGCGCTCCGAATTCGGGGTTCCGGGCGTAGTGGTCAAGCAGGCGGTCCTGGTAGGAGGAGAGCCGGAAGAAGTAGCTCTCCTCTTCCGTCCACGTCACTTCGGTGTCGGTCTCCTTGGCGTACCGGATCCCGTCGTCGCGCAGTTCGGTCTCGTCCTCGCCCCAGAAGGCTTCATCGCGGACGGAGTACCATCCGGCGTACTTGTCGAGGTAGATGTCGCCGTTGGCTTCCATCCGGCGCCAGATCTCGGAAGCGGCAGCGTAATGGTCGGCGTCCGTGGTGCGGATGAAACGGCTGTAGGAGGATCCGACGGCGTCGTTCATGTCCTTGAACGCCTGAGCATTGCGAGTGGCAAGCTCCCGTACGGGGATGCCCTCCTTGTCGGCGGTCTGCTGCATCTTCAACCCGTGTTCGTCGGTTCCCGTGAGGAACCGAACGTCGTATCCGTCGAGCCGCTTGAAGCGGGCGAGGGCGTCGGCTGCGATCGCCTCGTAGGCGTGGCCGATGTGCGGGACGCCGTTCGGGTAGGATATCGCGGTCGTGAGGTAGAAGGGCAGCTGCGAGGAGGTCACTGTATGAAATTACCCTGTCTGAAGTGGTTTGCCGATTTCGTCCGCCCGGCGGGCAGTCCGAGTACCACGCCCGGCCGGCCCGGACGCACGACATTCCGGGGAGCAGGACGCCTCCCCGCCGTCGGTGGACGGCGGGGAGGCGCGGCCCCGGGGACCGGCATCAGGGCTGCAGGTCTACCTCGCGAGCCACCGTCGCACCGATTTCGGCCTTGATGGCGTCGAGCACGGCCTGGGGCACTGAACTGTCGACGGTCAGGAGGGAAAGCGCCTGGCCTCCCTCCTGGTTGCGGGCAACCTGCATTCCCGCGATGTTGATGTCCTTCTCCCCCAGCAGGCGTCCGAGGGCGCCGATCACTCCGGGGCGGTCGGCATACATGATCACGAGGAGGTGCTCGCTGATGGGAATCTCGAGGTCGTAGCCGTTGACGCCCACGAGCTTCTCGATCTGCTTCGGCCCGGTGAGTGTTCCCGCAACGGAGATCTGGGAGCCGTCCGAGAGCGCACCGCGGATCCGCAGCACGTTCCGGTACTCCTCGGATTCCCCGGTGGTGATCAGCCGGGTGGCGATCCCGCGCTGCTCTGCGAGCACCGGCGCGTTCACATAGGACACCTGCTCGGAGACAACGTCGGTGAACACGCCCTTGAGGGCCGCGAGTTCAAGCGACTTCACATCGAGGGAGGCGATTTCTCCGGCCACCTCAATCTCGATGTGCGTCGGCGAGTCATGGGTCAGTGCCGTGAAGATCCGCCCCAGTTTCTCCATCAATGGAATGCCGGGGCGCACCGCCGGGTCGATCACTCCCCCGGCCACGTTGACGGCGTCGGGCACGATCTCACCGGCCAGCGCGAGGCGCACTGACTTCGCCACCGACACACCCGCCTTTTCCTGCGCCTCGACCGTTGAGGCCCCAAGGTGCGGGGTGACGATGACGTTGTCGAGTGCGAAGAAGGGAAGGTCGGTGCTCGGCTCCGCGACGAAGACGTCGACACCGGCTCCTGCGATCTGGCCCTCGGTCAGCGCGGTGAAGAGGGCTTCCTCATCGATCAGCCCGCCGCGGGCCACATTGACGACGCAGGCGGAGTTCTTCATCTTCGAGAAGGCGGCCGCACCGAGCATCCCGACGGTCTCCGGCGTCTTCGGCATGTGGATCGTGACGAAGTCCGCCTCTTCGAGAAGCTGGTCGAGGGTGACAAGCTGCACGTTGAGCTGAGCGGCGCGCGCCGAGGTCACATACGGGTCATAGGCCAGGATCTCGGTGCCGAAGCCCTGGAGCCGTGCCGCGACCAGCGCGCCGATGCGTCCAAGGCCGATGATCCCGATCTTCTTCTCATACAGCTCGGTCCCTGAGTACTTCGAGCGCTTCCACTCCCCGCCCTTGAGCGCGGCGCTTGCCTGCGGGATGTGGCGGGCGAGGCTGAGGATATGGCCAACGGTCAGTTCGGCCGCCGAGATGATGTTCGAGGTCGGCGCGTTCACCACCATGACGCCCGCCTGCGTGGCCGCGGGGATATCGACGTTGTCGAGCCCCACGCCGGCCCGGGCGATGACCTTCAGCTTGGGTGCTGCCGCGATCGCCTCGGCATCCACCCGGGTTGCGGAACGCACCAGGATCGCGTCGACGTCGGTGATCGCCGCAAGGAGCTGCGCGCGGTCGGAGCCGTCGGTGATGCGGATCTCGAAGTCCGGTCCGAGGGCGTCAACTGTTGCTGGTGAGAGCTCTTCGGCAAGGAGAACTACGGGCTTTTCCACAAGGTTCCTTCACTGCTGGGCGGGCTTGTACTTGGGCGGCGGTGGCGGATCATTGGGAATCGCTCCGCGGATGGGGGCCCGACACGCAAGGAAAGGCCGGGCTTCCACGGGACCGCATCGCTGATGCAGCCACGCTGGAAGTCCGGCCTCCCTTGGCCGAGCCGTTCAGGAGAGTTGACGCTAGCGCGCGACCGAGCCTTCGGTGTAGTCGTCGTTCGTCTTGATCCAGGAGAAGAGCTTGCGCAGTTCCCGGCCGGTCTTTTCGATCGGGTGGTCCTCGCCCTTCTTGCGCAGCGCCGCGAACTCCGGTGCTCCGGCGTCCTGGTCGTCGATGAACCGCTTGGCGAAGGCGCCGTTCTGGATGTCGGCGAGCACCGCCTTCATGTTCTCCTTGACCGACGGATCGATGACGCGCGGGCCCGAGACGTAGTCGCCGTACTCGGCGGTGTCGGAGACGCTCCACCGCTGCTTGGCGATGCCGCCTTCGACCATGAGGTCGACAATGAGCTTCAGTTCGTGGAGCACCTCGAAGTAGGCGACCTCTGGCTTGTAGCCGGCCTCGGTGAGGGTCTCGAAGCCGTACATGATCAGCTGCGAGGCACCGCCGCAGAGAACGGCCTGCTCACCGAAGAGGTCGGTTTCGGTCTCTTCGGTGAAGGTGGTTTCGATGACGCCGGCGCGGGTTCCGCCGATGGCCTTCGCGTAGGAGAGGGCAAGCTCACGGGCCTTGCCTGAAGGGTTCTGCTCGACGGCAATAAGGTCGGGCACGCCGCGGCCGGCCTCGAATTCACGCCGCACGATGTGGCCGGGCCCCTTCGGGGCCACAAGGGCGACGTCGACGTCTGCCGGCGGCTTGATGTAGCCGTAGCGGATGTTGAAGCCGTGCCCGAAGAACAGGGCGTCGCCGGCCTGGAGGTTGGGGGCGATGTCATCGGCATAGACGTGTCGCTGGACCTGGTCGGGGGTGAGGATCATGATCAGGTCCGCTTCCGCCGTGGCCTCGGCCACGGAGAGCACCCGCAGGCCCTCGGCCTCGGCCTTTGCACGTGACTTCGACCCTTCCTTAAGGCCGACGCGGACGTCGACGCCGGAGTCGCGGAGGCTGAGTGCGTGGGCGTGGCCCTGGCTGCCATAGCCGATGACGGCAACGGTGCGGCCCTGGATGATTGAAAGGTCTGCATCGTCGTCGTAGAACAACTCGGTCACGTGGATGTCTCCTCTAGTGGTGATAATCGAAAACGCTTAGTGGGAAAGACTGGCCGGTCAGGCGCTGCGAAGGGCTCGATCGCTCATTGATTTCGCACCGCGGCTGACGGCAAGGGTTCCGGATTGGACGATCTCCCGGACACCGAACGGCTCCAGCACCGACAACAGCGCCGAAAGCTTCTCCTGGGTGCCCGTCGCCTCAATGATCAACGAATCGGTTGAAACGTCCACCACGGAGGCCCGAAAAAGGTCGGCTGCCTGGGTTACCTGCAGCCTCGTTGAGGCATCAGCGCGCACCTTGACCAGGATGTGGTCACGCTGCACTGAGGATTCGGGAACGAGCTCAACAATCTTGATGACGTTGATGAGCTTGTTGAGCTGTTTGGTGACCTGCTCCAGCAGGTCACCCTCCGCCTCGACCACGACCGTCATCCGGGACATTCCCGGAATCTCGGTGGGGCCGACGGCAAGAGAATTGATGTTGAAGGCGCGGCGGGCGAAAAGGCTCGCAACCCGGGTGAGGACACCCGGAACGTCTTCGACGAGGACGGAAAGTGTATGACGCGCCATGGTTAGTCCTCCTGCTCCCACTCGGGGGTCAGATTGCGGGCGATCTGGATGAGGTCGTTGCTGACGCCGGAGGGGACCATCGGCCAGACCATCGAATCGCGGCTGACGACGAAGTCAACAACCACGGGCCGGTCGTTGATCGCAAGGGCCTGCTGGATGGTGGCGTCGATGTCCTCGTCGCGTTCGCAGCGCAGCCCCGCACACCCGTAGGCGTCGGCGAGCTTCACGAAGTCGGGAACGCGGACGGTGTTGTGTCCGGTGTTCAGGTCGGTGTTGGAGTAACGGCCCTCGTAGAACAGCGTCTGCCACTGGCGGACCATGCCCAGGGAGGAGTTGTTAATGACCGCGACCTTGATCGGAATATTGTTGATGACGCAGGTGGCCAGTTCCTGGTTGGTCATCTGGAAACAGCCGTCACCGTCGATCGCCCAGACAACGCGGTCGGGGTTGCCGACCTTCGCGCCCATGGCTGCGGGCACCGAGTAGCCCATGGTGCCCAGGCCGCCGGAGTTCAGCCAGGCGTGGGGCCGTTCGTACTTGATGAACTGCGCCGCCCACATCTGGTGCTGGCCGACGCCGGCCACGAAGACGCCCTCGGGTCCGGTGAGTTCACCGATGCGCTTGATGACCTGCTGCGGCGCGGAGTGGCCGTCGTCCGGCTGGGTGAAGCCGATCGGGTAGGTCTCGCGGAGCCGGTTGATGGTGTTCCACCAAGTGGAGATATCCGGCGCACCGGCACTGGCGTGGTGCTCCCGGACCGCCTGGATGAGTTCGGGGATGATCTCCTTGACGGAACCGACGATCGGCACGTCGGCCGTGCGGTTCTTGGAGATTTCAGCCGGGTCGATGTCGGCGTGGATGACCTTGGCGCCGGGAGCGAAGCTCGAGAGGACGCCGGTGACGCGGTCGTCGAAGCGGGCGCCGAGCGTGATCAGCAGGTCCGACTGCTGCAGGGCCGTCACGGCAGATACGGAGCCGTGCATGCCGGGCATTCCGACGTGCTGGGGGTGGGAGTCGGGGAACACGCCCCGGGCCATCAGCGTGGTCACTACCGGCGCGCCGACGAGTTCGGCGAGTTCCTTCAGCTCGGCCGAGGCGTGGGCCTTGACCACTCCGCCGCCGACATAGAACACCGGGCGCCGTGATTCAGAGATCAGACGCGCGGCCTCGCGGACCTGCTTGGCATGCCCGCGGACGACGGTGCGGTAGCCGGGGATGTCGATTTTCGGGGGCCAGGAGAAAGTCATCTTGCCCTGCTGGGCGTCCTTGGCGATATCGACAAGCACCGGACCGGGCCGGCCGGTCGAGGCGATGTGGAACGCTTCGGCGAGGACGCGGGGGATGTCGTTCGCGTTGGTGACCAGGTAGGAGTGCTTGGTGATCGGCATCGTGATGCCCACGATGTCCGCTTCCTGGAAGGCATCGGAGCCGATGACCGCGCTCGCGACCTGCCCGGTGATCGCAACGAGGGGAACCGAGTCCATGTGGGCGTCGGCGATTGCCGTGACGAGGTTTGTCGCACCCGGGCCGGAGGTCGCGATGCAGACGCCGGGGCGCCCTGTGACCATCGCGTAGCCCTGGGCGGCGTGGCCCGCACCCTGTTCGTGACGCACGAGGATGTGGCGCAGCTTCGAGGACGCCATCAGCGGATCGTACGTCGGCAGGATCGCCCCGCCGGGCAGTCCGAAAATGTCCTCGACGCCAAGCTCTTCAAGTGCCCGCACAATTGCCGCTGATCCAAGCATCTCGGTGGGCGGCACGACGTTGTTCGGTCCCCGGACGGGACTCGGCTGAGGTGCCGGCTGGCCCAGGTCCCGGCTCGGGCTTGGGGCAGCGGGCGCGGCTGGTCTTGCTGCCATCAGCGCCGGGCTGATTGGCGATCCCTTGGACATCTGCAAACTTCCTTTGGAACGGTAGTGCACTGACTTGCTCGAACAGTTGCGCGCTCTGTCTTGTGGAAACAAAAAAACCCCTCAGCCTGGTTGGCTCCGTGAGGGGTTGCGCGTGACGTTGGAATTACCAGACGGGCTTTAGGCCACGCGCTTGATAAGGACGACTCCGACGTTCACTGGCTGCATGCTTGAAGTCTCCCTTTAGAGGTGATGCAGTGTCAACAGCACCTCTTCCTGTCTCACATACTGGACACGGAAGTCCAGTTAGTGGACATTAACTGATGTGCTTCGAACGGTTCGGGCGATCGGTGCGTCGAATCCTGCGGCTTTGGTCCGGCGGAGCGCAAAGGCGCCGCGCGTTGCGGCCGACACGCCGGAACCTGCCCTCAAAGCAGCAGGATTCCGCACGGTCGGGCAGGTCCCAAGGGTGCCATGCGCCTCAGCGCGTGGCACCCTTGGGAAGTTCTAGCCGCAGTACGCCCCTTCGGAGGCCGAGTGGACGAGCTTGGCGTACTTCGCCAGGACGCCCTTGGTGTAGCGGGCGGGCAGCGGCTCCCAGCCGACCTTGCGCGCCTCGAGCTCGGCCTCGTCGACAAGCAGGTCGAAGCTCTTGTTCGGAATGTCCACACGGATGTGGTCGCCGTCGCGGATGAAGGCGATCGGTCCGCCGTCGACCGCTTCGGGGGCCACGTGCCCGATGCACAGGCCTGTGGTTCCGCCGGAGAAGCGGCCGTCGGTCACCAGGAGCACGTCCTTGCCGAGCCCGGCGCCCTTGATGGCGCCGGTGATGGCGAGCATCTCGCGCATTCCCGGGCCGCCCTTGGGGCCTTCGTAGCGGATGACGACGACATCGCCGGCCTTGATGGCGCCTTCGGCGAGCGCCGCGAGGGCTCCCTGCTCCCGCTCGAATACGCGGGCGGTCCCCTCGAAGATCGAGGCGTCGAACCCTGCGGTCTTCACGACGGCCCCTTCAGGGGCCATTGTCCCCTTGAGGATGCTGATGCCGCCGGTCTTGTGGACGGGATTGTCCATGGCGCGCAGGATCTTGCCGTCGAGGTCCGGCGGGTTGATCTCCGCGAGGTTCTCAGCGACCGTCTTGCCGGTCACCGTGAGGGCGTCGCCGTGGATGAGGCCGGCGTCGAGCAGTGCGCGCATGATGACGGGGACGCCGCCGACCTTGTCGACGTCGGTCATCACGTAACGTCCGAAGGGCTTGAGGTCGCCCAGGTGGGGAATGCGGTCGCCGATGCGGTTGAAGTCGTCAAGGGTGAGGTCGACCTCCGCTTCGCGCGCGATGGCGAGAAGGTGCAGGACGGCGTTGGTCGAGCCACCGAAGGCCATTGTGACGGCAATGGCGTTTTCGAACGCCTTGCGGGTCATGATGTCGCGGGCCGTGATGCCAAGGCGCAGCAGGTTCACCACGGCCTCGCCGGACTGGCGGGCGAAGTGGTCGCGGCGGCGGTCCGCGGAGGGCGGTGCGGCCGATCCGGGAAGGGACATGCCGAGGGCCTCGCCGATGCAGGCCATGGTGTTCGCCGTGTACATGCCGCCGCAGGCGCCTTCTCCGGGGCAGATTGCCTTTTCGATGCGCGTGAGGTCGCCGACCGACATCTTTCCGGCGGCGCAGGCTCCGACGGCCTCGAAGGCGTCGATGAGGGTGACTTCCTTCTCGGTGCCGTCTTCGAGCTTGACCCAGCCGGGCATGATCGTTCCGGCGTAAAGGAAGACGCTGGCGAGGTCGAGCCGGGCTGCTGCCATAAGCATCCCGGGCAGGGACTTGTCGCAGCCGGCCAGGAGGACTGAGCCGTCGATGCGCTCGGCCTCCATGACCGTCTCAACCGAGTCGGCAATCACTTCACGGGAGACAAGGGAGAAATGCATTCCTTCGTGGCCCATTGAGATGCCGTCGGAGACGGAGATGGTGCCGAACTGCATGGGGAACCCGCCGCCTGCGTGCACGCCCTCCTTGGCCCCCTGGGCGAGGCGGTTGAGGGAGAGGTTGCAGGGGGTGATTTCGTTCCACGAACTTGCAACGCCGATCTGCGGCTTGACGAAATCGTCATCGCCCATGCCCACGGCCCGGAGCATCCCCCGGGCGGGGGCCCGTTCGATTCCATCGGTAACTGCACGGCTTCTTGGCTTGATATCAGGGGTCGACACGCTCATGCCTGAAAGTCTATGGGTATTTCTCTTGCCGCGAAGACTTATATGACCCACCTGTTACCCAGGGGTGCCACAGGCTCGCGCTGCCCCGCACCCCCTCCGGTACAGTGGAAAACGGTGTGGCTGTTACTGCCCGCCAAGCCGTAGACCAGCGTTGGGGACCGCCTTTCTGCTGACTTCCCTATTTTTTGGCGTGATATGACTTTCGAGCCCACGAACTCCTCCGAGTACCTCCAGGGCGGTCAGGGGTTGAAAAATGCCCTGCGCCGGATCTTCGACTCGCAGATCCCCAACTACGGGGACTACAACCTCGTGTTCGCCGCGTACGAGCCGCGGTCAACAGGATCCGCCGGTGGCCCTGCCGCCGCCGGATCCTACGTGGTGGGGTACCGCTGGAAGCCCGCGGAGCTCATGGTGGCGCCGGTCCTTGTCTCGAGCATCAGCGCCGCAGGTGTTCCCGTCGAGATCAACATGACCAACCTCTCGCACGCCCGACGCCGCGCCGATTCGAGCTATGAGGTGGGAACGAGCACGGGCAGGGTGTTCCGCTTCGGCGTCAAAGACCGTCCGGTGCTTGACGTGGGGCCAGGAAACGCCATTGTCCTTGAGCAGGATGTGGACCGGGTGGACTTCGACGCTTTCATGAAGGCCTTCATCCGTATGGCCTGAGGCCGCCGCTGAGGCGCACCGCGTTACTGGCCGACCCTCCCGGCCCATGGCCCGGCTTGGACGAGGTTGGCGGGCGGCGTACCGTCCGCAAGCAGCTGCAGCTGGCGGTCCAGCAGCCGGATGATCCGAGGCCAGAACGCACCCGAGTTGCCTCCGACGTGGGGCGTGATGATGGCGCCCGGGTGCGACCACAGCGGATGCCCGGGTGGAAGAGGTTCCGGGTCTACAACGTCGAGCGCTGCCCGAAGCCTCCCGGCTTCCACTTCCCGCGTGAGTGCCGCGGTGTCAACAACCGCGCCCCGGGCGACGTTCACCACGAGGGCGCCGTCGGGAAGGGCGGCAAGGAACTCCGTGCTGATGAGCCCGCGGGTTTCCTCAGTGAGCGGCGTGATGACGATGACCACGTCATGGTGGGGTGCGAGGCGGACGAGCTCGGAGGCCGCGTGAACATGGCCCCGCTCGTCGTCGCGTGCCGACGAACCGACCCTCGTCAGGGAAAGCTCAAACGGTTCAAGGCGCCTTTCGATCTCCTGCCCGATTCCGCCGACGCCGACGAGCAGCACCCGGCGGTCGGCGAGCCCGGGGTAGCGCCGCGACTCCCACAACCCCTTCTGCTGGTTGCGCACCGCCTCGTCGATCCCGCGCAGCGAGGCGAGGGCCAGGCCCACGGCGAGTTCGGCGGTCGCCGCGGCGTGAACGCCGGCGGCGGTGGCGATGGCGACGTCGGGCCCGACGAGCCCTGCTACCCCGTCGAAGCCGGTGGTCTGGGTCTGCACAAGGCGCACCGAGGGCACCAGCGGCAGAGCCGCCCGGAGATCCGCGTTCCCGGTATACGGAAGCACGACGGCGTCGACATCCGTGAGGTCGTCAGGGTGGTGCTCGAGGTCCCACACCCTGAGCCGGAGCTGGCCGGGTGCGGGACTCAGTGCGTCGAGCAGCTCCTGGGATGGCACTGTCACCGTCCTGATCGTGGTGTCCGATGCGGTGCGGGTCTCGTTCATTCGGTCAGCCTACTGCCGGTTGGCGCGTGGATCACGAGGCCCGGAGGGCGACGCGCCTGCCGGGCCCGCAAGTTCGGGTGTGTGATCATACAGAGGGAAGCTGCCGCACCTCGCCGGCGCCCGCCACCGTTCATTGATTTGGGGAGCCGAAGCGTGGACCGCGCCATCTCGTACCTGACGTTCAATCCTGAGCAGTTCCAGAGGCTCTCGCGCCGTCGGCGGGTGCTGCTCAGTCAGCTTCCGTTGACCATGACGGCGGTGGTCCTGCTCATCGCCGGCGGGCTCCTGCGCCCGGAACTGGTTCAGGAACCGCTGCTCCAGCTCAGCATGCTGATGCATGCGGTGCTACTGGTCCTCTGCGCGGTGCTGCCGTGGAAGCGGCTTCCCGAGGCAGCGCCGCTTGCAATCCCGGTGCTGGAATTCGTTCCGATCGCGCTGATGCGCGAGGGAGCCGGCAGCGAATTCACGGCGCTCGGTTTCCTAGCCGTCTTCCCGATCATCTGGCTTGCCTCCTCGAGACTCCGGCAGGTCACCGTGATCCTCATCGGGGCTCTTGCCTCACTGGCCGTCGTGTGGGTTCCGCTCTTCGTCTCCGGCAGGCCGGTCACCGCCGAGGAGCTCACCCGGCCCATGCTGCTGCCCATCATGATCGTTGCCATCGGAATCACGGTCAGCGCCATCACTTCGGTCCTCTTCAGCCAGCAGGTGACCCTCAGGAGCAAGGATGCAGAACTGCGGGCACTGCTTGAGGCAAGCGCACTGCGCGAGCGCCTGCTTCACACGGTGGTCAACGCAGTCGACGTCGGGGTATTGGCGCTCGACCCGTCCGGAAATGAGATCCTGGCCAACAACAAGCACCGAAGCAATGCACCGACGGGAAGCGCAATAACGGCCGAAGCAGGTCTTACGATGTTCCACAAGGACGGCGTCACCGCCCTCGAACCATCCCAGGGGCCGGTCCACCGCGCCGTGGCCGGCGAGACCTTCACCGACGAAATCATCCGGGTTGCGAGCGCACCGTCGCAGAAGACCCTTTCCGTTTCGGCGTCGCGCATGACATCCGACGACGGGCGGGACGACGGCGCCGTTGTCACCTTCAGCGACGTGACTGAGCTGATGGCCGCACTCAATGCCAAACAGGCATTCATCGCCAACATCTCCCACGAGCTGAGGACACCGCTGACCTCGATTGTTGGCTATGTCGAGATGCTCGCCGGCACTAGCGGGGCGAGCCCCCAGATCACCTCCGGGCTCAACGTGGTTTCCCGTAACGCGCACCGCCTGCTCGGACTGGTTGAGGATCTGCTCGGCACGGCCAGCGGCCCAACCGAACTCGAGCCCGCGCCCACCGAGTTCATCCAGATCGTGCTCCAGAGCATGGCATCCGCCGTGCCCCGGGCAATCGAGGCAGGCATCGTCCTCGACAGCGACGTCGAGGAGGACCTCAAGGTCGTCTGCGATCCGGGGAAGATCGGCCAGGTTCTGGACAACCTCATCTCGAACGCCATCAAGTACTCCCCCGGCGGCGGAAACATCACCGTTCGAGCTTGGAAGGACGGTGAGAACGTCCACTGCAGCGTCAGCGACACCGGGATGGGCATGAACAGCGAGGACTCCTCGAACGTCTTCAGCCGGTTCTTCCGCAGCTCCGCCGCCGTCAGGGCTGCCATTCCGGGCGTCGGACTCGGGCTCGCTATCGTTCAGGAGATCATCGAGCAGCACTCGGGCCGCATCGAGTGCCGGAGCGTCCTCGGCGAGGGAACAACTTTCACCTTCTCACTCCCTCTGGCGCAGCCGTCCGACGGCGGACGGTGAGGGCCGGCCCGCCGATTTCCGGTTTGCGCGGAAATGCTGGTAGAGTTTCATGCTGTTGCGGATGACGCGGCCAAGGAAAATCGGCCGGGAAAACGCTACGCACCTCTAGCTCAATTGGCAGAGCAATTGACTCTTAATCAATGGGTTCCGGGTTCAAGTCCCGGGGGGTGCACCCACAGGAAAGCGGCTCCAACTAGGCGAAACGCCCGGTCGGAGCCGCTTTTCTTTGGCCGGGGACACAACAGCCCTGGAATATGGGTGCCGGACGCCTCCACTCCTGCTGGACCTTGACGAATGCAGGTCCGCCGCCGAACAGTTGAGAGTTCCGGTCGGGCTTTACGCCTGCCCGCGGCGCTCCCTGCTTCCCGAGGTCTCGCGCTCAGAAGGATTCCTGCCCGAGCCTTCATTCGGCCAGAGCCGCGCGGCGCTGAGGGCGCCCGCCAGGGCAAGGCCGCAGAGAACGAAGGCAGCCGCTGGCTGTCCGGCTGATGCTCCGATCCATCCCGCAATCGGGTAGGTGAGCATGAAGCAGGCGTGGGAAAGGGAGAACTGCGCGGTGAACAGATAGGAGCGGGTGCTGTCGGTGGCGGTCCTGCGCAGCAACCGGGATGACGGCGTGCTGATCATCGAGGTCCCAATACCGAGCAGCACCCACAGGCCCAGCAGGATGATCCAGAACCGGCCCTCCAGCGGGCCGGAGGTCCGCTCGGCCGAGGCGATGAGCGCCGCGCTGAAAAGCCCAACGGGCAGGATGGCACCGCCGATGAGCATGAAGGTGCGGTCGGGCATGCGTTCCAAGACCCTCGGCGCAAGGAACGCGACAAGCATTGAGCCGGCACCGTAACACGCCAGTGCGAGCGCGACATCGGTGTTTGCGCCCCCAAACAGGTCGCGGGCATACACAACGGTGTTCACCAGCACCAACGCCGTGGCCGACGCTACGACCAGGTTGAGGGCCATCAATCCGCGCAGGGTCGGCTCCCCCAGGAAGACCCTCGCCCCCAGCGTGGTGCGGTGAAGCAGCGAGCCCTGGTCCGCGGCCGCGGGAATGTGGGGAAGCCGGGTCGAGGCCACCATGCCCGCCGAGACCAGGAAGCCGGCCATAGTGCCGATGAACAAATTCGAGTAGGACGTCACCGCCAGCAGCGCTGCTGCCAACAGCGGGCTGAGAAGCGATTCAAGGTCGTAGGCAAGCCGTGACAGGGACAGGGCACGCGTGTAGTCCTTCTCGTTGGGCAGGACAACCGGGATGAGGGCCTGGAACGCGGGCGTGAACGTCGCTGAAGCGGACTGCAGGATGAACACCAGCACGTAGATCTGCCATACCTGATCAATGAACGGCAGGCCCACGGCGATGGCCGCGCGCACGAGATCGGCGCCGACCAGTACTGCCTTGCGGGGCAGGCGTTCGACAAGGGCGGCCATCACCGGAGCGACGAACACATAGGCGATCATCTTGATCAGCAAAGCGGTGCCCAGCACCGCGCCGGCCCGGCCTGCGGCAAGATCGAAAGCCAACAGGCCCAGGGCGACAGTGAGCAGTCCGGTCCCCAGAAGCGCCACGACCTGGGCGGTGAAGAGGTTGCGGTACGCGGTGGCCCGCAGGACAGAAAGCACGATCAGTTCACCGATCTGGCGCCGGAATGAATTCACCATTGTAGGCGAATGCTCTTGCACCAGTCAGTGGAGTGGACCCGGGGTGGACCCGGCGGACGCCTAGCCGCCGCTGGACTGGGCGACAACCGGAACGAACTGGTCGAGGACCGGGACGACGTACCGAATAAACAGGATGGTGCCGGATATCAGCAGGCCAAGGAGCACGCTGATTCCGATGATAATAAACGAGGAGTGCTCGGACTTGGCAAGCCGAAACAGGGGGTTCTTCATGGCGGGCTCCTATCGATATGTTGCTCCAGAGTCCGCCTCGAACTCGCTCTCCACTCTACGGGCGCCTCGCTCCTGGCACAGCGGGGCAGCCGGGGGCACAAAGAAAGTTGACAGCCGACGGCGACCGGCGGGACCATGACCCGCGCGCCAGCCAGCACCCGAACCTGCCGCCGGTTCGCCGTCCCCGTCTCCGACGACGGCAAGCACAGACAACGCCCCTAGGCAAGGGCTCTCCGCCCTCGAAAACGGTGGAAGCTCACACGGTTGCCAGGTCCTACCCTTTTCGGCATGGAAGCGATACGCCTGCAATCCGCCATAAGGGTGTGCGCCGATTGCCAATGCGCCACCCACCACGTGGTGGAGTTCGTGGATAGGTTCTCTTCGGCAGGATGGCAGTGCAGGGAACTCACGAGTGAGTGCACCCGCTGCTCGGCGCGATCGGAAGGCCGATGAACAGCAGCGCCGGAATGCGCGACAGCCCACCCTGCCGGTGCCAGCGCCGGCGTCAGTGCTAGGTGGGGTTGGTTGCACGAAGCTACCGGGAACAGTTTCCTCGTCGCGCTTCCGGCCGGACCAGCGGAAATTCCGTCATGGGCAGCCACAGCGCTGCCGCCCGAGTGCTCCCCCGGTTCGAGGAGACCGCTCAGGCGGCAGCTGAGCGGAGCCTCAGGTGATCCTTGCGGTGGATGCCGAGTCGACGCTCCTTGTCGTGTAGCCGGTCTTGGAGCCGGTGACCCGAACCTTGAGCGTGTCGTCCCGGTCGGCGCTCCAGGTGGTGTAAGTCTTCCCGGTTGCCCCCGAGATGGCCACGCCTGACCGGTACCACTGGTACTTGAGGGTGGTTCCCGAGGTCCAGGTCCCGGGATTGGCTGTAAGGGTGGATCCTGCCTTGAGGGTGCCGGTGATGGTCGGCGTGGGACCCGTGAGCGTCCCGGGAGCAACCGCGGCCGTGGCTGCCGAATACCTGCCGGTGGCCGTGTAGCCCGGCTTCGATCCCGTGACGCGGACAGTGATTGTCTTGCCGAGGTCGGCGGCGGTGAGCGTGTACTTTGCGGACGAGGCCCCGCTGATTGCAACACCGGAGCGGAACCACCTGTAGGTCAGCGTGACCGGAGCAGGACCCCACGTGCCAGGCAGGGCCGTCAGGGCAGCACCAACCTTCGCTGTTCCACTGATAGCCGGAGCACCTGCGGTGAGCGACCCGGGAGCAACCGCTGCAGTGGCTGCCGAATACCTCCCGGCTGCCATATAGCCGGGTTTCGATCCGGTGACGCGCACGGTGATTGTCTTTCCGAGGTCGGCGGCGTTGAGTGTGTACCTGGAAGCCGATGCCCCGCTGATCGCGACACCGGAGCGGTACCACCTGTAAGTCAGCGTGACCGGTGCCGGACCCCAAGTTCCGGGCAGGGCCGTCAGGGCAGCGCCGACCTTCGCGGTTCCATCGACCGACGGGGTGCCTGGGGCCAGGGTGCCCAGTTCCACGGCTGCACCTGCGTCAACGAGGCCGGTTCCGCAGCCTTGCGGGCACGAGGCGGTGAGGGGCCGCACTGTCGCCTTGAGCTTGGCTTCAATCTGGTCTGGAGTGAGCGGAACGTTCGGGTGGAGCTTATTGTTCCAACTGTGCATGAGGGCGACGACGCCTGCCACGTGCGGTGCTGCCATCGACGTGCCATCCATGAAGGCGTACTCCTCAGCACCAGGCGCTTTGGAGCCAAAGTTGTGTGTGGAGAGGACTCCGCCCCAGTATTCTCCGTTGCTCAGTCGTCTAGTCTGTCCTCCGGGCGCCGTCACATCGACTTCGGGACCGAAATTGGAGTACGGTGCCCGCGCCCCCGTGGGGCCGCTCGCGCCCACAGTAATTACGCGGTCACAGTTTCCGGGAGCGGAGCCCGCAGCGGGCCTGTTCTCGTTGCCCGCCGCCGCAATCACCGAGATGCCCCTGCTGTGAGCGAAGTCGAGGGCAGCCTGAGCAGTAGCGGGGCATGCCGTTTCCCCGCCAAGGCTCATGTTGATCACCTCGACCGGATTCGCAAGGATGGGGACGCCGGGGACATTTCCCCCCGCTGCGTAAATGACCGAATCGAAAATGTCGGACAAACGCCCGCCGCAGGGTCCGATGGCCCGGATCGGTCGAACCTTGCTTGCATAAGCCACGCCTGCGATGCCAGCCCTGTTATTGCCGAGCGCAGCTATCGTCCCCGCAACGTGGGTTCCGTGCCAAGAGGAATCCGCTTCTCCGGGGTATCCCTCGCACTGATACGCCTCGTACCAGTCGCCCTCGTCTCTAGGGTTCGGATCGCGCCCGGTACCGTCACGGGGGTCCACAGGATCCCCAGGTGATGCCGGCATGGAAATCATGTCGTACCCGGGAAGCACATTCGTGCTGAGCTCGGAGTGCGCCGTGATTCCGGTATCGATGACGGCGACGACGGCTTCGCTGCCCTGAGTGACCTTCCATGCCGACGGCGCCCGGACGCCGGTATCGCCATCGTAGAGGTTCCACTGCAGGTGGGAGTAGGTGTCGTTCAATTCCGCCCGCTGAAACAGGATGTCCGGCTCGACATAGGCAACGCCGTCCTGCGCCGTCAGGTGGTCCATCAGCTTGTCGGCCTCGGCACCTGAAAGGTTTTCCCCGGTCGTGACGATCTGGGCCCCGGTGCCGGTTGTGCGCAGTTCGCGGACACTGACGCCGAGTTCCTTCGCCGTCCGCCCGTAGGCAAGGGCCCGGCCGGGCTTGTCCTTCTTCGCATCGAACTTGACGATGAAGCGGTCGTACTTCTGGCGTTCCGGCGAGCTCTCGGAGCGCGGTGGGGATGGAACGGTAAGGGGGGTCTCGTCAGCGGCGGCCGCAGGGACGAACGCAAACGCTGAAACCAGCGCCGCGATGGTGGCAGCCGTCAGGCCGGCCAATAAACGGGGTGGGTTGCTCAAGGCGTATCCTCGGGTTCGGGCCCGATCCGGGCGGAACGAAGGGGTTGCACCGATCCGCAATCCCCCTCGCGGAGCCTACGGCAGAACCTTCACTTGTGAAACCCCTGTCACAAAATTCACAGGGGTTGCACTTTTCATCCGGCCGTGACAGTTGACCGGACCGCCTAACTCCCGAGCGGCCAGTCCAGGGCCGCGTGGAACCGCTTCTCGAACGCTGGAACCATCGTCCTAACGTAGTCGGCCGTCAGGTGGTTGTGGTCGAGATACACATAGACGTTGCCGATGACGGGCCGGCACGTTCCCTCCGGGCAGATCAGGTCGGTCATGTCGAGCAGCGGAACCTCCGCCCCGGCCTTCTTTTCGTCGAGGCGGGGGGCGTCAGCGGCAAGCTTGGACTCGAGCGGTGCGGAGCACTCGGGCGAGTCTTCCCCGTTGCGCTCCGCGCACTCCATCACGTTGAAGGGGAACCGCGGATTGTCACGCATGGTAATCAGTGGAACACCGGCATCGCGCAGGAGCCGGGCAGCCTCATCGAGGCCGGTGGTGGCGCGCTCGTCAGGCGTTTCGTATTCGGAGGTAGTGCCGAGGGTGAGTACGACGTCGGGCTTGGTCTCGACTGCGTACGCCGTTGCGGCGGCATTGAACTCGTTGCACGCGGCCGGAACACCTTCGACTTCGAGTCCGTACCGGCAACCGCCAAACACCAGCGTCCGAACCTCGTAGTTGCGCTTTTCGGCCATCGGGAGGATTGCTCCGAGCCACTGTTCGGCCTTGGAGTCGCCAATCACCAGGATCGTCTTATCGGGCGTCCCAGAGGTGAGCGCAGCCCGGCAGGCACCGGCTGTCGCCTTGCTTTGGGTGGGCCGGATCTCTTCGGGACATTTTTCGTTGAGGACGCGCCAGTCCTTGCTGCGGGTGACATCGGGGATGAGGGCCGCGTCCTCCGAGGAGCGGTCGACGAATCCCGGCAGCAGGGACATGGCACCGGGATTGTCCTTGTCGGCCTGGGCCGCCAGCCGCTGCGCCTCAAGGGTGAGCCCGCCCTGCAGTGCTGCCACTGGGGCGGCGACGATCGCGAGGGATACGAGGACTCCGAGCAGGCTCCGCAGCCGCCGTTCACCGGGTTTCGACCGGTTCCGGACCGGCGTCTCGATGAACCGGGTCGTCACGTAGGCCAGGACCAGCGAGAGCGCGATGATCGCGGCTCCACCCAGCGGACCTACCGCCTCCCGCTCGCGGTAGACGAGGAAGATCACCAGGACGGGCCAATGCCAGAGGTACAGGGCGTAGGAAATGTCGCCCAGCTTCACGAGGGGCTTGGCGGAGAGGAACCTGTCGGCACCGAACCGGCTTTCCGTGTCACCCGCCACGATGACCAGGGCCGCGGCAAGGAGCGGCCAGAGCGCGATGTAGCCCGGGAATCCGCGTTCGACGTCGAGAGCGAACCCGACCGAGAGCATCGCGGCGACTCCGAGCCATCCTGCCGCGATGCGGGCTCCGCGGGGCAGCCGCAGGTAGGGCAGCGCCAGTGCCAGGAGCGTCCCAAGAGCGAACTCCCACAACCGGGCCCGGGTGTCGAAGTAGGCGAAGGCCTGGTTGGTGTTCGTTTCGTAGATGGAGAACGCGAGGGAGAGCACGAACACCAGCCCGAACAGCAGGGCTGTCAGGCGCCGAAATCCGATTCCCGAGAGCCGGGAGAGGAGGGCGGCAGCGGCGAAGAGGAGCGGCCAGAGGAGAAACACCTGGCCCTGGATGGACAGCGACCAGAAGTGCTGGAGCGGGCTCGCCGTACTTTGATTGAAGGCACTGTAATCGACGGCCTGAGCGCCGAGCAGCCAGTTCTGGAAGTAGAAGAGCGAGGCCCACATCTGTTCCAGGATCGGGGACCACCTCGAGCGTGGGACGAACGCCACGGTGGCGGCAAGGGTGCCAAGGAGAACCACAACAACCGCCGGAAGAAGCCGCTTGAACAACCGCACCCAGTGCCGCCTCAGGCCCAGCGGTGCTCCCGACTCGACCTTCCGGACGAAGGTCAGGGTCATGAGGAACGCCGAGATGAGCAGGAAGACGTCCACGCCGCCGGAGACCTTGTCGAACCACACGTGGTAGGTCACGACCATCAGCACGGCGACTGCACGCAGGCCCTGCACCTCGGGCCGGTACGTCCGGTTCGCTGACGCGGGAGCCGAGCCCCGGCGCGCCGGCAAGGGCCTGTCTGACACCCCGCCTTCGGCGTGGTTCAACAGGTTGCTGCTCACATCGGATCCTCGGGAGTCGGAAATAGCCGGGTTGGCTGGACTCCGTCCCGATTGTCCCGTCCCCGGAAAGGCAGGGGGTGTGGGCCGGGCGTCCTTCGCCAGCACCCCAGCATAGATGACCAGCACCCTGATCAGTTACCGCATCGTTACGTGATTCCCGACACCGCCCGGCTCCTCCCCCGTGTTATTCAAGCACTGTCGGCCGTGCTGACGGCACCAAGGCATGCAGCCCCGCTGCCGAGACGTCGAGTGTTTTCGGCAGGCGGGCTGGAGGACGACCGCGCATTCCCGACCATGCCGCGGCGCTCAGCCCGACAGCCCGACAGCCCGACAGCCCGACAGCCCGACAGGCCATCAAAGCATCAGTTCGATGCTTCCTTATTGACGTCGGTCGGGGAATCGTACTCCCGGTCCGGCAGCCCCTTCAGCGTCTTCAACACTTCGTCGCCCGCCCCTGACTTCTCGGCGTGCTTGACGAGGTTCTCCTTCGAAACGGGGTAGTCGATTCCCCCGAGCGCCTTCTGGATGTCGATGGGACTTGGATTCGCCATTGATTCTTCCTTTCCTTGTGCCGGCACGGGCCGGCTGTGGTGTTGTGCTTGGCGTGTTCCTCACTGCCGGAGAACCACCGCTGCGGCGTCGACCTCCGGATCGGCCAAGCGGTGGGAAACCGACCATGACCCCGACCATCGGCGGTTCATTGAACGCCCCCGGCGGCGGGGCCGGGTGTGGCACGGATCCTGCGCACCACCGCCGACGTCGAGTGCTCGGGCACGTAGTCGAGGATCCGCACCACCCCTCCGCAGGCTTCAACGACGGCCGTCTCGGCGAGCATCTCGGGAGAATAGTCCCCGCCTTTTGCGTAAACATCCGGGCGCAGCGCTTCGATGAGCGGCACGGGGGTCTCCGTGCCGAACACCGTGACGTAATCGACGCAGCTCAGTGCGGCAATCACTCCGGCACGGTCCGCCACGGGGTTGATCGGGCGGTCCGGGCCCTTGAGCCGCCGCACTCCGGCGTCGTCATTGACCGCCACAACAAGCACGTCCCCCAGCTGCTTGGCCTGGTTCAGGTAGCCGGTGTGTCCGCGGTGCAGCACATCGAAACAGCCGTTGGTGAGCACGATCCGCTTTCCATCCGCCCTGTCCTTCCGGACCCGGCGTAGAAGTTCCCCGGCATCGAGCGCCGTGGCACCGAAGCTCCCCAGGTGCGCGGCGAGGTCGTCGGTGGAGCAGACGGAGGTGCCCGGGCGGCGCACCACCACATCGGCGCCCGCCTGCGCCAGGTCGAGCGAGGTTGTGAGCGGCAGCCCTGCCGCACGGGCCGCCGTCAGACACGCGACGAAGGTGTCCCCCGCCCCCGATGCCTGCCGTTCGGTCTCCGGCCGGGCCCAGGTGCGGTGCTCCTCTCCGTCACCGGCCACCAACACCGTACCGTCGCGGTCGAGGGTCACGACGACGGCGGCGGCTCCCGTCGCCTCAAGGAGCTGGTCGGCGTGCCTGAGGACGTCGTCCGCCCGGTCGCCGCGTGGGTCGAGCCTCACATCGAGGAGGCGGGCGGCCTCCTGCGCGTTGGGGGTGACGATGTCGGGGTGCAGCCCGGACCACGCCGCGGGGTCGTGTGCGTCGATGACCGTGAGCCGGTCCTGCCGCGAGGCGGCGAGTGCCTCCCGCACGCCGGCACGAAGCAGCCCGGTTCCGTAGTCGCAGACGAGGATCGCATCGCTTCCGGCCGCTGCTTCAGCCACGACCGCCGCCAACCGGGCGGCCGCCGCCGCGGGAATGAAGCGGGGGGTGTCATCGAGCCGCAACAGCACCTGGTCCCCACCCAGGATCCGGTACTTGGTGGTGGTGCCCACGCTTTCGTCGTCAAGGAGGAAGCGGACGTCGACCCCCGACCCGGCGAGGAGCCCGCGCAGGCGGTCGCCCGCTTCGTCGGAGCCCGTGAGACCGCAGAGGCGCACCCGTGCCCCAAGCGCCGCGAGGTTGACTGCGGTATTGGCTGCTCCGCCGGGGGCGTAGGTGCGGGTCTCGAGGTCAACCACAGGGGCGGGGGCTTCCCGGCAGAAGCGTTCGATGGTTCCGCTCCACCACCCGTCGAGCATCACGTCGCCCACGATGGTGATCGAGGGAGAGGCGTCGGCGATGGCCTGCGGAACCCAGGCCGCGAGCCCGCGGACATCGTTGAGGTGGTTCACGCGCTTCTCGTCGTTGGGGGCGCACCCATGTGAACGACCTTGACCAGGGTGAACTCATCGAGGAGCTCCGGACCGTATCCGAACCCACTGCCGCTGCGGCCGCGGGGCTGGGCCGAGCCTCCCGGCGCTC
Organism: Arthrobacter sp. TJ-254; assembly: GCF_058269175.1. Classification (NCBI taxonomy): domain Bacteria; kingdom Bacillati; phylum Actinomycetota; class Actinomycetes; order Micrococcales; family Micrococcaceae; genus Arthrobacter; species Arthrobacter sp. TJ-254. Next base: position 420,259 of record NZ_JBZCNF010000001.1, on the reverse strand, counting down.
CGCCGAACACGGCGTTGACCTTCACTGTTCCAACGGGGAGCGCGGCGACGGCGCGCTGGGCGTTGGCGATTGTCGAGGTGAGCACCGTGGCGGCGAGTCCGTAGCTGCCGGCCGCGGCACGCTCCAGCCCCTCCGCGAAGCTTTCGACGACGCACACCGGGGCAACAGGGCCGAAGGTTTCCTGGCTCATGACCGTCATGTCGTCGGTGCACCCCACGAGCACTGTTGCGGGATAGTGGGCTCCGGGACCGGCCGGCACCTCACCGCCCTCGGCGACGAGCGCCCCGCGTGAGAGAGCCTCGGAAACCTGGCCGTGGACCTCGCTCCTGAGCTCCGCATCGACAAGCGGGGCGAGGGTTCCGCCGGCGTTGCGCGTGCGCGCCTGCTCCACGAGGGCCTCGGTGAAGGGCTTGGCGATGTCCGTGTGGACGTAGATGCGCTCGACGGCGGTGCAGATCTGGCCGCTGTTGCTGAACGCGCCGGTCGCTGCCTGCTCGGCCGCCCACACCGGATCGACGTCGGCGTCGACCAGCAGGGGGTCGTTGCCGCCGTTCTCGCGCACCACGTGGCACCCCGTCAGCGAAGCGGCGCGCGCAATCCGCTCCCCAGCGGCGCTCGAACCGACGTGGGCAATAACGTCGACCTCCGCCTGGGTGGTGAGCAGGGCACCAAGCCCGGCGCCGCCGGTCAGGGTGATCAGCACACCGTTGGGGAAGGACGGCGCCAGCAGTTCGCCGAGCCGGACGCCAAGGTGCGGGCAGCGCTCGCTCGGTTTGTGGACCACGGTGTTCCCGGTGACCAGGGCGGCGCCGAGCAGTCCGGCAGCCACCGCCACTGGGTCGTTCCATGGGGTCAGCACCACCGCGACGCCGCGCGGCTCGGCCACCGTGTAGTCCGAGGCGAGCACCGAACCCCGCAGGCTGTGGCCGCGGTGCAGCGGCCCCAGCTCCGCATACTGTTCGAGGGTCGACACCGCGGCGCCGATGCCTGCCAGCGCCTCCGGCACCGGCCGCCCCGTCTCGCGGGCGTTCAACTCGGCCAGGTCGTCCGCCCCGGCGGCGAGCGCGGCGGCGGCGTTCCGCAGCATCCGTCCCCGTGCCGCAGGGTCCGCCGCCGCCCACTCGGGCTGCACCGCCCGGGCCAGCGACGAGGCGATTGACGCCTGCTCCCGTGTGGAGGACGGCAGCGTCCCGACCTCGCTGCCGTCCCGCGGGTCGCTGATCGAGATTGCCGGAAAGTCTTCGAGGGAACTGGCCCGGAAGGTGGCGGTGGAGTGTGTGCTCATTGCGCTCCTCGACGTCGTCCGACCGCGGCGGCACCCCGCCCGGTTGCTACTCCAATACCCCGACATCGCGCATTTACACGGCTGAATCGGACCTGATTAAGAAATTGTGGCCCGGCCTGCCTGACCCTATGGTTTCCATCAGCGGCAAGGGAGGAGACGCGAATGGACCAGATGACGCAGGCGTCCTTTGGAGGGATGCACGAGGAGGCACGGCTTGTGGGGCCCGTGCTGCCGGGTTTCGACAACGTTGAGCGCATCGCCGTGCTGCGGGGAGGCGGGCTCGGTGACGTGTTGTTCGCCCTGCCCGGGATCGACGCGCTGCAGGGGCGCTATCCAAACGCCGAAATCACCCTGCTCGGAACCCCGCTTCACCACGCGCTCTTCACGGGAAGGCCCGGGCCGATCGCCAGGGTCGAAATCCTGCCGGTTTCCCAGGGCGTGCGTCCAGGACCCGCCGACCCGGCAGCGGTTGATGACTTCTTCGAAAGGATGAAGGCGGAGCATTTCGACCTTGCCGTGCAGATGCATGGCGGAGGCCGCAATTCGAATCCGTTCCTGCTGCGCCTTGGGGCGCGTCACACCGTGGGAACCCGCACCGATGACGCGGCAGCGCTTGAACGGACCATCCCCTACGTGTACTACCAGCACGAGGTGTTCCGGGGCCTCGAGGTGGCCGGGCTTGCCGGAGCGGCGCCGCGCTCGCTCGAGCCGCGGCTGAGCGTGAGTCGGGAGGAACTGGCTGCATCCGGCCGGTGGGTGGACGGCGATGCGCCGCTCGTAACGATCCACCCGGGGGCAACCGATCCGCGCAGGCGCTGGCCGGCGTCGTCCTTCGCGGAACTGGCTGCCCTCGTGGCTGCCGACGGAAGCCAGGTCCTGGTTGTCGGGGATGACAGCGACGTCGAAGCGGCCGAGGAGATCGTCCAGCTGAGCCTCGCGCAGGTGCCAGGCGGATCGATCCGTTCAGCTGCCGGATCCCTCCGGCTGGACGAGCTCGCTGCCGTGCTGAAGGCGAGCGCCGTGATGGTGGGAAATGACAGCGGCCCACGCCACCTCGCCCAGGCCGTCGGCACTCCGACCGTCGGTATCTACTGGATTGGCAATGTCATCAACGCGGGGGCGATGGGCCGGACCCTGCACCGGCTCCACTTCTCCTGGGTGACGAGCTGCCCTGAATGCGGACGGGACGTCACCCAGGTCGGCTGGACCGCTGAACGGTGCGAGCACGACGACTCGTTCGTCGCGTCGGTCAAGCCCGATGCGGTCCACGCCGACGTGCGGGACCTTACGGCCACGAGCCTTCTTCTTCGTGGCAGATGAGCATCTGACGCACCTCGCATCCCCGCGGCTGCGAGAGCGCAAAGAGGACCGCCTCCGCCACCCGTTCGGGATCGTTGAGCCGGGAATCGTCCTGAGGCTTGTACTGCTCGTCGCGGTCATCAAAGAACCGGGTCTTCATCCCACCGGGGATGATCGTCGTCACACCGATCTCTCCCGCGGTTTCCGCGGCGAGCGCTGAGGAGAACCCCATGACGCCGAACTTCGAGGCGCAGTAGGCCGTAGCATCGCCCACCGCCCGGATTCCCAGGGTGGAGGCGATGGTGACTACCCGTCCGTGGCTGGGCCTGAGGTACTCAAGCGCGGCGCGCACTGTGGAGACGGTGCCCAGCAGGTTGACCCCGATCACCTTCTCCCACTGCTCGGCGGGGACGTCCCCGAGTTTGCCGCAGCGGTCGATTCCGGCTGCCGTGACGACGGCGTCGAGGCCGCCGAGGGCTTCACCGGCCTGGCGGACGGCCGCGGTGACCGCGCCGCGGTCGGCCACATCCACCTCGAACGCCTTGGCCCCCTCAACCCGGCTGATGTCGAGGTCGAGGACGACCGGGGTGCCGCCCGCGTTAAGGACGGCCTGCACGACGGCCGCACCAAGTCCCGATCCGCCTCCCGTGACGAGCACCCTGCCGGGGTTGTACGGGGCCGCCGGTGGTGCGGCGTTACCGGGCCGGGCGCCTGGGACTGCTTTGTCTGTTGTTTCCTCCATGCTGTGTTTCCTTTCGGGTCAGCCGACCTTCGCGAGCGCGGCCGCGAGCTTGGTGGTGGAGCGGGCCGGATAGTAGGGAACTGTGACGGTTCTTCCGCCCCAGGTGCTCATGAGCCGCGCCTCGGGAAGGTCCGCGGCTGCGTAGTCGCCTCCCTTGACCCAGATGTCGGGCTGGAGGCGGGCAAGGGCTTCTTCGGGGGTTGATTCATCGAAGATGAAGACGGCATCGACGCATTCCAGCGCCAGCAGCAGTTCTGCCCGGTCCTCCTGCTGCATGATTGGCCGGGATTCCCCCTTGAGCCGGCGCACCGAGGCATCGGAGTTGAGGCAGACGATGAGGCAGTCGCCGAGCCCGCGGGCGGCGGCCAGGGTGCGGGCATGCCCGGCGTGAAGCAGGTCGAAGCACCCGCCAGTGGCAACCACGGTGCCGCCGGCCTCACGGGTGCGGCGGGCGGCGGTGAGCGCGTCGAGGCCGGAGACCCTCAACGGCTCCGGCGCCCTTCCGGCGAGGAGCGAACCGACACCGCCGGCGCCCAGGAAGCCCGCTGCTGCGGCGACTGCTGCCTGCACGGCCACATCGATCCCCTGCCCCTGCGCGAGTGCCACAGCGAGCGCTGCGGCGAAGCGGTCCCCTGCCCCGCACGGGTCGGCCCCGGAGATTTTCGGGGCGGGAACCACCTGCGGCAGCGCATCACCGGCTGAAACGAGTGCCCCCTGCTCCCCCATCGTTACGACAACGGCACTGGCCCGCCACCGCGTCCGCAGCCGCTCCGCCGCCTCGGCCGCGGCGCCGGTGCGGTCGCCGGCGACCGGCTCGAAACGCAGCGCTTCGGCGAAGTTCGGCGTCACCGCGGTGGTGCCCGCGATGGGTTCGGCACCGGAAGGGTGGGGATCCCACACGATCGGCACCCTGCCCACCTGGCGCGAGAGTGCCGTGCGCAGGTCTTCGTTGTGAAGGAGCCCGCGCCCGTAATCGGCGACGACGATGGCCTCGGCGCGGTCGAGGGAGGCGGCCATCGCTTCGGTGCAGGCGGGAACCTTCACCTCGCCGCATCCCTCGTCGAACCGGACGACCGGGTGGTCGGCGGCGCGCACCCGGGTCTTCACCGGAGTCGGCACGCCCGAGTCACCCGACGTCACCCGGATACCGGCGAGCTCGGCACGCAGCCTGGCAGCGGCGTCGTCGTTGGAGAGGACCGTGACCAGCTCGGTGTCGTGCCCGTCCATGTGGAGCATGCGCGCAACAAGCCCGGCGCCTCCCGGACGGCGCCGGACCGCGTCGATGTCGACGACGGGAACCGGCGCATCGGGCGAGAGGCGGCTGGCGTCACCGAAAAGGTCGACGTCGAGAAGCACGTCCCCGACCACGAGAATCTTCACTGCGCACCTCCTCGGCAGCGGCGGACCTCCGAGTCGAAGGCCCTGCAGATCGCGTGGAGGGCGATCAGATGGCCCTCCTGGGCGTTGGCCGCCCGGGCCTCGATGGCTATTGAGTCGTCGGCACACGCGGCCAGCGGGTTCGGTGCCCCACCGGTCAGCGCCCACGTGGTGATGCCCGACTGCCGGGCCGCGTTGACGGCATTGAGCAGGTTGGGGCTTTTCCCGCTGGTGCTCAGAAGCACCAGAACGTCTCCGGGCCTGCCGTGCGCGCGTACCTGGCGTGCGAAGAGCTGGTCGAACCCGTAATCGTTGGCGATGGCGGTCACTGCTGAGCTTTCGGCATGCAGCGAGATCGCCGAGAACGGTTCGCGCTCGCCGTCGAAGCGCCCAACGAGTTCCGCGGTGAGGTGCTGAGCCTCCGCGGCTGAACCTCCGTTCCCTGCCGCAAGGAGCCGGCTTCCCCCGAGGAGACGCTGAGCCAGTTCCACTCCCCACTGCGCGAGGTGCCCGGCTTCCGCGACAAGCGAATCGATCGCCGGTACCACCGCCCAAAGGTGGTCCATCACCGCCTCCAGCGGCGCGGCCGACGCCGGATCTCCGATTGGCCCCTCCCACAGCGAGGTGGCGAGGGCTTCCGTCGGGCTCACCGAATCCGCACTCATAACGCCCGCCCTCCCGTACTCTCGAGGGACCGCGCCGGGGACCGGTCGGCCTCCGCCTGGCGGCGCCTCCGCCCTGCCGTCGAACCCGCGGCCTCGCCGGGCTGTTCCACCTCCCGCAGGGCGAGGTGGTAGGCCCTTTCCGTTTCGGCAGCGACGCGGGCCCACGAGTAGCGTGCACTGACCCGCCGGTGACCGTTCCTTCCCAGCTCCAATGCCCATTCCGGCTCGGCGAGCAGCTCCATCACGGCGCCGGCTATGGCCGCCGGATCCTGAGCGGGAACGTGGAGCCCGGTGCGCCCGTCGACCACCGTGTCGACGAGGCCGCCGACCGCCGCGGCCACCACGGGGACGCCGCACGCCATGGCCTCGAGGGGAACGATTCCGAACGGCTCATACCAGGGCGCACACACGACGACGTCTGCGCTGCGCAGCACGGACGGCATCTCCTCGCGGCCCACCTGGCCGCGCAGGATCACCTGCTTCGAAATTCCAAGTTCCGCGGCAAGGGAGCGCAGACGCTGGGCCTCGGGGTCTTCGTCGAGGCGCTCGGAGTTGCCCGCACCGCCCACCAGCACAAGCTCGATGTCGGTGATGCCGCTGTCTCCGAGCATCCGCAATGCCCGAATCACAAGGTCCATCCCCTTGCGCGGGACGAGGCGGCCGACCGACACGATGCGGTGCCTCCGGCCCCGGGCCTCACTTGGCCCCGCGGGGGTGAAGAGGTCTAGGTCCACACCGCAGGGGGCGACCGAGACACGACCGCCGGGGATGCCCAGTGCCCTGAGCTCGAAGACTTCGTCGCTGCAGGTCGCCACGATGCGGTCGGCGCTCTGACCAATCCGGGTCTCGAGGCGGATGCGCTCGGCCGGGCTTGTGTCAACTGCCCCCTGGTGGCGGCGCTTCACCGCACCGAGCGCGTGGAAGGTCGAAACAACGGCAACCGGCCGTCCTGCCGTGCGGCTCCGGGCCGCCGCCTCGAGGGCGGCGAGGCCCGACATCCAAAAGTGGCTGTGGACCACGGCCGGGGGCTCCTTTCCCCAGTCCTTGAGGATTCCCTCCGAAAGCTCGCCCATGAAGGGCAGCAGGTCGTCTTTCGGGACCGGCCGCGCCGGGCCGGCGTCGATGTGCACCACCTCAAGCCCCGGCCCCGTCCGCACCCGGGCAGGAAGTCCGGGGTCGTCGCGCCGTGTATAGACGGTGACGTCGTGGCCGCGCCGCGCCAGTGCCCGGGAAAGTTCGGCAACATGGACATTCTGCCCGCCGGCATCAACTCCCCCGAGCGCCGCCAGCGGACTCGCGTGTTCCGACACCATGGATATCTTCACTGCGCTCTCCTTTCGGTACCTGCCATGGCGCTGGTGCGCCCTGCCGTCCGGGCCAGGACCTCGTCCCAGTCCTTCAGGAAGCGCCCCAGGCCGTATCGCTCAAGGGCGGCCGCCCTTGCCGCCCTTCCCCTGGAACGCGCTTCGTCCGGGTCCGCAAGCAGCCGGACGGCCATTGTGCGGAGATCCTCAATGTTGGTCGAGACGGCGCCGGCCTCGGGTGGAACCGCCCGGGCGGCTTCGGTTGTGCCGAGGGCCAGCACCGGCATGCCCAGGTGCATCGCCTCAAGCAGTGCAAGTCCCAGGGACGTCCACCGGAGTGGATGAAGATAGACCCGCGAACGCGCAAGCCGGGCGTGGAGGGCTGCGGTGGGAAGGTCGCCGCCGATCCGGAGAACGTCGGGGCGAAGACCGAGAACGCGCGGCAGGTCCGCCGTGCCCATCCCGAAGACCTCAAGGGGCGCGAGGTCGGCGAAGCGGGGCAGCAGGTCGGTCCCCGTCACCCTTCCTCTGCGGACCGGTTCGTTAACCACTACCGCTAGCTGCTCGAGCTCTCCGGTATAGAGGGGGCCGGGGTCGACGATTCCGTGTTCGATCACCGTGGTCGGTGCAACCCCGTTGTCCCAGAAGAGTTCGTTGAAGTAGCTGACGTGGACAACCGGAATGTCGTCGCGTCCGCCCAGGGGGTGGCAGGTGTTGGGGACGTCCCCCTTGGGGGTGTTGTGTTCAAGGAAAACGGCAGGCAGGTCCCGGCCCGGAGCACGGCCCAGCAGGCGCTCGCACTCGGCGATCTCCTCGGTGCGCTGGAGCACAACGACGTCGACGTCGTGGTCCGCCAGCTCCTCCGGCGCCGCTTCAATGACAGTCGCAGGCCAGTCGCGGCCGGCCCGGCCGAGACCCCACGGGCCCCGGTCCGGCGTCGTTGGCAGGATGTAGGTGTGGGGGCCGCGCACGAATGCGTCGGTCCAGCCCCCGTGGACATGCCAGAGGAGGATCCTCATTCCCGCTCCATTCCCCGCACCCGTGGCGCGGCGCTTGTGGCCCGGCCCAGGCTGCGGCGGGAGACCAACGAGGAGACGCCCGCCGTCAGCCGCTGCACCGCCTCAACGACCTCGGCCGGAGCAACCTCCGAAAGACAGGGGTGGCCGGGCACCGGGCACGCCCTGGCCCGTGTGTGCGCACAGGGCGCACCCTGATTGCCGAGCAGTTCGACAGGCACCCGGTAGGGCGCCCAGCGGACCGCCGGGACGACCGGGGAGAAGAGGCTTACAACCGGCGTGCCGACGGCGGCAGCGAGATGGGCCGGACCGGTATTGCCGGTGATCACCGCCGATGCCCCCTTCACAATTGCGCCGAGTGTTGCGAGGTCGGTCCGGCCGCCAAGGTCGAGCGCCTCGGGCCCCGCGACGGTCGCGGTGAGGTCCGTTTCGCCTGGCCCGCCGGTGACCACCACCCGGTAGCCGGCGGCTGTGAGCAGCTCGACCGCTGCCGCGTGGTGAAGCGGCGGCCAGGCCCGTGAGGGCACCGCGGCTCCGGGATGCACAACGACGTAGGGGCCGTGCCCCACTTCGGCGGGGACCGCGGGAAGGCCGGTGACCTGGAGCCGTCCGTCGTCGCCGGGAGGTAGCCGATAGCCGGCGGCGGCGGCGATCCCCAGGGCGCGTTCGGCTTCGGGCTGGTCCTCGGGGAAGTCCTCACCCGGCTTCAGCCGGACGTCGAGCAGCGACCCCGCGTAGTCGACGGAGGCGGCAGTGATCCGGGAGATCCCGGCAAAGCGCAGCAGCAGTGCGAGCGGCAGCGGTGACTGGTGGAAGGACGTGAGGATGACCGCTTCATCGGCTCCGGATCCGGCGGCGTAGGCGGTAAGGGCCGCCGCGTGCCCGGGGGTGGCGCTCGGAGGAGGATCAACGATCCACGGCGCTTCCCAGGTGAACACGTCGGCCACACCGGGAAGCAGGCGTGCGGCCGGTGTCCCCTGTCTGCTGCACACCATCACCACTTCGGTGGAACGCCCTCCGGTGCCCGCGGCCACCGCCCGGACCGCCGGCCCGGCGAGCAGGACATCCCCGGCGCTGTCGAGCCGGGCCACAAGCACGCGCCGGCTCACTGCGCCCGCCAGAGAAGTTCGACCGCCCCGGCCAGGGTGCCGGCGACCCGCGGCGCGGCACGGACCTCTTCGGGACGCGTGTGGATCGTCGGGACGAGGACCCCTACGGCTCCTGCGGCGTGGGCCGCTTCGACGTCCGCCCCGATGTCGCCGATCAGGGCCACCTCGGACGGATCGAGTCCCAGGCGGGCGCAGGCGCTGAGCACCATTCCGGGCTGCGGTTTCCGGCAGGCGCAGGCATCCGATGCGTCGTGCGGGCAGACCTCCCACACCGCGAACGGCCCGAGGAGCTGTTCAACGCGCGCGTTGACGGCGTCGACCTGCTCGCGGTCGAGGAGGCCGCGCGCAATTCCCGACTGGTTGGTCACAACACCCACCGCGATCCCCTTGAGGCGCAGGGCGTCGAGTACGGCACGTGCCCCGCTCATCGAGCGGACCTTGTCGGGGTCGCCGTTGTAGGGCACGTCGACGACGATCGTCCCGTCCCGGTCAAAGAGGACCGCTTTCGGCGCGGTTCCTCCCTCGGCATCCGTGGTGGTCATACTGGCACTGTTCCCGAGAAGCACCGGTGCTAAACACCTCCGGGGGAACTTCTTCTTCTCTTCAGGTACTCCGGGACGCCGTCCGGGGACCTCTGGCAAGATGTTGGAATGCTTCAAGACGCCGCCTCCCCGCACCGGCCCGCACCGCATGGCCGGCCGGAGTTGCTGGTCCTGCGCGCATTGAAGCTCGGTGACCTCCTCGTCGCCGTCCCCGCGCTGCGGGGGCTGCGCCGCGCGTTTCCCGACCACCACATCCGCTACGCGGCGCAGGCCTGGCTCACCCCGATCGTGGCCTTGACCGGGTGCGTGGACGAGCTGCTGCCGACCCATGGCCTCGACGAACCGCTCGCGGTCGCACCGGGATCGGTCCACATCGCCGTCAACCTTCACGGAAACGGCAGGGAGAGCCGGAGCCGGATCGAGGAGATCCGGCCCGCCCGCCGGATCGGTCACAGGGCCCCCGGGTGGCATGGGCCGCGGTGGCGCCACGGCGTCCATGAACGCGCCAGGTGGGCCGGCCTCGTCTCGTGGCACGGGATTCCGGCCGACCCCCTGGACAACCGCCTCGAGGTTCCCGCGGCCGCGAGCCCCGCCCCCGGCGCCGTCGTCATCCATGTGGGGGCCGCCTACGGCAGCCGGCTCTGGCCGGTTGAGAGGTTCGCCGCCGTGGCCCGCACACTGACAGGAGCCGGCCACCGCGTCCTGCTGACCGGAAGCACCGCCGAGCGCCCGCGGGCCCTCGCGGTCGCGGCAGCGGCGGGACTGCCGGAGGGCTCGGTGGCGGCCGGTGAACTTCCTCTTGACCGCTTCGCCGCCCTGATCGCCTCGGCCGCCCTGGTCATCTCGGCAGACACCGGAGCGGCGCACCTCGCGTCCGCCTACGGGACGCCCTCCGTTGTCTTGTTCGGTCCTGCGCCGGTCGAGGAATGGGGCCCGCCTCCGGGGCCCCACATCGTACTGACCGACGAGTCGCTGCGGCTTGGCCACACCTTCTCCGCGGAACCTGACCCTGCCCTGCTGGCGGTGACGGTCGAGCAGGTGCTCGCGGCGTCCCACCGCCTCGGCGTGTCCTGAGGGTCCGTTCAGGCGATGCGCGCGTCGCTTTCCACTTCGCCCCGTGACCGTGCGGCGGCCAAGGACGAAGCCGTGCCGGGCGCGGCTCCGAGGAGCTGCTGCTGCAGCAGGACGAGGATGCGTGCGAGCCTCCGGGAAACCTGCATCTGCGTCATGCCGAGATGCTCGCCGATCTGCTGCTGTGTCTCCTCCTTGAAATACCGCCGGTACAGCAGTTCCTTTTCTGCCGACGTCAGCGCGTTCACCGCGGCACGCAGGGAAAGGATTTCGTCGGTGCGTTCGATGCGGTCGTCATCGCTTTGCAGCGTGTCCCCCCAGCTGCGGCCCTCGAACGGCACATCGAGGGATTCCGGGCGCCGGCTGGTGCGGCAGGTGAGGGCTTCGCTCACCGCCGATTCCTCGGCGCCCAGCTCGCGTGCGAGTTCGGCGGGGTTCGGCTCCCGGCCCAGCCGCTGGGCCATGGCCGGGGCGGCGCGGGCAAGTTCAGTGCCGAGGTCCTGGAGATGGCGCGGCGGGCGGATCACCCAGCAGCAGTCCCTGAGGTACCGCTTGATCTCACCCGTGATCGTGGGGACGGCGAACGAGGCGAACGGCACACCCCGGCTCGGATTGAACCGCTGCACCGCCTTGATCAGGCCGAGGTAGGCAACCTGCCGGATATCGGCCGCGTCGGGCCCGAAGGAGGAGAAGGACCGCGCAACCGACTCGGCAATCCCAAGATGCCGCAGGGCGATGTCGTCCTGCAGGGCGTTCCGAAGCGGTCTGTCGGAGCGAGGAGCGTGCTGGTTCGGCTGCGGAAGGTGGCCCGTGGCGCGGGGTTTCGACATGCTGATCTCCGGGTCGCTGGGATTCGCCTGACTTCCTCAAGGAACCATGAGCCCGGTGACCTCGCAACGACTTTTAGGAAATCCCTACCCCAAAAAATCTTCTATTTTCTTTTCCAATGGAGTATGCGTTCTCCTGCCCGCCACAGTGCGGGTCGGCGCCGTCCGAAGGGCCGCCCGTAAGCCGCGAGGCCCCGTCCGGCGGCGCGGAAAGGGCCTGACCGAAGGCGGCCAGGGCACGCCGAAGAAACCCTTCCGGGTTCCTGACGGTGAGCGCCCTAGTTTGTGACCGATGCCGCAGGCCCTGCTGATTCGGGGCCCGTGACGGCGTCCTCGGGCAGCACCGCAGCCACCGCGGGCGAGGCCGCAGCAGCGGCCCAGTTCCAGCGGGGAGCGCCAAGTTCCTTGATGACGCTCTGCAGGTGGGTGCGGAGCTCGTCGGAAACCAGGCCGCCTCCGGCGACGAGGGTGCGCTCGATGTCGTCGGCCCGCTCAAGCACCTCGCGGCCGGCAGCGGTGATCGAAACGAGGTGGGAGCGCCGGTCAAGATCGTTGCGCACTCGGGCAACGTGGCCGCGCGCTTCAAGCCGCGAGAGGGTTTTGCCCATTGTCTGCGCCTGCACGCGGACAATCTGGGCGAGGTTCGCCTGGGTCATCGCGCCCTGGGATGCCAGGACACCCAAGGCGATGACTCCGGCGTGCGTGACCCCAATGTCCACCAACCGCTCGTTCCACGCGTGCTCAACAAGGCGAGCCGCCGTCGTCAGCAGTCGGCCGGTTGGCCATTGCTCCAGATCCGGCATGAAACAGTGCACTCCCTCTCGCTAAGCTGGTCAACGCGCCGGGATGGCGTGGACCCGTCCCCATATGATAACTAGGCGTACTGGTAGTTTTCAGTGAACCGATAGCGGACCCCAAATAAGAGGAACTTAATGACACAACGACTGTCGGCTGGAGATCATGCTCCCGACTTTACGCTCACTGACGCGTTTGGCAACTCGATGTCGCTCTCGGCGATGAAGGGGCAGAAGGTTGTCGTGTACTTTTACCCGGCCGCCGCAACCCCCGGGTGCACCACCCAGGCGTGCGACTTCCGTGACAACCTCGCCTCCCTCGCCGGCGCCGGATACAAGGTGGTCGGCATCTCCCCCGACTCACCGGAGAAGCTGCGCGCATTCGCGGACGAGGAGCAGCTCAACTTCCCGCTGCTCTCGGACGAAGACCACGCCGTTGCCGACGCGTGGGGAGCCTGGGGCGAGAAGAAGAACTACGGCAAGACATATGAGGGCCTCGTGCGGTCAACGGTTGTCGTTGACGAGTCGGGCGACGTGGCGCTGGCGCAATACAACGTCAAGGCCACCGGCCATGTGGCGAAGCTGCGGCGGGACCTCGGCCTCGACTGATTCGCGTACACTTGAGCCTGACGTTTTGCTTCGGCAGGCGTCGGCGCGCGAGTGGCGAAATTGGCAGACGCGCTGGATTTAGGTTCCAGTGTCTTCGGACGTGGGGGTTCAAGTCCCCCCTTGCGCACTTCCGACTCATCATGCCAGGCACCCCGGTCTTAGGACCGGGGTGCTTTTGCGTATGCGGCCGTTCCGGAATGCAGGTTGGCTCCGCCGCACCGCGTTCGCCGTCGTGATTTTTTTCCCCAGCCGACCCATCCCGAGTTCCCCCGTGATCGAAGTACTTCCGAGACATCGACATGATGTGTTCCACACAGCGGCTAGCCCATCAGTGCACCCCAGCAGGTCTCGTGTATTAGGAGAAAAAGTCATGGAACTTACAAAGCGCAGGAATGTATCAGCACTCGGGATCGCAGCAATCGCGTTGCTCGGCCTGACGGCATGTGGCGGCGGCCAGGAAGCCTCCGGAGGCTCCGAAGCAGCACCCGCAGATGAGAGCATGAGCTCCGAAGCAGCACCGGAAGCCACAGATTCGATGTCCTCCGAGGCATCGGGCGAGGCAATGGATCCCGCAGCGAACCTCGTGGGACCCGGCTGCGCCGACTACGCCGCGGAGGTGCCCGACGGAGCCGGATCGGTAGCCGGAATGGCGCTGGACCCCGTTGCGACCGCGGCATCGAACAACCCGATCCTGACCCAGCTCACCGCGGCTGTGTCGGGGAAGCTGAACCCCGACGTCGACCTCGTTGACACGCTCAACGGCGGCGAGTTCACCGTCTTCGCACCGGTCGACGAGGCCTTCAAGGCGCTGCCCGCCGAGACCGTCGAGACCCTCAAGACCGACGAGAAGATGCTCTCCAGCATCCTGACGTACCACGTCGTTGAGGGCCGGATGCTTCCCGCCGACCTCGAAGGCACCACCCAGACCTCGGTCCAGGGCGGCGACGTGGAGATCACCGGTTCGGGCGACGACCTGATGGTCAACGGCGCCAAGGTGATCTGCGGCGGCGTGCAGACGGCCAACGCCACCGTTTACCTGATCGACGGAGTCCTTACCCCTCCGGCGAACTAAGTACCTCCCTGGTTCAACTCCTCTAACTTGCTCCAGGGAAACCCGGAACGGGCTCCCGCACTCTCGGTGCGGGAGCCCGTTCTGATGAAGCGGCACCCGCCCTTCCGCCTCGGGCCAGGGAAGGCCGGTTCAGGGAAATCGCCTAGACTAAACTCCCAATCATCTACACGGGCCGCTGGGTCCTTCTGGAGAATCTGGCTGTGAAGATTACCGCGGGGCGTGAGCTGAGCCGCCGCGCCGCCCTGGCAATGACCGCGGCGGCGACGGCGCTGACCTTCACCGCCTGCACAGCTGCCCAGCCCTCCCCGACTCCGGCTCCGGCTCCCAGCGGCTCCGCATCGCCGACGGCGTCGGCGGCGCAGTACGACACCACCTTCACCTTTGGGGCCGCGGCGGATCCCATCGGCCTGGATCCCGCGGTGGTGAACGACACCGAGTCGTACCGTGTCACGCAGCAGGTCCTCGAAGGCCTCGTCGGCGTGGACCCGGTAACCTCCGAACCCGCACCGCTCCTTGCGCGTTCCTGGGAGGAGCGCGACGACGGGCGGGCCTACGCCTTCGAGCTGAGGAACGACGCCGTCTTCCACGACGGCGAACCCTTCGACGCGCAGGCCGTCTGCGCCAACTTCGACCGCTGGTACAACCTGCCCAAGGCGGCGAGGACCTACGCCTCGGGGCTTCCCTTCCAGACGGTGTTCAAGGCGTTCTCCGACACTCCCGAGAAGTCGTTGTACAAGTCGTGCCAGCCGCTCGGCCAGCATGAAGTCCTCATCCAGTTGACCGGCAGGATGACAGCGTTCATCCCTTCCCTCGCGCAGCCCGCCTTCGCGATGTCCTCCCCGAAAGCCCTTCAGGTCCTTGCCGCGGACGAGCCGACCGAGCCCCGCGGTTCAACCCGGGTGTCCCGGTACGCGCTCCAACCGGTCGGGACCGGCCCCTTCCGGTTCACCGGGTGGGAAGAGGGAAGGGTGGAACTCGATGCCTTCGGGAACTACTGGGGCGAACCTGGAGAAGTCGGGAAAGCCGTCTTCACCACCATCCCGCACGCCGATGCGCGCCTCCGCGCCCTGACGGCCGGGCGCATCGACGGCTACGACTTCGTGACCGTCGACAACGCCGCCCGCATCGCCCGGGAGGGGCTGCAGCTGCTGCAGCGCGATCCCTACTCCGTGCTCTACCTCGGCCTCAACCAGGACTTCCCCGGGGTCGACAACCTCAAGTTCCGCCAGGCGGTCGCCCATGCCATCGATAAGAAAAGCCTCGTCACCGGGCGATTCCTCAACGGAACCAAACCCGCCTCCCACTTCCTGCCCTCCAAGCTGGGCATCGACGGCGACGCGGTCGACGCCTACCCGCCCGACCCGGCGAAGGCCAAGGAACTCCTCAAGGAGTCTGGGTACGACGGCGCTCCGCTGCCGTTCTACTACCCGGTGAAGATCTCCCGGCCCTACCTTCCCTCGCCCGAAAAGACCTACGCGGAGCTCAGCAGGCAGTTGACGGCCGCCGGGTTCAATATCAAGCCGATGCCTGTCGAATGGAATGACGGATACCTGGACCAGGCCCGGACCAGCAAGGACCGCGCCTTCCATCTGCTTGGCTGGAGCGGAAGCTACCAGGATGCCGACAACTTCGCCGGCGCCCTCTTCGGTGGCCCCAGCGAGGAATTCGCCTTCAGGGACCACCAGCTGTTCAGCAAGGTCGCGCGGGCGAGCACCCTTCCCAACGGCGAGGAGCGCAATGCGGCCTACCTCGACATCAGCAACCAGGTGGCCGCCCGTGTCCCCGCCGTCCCCCTCGCCTTTCCCATCTCGGGGCTCGCCATGTCCCCGCGCGTCGCGGCCTATCCGGTGAGCCCGGTGATGAACGAGGTCTTCAACCGCATCGACCTCGAAGACGTTCCGAGCCCCGAGAAACCCACTGCCGAAAACTGATTTAAATAAGCATCTCCTAGCCGATAGTCTTCTAAGGCTAGGATCACGCGACTGGAGACTACGTTGACTGCACACAGCCAGGCTGAATCATCCGCAACAACAACCGACGTCGTCCTGATCGGCGGCGGAATCATGAGCGCAACCCTCGGGGCGTTCTTCAAGCAGCTCCAGCCGGACTGGGACATCTCCCTGTTCGAGCGGCTGGACCGTGCGGGCATGGAGAGCTCCGACCCGTGGAACAACGCCGGCACCGGGCACTCGGCACTCTGCGAGCTGAACTACTCCCCCGCAGCCAAGGACGGTTCGGTGGACCCTGCCAAGGCAGTGGCGATCAACGAGCAGTTCCAGGTGTCCCGCCAGTTCTGGGCCCACATGGTCTCCAACGGCCACCTCGGCGATCCGCGCAACTTCATCAACCCCGTCCCCCACATGAGCTTCGTGTGGGGCACCGCCAACGCGCAGTACCTCCGGCGCCGCTATGAGGCCCTGAGTTCCCAGCCGCTCTTTCGCACCATGGAGCACACGGAGGACCCTGCGACACTGGCCGAGTGGACGCCCCTGATCATGAAGGGCCGCAACCCGAGCCAGCCGGTCGCCGCCTCCCGGGTAGTCGGTGGCACCGACGTCGACTTCGGGTCCCTGACACGCGGACTCACGACCTACCTCGACGACAACGGCGTCGACCTCAACTACAACCACGACGTCCAGGACGTTTCCCGGGCCTCGAACGGCCGCTGGGAAGTAAAGGTCAAGAACCGCGGCACCGGGCAGTCCCGCACCATTTCCACGCGCTTCGTCTTCATCGGGGCGGGCGGTGGAGCACTCCACCTGCTGCAGCGCAGCGGCATCCCCGAAGGCAAGGGCTTCGCGGGCTTCCCCGTCTCGGGGCAGTTCCTGCGGTGCACCGATGCCGGCGTCGTCAGCCAGCACAACGCGAAGGTCTACGGGCAGGCGTCGGTTGGAGCCCCGCCCATGTCGGTACCCCACCTCGACACCCGGTACGTCAACGGCGAACGTTCCCTCCTGTTCGGCCCGTACGCCGGGTTCTCCACGAAATTCCTGAAGCGGGGCTCGTTCCTCGACCTTCCCGGCTCGATCCGCCCGTCCAACCTGGTGCCGATGCTCGCCGTGGCCAAGGACAACGTTCCCCTGACGAAGTACCTGATTTCCGAGGTGCTCAAGAACCGCGAGGACAAGAACGCGGCCCTCAACGAGTTCGTTCCTTCGGCCGACGGCGGCGCCTGGGAACTCATCACGGCCGGCCAGCGTGTACAGGTCATCAAGAAGGCCCCCAAGACGGGTGGAATTCTGCAGTTCGGAACCGAAGTCATCACCTCGGCCGACGGATCGGTGGGCGCCCTCCTCGGGGCCTCCCCCGGAGCGTCAACCGCCGCACCGATCATGGTGGAGCTCCTCAAGCGCTGCTTCCCTGAACGGATCGCGCAGTGGGAGCCGAAGCTGAAGGAGATGCTTCCCGGATACGGCGTGAAGCTCAACGAGAATGAATCGCTTGCGGAGGAAGTTCAGTCGATGACGGACCGGGTCTTGAAACTTCAGTAACGCGCGGCTGCTCCACCCGGCACCGTCAGGACCGAAAGCAGGCCCATGTTCCGACTGGCGCAGCTCTCCCTGGGCAACCGGGCGCTGATCGCCCTCATCACGATCTTCGCCGCGGTGTTCGGGGTCATCACGATGGGTTCGCTCAAGCAGGAACTCATCCCCTCACTCGAATTCCCGCGCATCACGGTCATCTCGTCGCTGCCGGGGGCCTCCCCCGAATACCTCGACAAGCAGGTCAGCAGCCCGCTCGAGAGTGCCCTCAGCGGCGTCGAGGGCCTTGAGTCGTCCTCGGCGGTCTCGCGCACCGGTGTCTCGACGGTGAACCTTGTCTTCGTCTACGGCACGAACCTCGACCGCGCCCGGGCGCAGGTGGACCGGGCCATCGCCACCGTGCGCCCGGTGCTGCCCGAGGACGTCGAGCCGCAGGCCCTGGCCGGAAGCATCAACGACCTGCCGATTGTGTTCATGGCCGTCTCCTCCGACCGCACGCTGAGCGAGTTGAACTCCGAGTTGGAGCGGCTGACAGTGCCGCGCCTACAGAAGCTCGAGGATGTCCGCTCGGCGGCCATCACCGGAGGTTCAAACCAGCACATCTCGGTCATCCCGCGCGACGGTAAACTGGAAAAAGCCGGCCTTGGCGTTGCGGACATCGTCGACACCTTCGACAGCAACGGATCCCTCTTCCCCGTCGGAACCCTCGAGGAGGACGAACGGTCCCTGAACATCCAGGCGGGATCCCCCGTCGAGGCACTCGAGGACATCCGCAGGCTGCCGGTCCTCCCCTCGGCCGACCCTGCTCCAGCCCAGGAGGGCCCCGCCCCCGCCCCGGGTGAGGCCCCGCTTCCGGGCCTTCCCGGAGGAGCGCCCCAGCTTCCCGGAGCGGTGCCGGAGATCCCTGAGGCTCCCGCGCAGCCCCCGGCCCCGCCTGCTCCCGCCGGTCCTCCCGCGACGGTGGGCGACGTGGCCGAGGTGAGCCTCACTGACGACGCCGCAACCTCGATCACCCGGACCAACGGCGTCGAGACCCTCGCGCTGACCGTCACCAAGGTGCCGGACGGAGACACGGTGCGGATCTCGCAGGCCGTCACCGAGCTCATCCCCAGCCTCGAAGCGGAGCTCGGGGACGGAGCGGACATCACCGTGGTCTTCGACCAGGCTCCGTTCATCGAGCGCTCGATCAAGGACCTCACGACCGAGGGCCTGCTCGGCCTCGCCTTCGCCGTCCTGATCATCCTCGTGTTCCTGCTCTCGGTGAGGTCAACCCTGGTCACGGCCATCTCCATCCCGCTGTCGCTACTGGTGACGTTCATTGGGCTGTATGCCTCGGGGTACTCATTGAACATCCTGACGCTTGGCGCACTCACCATCGCCATTGGCCGGGTTGTCGACGACTCGATCGTGGTCATCGAGAACATCAAGCGGCACCTGGCGTACGGCGAGGAAAAGCGCTCGGCGATCCTCACCGCCGTGCGGGAGGTCGCCGGAGCGATCACCGCGTCGACGCTGACAACCGTGGCGGTCTTCGCGCCGATCGCCTTTGTCGGCGGCCTGGCCGGCGAACTGTTCAGGCCCTTCGCCATGACCACCGGCATCGCGCTTCTTGCCTCCCTGGCGGTCTCCCTGACGATCATCCCCGTGCTCGCCTACTGGTTCCTTCCCCGGTCCTCCGGCGGGCGGAGGGGCGCGGCGGCTCCTCCCGGCCCGGCCGGTGCGTCCCTCCTCGACGAGGCCCACCGCCGGGAGCGCCGCTCCTGGCTCCAGCGCGGCTACCTTCCCGTGCTCCGCGGCACCCAGCGCCACCCCGTGTGGACCCTCACCGCGGGCGTGGTCATCCTCGCCGCCACCGCGGCAATGGTCCCGCTGCTTCAGACCAACCTGCTGGGCAACACCGGCCAGAACAGTTTCAGTGTCACGCAGACTCTCGCGCCCGGCTCGAGCCTTGAAACGACGGCCGCGGCGGCCGCCCGCACCGAAAAGGTGCTGGCGGCCAATCCCGAGGTCCGCGACGTCCAGCTGACTGTTGGAAATGCCGAAAGCGCCTTCGCGGCGCAGTTCTCGGCGGGCGCCTCCGTCGCCAGCTTCACGGTAATCACGCAGGAGGACGCCGACCAGGAGGCCCTGCAGAACTCCATCCGCGCCCAGCTGGAAAAGCTCAAGGACGCGGGGAGCTTCTCGCTCTCAAGCCAGCAGGGGGGTTTTGGAACCTCAAGCACCATCGACATCAACATCACCGCCCCCGGCTCCGCGGACCTGCAGGCAGCCAGCGACGCCGTCGAGCGCCGTCTGGCGGGCCTCGACGGCGCTGGGGAGGTAACAAGCAACCTATCCGCCGCCCAGCCGCAGATTCAGATCGCCGTGGACCGGGCAGCCGCAGTCGCCGCGGGCCTGACCGAAGGCCAGATCGCCGGGCTGCTGGGCGGCAGCATCAGTCCCATTCCCGCCGGATCGGTGCGCCTCGACGTGACCGACTACCCGGTGCTCGTGGGCGAGGGAACGAAGATCACGAGCCTTGACCAGCTGCGCGGGCTTACCATCCCGGCGGCGGCGCGGGAGATTCCGATCACCGAAGTGGCCTCGGTCGAGGAGATCCAGGTTCCGCTCACCGTGACAAGCTCCAACGGCGAGCGCACCGCCCAGGTGTCGATCACGCCTTCCGGCGACGACCTTGGTGCCCTGACCGCCGAAGTGACCGAACGCCTTGAGTCGGTGCGGCTGCCGGCCGGCGCGACGGCGACAGTCGGCGGAGCCGCTGCCGAGCAGACGGAGTCCTTCGACCAGCTCTTCCTCGCATTGTGGGCAGCGGTCGCCATCGTCTACGTCATCATGGTGGCCACCTTCAAGAGCCTGCTCCAGCCCCTGATCCTCCTTGTGTCGGTCCCGTTCGCCGCGACGGGCGCCGTGGCGCTGCTGGTGCTCACACGCATACCGCTCGGGCTGCCGTCCCTGATCGGCATGCTGATGCTTGTGGGAATCGTGGTGACGAACGCGATCGTCCTCATCGACCTCATCAACCAATACCGCCGCCCCCGGGACGGTGCGCCCGGGCTGAGCGTGGAGGAAGCCATTATCCAGGGAGCCCGGCAGCGGCTGCGCCCGATCCTGATGACCGCCCTTGCCACGATCTTCGCGCTGACCCCCATGGCGCTCGGGCTGACCGGCGAGGGCGGTTTCATCTCCCGCCCCCTCGCTGTCGTTGTGATCGGCGGCCTTGTCTCATCGACCGCCCTTACGCTCATCCTCGTTCCAGTCCTGTACCGGCTCGTGGAGGGGCGGCGGGAGCGCCGGGCCCTGCGGCGGTTGGCCGAGACCAGGCAGGAGCCCGCCTTGGATGCGGCGGCAGTGCACTGAGGCCGACGGCCGCGGCCGGTCCGGGCGCGGGAGCCCGCCGGCCGCACAAGGCGGTACAATAGATGCAAACGCATACACTTACCCGCAGCAAGTCAAGCCTCAAGGAGAACCCGTGCAGATCGGCATTTTCAGCGTTGGCGACGTGACGCCGGATCCGACAAACGGAACCGAGCCCACCGAGCACGAGCGCATCAAGGCGATGGCGGCCATCGCCAAGCATGCCGAAGAAGTTGGCCTCGACGTCTTCGCCACGGGCGAGCACCATAACCGCCCCTTCGTCCCGAGCTCCCCCACCACGCTGCTGGGGTATGTCGCGGCCCAGACCGAGCGCATCATTCTCTCGACGTCAACCACCCTGATCACCACGAACGATCCGGTGAAGATCGCCGAGGACTTCGCCATGCTCCAGCACCTCGCCGACGGCCGGGTCGACCTGATCCTGGGCCGCGGCAACACGGCGCCGGTCTACCCCTGGTTCGGCAAGAACCAGCACGACAGCGTCGAGCTGACTGTTGAGAACTACCACCTGCTGCGCCAGCTGTGGGACAACGACGTCGTGAACTGGGAAGGCAAGTTCCGCACCCCCCTGCGCAACTTCACCTCGACCCCGCGCCCCCTCGACGGCGTCGCACCCTTCGTCTGGCACGGCTCGATCCGCACCCCCCAGGTCGCCGAGATCGCCGCGTATTACGGCGACGGATTCTTCGCGAACAACATCTTCTGGCCGAAGGAGCACTACCAGCAGCTCATCGGGCTCTACCGGGAGCGCTACGCCCACTACGGCCACGGCGCGGCCGACGAGGCGATCGTGGGCCTGGGCGGGCAGTTCTACATTTCCCGCAACTCCCAGGACGCCGTCCGCAAGTTCCGGCCCTACTTCGACAACGCGCCGGTGTACGGCCACGGACCCTCCCTGGAGGAGTTCACATCGCAGACGCCGCTGACCGTGGGAAGCCCGCAGGAACTGATCGAGAAGACGCTCACCTTCCGCGAGTTCTTCGGCGACTACCAGCGCCAGCTGTTCCTGATCGACCACGCCGGCCTGCCGCTGAAGGCTGTCCTTGAGCAGCTCGACCTCTTCGGATCCGAGGTGCTTCCCACGCTGCGTGCCGAGTTCGCCAAGCGCACCCCGGCCCACGTGCCGGCCCCGCCGACTTTCGAGAACCGGCGCGCTGCGGCTGCCGGACACGTGGCGGCACACCATGGCTGAGCAGTCGGAGGTGCCCCCGATCCGCCTGACTGCCGAGGCCTGGGAGTCGTTGTTCCGTGCGCAGGTGGCGGTGATGCGGCAGATCCGCACGGATCCGGCGTTCCGGGAGCTTGGGATCAGCGAGTACGACGTGCTGTTCAACCTCAGCAGGTGCGAGTCGGGCTGGACCCGCCTCAATGAACTCAACGCGCGCCTGCTCATCAGCCAGCCCAGCCTGAGCCGCATGGTTGACCGCCTCGAGGCCAAGGGGCTGGTCAAGCGCCGGCCCGCCCAGACGGACCACCGGGGCGTCGAACTGGCCTTGACGGAGAAGGGGCGGGCGCAGCAGCGGAGCATTGGAACATCCCACGTCCGCAGGATCCACGAGACCCTTGGCCCGCTGCTCGACAGCGCCGAGCTCGAGCAGCTTCGTCAGCTGACCGACAAGATCTGCAAGGGGCTGGAGATCAACTAGCTCGCCGGGTCGTACCCGAACTCGCGGAGCTCCTGCGCGCAACGGCAGGCCACTGCGATCTTCCTCGCCCACTCGATATTGCCCGCGGATGGGCCGGACAGCAACGGTTGTGGATTGGTAAAGGCATCCGGGCGCCGCAGGGGCGGGAGACCTTACCGGGACTCTGTTCGTTAGGAGATGATGTAGATTCCGGGTACCGCGTACCGGCTGGTCCGTGATGCCCGGCAAGCAGCTGCCCCAACCGGAAGGCCCGCCAGATGCCCCCGTTCACCGCAGACGCGATCGGCAACCTCACCGGCCGCACAGCAATTATCACCGGAGCCAACAGCGGCATCGGTCTTCAGGTTGCAGCAGCCCTCGCACGGAAGGGCGCGTCCGTCGCACTCGCCTGCCGTGATGGCGGCCGGGGACGGGATGCCGAGAAGCGGGTGCGGGCGCTAAGTGGCAACAACAGCGTCGAACTGCGCCTGCTTGATCTTTCGCGGCTTGAGTCGATCCGCCGTTTCGCAGCCGAGTGGACATCACCGCTTGACCTGCTCATCAACAATGCGGGGGTGATGGCCACTCCGCGGACCCTCACCGAGGACGGCTTCGAGCAGCAGCTTGGCGTCAACCATCTTGGACATTTCGCGCTCACCGGGTTGCTGCTCGACCGCCTTCGGGAAGCCGAGCGGCCCCGGGTGGTGTCGGTCTCGAGCCTTGCGCATAAGCGCGGACGCATCAATTTCGACGACCTGCAGTCCGAACGGAAGTACCGCCGGTGGGCGGCCTACAACCAGAGCAAGCTGGCGAATCTTTACTTCACCGTTGAACTGGACAGGCGGGCACGTGCGGCAGGGTGGCCCCTGGCTGCGGTCGCCGCGCATCCCGGACTGGCCCGCACCAACCTCACGGCCGGGATGCAGCCGACGCCCGTCCTCGACATGTTCGGCGCGTTCCTGAGCCTGTTGAGCCAGTCCGACGGCGCGGGCGCACTTCCGGTCCTTTACGCAGCCACCGCGGCGGACGTTGAGGGCGGGGACTACTACGGGCCGGACGGGCCCGGCGAAACACGGGGCAATGTCCGCCTTGTTGCTCCCTCGCCGCGGGTGCTCGACCGCGGCGTCGCCGAGCGGCTCTGGAACCGCAGCGTTGAACTGACCGGTGTCGACTACGCGCCGCTGCGTCAGCCGGCCTGAGCCCCAAGCGCCGAGACGTTCCGAAAAGCCGCAACGACCGCCCGGGCGGCTGTTTCCAGCTGGTCCGTCGTCGTGGAGGAGGCCCAGGACAGCCGCAGGGCGCTCTGGGCCATCTCCGGATCGATGCCAATCGCCAGGAGCACAGCCGAGGGTTCGTCCGAGCCCGCGGCGCAGGCCGACCCGCTGGATGAGACGACGCCGAGCCGCTCGAGCTCCAGCAGCACCGCTTCTCCGCTCACGCCGGGGAAACAGAATGAGGCAAGGTTCGGCAGCCGCAGCCGTGGGTGGCCGGTCAGGCGGGCGGAGGGAATGTTCGCGCGGATGTACGTGACCAGCGAATCCCGCCGCGCCGCGGAGGTGTCGGCCGCTCCGGGCAGGTCCGCCTGGGCCAGCCGCAGGGCGGTGGCGAGACCGACGGCCCCCGCAACGTTTTCGGTGCCCGAGCGGCGCCCGCGTTCCTGGCCTCCACCGTGGAGCAGCGGCTCAAGGGGCACCCGGCCGCGCAGGTAGAGAACGCCCGAGCCCTTCGGGGCGCCGAGTTTATGGCCCGAGATG
Source organism: Arthrobacter sp. TJ-254 (assembly GCF_058269175.1). Taxonomy (NCBI): domain Bacteria; kingdom Bacillati; phylum Actinomycetota; class Actinomycetes; order Micrococcales; family Micrococcaceae; genus Arthrobacter; species Arthrobacter sp. TJ-254. The sequence goes on along the minus strand of NZ_JBZCNF010000001.1, from coordinate 396,311 downwards.
CTCAGGGCGTCGACCCCCAGCTCCCGAACGCGCAGCGGCAGCCAGCCGGCGGCCTGCACGGCGTCGGTATGGAAGTACACTCCGGCATTCCGGCAGATTTCCGCCGCCTCGGTGATGGGCTGCACCGTACCGACCTCGTTGTTCGCATACATGATCGTGCAGAGCGTGGTTTCCGGTGTCAGCAGTTCCCGCAGTGCCTCAAGTGCCACGACGCCCTCCTCGTCCACCGGCAGCAGGTCGATGCGGAAGCCATGGAACCGCCGCAGGTAGTCAAGCACCTGCCGCACCGAGGAGTGCTCCACCGCGCTTGCCACGATGTGCCGGCCCCGGGGCGCCGCGAGCGCGATGCCCTTCAGCGCGAGGTTGTTCGACTCGGTGCCGCCGGAGGTGAAGATGATCTCGGAGCTCCGGCAGCCAAGGACGCCCGCGACGTTCTTCCGGGCCGCCTCAAGCGCCTGGGCGGCCGTCTCCCCAGGCACGTGGTGGCTTGAGGGATTTCCGAAGTGCGTTGTGAGCAGCGGCGCCATTGCCTCGAGCACCTCGTGCCGGACGGGCGCGGTGGCTGCGGCGTCGAGGTAGATCATGCGGCACCTCCCGGTGCGGCAGGCTCGAGGTCGAGGCCGAGGTCGAGGGCGCGCACGCTGTGGGTCAGGGCTCCCGAAGAGATGAGGTCGACGCCGGTGCGTGCAATGCCGGCGACGGTGTCGAGCCGGACGTTTCCGCTCGCTTCAACCAGCGCGCGCCCGGCCACCTGCTGCACCCCCTCGGCGAGGTCGTGTAGCGAGAAGTTGTCGAGCAGGATCGTCTGCGCCCCCGCGGCAAGCACCGGTTCGATCTGGTCAAGCCGGTCAACCTCCACCTCGAAGTGGACAGTATGGGGAAGCCGAGCCCGGGCCGCCGCCAGCGCGCGGGTAAGCCCGGCGGGCCCGTCCTGCGACAGCAGGGCGAGATGGTTGTCCTTCGCCATCACTGCATCCGAGAGGCTGAATCGGTGGTTGGATCCCCCGCCGCACCGCACGGCGTAGCGTTCAAGGTGCCGCAGCCCCGGCGTCGTCTTGCGGGTGTCAACGATGCGCGCCGCGGTGCCGTCCACCGCCTCGACGAAGCGCCTGGTCATCGTTGCGATGCCGCTGAGGCGCTGTGCCAGGTTCAGGGCAGTCCGCTCCCCTGTGAGGATTCCCGCCGCGGGCCCGGAGACCCGTGCAAGGACGGCCCCGGCCGGAAATTCCGTGCCGTCGGCAACCTCGATATCTACGCCGATCCGTGGATCGCTCAGCCGCATTGCCGCCTCGATGACCGCGGCACCGCAGAACACTCCGCCTTCGCGGGCACGAATAGTGCCGCGTGCCACGGCTCCTTCGGGCACAAGCACCTGGCAGGTGATGTCGCCCCAGGGTGCGTCCTCGGCGAGGGACGCCGCGACGACGCGGTCAACCTCCCCTGGCACCGGCGGGGCAATCCGCGCTGCGGTCGTCGGCAGTGAATTCGATGGTGCGGTCATGGCGTTCCTTCCGCAGCGCTGCGGAATCCGCGGCTGCTGGTGAGGGGGCTGGTGGTGTCCGGCGGAACCGGCTCCTGCGGGTAGTCCGCCCGGTAGTGGGCGCCGCGCGATTCCTCGCGTACGGCGGCTGCGTGGACAAGCAGCCGGGCCGCGAGGAGGAGGTTCCCCGCTTCGCTGCCGGCCCCGGAGGCGCCGAACTGGGAGAGCTGCTTCTGGGCGAGCTCGAGTCCGCTCCGGTCACGGACCACGCCTGCGTGCTCGGACATGAGCCGCTGCAGCTGTATCCGGGCGTAGGGCTCGCCCGCGCCGGCGGGTGCGGGGTGCAGGGCGGTGGAAGCGAACACCGGCCAGGCGCCCGGGGGCGCTGCGAGCGCGGCCGCTGTGCGCGCCCCGAAGATAAGGGCCTCGAGCAGTGAGTTCGACGCGAGGCGGTTGGCTCCGTGCACCCCTGTACAGGCGGTTTCACCGACTGCATAGAGCCCGGGGACGGAGGTCCTCCCCCAGATGTCGGTGCGCACCCCGCCCATCCAGTAATGGGCGGCGGGTGCCACGGGCAGGGGTTCGCGCGCCCAGTCGAAGCCGCACCGCGCGGTCGCGGCGCTCAGCGAGGGGAACCGCCGCTCGAGGAAGCGCCGGCCAAGGCCGGTGGCATCGAGGTAGACCCGTTGTTCCCCGCGGCGCGCGAGGTGCAGGGCGATGCTCCGCGACACGAGATCGCGGGGTGCCAGTTCAGCGGCCGGTGAGTAGTCCGAAAGGAAGCGGGAGCCCGAGGAGTCGAGCAGGACGGCACCTTCACCCCGCACAGCCTCGGAAATCAGCGGATGGCCGGGGACGTCGAGTGCCGTCGGATGGAACTGGAAGAACTCGAGGTCGGCAACCACGGCGCCGGCCCGCCATGCCAGGGCGACGCCGTCGGCCGTGGCCACCGGGGAGTTGGTGTTCGACGCGTAGAGCTGGCCGCCTCCGCCGGTGGCGAGCACGACGGCGTCCGCCTCCTCAACGTGCACCCCTGCCGTGCGGCGCACGGCCACTCCGGCAAGCCGCCCGGCATCGGTGAACTCCAGCGCCTCGACGAAGGCCTGCTCAAGCACGGTGATGGAGCGGTCCGCGCGGACGGCACCGATCAGGGTGGAGGCGAGCCCCGCCCCGGTGGCGTCGCCGCCGATGTGAAGGATCCGCGGTGCCGAATGGGCAGCCTCCCGCCCCACCGAGAGGACGCCGCCGGAGACGTCGAACCCGACGCCGAGTTCACGGAGCCGCCGGATCTCGGCGGGCGCACCCTCGCAGAGCAGGCGGACGGCGTCGCCGGAGCACAGGCCCGCGCCGGCCGCGAGGGTGTCGGCGGCGTGCGCGCCGACGGAATCCTCCGGCTGGATTCCGGTTTCGTGCTGCGGCAGCACCGCCGCAATGCCGCCCTGGGCATACCAGGTGTTGCTTTCGCGCAGCTCCGATTTGGCGATCAGCACCACCCGGGCGGCCGGCAGCACGGCCCGTACCCGGAGTGCCGTGTACAGGCCGGCGACTCCGCCGCCCACGATGACAACGCGCCCCGGATGCCCCTCCCCGGCGCCGCGGGCCGCCGGGCGCATGCGCACAGGACCCGCGGTCACCGGCAGGCAGCTGTTCGGGCCGCCCGGGTCGGCGCGGCGGCGGGCGGAGTTCGTTTGACTGACGGATTCACGGCTGCACCGCTAGCATGCGCTGAAGCGCCACCCGTGCGGCGTCCGCGGTGTCGTTCGCGACGGTGATGCGGTTGCGAACGACATTGCCGACCAGCCCCTCAAGCACCCAGGCGAGGTAGCCGGGGTGGATCCGGTACATCGTTGAGCACGGGCAGATCACCGGATCAAGGCAGAAGATCGTGTGTTCGGGGTGCTCGGCGGCGAGGCGGTTCACCATGTTGATCTCAGTGCCGACGGCGAAGGTGCTTCCGGGCGCGGCAGCGGCGATCGCCTTGCGGATGTAATCGGTCGAGCCGGCTTCGTCCGCGGCGTCAACGACGGGCATCGGACACTCCGGGTGGACGATCACGCGCACGCCCGGGAACTCGGCCCGTGCCTTGTCAATCTGGGCCACGGAGAACCGCTTGTGGACCGAGCAGAACCCGTGCCAGAGGATGACCGCGGCCTCGTTCAGCGCCTGCTCGTCGTTGCCGCCCAGGTCCTTGCGGGGATTCCACATCGGCATCCGCTCCAGCGGTATGCCCATGGCCTTGGCGGTGTTGCGCCCGAGGTGCTGGTCAGGGAAAAACAGGACGCGCTGTCCGCGCGCGAAGGCCCATTCGAGGACCGCAGCAGCGTTCGAGGAGGTGCACACGATGCCGCCGTTGTCGCCGCAGAATGCCTTGAGGGCAGCCGAGGAGTTCATGTAGGTAACGGGGATGACCGGGACCCGGCCGTCGTCGTCGGGCTCGGTGCCGTAGAGCTCGCACAGCTGCTCCCAGCATTCGGTGACCGAATCGATGTCGGCCATGTCCGCCATCGAACATCCTGCCGCGAGATTGGGCAGGACCACCGACTGGTCCGGCCGGGAGAGCAGGTCGGCGGTCTCGGCCATGAAGTGGACGCCGCAGAATACGATTGCCTCGGCGTCAGGGCGCTGCGTTGCCGCCCGCGCGAGCTGGAAGCTGTCGCCCACGAAGTCGGCGTGCCGGAGGACCTCGTCGCGCTGGTAGAAATGCCCGAGGATGACGACCCTGTCCCCCAGCTCCGCCTTCGCTGCCAGGACCCGCATCTCAAGTTCCTCCTCCGAGGCGAGCCGGTACTCCTCCGGGAGTTCCGCCTGCCGCGGGGTGAAGGCGGGCGCGGCGTCGTTCATCGAGGCGCCGGGCCCGTAGCCGGGCTCGACTGCGGCGTCGAACGCCCACGGGGCCCGGGCGAGCTCCGGGGTGCACGATGATGCACCCGCCGTCGCCTCCTTCCGGGAGATGAGCTGGATGGCGGTGTTCACTGAGGTCACGTGGTCTCCCTTGGGGATGGGCGGTCGGCGCCGGAGGCGGCGCTTCCGGTGTAGCGGTAGAGGCGCGGCGGCCGGTGCCGCCCGCCCTGGAGGTAGTCGTCCGTGGCGACGATGTCGGTTGCCGCGCGGAGCTGGCGCCGGAAATTGGCCGGGTCGAGCTCCCTGCCGAGCACGGCCTCGTAGACCTCCCGCACCTGAGCGAGGGTGAAGGATTCCCCGAGGAAGAGGTAGGCGATCGACGCGTATTCCATCTTGTTGCGCAGGCGCCAGAGTGCGTAGTCGACGATCTCGTTGTGGTCGAAGGCCAGGTCCTCGAGGGCGTCGGCGCGGAACCACCGGACGTTCTCCGATTCCTCGGCGAGTTCCGCCTCGTCGGGCTGGACGAGCGCCCAGTAGACGATCGAGACGACGCGCCGGGCGGCCGCCCGGTTCAGTCCGCCGAATGCATAGAGCTGCTCGAGGTAGCGCGGGGCGAGCGCCGTGGTTTCCCGGAGGTTGCGGGCCGCCGCATCCTGGAGCGACTCGGTTCCGGCCAGCGGCCCCCCCGGCAGCGCCCACTTTCCGAGGTGCGGCTGGCGGATGCGCCGGACGAGCGGAATCCAGAGCTCCTTGCGGCCGGGCTCGCCGCGCAGTGCGAATATCACGGTGGAGATCGCCAGGGCGGGCGGTTGGAGGCTGCGCTCGGAGACGTTCGCTGAGATCGACATCCTGCTGCACCGCCCCGGTCGAAAGGCCGTTGACAAGACGGTCACGAGTAAAAGTCATAATGACTATAACTCATGATGCAGGGTGGCCGCGACCGGCGTCGGCCCCTCCCGCCCAATCTTCCCTGCCGGGGCCGGACGGCGGCCGGCCGCGCGGGCGGGACTCAGCCCTCCGCGGCTCCCGGGCGCGGGAGGGCGGCGGCATGCAGCAGCGGCAGGGTCCTGCCTTCGAAGTGGGTGTTGAGCACGATGACGCTCGAGGAGCGCAGCACCGTCTCGGTCGCGATGATTTCGTCGATAACCCGCTGCAGATCCGAATTCGACCGGGCGGTGACGCGGGCCAGGAGGTCGCTCTCCCCCGACACCGTGTGCACCTCCTGGATTTCGGGGATTCCGGCCAGCGCCTCGGCGACGGCCGCATGCCCGGTGTCCTGGTTGATGATCAACGAGCAGTACGCCGTCACTTCGTATCCGAGCGGACCCGGATCGATCCGTGGCCCCCACCCTGCGATCACGCCCCCGCGCTGCATCCGCTCGAGGCGGGCGGTCACCGTGGCGCGGGCGACCCCGAGGCTCCTCGACGCCTCGAGAACCGACATCCGGGGATCGTCGGTGAAGATTTCGGCAATCCGGGCATCGAGCTCGTCGACATCCATTCCTTCTCCTTCAGTTGGGGCGGCCCCGAGGTGCGCTCCCTGGGGCCGGGACTGGCGCGTGACGAAGTTGCGGGAGATCCGCCGGTGTGCCTAAGGTCACACCGGCGGCCGAAACCGCCGGACGGCGGGGATATGTCCAACGACGCACATATCTTCGCCCCTCCGAGACAGCCCTCCAGTCAGGAGTCACCTGCGGCCAGCCCGCCACAGCCCTGTCCTGACGATAGCGGAAACGGCTAACAGTTTGTATACCTCCATTCGGGGAATCCCGGGGAAATGCGGCAGTTTGTGTTAGCTTTACTCGGCAGATTGCGCGATCGTGTCTCCTTGCATACGGTCGCGGGAGCTACCTCAACCGAAGGATGGACAATGGACAGCGCCTCCCAGACGGACCAGCTTGAGCTCGAGGAGCTCTACCGGCTCCTCGCCGCCGTCCGTCACCTCGACATCGCCGCGGTCCGCTGGCAGCGGCAGGGCATCCTTCCGGGGTACGCCCCGCTGCTCGGGCAGGAAGCCGCCCAGGTGGGAAGCGGCTTCGCCGTCGACCCCTCCCGGGACTTCATCTTCCCGACCTACCGCGAAATGGGCGTCGCCAGGGCCCTCGGCGTGGACATGGTCGAATACATGGCCACCCACAAGGCCGTCTGGCACGGCGGTCTCTACGACCCCGCCAAGACACACTTCGCTCCGATCCAGGCCGTCGTCGCCGGCTCCGTCCTCCACGCCGTCGGGTGGGCGCACGGGCAGACCCTCGCCGGACCCGCTCCAGACGGCTTCAACGTCGCCCTGACCTATTTCGGCGACGGCGCGAGCTCGCAGGGCGACGTCCATGAGGCGATGAACTTCGCCGCCGTCTTCCGTTCCCCCGTCATCTTCTTCGTGCAGAACAACGGGTGGGCGATTTCCGTGCCGACCGAGCGCCAGGTCGCCGGAGGATCGGTCGCCGCGCGTGCGGCCGGGTACGGGATGCCGTCGCTGCAGGTTGACGGCAACGACGTCGAGGCCGTCCTTGAGGCAACACGGCAGGCCCTCGCGCACTGCCGGGCGGGCAAGGGACCGATGCTGATCGAGGCGATGACCTACCGGCTGGGACCGCACTCCACGAGTGATGACCCCGGCCGTTACCGCGGGCTCGACGAGGAGCAGGCAGCGCGTGCCCTCGACCCGCTGCTCGCCTGTGAAGGGATGCTGCGGCAGAGGTTCGGCACTCCTGATGCGTTCTTCGCCGAAACTTCACGCGAGGCGGAGGCGGAAGCGGAGCGCGTCCGCGAGGGCGTTGAACGCCTTCCCGCACGCGGAGGCGCGGAGATGTTCGACTTCGTGTTCCAGGAACCCACCCGATCGCTCACGGAACAGGCCGCGGCCTGGAGGAAGGAGTCGGAGCATGCTTGAGCCATCCACCGCACTGCGCGGCGACCCCCAAGGGCAGCCGGAGGGTGCTGCCGTGCCCGCCCCGGTCCAGCTGTCGATGCAGGCTGCGTTGAACCTCGCCCTGGCCGCGACACTCGAAGACAATCCGAAGGCGCTGATCCTCGGCGAGGACGTCGGGGCGCTGGGCGGAGTCTTCCGGATCACCGACGGGCTGCAGGAGCGGTTCGGCAGCGCCAGGGTGTTCGACACCCCGCTTGCGGAATCCGGGATCCTTGGCATGTCGGTCGGCCTCGCCATGGCCGGCTTCCACCCGATTCCCGAGGTGCAGTTCGACGGCTTCGCCTACCCGGCGGTCAACCAGATCGTCTCCCAGATCGGCAGGATGAACTACCGCAGCCGGGGGACGCTGCCCATGCCGATCACCCTGCGGGTTCCGAGCTTCGGCGGCATCCGGGCACCGGAACACCACGGGGAGAGCCTCGAGAGCCTTTTCGTCCACGTGCCCGGGCTGAAGGTCGTGTCACCCTCCGATCCCCACCAGGCCTACCACCTGCTCCGCCAACCCGGTTCGATGCCGGATCCGGTCATCTTCATGGAACCGAAGGCGCGCTACTGGCAGAAGGGTGAAGTGGACCTCGAATCGGCAGGTCCGCTGGAGGGTTCGCGCATCGCGCGGCGCGGCCGCCACCTGACCCTCGTCGCCTGGGGCGCGATGGTCGCCCGCTGCCTCGCGGTGGCCGAGCTTGCCGCCGAAGACGGAATCGACGTCGAGGTGCTCGACCTCCGCTGGCTCAGCCCCATCGACGCCGAAGGGCTCGCCGAGTCCGTCTCGCGCACGCGCCGTGCCGTCGTCGTCCACGAAGCCCCCCGCAGGAGCGGACTTGGTGCCGAGGTCGCCTCGATCATCACCGAGCGGTGTTTCAACACCCTCAAGGCTCCGGTGGAGCGCGTGACCGGCTTCGACGTTCCCTACCCGTCGGGCGACCTCGAGGAAGAGTACCTCCCGAACATTGACCGGATCCTTTTTGGGATCCAGCGCGTATTGGAGCACCGCCGTGGCTGAAATCTCATTTCCCCTGCCCGATCTCGGTGAAGGCCTCATTGAGGCAACCATCCTTGAATGGCTCGTCGCCGAAGGCGACTACGTTGAGCGCAACCAGCCGCTCGTTGAGGTTGAAACAACCAAGTCTGCCGTGGAGCTTCCTTCACCCCAGGCCGGCACTGTGGTTAAGGTTCATGGTGAACCGGGAGCCGTCATCGCCGTGGGGCAGCCGCTCATCGTTTTTGAGGTGCCCGACGACACTGCGGGTATTGTCGGCACCGTGCCCACCGAACAGGCGCCGAAGCGGCGGGTGCGCCTGAGCGCCGTGCTCGACGACGACTGACCGGCACGCAACTGATGGGACTGCCGGCGCGGACACCCGCCCGTGCGGTGGATGAAAGGGATGGAATGGGACGGCACAGCGAGCACCTGGTTGAGGGGTCGAATCCTCAGCTGAACGTGCAGATCCATCCTCCCGCGGAGGACGCCGGTGCGCGCCCGGTCCTCCTGCTTCACGGGTTTGCCTCCTCCGCGAAACTGAACTGGATCGACACCGGGTGGATCCGGTTCCTCAACGACGCCGGCCGGCGGGTCATCACGGTGGACCTGCCCGGCCACGGCGGCAGCGGAGCGCCCGAGGCCCGCGATGCCTACTCCCCCAGCCGCATTCGGGCGGATCTGCTGCAGGTGCTCCTTGACGCCCACGTCATTCCGCTGCGGGAGGACCGGCCCGGAAGCGGCGTGGACATCATCGGGTACTCATTCGGCTCGCGGCTCGCATGGGAGTTCGGCGCCACCCAGCCCGAGCTCGTGCACCGCATGGTCCTGGGCGGCCCGGGAAGCGAGGACCCGCTCGCGGCCTTCGACCTTGAGGCCGCCCAGCGCTTCCTTTCCGACGCGGTGCCCATCGCCGACCAGTCCACCGCCGACCTCTTCCGCATGGCCCGCCTCGTTCCCACCAACGACGTCTTCGCGCTGCTCACGCTTGTCGAGGCGATCAAGACAGAGCCGTTCCGGCCTGCCGAGGCAGTGCCGAAGATGCCGTTGCTGCTCGTGGCCGGCGAGAACGACGAGCTCGCCCGGACCGCACCGGAGCTCTCCGAACTCGCACCCGAGGCGGGTCTGCTGTGGCTTCCCGCGCGCACCCATGCCAACGCCGTCACCTCCCGGCAGTTCAAGAGCGCCGCCGTGGAGTTTCTTGCACGGTGAGAAACAAGCGGGACCGGCTGTATAAATTTTCGGTAAATGCCCCGCACCTGGCGGCGAATGTCGGTTGCGTCAGGATACAATCATCAAAGTGATCAGCAGCCTTATCATTACTGCGCTCACCACCGGTCTTCTCAATAAACTTTTCCACTTTCCACTTTCCCGGGAGAACACCCATGGATGTGCTCCTCGCCGAGCGGTACCAGACGACCGACCTGCTGGGCGTCGGCGGGGCTGCATCCGTCTATAAAGCCGTCGACAGGAACCTTGGGCGCGACGTCGCGGTCAAGGTCTTCAACTCGACAACCGCCGACGACGACGAATACCGCCGGCAGCACACCGAGACGCTCCTGCTCTCAACCCTCAACCACCCCGGACTCGTGACCCTTCACGATGCCGGGCTGCACCAGGATGAGGACGGCCGCACCACGGGGTTCCTCGTCATGGAGTTTGTTGACGGCGAGGACCTGCGCAAGTTCCTCAAGAAGGGGCCGCTGTCTCCCGCCGCAGTCGCGCAGGTGGGTGCTGACCTCGCCGACGCCCTGGCGTACATCCACTCCCAGCGGGTGGTTCACCGCGACGTGAAGCCGGCCAATATCCTCATGTTCCACTCCGGGGAAAACGACACAAGGCTCTACCCGAAGCTGACCGACTTCGGTATTGCCCGGATGGTCGAGGCGACGATGGCCACGGCGACGGGGCCACCATCGGCACGGCGAACTACCTGAGCCCCGAGCAGGCACAGGGCATCGAGATCGAAGAACGCAGCGACATCTACTCCCTCGGCCTCGTGCTGCTTGAGTGCCTTACCGGAGAGAAAGCGTTTCCGGGGCCCATCGTTGAAGCCGCCGTGGCAAGGCTGCTGCGCGATCCGGAGGTTCCTGCCGCACTTGGCGCGGACTGGGTCGACATCCTCACCCGCATGACCGCCCGCAACCCGGCCGACCGCCCCTACGCCCACGACGTGGCGGTGATGCTGCGCGCCCGCACCGACGAGGGCACCGTCCTCGCCGAGCCGTTCGCGGAGCGGATATCCCGCACCGCAGACAGCGCGGAAGACGTCATCACCGGTGGAATCACCACCGGGAACATCCACATCCCTGATCCGCCCTCAAGAGCTCCGAGCCTGGGCTGACAGCCCTCAATACGGAGCTGCCGACACAGAACTGCCGGCCTGCTCCAGGGCATTGATGCCCTGCAGCAGGCCGGCAGGTTCCGGTCAGTGATTGACAGTAATCAGGCGCCGCCCCCGGCGTTCTTTCCCTCCGGGTCGGCCTCCGCGTCGTCTTCCTCCGGTTCGAAGTTCGACGGTTCGTCGAGTGTCGTGGCGCCGATGCCGTCGGAGCTGTCGGGAATAGTCCCCTCCGGGCCCGCTCCGCCGGTCTCGTCGTCCCTGTTCTCTTCGCCGTTGCCGGATTGTGAAGTCGTCATTGGATTATCCTTCCGATCTGAGAAGCGTGCCTCCCCTCGATCCTAGGCGCTTTGAACGCCGATCGACAGCAGGCTGATGACCGGGTCAGTGAGCTGACACGCCCAAGGGGGCGCCGCGGGTCTCCTTGACCAGGGTGACGCCAATGAAGGAAATGGCGCACAGGATCATGATGTAGATGGCAACAGCCCCCGACCACTTGTAGGTCTCGAGCAGGAGCTGCGCGACCATCGCCGCGAACGCTCCGCCGAGGATGGCACCCAGCGCGTAGCCGATCGAGATCCCGGAGTATCGCACGTTGGCGGGGAACATTTCCGCGTACATCGCCGACATCGGGCCGTAGGACAGCCCCAGCCCGATGGTCAGGACGAAGAGGGCCAGCCCGTACAGGAAAATGTTTGCGGTATCCACGAGCAGGAACATCGGAAGCATCCAGACGAACACGAGGGCGTAGCCGATCTGGAACGTCCGCACGCGGCCGATCCGGTCCGAGAGCCACCCGCCGACCATGGTGAAGATCAGCCAACCGAAGGAGGCGAGCGTTGTAGCGAGCAGCACCGGCACCACGGGCATTTTCAATGCGGTTGTGGCGTAGGAGATGAAGAAGGCGATGACCAGGTAGCCCGCGGCGTTGTTGCCGATGAAGATGACTGCAGCGAGGAGCACTTCGCGGGTGTTCTTGCGGAACAGTTCACGCAGCGGCGCCTTGCTTTCGGCCTTCCGGGCCACCATCTCCTTGAAGACAGGGCTCTCGCTGACGGCACGGCGGATCAGGTACCCGACGACGATCAGCACCACCGAGAGCAGGAACGGCACGCGCCAGCCCCACTCAAGGAACTGGTCCTCCGGGATGGCGGTGCGCAGCATCAGGAGCGTGCCTGTGGCAAGGATCATGCCGATCGGCACCCCGATCTGCGGGTAGGCGCCGAACAGCCCGCGCTTGCTGATCGGAGCGTGCTCGACGGACATCAGGGCCGCTCCTCCCCACTCGCCACCGGCCGAGAACCCTTGGAGGATGCGCAGGAGGATCAGCAGGACGGGCGCCCAGACACCGATCGAAGCATAGGTGGGCAGGAGCCCGATCAGTGCCGTCGCCGCACCCATGAGGATGAGGGTGAAGACGAGGACCGACTTCCTTCCGATGCGGTCCCCGAGGTGGCCGGCCACGATCGCCCCGAGGGGGCGGAAGAGGAAGCTGATGCCGATCAGGGAGAACGCGAGGACCTGGGCAAGGCCCGGATTCGACTCCTTGAGCGGCGTGAGGAACAGCGCGCCAAGTACCGTCGCGGTGAGCTGGGCGAAGATGAAGAAGTCGTACCACTCGATGGTTGTTCCGACGAGTGTGCCGGCAAGGACCCGGCGCTCCTCGCGGGAGGTGCGGTGGCCCGAGGCCTGCGCAGCGGTGAAAGACGTCATTGTCACTCCAAGGGACGGATCGAATAACCGACAGAACGTTCGGTAGTGTGAGATCGATCATACGCATTCCCAGCCCCGGATCGGGGAAGATTCCCTTAATTAATTAGCGGTTTCACTTTCCGGGGTCTCGTCTTCCCTCGCCAGGAACTCGCGGACCCGGCTGCGCGCCGGCTCGCGGTCATAGCTGTTCACCAGGGCCCCTGCCATCCGCACCGGGTCGCCGAAGAAGTAATACTCGTAGAGGGCCTGGCGCCCGGAGAACCCCGAGATGCTCGCGTCGAAGGCAAGTTTGAACAGGCGGACCCGTTCCGGACCGGTGAGCGTCTTCGCCTGCAGGTAGAGCTCGATGTCGGCGAGGGCCTGGCCTGCGACGTCGGCCTCACCGGGAAGGGCCATCAGGCCGCTGGCGGAGAACTTGCGAATGATCTGCGGGAAGCGCTGTGACACCTTCGGATACCAGTTCCGGGCGGCGTTGAGCGTTGACCACTTCGGAAGCATGACCCCCTCCGCGTTGGGGGCGGCGTCAACCTCGGAGGCGCGGAGCAGCGCCTTGCCGATCTCCACGATCTGGATCAGTTCGGCGAGGTCCTCCTGGATGTGGAGGAAGCCGTCCGTGCCGATGGCTCCGGCCAGCTCGGAGGCGAGTCCGAGGTAGAACTCGCTCTTGGCGATGGTGCGGGTGACCACCTGGTGCGTCATGAGCGCCCCCGCTCCCGTTTCGGCGTAAAAGCCGTTGCACAGGTCAGGGTGGCCGAGCATGAAGATCCGCTCGCGCGGGACGAAGACGTTGTCGAAGACGGCGACGGCGTCCATCTCCTCGAACCTGCTCGCCAGCGGCTCGTCGTGGGTGGGGCCGCCGTTGTAGAGCGGGCCGCGGCAGAGGTACCGCAGGCCCGGGGTGTCATTGGGGACAGCGAACGCAAAGGAATAGGGCTCGTCTTCGGGCGTGTTGCGGAGCAGGGTCGACGGGAAGACCAGCAGTTCGTCGGCGATCGGCGCGATTGTGGCGAGCATGCGGGCTCCGTTGACGACGACGCCGTCCTCGCGCTCCTCGGTGATACGCGCGGCAAGCTGTCCGCCAAGCTGCTCAGAGCCCGACACCGAGCGGTTGACCTGCGGCGGAATGAGCGTGTGGGTTGCCAGCAGGTCCTGCTCCCGGCACATCTCGTAGTAGTTCCTGATGTTCTCAGCGAATTCCGGGTCGGCCTGTCCGAACCACTTCGCGGCGGTGCCCAGGGCGGTCAACGAGCTGTTCATGTAGTCGCCCGTGCGCCCGAGGAACCCGTTCGAGTATTCGGCCCAGGTGGAGATTGCCCTGCGCCGGCGCTCGAGGTCCCCGATCGTCCGCGGGACGAGGAAGGACGCGTTGACCCGGTCCCCCGTCGAAGGTGATTCGTAGGTCAGCGCCTCGCTGAACTTCGGGTCGTGCTGCATGTCGAACAGCTTGGCGTAGGTGCGCGCGACGTTGCGGAAGGCCGGGTGCTCTGCGACGTTTTCCGTGACGACCTCGCCGTTGATGAGGATCGAGGGATGCATCGAATTGATTTTGTCGAGGAACTGCCGGCCGGTGCGGATGCCCATGGGTACTCCAGTGGTTGAGTAGTTGGCTGTGGCTGGACGGGAAGCGGTTAGAGCAGGTCCTCCACTCCGAGCAGCGACTCGGGGATTGTCGTGAACCTGCTGTTGACGTAGGCGAGGGCATCTCCCCTGCGGTAGTCGAAGTGGACGACCTCGCCGAGGTAAAGGGTGTGGTCGCCGCCGTCGTAGGCCGCCCAGGGGGCGCACTCGAAGAACGCCAGGACCCCTGCGAGCCGGGGCGCGGTGCCGCCCTCAATCCATCTGGGCTCCTCGGTGGGACGGCCGGCGAAGTGCATTGCGAGCTGCTGCTGCTCGGCACCGAGGATGTTGACGCTGAAGGGCCGCCCGGCGAGCTCGTCGTGCGCTTTCGTGGTGCGGGCGATGCTGACGAGGACAAGCGGCGGCTCAAGGGACACCGAGGTGAAGGAGTTGACCGTGAGCCCGAAGCGCTTGGACCGGCCGTCGAAGGCGACGATCGCGACGCCGGTGGCGAACCGCCCGAGGCTTCCCCGGAAATGCTGGGCGCGGGGCGTAGGGACCCGCGGAATTCTTGGCGGGACAGGACCGGAACGGGCAGCACCGGACTGGGTTGAAGTGGGCGGGGCGGCACCGGATGGGGCCGCGGCGGGTGGCGGCGCCGCGGCACTCTCGGAAGAAGGGTCGCTCGGTGTGGCGGTCATCCTGTGCCTCGTTCACTCGAGTGCGGCGCTCACTCAAGGAGGTGCTCCGCCGCCGGCGCTGCGGAGCCGTCGGTCGTTGAACGCTGGGTTCCAGTAAAGAACGATATCAGCGGTGGGATGGCGACCACCATGAATCCGTCCTCGGAGGCCCCCGCCGCCGGCAGATCTGGACTGCCCGTCGGACTGGGGCCGGTCTGCCGCGGACCCCGAGGAGCAGCCGCGCCCGGGTGTGCGCCTGTTCCGGACTAGCCGGCCGCCGGGGAAGCGGTCTTTGTCCGCAGGCCGAGCACGCTCGCCAGGCCGAGCAGGAGCAGCGCGCCGGCGGCTGCAACGGAGACGAGGAAGGCCGCCGTGGGCCCCGCCGTATCTGCCAGCGCCCCGGAGGCTGCCGACCCGATGGCGGTGCCTGCGACGATTCCGCTGGCCAGCAGGGTCATGACGGTACCGAGCAGGTGGGGTGGGGCAACGGCCGAGCCGATGCTGAAGATCGTGACCATCGTCGGTCCGACCGGGATGCCGAGCAGGAACAGGACGAGGAGCATCGGCGGGATGGTGCCCGGAAGGAAGAACAGCCCGCTCAGGGCGGCCATTGCCGCGGCGGAAAGGACCCACCGCCAGGGGTGGCCGAAAGCGCGGGGCCAGTAGGCCACCGACAGCGCGGCCGCGGCCGAACTCAGTCCCATGACCGCGTACAGGAGGCCCGCCGCTTCGGCCGCATCGAACTGTCCAGCGAAAGCGGTGAGCGCCGTCTGGGTCGATCCGAAGAACGTTCCCATCGCGACCATCCCGAGCACGGGCACGGCGATCAGCACAAAACTCCGGCGCGGAGCGGAGGCGTGGGTGCGGCGCCGGCCGGAGGTGGGGGCGACGGCCCTTCCGGTGCGGTGCAGGGCGAACGCCGTCACCATGGCGATCGTCAGCACGGCGGCGAGGGCGAGCGGAAGCCACGGAGCCACCAAAGACGCGAGCAGTCCCACGAGTGCGGGCCCGAGCACGAATGTCAGTTCATCAGCGGTGCTTTCGTAGGAAAGCGCGGTGTCGAGGTCATCGGCCCGCCGGCCCTGCGTCAGCGCAACCCAGCGCACACGCGCCATCGGACCGATCTGCGGCGAGGTGAGGCCCATGGCGAACGCGGCGGCAAGCACTGCCGGCCCGCCTGTTGTCGCAGTGACCGATGCCCCGAAAATAAGGACCGTGAGGATCGCCAGCGTGTTGAGGACCGAGGTGGTGAGGAGGACCATCCGCTGGCCCAGCCGGTCCGCGAGGAATCCGAAGACAGGCGCCCCGATTGCCGAGCCGACGCCCACGGCCCCGGCGGCGAACCCTCCGAGCGCATAGGAGCCGCTGGCGGAGGTCACGAGCGTGAGCGCGCCGACGGTGAGCATCGCGAGCGGAAGCCGGGCTATGAACCCGATCGGAAGGAAGGAATTGCCCGCAAGTTCGGGGAGGAGCCCGAAGCGGCCGAGGCGGCTTGCTGTGCGGGGAGTGCGCGGCTGTTTGGCCGCTGGAGTGGAACGGGGAAACTGGAACATTAGATATCCGGGTGGCTGAGATCGCGCATCGTCCCTCCTCCCGATGCGCCCTACCCGGTAACCCGACAATTGTACACGAAACCCCGGCGGTCCCCGGTGTGGCAGCGACAAGCGGGCCGGGGGCGCCCAGCGCCTAGATCGCGGCCAGGTCCTCCACGAAACGGAGGGTGGAGCCCTGCCGTCCCTTGAGGACCTGGAGCTGGACCGGGATGCGCTGCTTCAATTCGGCGACGTGGCTGACGAGGCCCACGACCCGGCCTCCGCTGCGCAGCCCCTCCAGCGCGTCCATCACCTGTTCAAGCGCCTGGTCGTCGAGGGAGCCGAATCCCTCGTCGACGAACAGGGTCTCAATCTCGAGCCCGCCGGCCTCCTGCTGCACGACGTCTGCGAGGCCAAGCGCCATCGCAAGCGACGCCATGAACGATTCGCCGCCGGAAAGGGTGGAGGTGTCGCGGCGGTTCCCGGTCCAGCCGTCGACGACGCTCAGGCCGAGTCCTGCCTTGCGGTTGCCGGCGAGGGCGTCGCTGTGCACGAGGGCATACCGGCCGTCGGACATGGCGAGCAGCCGCTCGGTGGCGGCTTCGGCCACCTGTTCAAGGCGGGAGGCAAGGACGTAGGTGCTCAGGGACATCTTGTAGAGGTTCTCACCACCGCCGCGGGCGGAGTCTGCCACCGACTGAAGCAGGGCATGCTTTTCGCGGAGGGGGCCCACCGCCGCCTCCTGTTCGGCGAACGTGGCGCTCAGCCCTTCGAGCTGAGCCACTGAATGCCCGAGCAGCCCGGCTGCGAGGTCTTCGCTCCTCGCCTGTTCAGCGAGGGCCTCGTGGGCCCGGGTGAGCGCTTCGAGTTCCGCGTCGGAGGGGATGCTCAACCCGCGGCGCTCGTCGTCAAGTGCTGCGGCGATCTCGCCTCCCTCTGCTTCGAGCGCCAGCCGGTGGGCAGTTGCCTCGTAGCTGCGGACTGATTCCCGGTAGTCGGCAAGCGTCGCGGGGCCGAGAAGCGCCTCGCGGATGTCGGAGGCGGCGGCGAAGGAGGAACCGTCAAGGGCCTGCGCGAGGGCGCGTGCCGAGCGGTCCGTGCGCTGGGCGCTCCGGTCTGCTGCTTCAAGGGCCTCCCGGCTCCGAATGAGCAGCCGGTGGGTCTCCTGGAGGGCTTCGACGCGCGCGGCGAGCGTTTCGTGGGTGCCGCGGTAGCCTTTCAGCCGCTCCGTCAGCTCATCCGCCTGCTCCTGGACGCCCCGCAGCTGCACTGCAGCATCGGCAGCGTCCTGCCGCGCGGCTTCCTGCTGCGAGCTGAGCTCGCGCTCCTTGGCTGTGACCTCGTCGAGGCGGGCGGAAGCGGTGTCGGCGGCCCGGCGCGCGTCCTGCGCCTCGCGGAGCTGTGCCGCCGCAACGGCGGCTGCATCGCGGGCTGCACCGGCGTCTCCGGATCCGCCGCGGGCTGCGAGTCGTGCGGTTTCGAGCACGGCGGCGTCGCGCGCCGCGCGTGCCTGGTTCAGGCGCGCTTCGGCGTCGGCGGCGGAACGCCGTGCCGCCTGTTCGATGTCATGCGTGACCAGGGCGGTGCCGTCGGTGAGCGCCGGGGCCGGGTGCTCGGGGCTTCCGCAGACCGCGCAGGGCTCGCCGTCCTCAAGCTGGGCCGCGAGTTCGACGGCGGCCTGCTCGAGCCGCAGCTGGAGCTTCTCCAGCCAGAGTTCCTTGAGTGCGAGGTGCTCCTCGTGGGCCGTGGAGTACACCCGTTCCGCTTCGGCGCGGCGTTTGTCGGCGGCGCCGTATTCGGCGATTGTCGATTCGAGCTGCCGGGCGGTTTCAAGCAGCTCAGCGCGGCGCCCCTCAAGCGCGGCCCCCGCCCGGTGCTCTTCAAGGTCCTTCACCAGATCGGCCTTCTCGGACGCCAGCACCGCAAGGGCACCTGCCAGTTCGGCGTCGCGGCCGCGGAAGGCTTCGACATCGGCGGCGAGTTCGTCGGCCTTGCGCGAGAACCCCCGCAGCCGCTCTTCCTCGGGAAGCGCCGCGCGCAGCGCCCCGAGGTCGGACGAGATGGCATTGACGGCGTCGGCGAGCTCTCCGGCACCCGGGTCCGCTGCTTCAGCGCCGGCTGGTTCCATAACCGGGTCGGCGGCGGCGCCGGCGAGGTACTCCAGGGCGGCCGGATCAGCGCGGAGCGCGCCCAGTGCCTCGGACCATTGGCCAAGGCACAGCTGGTGCTCACCCTCGGCCTCCTCTGCCGCTGAGAGCACGCCTTCCAGCACCTGCGCGAGCTGGTGTCGGTCGAGTGCCGCCCTGCGCAGCTCGACGGTCGTCCGTTCCGCGGCGTGGGCCTCCTCGTCGGCCCGAAGGCGGGCGAGCGCGGTGGCACGCCTCCGTGCGGCGGAAAGCGCAGCGGAGCTCTCCTTCTCCTCGACGAGCAGCCGCGCCGACCGGGCAGCCGAGTCCTTGGCGGCCGCGTGTTTGGCCTTGAGCTGCTCGAGGAGTGGCTGGAGCGCCGCCGGGCCGCCGTCCCCGCCGGCGGGCACCGCCGTACCGTCGCCGTCGGATGCACCGGCGATGCCGTGGCGGCGGGCCTCGTCGATGGCCCGTTCCACGGTGCGGTGCTGCGCCTCCTGGGCGGCTGCAAGGGCCGATGCGGCCTTCTGCGCCGATTCGTGGAGCAGGTTTTCGATCTTCTCGAAACGGTCGGTGGCGAAGAGCCGCTGAAGCAGCGCGCCGCGGGATTTCGCATCGGACTTCAGGAATGCCGCGAACTCGCCCTGGGCCAGCATCACCACCCGGGTGAACTGTTCCTTGTCCATGCCGAGCAGGTCGAGGATTTCGAGGCCCGCTTCGTCGTTGCGTGCGGAGAGCTGGACCCAGTCGCCGTCCCTGAGCTCCGAAAGCAGGACGCGCGCCTGCTCGGTTGTCGTGCCGCCGCCGCGCTTGGACGGCCGCTCCCACTGCGGGGAGCGGCTGACCCGAAACCTCCGGATACCGATGGTGAATTCCATTTCGACTTCCGGGGCGAGCCCCTCCGGGGCGTGGTCGCTGCGCAGCCGCTTGGCGCCGGAGCGGGTCCCGGGCAGCGAGCCGTACAGCGCGTAGCAGATGGCGTCGAGCACGCTCGACTTCCCGGCCCCGGTGGGTCCGTTCAACAGGAACAGGCCCTGGGCGCTCAGGGCGTCGAAGTCCACCCGCTGGCGTTCTGCGAATGGACCAAAAGCCTGAATCTCGAGGCTCGAAATCCTCACGCGGCGCCCGCCCGGCCCGCGGCGCGCGTCAACATCCCGGCCGTCCGCCGCCTCATCGTTCCGAAGCCTGGCTGAGCGCGGCGTCAACCGTTGACGCGAGCAGTTCCCGTTCGGCGGCGGAGACCTGGCGCGAACGCACGTGCTCGAGGAAGCCGCAGCAGATGTCGGCGTCATCAACCGCCGCCGCTATGCGCTGGCTGTAGGTGCGGCCGTCCTGCTGCGCCTGACCCTCCGGTTCGAACGCCAGCACGAGGGTCCCCGGGAACCGCGACCGCAGCCGCTCCATTGCGCGGGGCGGACGTTCCGCGTCAAGGAGCGTGACCTGGCAGTAGGCATCTTCGGCCCAGTTGAGCGCTTCGTCGGCGAGGATCTCCTCGAGGCGGCCGGCGAACACGGCAAGCTCCTTCGCGGCGGGCCATTTGACCGGCGTGATCGGTCCAAGGCCGGCGTTTGTGAATTCCACGAGCCATGCGCCCTTGGTCTGGCGGGCTTCGGAGAAGGAATACGCCAGGGGCGATCCAGAGTAGCGAACGGTCGGTGACAGCCGCTGCTGGCCGTGGAGGTGCCCAAGTGCCGTGTAATCGAACCCATCGAAGAGGTCGAGTGGCACCGCGCCGAGGCCGCCGATCGCCAGCTCCCGTTCGCTGTCGGAGGTGATTCCTCCGCTGGCGAAGGTGTGTGCCATGACCAGCGAATGCACGGTGCCGGAGGCGCGGCGGCGGCGGAGGTCGGCGTGGATGAGGTCCAGTGCGGCCGCGGTCACGCTGAAGTGGGTGGGTTTTTCGGCCCCCAGGGCGTCCGCAACCACCCGTGGTTCGAGATAGGGGATGCCGTAGACGGCAAGTTCGGCCCCGTCTCCGAGGCGGTAGGTGACGGGCCGGCCGATGTCCTTGACGCGGGTGCGCAGGTGCACGCCCCCACGCTCAAGGATGCGGCCGCCGAAGCCCAGCCGGGTGGCGGAGTCGTGGTTTCCGCTTGAAACGACCACTTCCGCGCCCGCGGCCCGCAGGCGGTCGAGGGCCTCGTCGAAGAGCTGGATCACCTCGACGCCGGGAAGCGCGCGGTCGTACACATCGCCCGAGATCAGAACGACGTCGACGTCCGATTCGCGCACTGTCTTCTCGAGATTGTCGATGAAGAGGCGCTGCGCGGGAAGGGTCCCCGTGCCGTGGAAGGACCGCCCGAGGTGCCAGTCGGAGGTATGAAGTAACCGCATGTTTTCAACGCTAGCGCCTGCTGCCGACAATCCTGAGACACCGCGCGGGCGCGGCACGAAGAGGTCGACGGCAGGCACCGGCCAGCCGGTTCGCTCCCCAAAGATCCTCGCCCGCGCTTCCGGCCCGGCACGTCGACCGGGACGGAAAACACGGGCTGGAGGACCGGTGGGAAGCACCGGCAGGACGGGTCAGTTTCGGCCCGTGGTTCCCGGATTCTTATCGAAGAACGAGCGCACCTCGGCATCGGCGTCGGCCGGTGCCGGGCGGACGGAGGGCTCCGCGGCCTGCCCGTCGGCGGTCGCACGCTCATCCGTGTGCGCCGTCGTTCCGGCGGGTGCTGCGGAGCCTGCGGTGTCGGCTGCGGGCTCGGAATGTCCGCCCTCTTCGCTGCGTTCCGCCTGCGAGGCTGCGGCGGCGGCATTCTTCGCGGGGACCGCGTCCTTGCCTTCGCCGCCGTCATTCTTGGGCCGGGAGATCCGGACGGCGGGGTCGGCATCGATGCTGCGGTAGATCAGCCCGGCAATGACAGCACCAACCACGGGTGCGGCCCAGAACAGCCACAGCTGTTCGAGGGCCCAGGTTCCGGTGAAGATCGCCGAAGCCGTTGAGCGGGCGGGGTTCAGCGAGCCGTTCGTGATGGGGAGCAGGAAGGTGAGCAGGGCGGCATAGGTCAGGCCCACGGCGAAGGGTGCGGTGCCCCGGTGCGCCGAGTGCGACGTCGCGCCGAGGAAAACGGCGACGAGGATGGCCGTCGCGGCGACTTCAGCGAGGAAGGCGCTGGTCAGCGGGAACTGGGCCGCCGAGTGCTCGTCGAACCCGTTGGCAGCGCTTCCGAAGAGGCCTGAAACGTCGGTGAGCTGCGCGTTGGCGCTGACAAGGAGCCAGAGCAGGCCCGCCGCCGCTGCACCCCCGGCAAGCTGGGACAGGATGTACGGGAGCACCGACTGCCACGCTGTGCGGCCGGCGGCGGCGGATCCGAGGGTCACAGCCGGGTTGAAGTGCCCGCCGGAGACGTAACCGAAGGCGACCATCGCCGCAGCAAGCGCGAAGCCGAAGGCCAGTGTCGGCTGCACTCCCGCCTGGGTGTTCAGTATCGTCACGCCCAGCCCGGCAAAGACCAGCAGGAACGACCCTGCTGCTTCCGCCGCTGAACGCGCGGGCAGCCCGTAGCTGCGCAGCGGCAGAATGGTTGGGGCTGCCGGCGCGGTGGCCGGCTCCGCGGATGGGGGCACTGCGATCTGCGACATGAAAGTCCTTTGCTTGGAGGCGGTGGTCTACTGCGCCGGTTCAGGCGCCGACCCGTTCAGCGTTCCATCCTAAGCTGGGTGGGTGCTGAAGGTGGCCCGGGGCTCACTGGGTGGAACGGGGCGCCTCAGCCCGTCCTAGACTGAGGAAATGCCAAAACAAGCAACATACCCCGAGCGGGTGCACGGCTCCCTGCTCGGAGGAGCACTCGGCGACGCCCTCGGGTACGCGGTGGAAATGGACAGCGTCTCGGATATCCGCGAGCGGTTCGGTGCCCAGGGCCTGACCAACCCGGGGCTCCTCGATGAACCGTTTGCCTTCTCCGATGACACCCAGCTCACCCTTTACACAGTCGACGGGCTGGTCGAAGCACTCGAGTGGGCCAATGACGGGGTTGCCGCCGATGAACTCGCCTGCCTCTGGCTCGCCTACCTGCGTTGGCTCGGAACCCAGGGGGAAACACCCTCGGCTCCGGCGCCGGTGCCGCCTCCGCGCTGGATTGACGCCCAACCGGTGCTGCGGCAGCTTCGCGGCCCCGGAGCCGCATGCCTTTCGGGCCTGCGCAGCGGGATCATGGGAACCCGGCGCAAACCGCTCAATCCGGACGCGCAGGGAGCCGGAGCGGTGATGCGTTCGGCCCCATTCGGGTTGGTTCCGCGGATCCCGGCGGAAATGGGCGACCGGCTCGCCCTTGACGGAGCAGCCCTCACCCACGGGCATCCAGCCGCCCAGTATCCCGCAGCGGTGTTCGCAGGGCTCATCCGGTCGATCGTGAATGAGGAACTGCCGCTTGAGGCAGCCGTCCGGGGCGCCGTCGCCCACGCCGAAGCACTTGGCGCCACGGAATTGGCGGCGCAGCTCGGGCGGGCGGCCGCCCTCGCTGAGGCCGGTCCCGCAGCTCCCGAGCGGCTTACCGCCGAGCTCGGCGGAGGATGGCTCGCCGGTGAAGCCCTCGCCATCGCGGTCTATGCCGCTCTGGCGTCAAGCGGTCCCGACCCGTCGGCGCACGTGGCGGTGGCCCTTGCCCTGGCGGTGAACCACGACGGCGACAGCGACACCACCGGCTCGATCACGGGCAATATCGTTGGAGCGCTCCACGGCTCCGGGGCACTGCCCCGGGACTGGCTGGACCGGCTCGAGGGTGCCGACGTGGTTGCCGCCCTCGCCGAGTCCCTGATCGCGGCGACCACCGGGGAAACTGCCTAGCGGGCTGCCTTACGCCGCAGTGAGAGCCTGTCCGTACGGAAGCCGCAAGTCGTGGAAGACTGCAGCGTGGAACATTTCGAAACCCCGGTACTCCAGGGCGCCTACCGGCTGAGACCGGCGACCGAAGACGACGTCGAACCGATTGTTGCGCTGCTGGCCGCGGACCAGCTCCGTGCTCCAACCGAGCGCACGGATCCCGCGGCCATGGGCCCGTACCACCGCGCGTTCCGGGCAATCACCGACGATCCCGGGCAACTGCTCATTGTCGCCGTCGACCATGCGGGGCGTGTGGTCGCAACGATGCAGCTGTCGTTCATCCCCGGCCTCGCCCGGGCGGGGACGACGAGGCTGCAGCTCGAAGCGGTGCGGGTCGAGGCGGCGCTGCGCTCCAACGGCCTGGGCAGGGCGATGGTCGAATGGGCCCTCGCTGAAGGGCGCAGGCGTGGTGCGGGCCTCGCCCAGCTCACGTCCGACCAGTCACGGACGTCGGCCCACCGCTTCTACGAGCGGCTCGGCTTCGAGCAGTCCCACCTGGGTTTCAAGCTCCTCCTCTGACCGGCGGCCGGGCCGGAAGCGTCCCCAGCCCTACTGGCTGCCCTCCGGCCAGCGCCCGCCGACCATCTGCAGGAACTCCGCTTCTGAAAGCACCTCGATCTGCTGGCCGCGCTCGTGGAGTTCGAGGACGCGGCGGGCCTTGCCGGTGACCCTGCCGTTGCGCAGATCCGATGCGACGAACCCATCGCCTACAACCAGCACTGTCGTTTTGCGCGTCACGGCGCTGGCGGGCTGGGCTCCGGCGTGCGCGGCTTGCCGTTTTGCCTGAGGACGCGGAATCCCGAGGCTTCCCGTGAACACCACTGTCTGCCCGTACAACGGGTGGGAGGGATCCGCCAGCCTATTCGGGTCGGGGTTGCTGCCTTCCTCCGGCCAGCCCACCCATTCGACGATGCCGGCGGCCGCCTTGGCAAGGGCCGTCCTCGTTGCCTTTGACAGCTCATCGATTCCTGGAAGGTAGGGCTCGGCCCGCGAAAGCGGCAGACCGTGGGAGGCGAGCAGGTGCTCCACTGAGGCTGCCTCCTGCCGGCGGGCCATATCGATGAGGATTCCGGCGCACGCCCGCGCGTCCTCGACGGCGTCGTGGTGGTTGAGGAGCGGCACCCCCGCGGCTTCGGCGACGAAGGGCAGGGAGTAGGAGGCAAGGGAGTAGCTGCGCCGCGAGAGGACAACCGTGCATGCGTAGTCCCACCCGGGGCCCGGCAGGTCGGAGACCTCAAGGGCCGAGCGGAGCACTCCAAGGTCGAAGGCGGCGTTGTGAGCCACGAGGATGTCATCCCCGATGAAGCCGCCGATTTCGGGGAACAGGTCGCCGAAGCGCGGTGCCGAGGCAACCATGTCCGCGGTGATCCCGTGGATACCCACATTGCGGGAGTCGAAGGCGTCGTGGCCGGGAGGTGGACGCATCAGCCAATGCGCTTCTTCGACGATCCGGCCGTCGCGTACTTTTGACAATCCCACGGCGCAGGGCGATCCGCGGAACCCGTTGGCTGTCTCGAAGTCGATAGCCGTGAACTCAATTCCCACTAGACAAGGCTACCGGCGCCAAACACCGATTGAGTTCACATAACGTTTACGCAGCGGCCACTGCGCATACCGGTTCCGGCCCGTACGCTGAATCATGATCGGATCAAGCCGTTGCCCGCACTGGTATCTCTTCGACTACGCCGCGGTGATTTCGACCGCGCCAACCGCAGCGGACTGGGACTTCCTCGAGGAGGAAACCGCAGCTCTCCTGCGCCACCCCACCTCCGCATACTGGGCCCTCCGCGGCGCCTTCGAAGCCGGTTTTCTCTCCTCCGCCGATTACTGGACGCGCGTCACCGGGCGCAGTGTCCCCCCGGCCCGCGCCGCGTGGTTCGACGCCCTCGACGCCGGGCAGTGGTCCCACTACAACCTTGAGACCCTCGATGTCCTCGATGAGCTCGCGGACTCGGGGGCGCGGCTTGCCCTGCTTTCGAACATGCCGGCAGCGATGGTGTCCAACTTCTCCGGAGCGCCCTGGCTGCGGTACTTCGAACGGCTGTTCTTCAGTTCAAACCTCGGCCTGGTCAAGCCCTCGCAGGAGATCTTCCGCCATGTCCTTGCCGCCCTTGACGCGCCCCCGGAGGCAGTGACCTTCATTGACGGGTCGCCCGTCAGCGTCGAAGCCGCCCGGAGCCTCGGCCTTGACGCGAGGCTCCTTGGTCCGACGACCGACCTTTCACGGGAACTCAAGCGCCTGTCAGTGTAGGGCGGGCGGCGCCGAAGCCCTCGACCACGGCCGTCCACTCCGGCCGGCGGAACTCGCTCTTCTGCAGCAGCAGCGCCTGCTGCTGGTCGACCTCGCCCGGGCGCGCCTCGACGAGGGAAGTGCCGTTCGGCCGGTATCCGAGCGCCGCGGAGACCCCCAGCGAGGCTCCGTTCCAGGCCGCCGCCCCCGATGCCGCCGAATCGGCCCCGAGGTGATCGAAAGCGAACTGGAGAATGGCCGCGCGCATCTCCTTGCCCAGCCCCTTGCCCTGTTCGGACTGCGTCAGCCACGACCCGGTGCGAACCTGGCGAAGCAGGGAAAACCGGCGAGCCGCGAGGTCCTGCGTGCCGATGACCCGCCCCTGATGCTCGACGGCGAAGATCACGCTCCAGTTCTCCGGCTCGACCGCCGCACGGGTGCGCCATTGGTGCTTGAGGGTTTCCCGGATGAGGACTTCCCGCGGCGCGTCGGTCCACGGGACGCTGAAGGGCATGACGGCCGGATCGTGGATGCCCGCGAGGGCTGCATCGATGAGCTCGGGCAGCTGATCGTCGCGAATCGGCGTAAGCGTCAGCCGGGGGCTTGTGATCGAGAGGCCGAAGAGCGGCCATACCTCGGCCAGCCGCGGCGGGAGGGGGCTCACTGGACCTCTCGCGAGCGGCGGCGCTTGAGCACCTTGCTCACGACGAAGTAGCCAACGAAGAGGATCACCGCGACGATGACGATCTTCTGGAAGGTGTCGGCGTACCGCTCCACCAGATGCCAGTTCTCGCCGAGGTAGAAGCCTGCGAGTACGAAGATCGAGTTCCAGATCAGGCTGCCCGCGGTTGTCAGGACCAGGAACTTGCCCTGCGGCATCCTCTCGATGCCCGCAGGGATGGAAATCAGGCTGCGGAAGAGCGGGATCATCCTGCCGAAGAACACGGCCCGGTACCCGTGCCGGCTGAACCAGGCTTCAACCTTGTCGACATCCTCGAGGTCGATCAGCGGCACCCGTGAGACGATGGCCCGCATCCGGTTCCGGCCCAGCCACGCCCCAAGGGCGTAGAGGACGTAGGCACCGACGACCGACCCCAGGGTGGTCCAGAAGATTGCCTCGAACAGGGTGAAATTGCCCCGGCTCGCGGTGAACCCCGCGAGCGGAAGGATCACCTCGCTGGGAAGCGGCGGAAACAGGTTCTCCAGGGCGATCGCCAGGCCGGCACCGGGAGCACCGATGGTCTCCATGATGTCCACCGCCCACTGGGAGATTCCGCTTAGTGCGGATCCGTCGGACTGGGTCGTCAGCGCCTGCTGCAGAAAAGTAGTCATATTGCCAACAAGTCTGCCCTATGCACCGCCCGGCCCGCCAAAAACGGGTCAGTGGTCCGCGCCCGCCTCCGGTGCCCCAAGCGCCTGGATCAGGTGCGGCAGCAGCGCCCGGAAGGCGAGGCCGCGGTGGCTGATGCGGTTCTTCTCCTCCGGGGTGAGTTCGGCGCAGGTCCGGTCGAATCCGGAGGGAACCAGCAGCGGATCGTACCCAAACCCGCCGGTTCCACGCGGTTCGGTGAGCAGCGTGCCCCGCAGCTCGCCGATCTCGACATGCACCGCGCCCCCGGGGACGGCGAGAGCTGCCGCGCAGTGGAAGGCGGCACCGCGGTGGGCCGGTTCGATGTCGGCCAACTGGGCAAGCAGGAGCTCAAGGTTCGCCCTGTCGTCGCCGTGGCGTCCCGCCCAGCGCGCGGAGAAGATTCCCGGAGCTCCGCCGAGGACGTCGACGGCGAGTCCCGAATCGTCCGCGACAGCCACGAGGCCGGCCTGCGCCGCCGTCTGGCGGGCCTTGAGCAGCGCGTTTTCCTCGAAGGTGACTCCGTTCTCGACGACATCCGCCGCACCGGCCGTCTCGGCGTCGACGACCTGCGTGTCGACGTCGAGCCCGGGGACCTGGCCGCGGAGCAGCTCGCGCAGTTCGCGCAGTTTGCCCTTGTTGCGGGTTGCCAGCACCAGCCGGTACTGATGCTCAGGCACCGGCGGCGTCCTTGAGGGTGTCGAGCTGGATCTGGGCCAGCTGCGAGGTGCCAAGCAGGGCGAGGTCGAGAAGGGCGTCGAGCTCGGCGCGGTCGAAGGGGGCGCCCTCGGCGGTTCCCTGGACCTCGACGAACTTCCCCGAACCCGTGACGACGACGTTCATGTCCGTCTCGGCGCGCACGTCCTCAACGTAGGGAAGGTCCAGCATTGGCACGCCGTCGATGATCCCCACACTCACGGCTGCGACGGTGTCGATCAGCGGCTTGGCGTTTGCGGGAATGAGCTTCTTGTCCTTCGCGTAGCGGATCGCGTCGGCGAGCGCCACGTAGGCGCCGGTGATGGCGGCGGTGCGGGTTCCGCCGTCGGCCTGGAGGACGTCGCAGTCAAGCACGATGGTGTTCTCACCCAGCGCCTTGGTGTCGATGATCGAGCGCAGCGAGCGCCCGATCAGGCGTGAGATCTCGTGGGTGCGTCCGCCGATCTTTCCCTTGACCGATTCGCGGTCGGAGCGGGTGTTGGTGGCGCGCGGCAGCATTGCGTATTCCGCTGTGACCCACCCCTTGCCCTCACCCTTGAGCCAGCGCGGCACCCCGCTGGTCAGCGAGGCGGTGCACAGCACGCGGGTGTTCCCGAATTCGATGAGCGCCGATCCCTCGGCCTGCTTCGACCATCCCCGGGTGATGCTGATGTTGCGCAGCTGGTCCGGGGTGCGGCCGTCCGCCCGACGTGCCTGGGCGGGGTCCTGTCCTTCCGGTACGGACTGGGAGGAAGAAGGGGACGGGGCGTTCGTTTGGCTCATGCAGCCAGTCTAATCGGGCGGCACCGGCGCCCCGCCCGGCCGGCGGCGGAGGGACCGGAGACCGGCAGCGGCAGCGTCAGCCCTTCACGGGAGAGGCGCTCACCACGACGTTCTTGCCCCACGGGTCCTCCGTGTAGCAACTGATGAGGACAAGGCGGTTCGGCACGATGTTCCAGATGTCGCTCGTCTTGAGGGTGTCCTTGTCGTGGGTGATGATCGAGTCGACCCGGTAGTCGAGCTTTCCCTTCTGGGTGGTGACGGTGATGATGTCACCAACCTCGGTATGGGTGCTGAACCGGTCGAACGGGGCCTCGCGGCCTTCCCAGCTGTGCCCGGCGATGTAGGTGGTGTTGCTGGAGCCTGCGCCCGGGGTGCCGTAGGACGTCAGCCAGTAACCGTCGTCGGTGAACGGGGGAACGATCGTCTGGCTCTCGAGCTCGGCTCCCGTGGGGCTCAGCGGCAGCACGGCCACGTCGATGCCCGCGGCCTCGACGGTGATCCGGGTCGGGGCCGCGGCCACGGGGCCGGGGTTGGGCACCGCCTTGGCGGCCGGCGGCTTGGGCTTCGCGCTCGTTGCGGGCGCGCTCGGCGGGGACGCGCTGGACGCGCTGGTTGGGCGGACGCTGGCCGGTGCGGTGACCGCCCCGCGCTGGGCTTCGTCGGAGGCGTTCGAGCGCGAGGTGAGCTGCGGGATGAGCACGAGGAGCACCGCAACGAGCAGTGCCGCCAGCGGAAGCAGCATGCGGAGACTTGGCCTGCGCCGTGCTGGAGCTTCGGAGCCCTGGCCGGCCTCCGCACCGCCGGGCCCGGGTTCCCCCTGCTCCTGGCCGGGCTCCACGCCCGAAGGTTCCGGCGGAAGGCCGCGCTCAGCGGGGCCCGTTGGGGTTGGTTCCATGTTCTTGAGACCTTTCACACGGACACCGGCCCCGGCCCGGGACGGGCATCCCGGCGGGGTGGTGCTTTCCGCAGACTACACCGCCGGGGGAAACCCGGGGAGGATTCCGCTGCGGTTCAACATCGCCGGTGCGGGTGGTCTACCCGGCACGGCCGGGTAGGACGGCGTCCTCCACCGTTTCCTACACGGTGTAGGACACGCCGGCGACGGCGACGGCCAGCTCCCCGGAGTAGGAAGCGCGGGCCTCGTCGATTGAGACGTTGGCGTCGTTCCACACCGGCAGGTGCGTCAGCAGCAGGCGCTTCACCGATGCCGCAGCGGCAACCGCACCCGCCCGGCGCCCGGTCAGGTGGACACCGCTGATTCCGTCGTCGCGCCCCTCATGGAAGGCCGCCTCGCAGAGGAAGATGTCGGCGCTCGAAGCGGCCTCGACCAGGGAGTCGCAGGAATCGGTGTCGCCGGAATAGGTGAGCACCCGGGTCTCGGGGACTCCCCCGGCGTTTGGCTCGGTCACCTCGACGCGCAGCGCGTAGGCTTCCTCGGCCGGGTGCAGCACCGGGTACGGGGTGATGGTGAAGGGGCCCAGCCGCAGGGCGGTGCGCGGGTTGTACGAGTGGAAATCGAAATCCTCGTGCATGCCGGGGTTCAGCGCGAGCCCGTACGCGGTGGCCATCCGGTCGGCCGTGGCCGTAGGCCCCCAGACCGGGATGCGTTCCCTTCCCCATCCGGCAGGATCCCAGTGGACCGCAACATGGAGCCCGCACAGGTCCATGCAGTGGTCCGGGTGGAGGTGGCTCAGGAACACTCCGTCAATCTGGCGCAGGTCGATGTAGCGCTGGAGGGCGCCGAGGGATCCGTTCCCGAGATCGAGCAGGATCCGCCAGGTGCGCCCCTCGTGCTCGGCACTCACCAGGTAGCACGACGCCGGGGACTGCGGGCCGGGAAAGGACCCGCTGCAGCCGACGATTGTCAGCTTCATGAGGTCCGCCCCGCTGCTGCAATCATGTCCGGAGTGACCCTGGCGAGGCTTCCGGTCGGGTATTCGGCCGCGACACGGTCAACATGCTGCACGCCCAGCACCTCCGGGCCGAGGAACCGGCGGGCAAGGACCTCGAAGCTCTCGGCGTCCCCTGTCGCAATGAAGCGGTGCCGGGCCACGGCGGAGTCGGCACGGAGGAGGTCGTGCGAGACGAGGGCCCGGTAGACGTCCTTCGCGGTCTCCTCCGCACTTGAGACGAGGCTGACGCCGTCGCCCATCACGTAGGAGATCACGCCGGTCAGGAGCGGGTAGTGGGTGCAGCCGAGCACAAGTGTGTCGACGTCCGCCCGCTTGAGCGGCTCCAGGTAGCGTCGGGCGGCCGAGAGCAGTTCGGGTCCGGCCGTTACCCCGGCCTCGACGAACTCGACGAACTCGGGGCACGCCGCCGAGGTGATCCGCAGGTGCGGGGCGGCGGCGAAGGTGTCTTCATAGGCGCGGGAGCTGACCGTTGCCGAGGTGCCGACCACCCCCACGTTGCCGGTGCGGGTTGAGGCGACTGCGCGGCGGACGGCCGGCTGGATGACCTCGATCACGGGGATCCCATACCTCGCCGTGTAACGCTCCCTGGCGTCCCTGAGCACTGCGGCGGAGGCGGAGTTGCACGCGATGACCAGCAGCTTCACCCCGGAATCCACGAGCTCGTCCATGACCGCCAGCGCGTGGGCCCGTACGGCCGCGATCGGCTGCGGCCCGTAGGGTCCGTTGGCCGTGTCGCCGACGTAGATGATCGATTCATGCGGGAGCTGGTCAATGACCGCGCGGGCCACCGTCAGCCCTCCGACACCGGAGTCGAAGATGCCGATCGGCGCCTCGGTTTTCTTCAACGATGAAAATACATCCGCGTCTGCGCTCATAATCTACTGAGAATATGACGTGTTGGCCGAAGAAACTAACTTTCGCCCAGTCGGATATATCACACTCGCCGATTGGTGCTCAGCGCCGCGGCCTGCCCGAGCCGAGCATCGCCTGCACCAGGGACTCCTGGAGCCAGGTGACGAAGTTGTAAACCAGTGCGAGGTAGGCCTCGACATCCTCGGCGTCGGCGAAGTCGGTGACGCCGTGGAGCCGTGCGGCGTCCTCGTCGGTCTTGATGCCCAGCCGGTCGGCCAGCACCAGCCTCACATCGTTGAGCGCCTGCGCCATCAGCGGCGCCTGTTCCGGGGTCAGGGAGATCGGGTCACTTTCGAGGAGCAGCGCGCTGCTGCGCAGCGCCCCGATTTTCTGTTCCCGCAGGGACCGCTCGGTGAGCCGCCGGAACTCGAGGGCCTCGCCGTCGTCGTTGCGCACCGCGTCGGGAAGCAGGCGGCGGACGGCGGAGTCGGTGGGCGCCACCGCCTCGGTGTCCATGCCCACCATCGCCGCCAGGGGGTCGGTGCTCGGAGCGGTCTCCGGCTCGAGCATCGAGATGATGTCCTTGAAGAGGGTGCCCAGCAGCCGCACTTCGCCGGGCTCGAGCCGGGCGGTGATGCCGCGCCGGGTTGACTTGAATGCTTTAGCCACGGGGCCTACTCGCTTCCGGCTTTTTCGAAGGTTGCCCACAGGCCGTACCCGTGAAGGGCAACGGTGTCGCGTTCGGCCTTCTCGCGGCTTCCCTCGGCCACGGCGGAACGTCCCAGCTCGTGGACCTCGAGCATGAGCTTGCGGGCCTTTGCCTCGCTGTAGCCGAAGTAGGTCTGGAAGACGTAGCTGACGTAGCTCATGAGGTTGACCGGATCGTTCCACACCACCACGACCCAGGGCTGGTCAAGGTTCATCGATTCGCGGGTGTGGGTCTCTTCCCGCACGCCGGGGTCCGTCGCAACGCCAAGTGTCATGGTTTTCATTCTAGGTTGCGGTGCTCCCGGGTCGTCCGCAGGTACTCACAAAGCGAACGCCCGGCTAATGTTTTGACTGTGACTCCTGCCAGCGGAAACGCGACCCGCCCGATGAATCAGCCAAACACAGCGCTCTTCACCGACCAGTACGAGCTGACGATGCTTGAGGCCGCCCTGACCTCCGGAGCGGCATCGCGCCGCTCCGTGTTCGAGGCCTTCGCCCGGCGCCTGCCCGACGGGCGCCGCTACGGCGTCACCGCAGGCACCGGGCGCCTGCTTGATGCCCTCGCGGGGTTCCGGTTCGAGGACGAACAGCTTGAGTTCCTCTCCCGGAACGCGGTCGTGGATGCGCGCACCATCGCCTGGCTCGCGGATTTCTCGTTCAGCGGGAACATCTTCGGGTACGCCGAGGGTGAGGCCTACTTCCCCAATTCCCCGATCCTCATCGTGGAATCCACGTTCGCCGAGGCCTGCATCCTCGAGACCCTGATCCTCTCGATCCTCAACCATGACAGCGCCATCGCCTCGGCGGCCTCGCGCATGACGAGCGCGGCCGCGGGCCGCCCCTGCATCGAGATGGGGTCCCGGCGCACCCACGAGGAGGCGGCCGTCGCCGCTTCCCGGGCGGCGATCATCGGCGGCTTCGCCAGCACCTCGAACCTTGAGGCAGGACGCCGGTACGCTGTTCCGACCGTGGGAACCGCCGCCCACTCGTTCACGCTGCTCCACGATTCGGAGCGCGAAGCGTTCGAGGCGCAGGTTGCGGCGCTGGGCCCGGGCACCTCGCTGCTCGTCGACACCTTCGACGTCGAGAAGGGCGTGCGGACCGCCGTTGAGGTCGCCGGCCCGGAACTGGGGGCCGTGCGCCTTGATTCCGGCGACCTCGTCGCCCAGGCGCGCTGGGTGCGCGAACTGCTCGATGACCTCGGAAATCCGAACACGAGGATCCTTGTCACCTCGGACCTCGACGAGTTCGCGATCGGCCTCCTCGCCTCGGCCCCGGTCGATGCCTACGGCGTGGGCACCTCCCTGGTGACCGGTTCCGGAGCCCCGACCGCCGGCATGGTCTACAAGCTGGTCAGCAGGGAGGACAACGACGGCCGCTTCGTGGCGGTCGCCAAGTCGGCGAAGAACAAGGCGTCGGTGGGAGGCAGGAAGTACGCGCTGCGCCGCCGCGACGAGAACGGCGTGGCAACCGCCGAGGTCGTGGGAATCGGCGCCGCCCCCTACGACGACGGTAACGACCGGCCGCTGCTTCACCAGCTCGTCAAGAACGGCGAGGTGCTCCCGGGCTGGACGGGACCGGAGGCGGTGGTCCGTGCGGCCCGGCACCACCAGGAGTCCATTGCGGAACTGCCCGCTGCGGTCCACCGCCTGCAGCGCGGCGAACCCGTCATCCCCACCGAATACGAGGAGAACCTGCCATGACCCGAGCGCTCATCATCGTCGACGTGCAGAACGATTTCTGCGAGGGCGGATCGCTTGCCGTCAAGGGCGGTGCAGCGGTTGCCGCGGCGATCAGCGACCACGCCGACGAGCACGCCGCCGACTACGACTACGTCGTTGCCACCCAGGACTGGCACATCGATCCGGGCCCCCACTTCTCGGAGACCCCTGACTTCGTCGATTCCTGGCCGGTCCACTGCGTGGCGGACACCCCCGGCGCAGAGTTCCATCCGGATCTTGACACCGAGAATCTCGACGCCGTGTTCCGCAAGGGACAGTTCGAGGCCGCCTACTCCGGATTCGAGGGCGTCCTGGCCCCCGAGGACGAGGTTCCCACGGGCGAGCAGAAGCTTGGCGCGGTCCAGGACCCCGAGGAGACCCCGCTGACCCTGGACGACTGGCTGCGCGACCACGACGTCGAGGAGGTCGTGGTCACCGGCCTTGCCGCCGACTACTGCGTCCGCGCCACCGCCCTCGACGCGCTTGCGGCTGGGTACTCCGTGTCCCTGCTCAGCGGCCTCACCCGGGCCGTCCATGCGGAGCGGGTGGAGGAGACCCTTGAGGAGCTGGAAACGGCTGGGGTCGAGGTGATGCGCTGAGCGCATTGCCTTCCCGGCGGCGGAAGCCGGCATCCCGCCGTCCCGCTTCCGGGTTCTGGCCTATTTCCGGCCGATGAACCAGTCCTGAAGCTTCTTCAGCCGGCGCTGGAGCTGCTCCTCGTTGGCCTGGGCGACCGCGGGGCCGCCGCAGGCCTTCCGCAGTTCGGTATGCACGACCCCGTGGGGGGTGCCCGAGCGGGCCGACCACGCAGCGACGTTCTTGGCCAGCTGCCCGCGCAGCTCGGTCAGCTGCCGGTGATCGACAACCTGGGGCTGCGGTTCAGCGGGTGCCGCTTCGGCGCGCCCGCGGCGGCGGGACTGCTGGTCGCGCTGCCGCTGGCGCAGCAGCTGGCCCACCTGGTCGGCGTCAAGGAGCCCCGGGATCCCGAGGAAGTCGAATTCCTCCTCGCTGCCCATCTCGCCGCCCGTGCCGAATTCGCCGCCGTCGAACAGCACGCGGTCGAATGAGGCCTGCGACTCGAGGGCCTCGAATTTCTGCTTGGTGAGGGAGTCGGAGGCCTTCTCCTGCCGGTTGGCCGCCTCCATGAGGCTGTCCTCGAGCGCGAAGGCGTCCTCCTCCCCCGTGGTCGGACGGTCGAGCGCGTGGTCGCGCTCCACCTCGAGCTGGTTCGCCAGAGCCATGAGGTTCGGCACCGAGGGAAGGAACACCGACGCCGTCTCGCCGCGGCGGCGGGCACGCACGAAGCGCCCGATGGCCTGGGCGAAGAACAGCGGGGTGGCCGTCGAGGTCGCGTAGACGCCCACCGCGAGCCGGGGCACGTCAACGCCTTCGGAGACCATCCGCACCGCAACCATCCACCGGCGCTCCCCCGCGGAGAACTCCTCGATCTTGCCGGAGGCCTTGGCGTCGTCGGAGAGGATCACTGTGGGCGACTCCCCGGTGATCCGCTTAAGCTGGCCGGCGTAGGCGCGGGCGTCGTCATGGTCGGTGGCAATGACAAGACCGCCGGCGTCGGGCACCGACCGGCGCACCTCCGTGAGCCGCTTGTCCGCTGCCGCGAGCACCGCGGGGATCCACTCCCCGGCGGGGTTGAGCGCCGTGCGCCACGCCTGGGCGGTGATGTCCTTGGTGACGGCCGCTTCGCCGAGCGACGCCGCCATCTCCTCGCCCGCGCTGGTCCGCCATCGCATCTGGCCGGAATAGGCCATGAAGATCACCGGACGCACCACGTGGTCGCGCAGCGCCTCGCCGTAGCCGTAGGTGTAGTCCGAGCGGGAGCGCCGGATGCCGTCGGCGTCCTCAACATATTCGACGAAGGGAATCGCCGCGGTGTCGGAGCGGAAGGGAGTACCGGTCAGCGACAGCCGGCGCACCGCCGGCTCGAAGGCCTCGCGGATTCCGTCACCCCACGACAGGGCGTCGCCGCCGTGGTGGATCTCATCGAGGATCACCAGCGTCTTCGCGCCCTCGGTCTTGGCACGGTGGAGCATCGGCTTGCTGGCCACCTGCGCGTAGGTGACGGCGACCCCGATGAAGCCGTTGCCGTGGCGGCCGTCGGCGTTCTTGAAGTTCGGGTCGATCGAGAGGCCCACCCGCGCCGCGGCATCGGCCCACTGCCGCTTCAGGTGATCGGTCGGCGCGACGACGGTGATGCGGTTCACGATGCCGCGCTCAACGAGCTCGGTGGCAACCCGCAGCGCGAACGTCGTCTTGCCGGCCCCGGGGGTTGCGACGGCGAGGAAGTCCTGCGGCGAATTGGCAAAGTATTTTTCGAGGGCTTCGCTCTGCCACTGGCGGAGTTTGGGTGCGGTGCCCCAGGCTGCACGCTCCGGATACGCGGGCGGCAGCGCTGGGCCGGCACCGAACAGGGTGTCACTACTCACGCCGGGACAGTACCTTCCATTGACTTCTTGGTGTTCGGATCGGGGCCGGCATCAGCAGCCTGCGCCCCTCTCAGACCCGAAACTATACCTGCTGCGGAGAACAGGCACAGAGCCAGCCAGATCGCAACAAAGACCGAGACCTGTCCGGGGTTGGCGGGGTCCCGCAGCAGGGCGAAGAGTGTGCCTGCTCCAGCAGTGCCCACCACTCCGCCGATCTGGTCGGAGATCTGGAGGGACGCTGAGTTGCGTCCCTGCTCGCCGTCCGGGGAGAGCTTCAGCACCAGCACGGAGGTGCTTGAGAGCGTCATGCCCATGGCGAAGCCCGCGAGCGCCCACACCGCGATCAGCACGCCCAGCGGTGCCTGCGCTCCGGAGGCGAGGGCGAAGCCACCGAGGGCGGCGGAGAGCAGTGTTGATCCTGCCACAAGCAGCCATTGGCGCCGGAAGCGCACCCGTGCCTGAAGGAAGGATCCGCCGCTCCAGCCGAGGGCGCCGGCGCTCAGGGCCAGCCCGGCCGTTGCGGCGCTGAAGTCCCTCGCCGTGACGAGCATGAGCGGGATGAAGGCCTCGGCGCCGAAGAAGGCGACGTTCACGAAGCCCCGGGTGGCGATGATGCTGGGAAGGCCGGGGGCCAGGCGCAGGGTGCCGCGCGGAAGCAGCCCGGGCAGGGTCACGAGCACCGCCGCGAGCCCTGCGGCGGCGGCGAGTCCCCTCAGGGCCAGCCCGGCGCCGCCCGGTGCCTGCGTGTCGAGGCCGCTGAGCGCCGCCTGGACGGCGAAAACGCCCCCCGCCAGTCCCAGTCCGCGCACAGCCCGGTGCCATCCGGTGCCCGCCCCGGGGCGTCGAGGCCGTGGGCTGCCGGAACGGGAATCTCCTGGAGCTTCCGGTCCCCCACAGTGAGCTGCGGCGGCGGGCTCCGGAGGGCCGAGGCCGCGGGTGCGCGGCCAGACGATCAGCACTGCGGCGAGCACCACCGGGGCGACGCCGAGGAAGACCCACCGCCAGCTGGCCTGTTCTGCAACCACGCCGGCCACCAGGGGGCCGACGAGCGAGGGCACCACCCAGGCCGCGGAGAGCCATCCGAATACAACCGGCCGGGCCTGGGCGGGAAAGACCCTGCCGATGATCACGTAGACGGCAACGATGACGAAACCCCCGCCCAGGCCGGAGACGGCCCGGCCCGCTGTGACCACCCAGAACGCCGGTGCGGCGCCGGAGAGGATCAGCCCCGCAATCATCAGCAGCATCCCGACGGCCAGGGCCGGCCTCGGGCCCCGGGCGTCGGTCCACGACCCGGCCAGGACCGTGCCCAGCAGGGAAGCGGTCAGGTACATCGAGAATGCCAGCCCGTAGGCTGCCTCGCCGGAGAGCTCGGCGGCCACCGCCGGCATGGCTGTCACCACCGCCATCGCTTCGAAGGCGGCGCACGTGATGATGGCGAGGACCCCGAGCGTGAGCGGACGGTACCTTGCCGACATTGCGCCGGCGGGCACGGTGGAGCTGTCAGTCATTACACCCCTGGGATGTCGGTCGGAGGCTTCCCGGGAACTCCACCGGGCATTCAGCGGCGGGCCGCCGCCGGGCAATCAGCGGCCGGCCGGCGGGACTAGGAGTCGTCTTTGCCGGGACGCAGCCCGTTGTAGATCTCCTTGCACTCCGGGCATACCGGGAACTTCTCCGGATCCCGTCCGGGCGTCCATACCTTCCCGCAGAGGGCGATCACGGGCTCGCCGGTGAACGCCGATTCCATGATCTTTTCCTTGCGCACATAGTGGGCGAAGCGCTCGCTGTCGCCGGGCTCAACCTCCTGGCGCATTTCCTCGCGTTCGAGGGTGGTTGTTGAACCGCCGGCGCTTTCCAGCGGATCGTTCTCGAAAGGGTCTACGGGCATAGTCATTTTTCCATTCTATCGCCGGCGCACTTTTGGCAGCGGCGCCGCGCGTGCCGCCGGCGTCCGCGGCAAAACCTAGGACCGCCCGGCGCGTTCGTACTGCGGCGCCAGGGGAAGCGTGTAGCCGAGCTCGTGCGCGGACCGGACCCACCAGTGCGGGTCGCGCAGGGCGGCGCGGGCGATCAGGACGGCGTCGGCGCGGCCCTCGCGCACAACGGACTCGGCCTGCTGGGCTTCGCTGATCAGACCGACGGCGCCGGTCGGCACCCCTGCCGCACGCACCGCCTCGGCAAGCTCCACCTGGTAGCCGGGCCCCACGGGGATCCGCGCGTGGGGCACCGCCCCGCCCGAAGAAACGTCAACGAAGTCGACCCCGTGCTCGGCGGCCCGCTCTGCGAGGCGGGTCGAGGCGGCGCCGTCGAGCCCGCCCTCGGTCCAGTCGGAGGCGGAAATGCGAAGCAGCAGCGGCATCGAATCGGGAATGCTCCGGCGGACCTCGTCGATGACCGCCAGGGTGAGCCTGAACCGTGCGTCCTCGGACCCTCCCCACCCGTCCTCGCGGGTGTTGACGAGGGGCGTGAGGAACTGGTGCAGCAGGTACCCGTGGGCGGCGTGGATCTCCACGGCGTCGAACCCGGCCTCGACGGCCAGACGGGCGGAGCGCCCGAAGTCGTCGATGACCTTTTCGATGTCACCCTCGGTCATTGCCGCTGGAGCCGCGTAGTCGCCGAACGCCTCCCCGGTCGGCCCGAGGGTCTGCCAGCCTCTCTCCGATACCGGCACGGAGCCGTGGTGGCGGCTGAACGGCCAGTAGGTCGACGCCTTGCGTCCGGCATGTGCGAGCTGCACTGCGATCCTGGTCCTGACCGCACCGTAGGTATGGACGAAGTCGACGATGCGGCGCCAGGCCTCGACCTGGTCGGCATTGTAGAGACCGGCGTCGCGGGGACTGATCCGCGCCTCGGGATTGACCGCCGTGGCCTCCGTGATGATCATTGCCGCTCCGCCGGCGGCGAACTGGCCCAGATGCATCAGGTGCCAGTCGTTCGGAACCCCTGGCGCCAGCTGCGCGTCACACGAGTACTGGCACATTGCCGCAACCCAGCCGCGGTGCTCGATGTCGAGCGAGCGCAGGCGGATCGGGGTGAAGAGAGCCGGCCGGGTGGCGCTCCCAGTGTCTTCGGTTGTCATGATTTCCCTTTTGCGGTTCCAGCTGCGGATGATGCCTTGTCGCGCAGGGGCTAGAAGAGCGCCCGCGCGAGCGCGCTGCGCGCCTTGGTCACGCGCGGATCGGTGGACCCGACGACCTCGAAGAGCTCAAGGAGGCGCTTGCGGGCGGCGTCCTTGTCTTCGCCGGCGCTGCGGGCGATGAAGGAGACGATGCGCGCGAAGGCGTCCTCGACGTGGCCGCCGGTCAGGTCGAGGTCGGCCACAGCGAGCTGCGCTTCAAGGTTGTCGGGCTGCTCGGCCCCGGCGGCGCGGATCTGCGCTGCATCGACCTCCTCCACGCGCTGCATGAGCTCGACCTGGGCGAGGCCGGCCTTGGCGTCGGCATCGGCGGGCTGCTCGGCGAGTGCCTGGCGGTAGGCAGCGGCGGCTGCCGCGTAGTCGCCGGCCTCGATCGCGTCGTATGCCGCCTGGTGCAGGGGCGGCAGCACAGGCTCGGCGCCGGGCGCCGGCACCGCTGCCGCACCGGCTTCGTTGAGCGTTCCCGTCACCCCGTTGGCCTCGGCGACCTTCAGGAGCTCATCGATGAAGGCCCGGATCTGCTC
This sequence comes from Arthrobacter sp. TJ-254, assembly GCF_058269175.1. Taxonomy (NCBI): domain Bacteria; kingdom Bacillati; phylum Actinomycetota; class Actinomycetes; order Micrococcales; family Micrococcaceae; genus Arthrobacter; species Arthrobacter sp. TJ-254. Next base: position 356,953 of record NZ_JBZCNF010000001.1, on the reverse strand, counting down.
CTCCGGCAGCGCCCCCTCGAACAAGGGAACGGGCTGGCCCTTGACCACGGCCACGACGGTAGGCGCCGCCTGCGCCTGGAACGCGGACGCGATCTGCGGCTGGGCCTGGATGTCGGCCTTTGCCAGCAGCACTCGGCCGTCAAGCTCAATGGCTACGGCTTCGAGCACGCTGCTGACCTGCACCGACTGCTCGCTCCACACCGCGCCCAGATCGACGATCACCGGTACCTGCGCGGAGAGCTGGACCAGCTGGGGGAAGGTCTGCTCGGTGACCTGAACGATATAGGGACTTGCCGTCGGGGGGCGGCTCTCAGCCGCCGCGGGCCGTGCGGCGGCCTCCGCGCGCGCTTTGAGCGCCGACAGATCAACTGCGCCATGGAGGTTCATCGACGCCGGCGGCACGCTGCCGCGGTTCCCAGGTGTGGACAAGGTTCTGCCTTTCGGATCGGACGAGAGCGGGGACTGCCTAGCGGAGCTTCGCAGCGAGGAGCTGCTGGGCGGCGCCGATGACGCGGATCTTCTCACTGCTCCCGGCGGGCGGTACATACATCATCACGGCCTCGCCGTACCCGACGTCAATGCCTTTTTCCGTCTTGTCTTTGCCGGTCAGGGTTTCGTAGATCGTACCGTTGAGGTCGATCGAGTCGCCCTTGCCCTTCGGCACGCTCGAGTAGGTGTGTCCGAGGTATCCGAACACTACCGCTCCCCCGTCGCTGGTGCGCACCGCGCGGGTGTTGGCCGGGACGGCGTCGTGCTTGAAGGAGATGGTGGCTGCGTCGTCATCCGTGTCCGCGACCACCCCCGCCTGGAAGTCTGTGATCGCCTCGGCGAAGGAGTTCGTCTCGAAGGTTCCCTTGTGCTTGCCCTTGGGCGAAGTGAGGAAGTTGGCGATCGCGGCAACGGCGGCCTGCGGCGCCATGGCCAGACCCTCGGCGTCGTCCGGCTTCACCTCAGTGAGCCCCTTGCCCGGGGTCGACGCCGGGAAGGTTGTGCCGGGAAGCATCTGGATCGCCGAAACAAGCTGGTAGTTCGAGCGGGGGGTGTCCTGGCTGAGCACAAGGGCCTGGGGAACCGGGTTCTTCTCGCCCTGGGTCAGCGCCACGACCGTCCGCGGCCATGCCGTTCCCGACGGGATCATGCGGGTGAGGACCGGCGACGCCGCCACCGGCACCGGCGCCGGAACGTCGTCCGCCTTGGACCGGACGGCATACCCGCCGCTGCGCAGGTTGGCCGCGGCCCCGGAAACCCGGGACTTCAGCAGGGCGGCGTCGGAGGCCGCATCGGCCTCGGCGACTGTCGCCGCCACCGAACCGAGGATGCGCTCGAGCTGGGCATCAAGCAGCACGGGGGGTGCTTCGGCCGCGCTATCCGGTCCAGCGGCGGCGCTGGGCGTGGTTGTGCTTTCCGGCTTCTGGGTGGCCGCGTTCCCGGCGGCGGGCCCGGCCGCGGTCATTCCCAGCGCGAGTACTGCGGCGGCAGCAGGATGGGCCATCCGCGGCCGGCGGGCGCCCCGGCGTGCCGTGGCGGCGCCCTGCTGGCGCAGGTAGGCCCGGGAGCCCTCGACTGCCGGAGCCCGGCCGCCGGGCCGGGTTCCCTTGCCCCCGGCGGTGCCGGAGGAGCGAGGGGTGACGAAGGCAAGGGCGATGCCGAGCACCGTGACGAGCGCTCCGGCGACGATCAGCGGCACCGCGAACGGCGTCGAGCGGTCGTTGGGCTCGGTGATCGAGATTTCCGCGGGAGCCGGGCGCTTGCCGTCCGCAGCGAGCAGGATGGACCAGTCGCCCTCGGCCGGCTCAAGCCAGCGGTGGGTCACCGAGCCGTCTGCAGTCTCCTCGCTCGTCCACAGGTCGGCACCGCGGGGGTCGGGAACCGTCTTTTCCCCGTCGGTGAACTCCGTCGTCAGCTCTTCCTCGCCCTTGCCCGTGACGCGGAGGTGTGCGGCCTTGCCCACCCAGGCGTCGACGTCGGCGGCCCGGCCAACGGCCAGGGTGAACTGTCCCTCACCCTTGACGGTGATGTCGATCTCGGCCGCGTCGGAGTTCCGCGAGGCGGCGTCGATCACTGTCACGGGCGCCGACTGCGCCCCCGCCGGAACGCTCCAGGTCCGGGTTTCGGACGGCGCCCACAGGGTGCGCTGGCCGATGCCCAGCAGCATCAGCAGCACGCCCGCAATGATAATCGGCACTGCAATTTTCAAACGCACTCGGCTACCTATCGTCGTATAGTGGAGCGGGCGGCCGTCCTTCTGCGCAGCCCCCTGTCCGCGGGGCATGCAGGACCAAGGGTCGCAAACGCTCCCGATTCGTTCCCCAATGGTAACGAAGATCGTCCCCCCGGCCGATTTCGGCCCGCCGCCCATCTGGGCGCCCCCCGCAGTGACGGCCGGTCCGGTGCCCGCCGTGCGTAATTTTGTTCCGGTCCCGCCCGTCACGTCCCGGCTTCGGTCCGCTCCGGCTGTAGTGTTTCGCTTGTCATACCACCTGCCGCGCAGGCAGCCACTTTCGAAAGCAGAATCCAGCGTGACGAACAACGAGGAAGTCCCCGTCGACGAGCCGCTGCCCCGGCCCGAAGGAGAAAGTGCGCCGGGGGCGAACCCTGTGCCGGCTGCGGCCGGAACCCCGGCCGTTGGCGGTCCTGAGCCCTCCCGCAGGAGCCTTTCCGCCCTGCTCTCCCATGCGCGGCGGTTTCCCGGGGCCCAGCCGCGGCGGCGCTTCGAATTCCCGCCGGAGCTTGAACCGGCACCCGTTGCCGTCGATCCGAGCGTTCAGCTGACCGACGAGCGCCTCAAGTTCGGCGGAGCGTATCCGCGCTCGATGCGCCAGCACCCGATCCATTTCGGATTCATGGCAAGTGTGGGCGTGGGACTGGCGCTGCTTGCCTACTTCATCATCATGAATGTGGGCCAGCTGCTGCTCTGGATCGGCGCCGCCCTCTTCATCGCCCTTGGGCTTGACCCGATCGTGCGGTGGCTTGAAACCCGCGGGGTGCCGCGTCCGGCGGGGATCGCGGTGTCGCTGCTGATCCTTGCCGGCCTGGTTGTCGGCTTCTTCGCGACCCTCATTCCCACGATCGTCAACCAGACCTCGCAGATCGCAGAACGCGCGCCCGGTTACGCCGACGACTTCCTCAACTCCGAGCTGTTCCGCACAGTCGACCGCCAGTTCCAGGTCCGCGACAGGGTCTCGGCCGAGATCAACAACTTCTTCACCGACAGCGAGGCGGTCGGGGGGATCTTCGGCGGTGTCCTCGGTGTGGGCACCGTGATCCTCAACGGCCTCTTCGGCGCGCTCATCGTGCTGGTCCTGACCCTCTACTTCCTTGCCTCGCTGCCCTCGATGAAGAAGTGGGCCTACCGCCTGGCACCCCGCTCCCGCCGGCCCCGGGTGCAGTCCCTCTCCGAGGAGATCACGCGCAGCGTGGGCATGTACGTCATCGGGCAGGCGTGCGTGGCGCTGCTCAACGGCATTTTCGCGTTCGTGGTGATGAGCATCGTCGGGGTGCCGTTCTCGGTGCTCCTGGCATTCATCGTCGTCCTGCTGGCCTTCATCCCACTGGTGGGGGCGCTCATCGCGGCAGGCTTCGTGAGCCTTATCGCCCTCACTGTCAGCTGGCAGACTGCGCTGCTGTTCGCGATCCCCTACATCGCCTACCTGCAGTTCGAGGCCTACTTCATCTCCCCGCGCATCATGCAGCGGGCGGTTGCGGTCCCCGGCGCGGTGGCGGTCATCGCCGTCATCGCGGGCGGAAGCCTGCTCGGCGTCCTCGGCGCCCTCATCGCCATCCCGACGGCGGCCGCCGTGATGCTGCTGCTCAAGGAAGTGTTCATCGCCCGCCAGGACAGCCAGTAGGTCATCCCGCCGGGACGGCACGCAGGGGCTGGTTCGAACGGCCGGTTCTTTCGGCCCTAGGAGGCCGTGGCCACCGGCCCCTCCCACTGCGTGGGAAGCGGGGAGACCGGCGCGGGAAGCACGACGTCGGCAATCTCGTTGAGGGCCCGCGATGCGTACTTCTCGCCGACCCACAGGTGCTTGGCGCCGTCCACCCCGGTCACGACGGCCTGCGGAACGCCTGCGAAACGTTCCTCCGCGGCGTCGGGGCGGAGGTAGTCATCGAGTTCGGGGACGAGGACCGTCAGGGGGAGCCCGGACGAGGCCCAGGTGTCGAGGTCGGTGTCTTTGGCCCTGTGGAGCGGCGGGGAGATCAGGATGGCTCCCTCGATGTGCTCGGCGATCGGATCGCTCGCCCCGTATTTCAGGCACAGTTCGGTCCCGAAGGACCAGCCGACCAGCCAGATGTTCGTGAGTCCCTCGTTCACGGCCCACTTGACCGCAGCCTCGATGTCGTGGCGCTCGGAGGCGCCGCCGTCGAAGGTCCCTTCGCTGCAGCCCCGCGGAGAGCAGGTGCCGCGGGTGTTGAAGCGCAGCACTGCGATGTCGGCAAGGGCCGGAAGCCGGAAGGATGCCTTGCGGAAGAGGTGGGAGTCCATGAACCCGCCGTGCGTCGGCAGCGGGTGAAGCGTGACGAGGGTGGCCTTCGGCGTCCGGCCCGCGGGTGCGGCGAACTCGCCCACGAGCGTCAGCCCGTCGGCGGTTTTCAGTTCGATGTTCCGCCGGTCCGCCGGCAGCACCGTCGACGCGCGGATCTCGACGGGTTCCGCGCTGGTTGAGAAGACGTAGTCCTGGGGATCGCTTGCCATTTCCCCATTCTAGGGCGCCGCGCGACGGGGTCGGCGCGTCGTGCCGGCGCTGGTCAGTACCGGAAGCTGCGGGAGCGCCAGCACCGGTTGTGCCAGTGCCGGCGGTCGGCCAAAGCGGCCTCGGTGCCGAACAGGGAGTCCTCGCGCCACACCACAAGGTGGGCCAGCCCGGGCGGAATGACGGTGTTGCAGCCGGGGCAGGTGTAGTTCTTCGCCGCGTTCCGCTCGGTGATGGTGCGCACAGACCATTCGCCGTCGGGGGCGCTTTCGTGGATTGGCACGCCAAACCGGGCGAGCTCGGGGTCCCGTTCGGGCGCGGGCGCCCACTTGTTCCTTCCGCCGCTTGGCGGACGGCGGGGGCGGTTCGATCGTGGCACCCTCTAAGTCTGCCCGACGGCGCGGCCGGCGCCGAAACCGCGGCACCGGGCGGAGCGGTGCAGCCTGTCCCCCGGCGCGCGGACGGTAAGCTGTGGCGTGTGCGTTTAGTAATAGCCCGCTGCTCCGTCGACTACATCGGCCGACTCAGGGCACACCTTCCCCTTGCCACCCGCCTGCTGATGGTGAAGGCGGACGGCTCGGTCCTTGTCCACTCCGACGGAGGCTCCTACAAGCCGCTGAACTGGATGAGCCCCCCGGCATCCCTCCGTGTCTCGGCTCCCGACGAGGCGGACGCCGCCGACGGCGTCACCGAGGTGTGGACCGTCCAGCACGCCAAGAGCGACGACAAGCTTGTGATCAACATCCGCGAACAGCTCCACGAGACCTCCCACGACCTCGGTGACGATCCGGGCCTGGTCAAGGACGGCGTTGAGGCGGACCTTCAGCGGCTGCTCGCCGAACAGATCACCCTCCTCGGTGAAGGGTTCTCCCTTGTGCGCCGGGAATACATGACCGCCATCGGTCCGGTTGACATCCTGGCCAGGGACGGCGCAGGGGCGACCGTCGCCGTCGAATTGAAGCGGCGCGGCGACATCGACGGCGTCGAGCAGCTCACCCGCTACCTTGAACTGCTCAACCGGGACCCCCTCATGTCCCCCGTGCGCGGCATCTTCGCCGCACAGCAGATCAAGCCCCAGGCGCGGGTGCTCGCCGCCGACCGCGGCATCGACTGCGTGACCCTCGACTACGACGCGATGCGCGGCGTTGACGACAAGGAATCCCGCCTGTTCTAGACCGGGCTCGCCGCTGGCGGGGTGCGGGCGCATAGAATCGGAGAATGGCCAACCAGCAGGGTACTCCGCGCTTCCTATCCGGACGGCTGGTCACCGAGACGGGCATCGTCGACGACGCCGTCCTTGGCTGGGAGGAAAACCGGATCATCGTTGCCGGCCCCGCGGGACCGGCGGCGCACGGGACTCCCGCCCTCCTCCCGCCCGGGGCGCTGATCCTTCCCGGACTGGTCGACCTCCACTGCCATGGTGGCGACGGCGGTGATTTCACCTCCGGCACGAGCGCGGAAATCCGGTCGGCCGTCGACTTCCAGCACCGCAGCGGCACCACGACGCTCCTGGCCAGCACGGGTGCAGCACCCGGCGCCGACCTGCTCGCCGTGTTTCCGCTGCTCGCGGAGCTGGCCGAGGAGGGGGTCATCGCGGGCATCCACGCCGAGGGGCCGTTCCTTTCCCCGCTGAGGGCCGGCGCCCACGACCCCGCCTACCTCAGCGACCCCGACGAGGAGCTGCTCCAGCAGCTGGTCCGCGCCGCCGCGGGGCACCTGATTTCGATGACCTACGCGCCGGAGCTGCCCGGAACTGACTCCCTGGTCTTCGAGTTGGTCACCCACGGCGTCATTCCGGCAATCGGCCACACCGACTGCAGCCCGGAGCTGGCGGCGGCAGCCCTCGACCTGGTGAACGAGGAGCTCGCCTCGACGGGCTTCGACGGATTCGCCGGGCGCCCCATGGCCACCCACCTGTTCAACGCGATGCCCGCCATCCACCACCGCTCCCCCGGGCCGGTTCCGCTGCTGCTCGAGCGGGCCCGCGCCGGCGAAATCGCGGTGGAGCTGATCGCTGACAACATCCACCTCCACGCGGACACGGTGCGCATGGCCTTCAACCTCGCGGGCCCGGCGAATGTCTGCCTGGTGAGCGACGCCACCGCCGCCGCCGGCCGGGAGAACGGCGAGTACCGCCTGGGCCGGACCCGGATCAGAGTCCGCGGCGGCAGGTCCTATCTCGCCGGATCCGAGGAGATCTCCGGAGGCACCACCACGCTGCTCGACGTGGTGCGCTGCGCCGTCCGTGCGGGTGTCGACCTCGTTGACGCGGTGCGCTCGGCGTCGGCCGTGCCGTCCGGGATTCTTGGGCTCGCCGACGAACTCGGCAGCCTGAGGCCGGGGCTGCGTGCCGATGCGGTGGTTGTGTCGGAGGAGCTTGAGCTCCTCGGCGTGCTCAGGGCCGGGACGTGGATCCTCGAGCCCTCCGCACGGCGCTAGCTGCCCGCGGCGGGGCGCATCAGCGCCAGGTGCCGATGCCGATGACCGGCCCGGCCTCGAGCCAGGACGAGAGCCCGGCGTAGACCTCATACTTCATGGCCAGGCTGAGCTCCTGGCCCTCGTAGGTGAGCAACACGACGATCGCCCCCGGCTGGACGCGGTGCTTCTCCGCCTCGGACGGGTGCCGCCAGCCCTCGAGTTCGAGGGAGCTGCGCAGGAACCGGTGCCGTGGAATGGGACTGAGCGAGAACAGCCTCAGCCACTCGAGGTGCATGTCCGTATAACGACAAACCCCCATCCGCCAACCCGTTGAGGGAAGGCGGATGGAGGCGTCGAAGGTGCCGAGGGTCCGGCCAAGCTGGAAGCGCCGCAGGACCAGGGCGCCAATCATCAGCAACAGCACGCCTGCGGCGGCTGCGAGGACAATCAGCACAAGTCCCAGGGCGTCCATGGTGCGTCGGTCAGCGGTTTTCCGCGGTCACCGGACCGCCGACCTTCGCGTTGTCGGCCACGATCACGACCCGGTTGCTGTCGACGGAGAAGAATCCGCTGTCGACCCCCACGATGATGCGCTCACCGCTCACCGGCTGGATGGCCAGTTCGCCCTCGCCCAGCAGCGCAAGCACCGGCGAGTGGCCGGGAAGGATCCCGATCTCGCCCTCGCTCGTGCGCGCCTTGACCATTGTCGCCGGGCCGGACCACACGAAGTGGTCCGCCGCGACGATCTCGACTTCTAGCTCTGCAGAGGCCATGAGCGTTACTTTCCGGTCCGCTCTTGGATCTTCGCCCACTGGCGCTCGACGTCGTCGAGTCCGCCAATGTTGAAGAACGCCTGCTCGGCGATGTGGTCAAGGTCGCCGTCGCAGATGGCGGTGAAGCCCTCAATGGTGTCCTTGATGCTCACAGTTGAACCCTCAACGCCGGTGAACTGCTTGGCGGTGTAGGTGTTCTGCGAGAGGAACTGCTGGATGCGGCGGGCGCGGGAGACGACGATCTTGTCTTCTTCGGACAGTTCGTCGACACCCAGGATCGCGATGATGTCCTGGAGTTCCTTGTTCTTCTGGAGGATCTGCTTGACCCGGACCGCGGTGTTGTAGTGGTCGTGGCCAATGTACTGCGGATCCAGGATGCGCGAGGTCGACGCCAGCGGGTCGATGGCCGGGTACAGTCCACGCGAAGCGATTTCGCGGGAAAGCTCGGTCGTCGCGTCGAGGTGCGCGAAGGTCGTCGCCGGAGCCGGGTCGGTGTAGTCGTCGGCGGGGACGTAGATGGCCTGCATCGAGGTGATGGAGTGGCCCTTCGTCGAGGTGATGCGCTCCTGGAGGACGCCCATCTCATCGGCGAGGTTCGGCTGGTAACCCACGGCGGAAGGCATGCGGCCCAGCAGGGTCGACACCTCCGATCCGGCCTGGGTGAAGCGGAAGATGTTGTCGATGAAGAGCAGCACGTCCTGCTTCTGCACATCGCGGAAGTACTCCGCCATGGTCAGCGCCGACAGCGCAACCCGGAGACGGGTTCCCGGCGGCTCATCCATCTGGCCGAACACCAAGGCGGTGTCCTTGAGCACGCCGGCCTCTTCCATTTCGACCCAGAGGTCGTTGCCCTCGCGGGTACGCTCGCCCACGCCGGCGAAAACGGAGGTGCCGCCGAAGTTGCGGGCAACACGGGTGATCATTTCCTGGATCAGCACCGTCTTTCCCACACCGGCGCCGCCGAACAGGCCAATCTTTCCACCCTTGATGTAGGGGGTGAGGAGGTCGATGCTCTTGATGCCCGTTTCGAGCATCTCGGTCGAGCCCTCGAGGGAGGCGAACGAAGGAGCCTTGCGGTGGATCGGCCAGCGCTCGGTGATCTCGAGTGCCGATTCCTCGACGTCGAGGGGCTTGCCCAGCACGTTGAAGATGTGTCCCTTGACGCCGTCGCCGACGGGCACGGAGATCGCCGAGCCGGTGTCCTGCACCACGGTGCCGCGGACGAGGCCGTCGGTGGCCTGGAGCGAGATCGCCCGGACCAGGTTGTCGCCGAGGTGCTGCGAGGTCTCGAAGGTGATCATGTGCGTCTCACCGTTGAGGGTGATCTCGGTGGTCAGCGCGTTGTAGATTGCGGGGATCGCGTCAGCAGGAAACTCGACGTCGACAACCGGGCCAATGACACGTGCAATACGGCCGGTAGCTCCGGGGGCAACTGAGTCCGTACCGTGTTCAACAGTCTGGGCAGTCATCTCTCTCACTTCATTTACGTAGATGGCGTGGAACTAAGTTTATCTGGTGGATCAGGATGCGCTCAGCGCGTCGGCGCCTGCGACAATCTCCGAAAGCTCCTGCGTGATTTCCGCCTGGCGGGCGGTGTTGCGCAGACGCGTGTACTTCTTGATGAGGTCGGTCGCGTTGTCGCCTGCGGACTTCATTGCGCGCTGGCGGGCTGCGAGCTCGCTCGCCGCCGCCTGGAGCAGCGCGGCGAAGATCCTTGACTCGATGTAGCGCGGCAGGAGGGCGTCGAGCACCCGCTCCGGCTCCGGCTCGTACTCGTAGAGGGGAAGCAGATCGGAGGTGTCTCCGGCTTCTTCCTCGACGACTTCAAGCGGAAGCAGGCGGATGACCGTCGGCTCCTGCGAAACCATTGACCGGAAGCGCGTGTAGACGACGTGGATCTCGTCGACTCCGCCGTCGTCGTAGCCGGTGACGAACTGCTCGACGAGTTCCGTACCGATTTCCCGCGCGGTGGCGAACTCCGGAGCGTCGGTCCCGCCAGTCCAGAACTTCTCGTACGAGCGGCCCCGGAACTCGAAGTATGCCTGGGCCTTGCGCCCGACGAGGAAGGTCTTTACTTCCTTGCCCTCTTTACGAAGCATTTCGAGAAGCGACTCGGTCTGCTTCAGCACGCTTGCCGAGTAGGAACCGGCAAGGCCGCGGTCCGAGGTCATTACGAGAACCGCGGCGCGGCGCACCTCGGTGTGCTCGGTGGTCAGGGGGTGGTCGATCTCCGACTGCGATGCCACTGCAGAAACGGCACGGGTAATCGCATTGGCGTAAGGCAACGACGCTGCGACGCGTGTGCGTGCCTTTCCAATGCGAGAGGTCGCGATCAGCTCCATCGCCTTGAAAATCTTCCGCATCGACGTCGTCGAAGCGATTTTCTGGCGGTAGACCCGAATCTGGGCTCCCATACTTGTCCTTTCCTCCACTCCCGCGCGGGAAGTGGCTAAGGCTCAAGGCCCGGGCCGCCGGAGGACAGCGTTCTGTCCTCCGGCGGCCGCGGTGCCTCTAGCGCTTCTGCTTGACGATCTTTTCCTGGTCGACTGCGTCCTCGGAAAGGGGGTCGTGCTTCTGGTGGGCCGTGAGGCTCTCCCCCTGGCCGAAGAAGCCCTGCTTGAACTCGGCGACCTGGGACTTCAGCTCGTCGACGGTCGAGTCCTCAAGCACGTTGGTCTGCGCCAGCGTTGTGAGAACCGACGACCGGTTGCGCAGGTGGTCAAGGAACTCGGTTTCGAACCGCTTGACTTCGCTGACGGGCACCTCGTCGAGGTGTCCGTTCGTGCCGGCCCAGATCGAGACGACCTGCTCCTCGACGGGCATCGGGGAGTACTGGCCCTGCTTGAGCAGTTCCATCAGGCGCGCACCGCGGGTCAACTGCTGGCGCGAGGCGGCGTCGAGGTCCGAGGCGAACATCGCGAAGGCCTGCATGTCGCGGTACTGCGCCAGGTCAAGCTTCAACGTGCCCGAGACCTTCTTCATCGACTTGACCTGCGCGGCACCGCCAACGCGGGAAACCGAAACGCCGACGTCGACCGCAGGGCGCTGGTTGGCGTTGAACAGGTCGGACTGCAGGAAGATCTGGCCGTCCGTGATCGAGATGACGTTCGTCGGGATGTAGGCCGACACGTCGTTCGCCTTGGTCTCGATGAGCGGCAGACCCGTCATCGAACCGGCACCGAGCTCGTCGGAGAGCTTGGCACAGCGCTCGAGCAGGCGGGAGTGCAGGTAGAACACGTCGCCGGGGTAGGCTTCGCGTCCCGGCGGCCGGCGCAGCAGCAGCGACACCGCACGGTAGGCCTCGGCCTGCTTTGACAGGTCGTCAAACACGATCAGGACGTGCTTGCCGCCGTACATCCAGTGCTGGCCGATGGCCGAACCGGCGTAGGGGGCGAGGTACTTGAAGCCGGCCGGGTCGGAGGCCGGGGAAGCGACGATCGTCGTGTACTCCAGGGCACCCTTGTCTTCGAGGGTCTGGCGGACGGCGGCGATTGTCGAAGCCTTCTGACCGATTGCGACGTAGATGCAGCGGACCTGCTTCTGAACGTCGCCGGACTCCCAGTTGGCCTTCTGGTTGATGATCGTGTCGACGGCGATGGCCGACTTGCCGGTCTGGCGGTCGCCGATGATCAGCTGGCGCTGGCCGCGCCCGATCGGGATCATCGCGTCGATTGCCTTAAGACCGGTCTGCATCGGCTCGTGAACCGACTTGCGCATCGTTACGCCGGGAGCCTGAAGCTCGAGCGCGCGCCGGCCCTCGGCCTGGATCTCGCCAAGCTCATCGAGGGGCTGGCCGAGCGGGTCGACGACGCGTCCGAGGAACGCATCCCCAACGGGCACGGAGAGGATCTCGCCGGTCCGGTGTACTTCCTGGCCTTCTTCGATTCCGGAGTAGTCGCCGAGGACGACGACGCCGATCTCGCGGGTATCAAGGTTCTGGGCCAGGCCCAGCGTGCCGTCCTCGAAACGCAGCAGCTCGTTCGCCATGACCGAAGGCAGACCCTCAACCTTGGCAATGCCGTCGCTTGCGGTGGTGACGCGGCCAACTTCGACGCGCTCCGCATTTCCGGGTTCGTAGGACGCCGCAAACTCGTTCAACGCATTACGGACATCTTCAGCGTTGATGGTCAATTCGGCCATCTGCAGTCCCTGCTCTCCTGTGTTGCGATCACCACCGCCGGCGGTGACCTGTGTGTAATTCAGTGTTGGATCAATCTTCAGGCGCGGTGTGCGCCTATCCCGCCAGTCGTCGGCGGAGTTCGGACAGCCGCGTGAGCACTGTGGAGTCGACCATCTCGTCGCCCACGCTGACACGCACACCACCGATCAAGGAGGGATCAACGCTGACGTTGATCTTCAGTTCACGGCCGTACAGGCGGTTGAGCCCTGCTTCAAGCTTCGACAGCTGCTCCGGAGTCAGCGGACGGGTGACGCTGACAGTTGCGATCCACCGCTGCTGCCGCAGTGCGACAAGCTCGACGAACCGCTGGACTAGCTGGGTGGGCCGCAGGCCGCGCGGGGTGGTGACCGCCTGGCGGATGAGCAGCTTCGCCTCTGCGCCTGCGTCGGGAACCAGGCGGAACGCCAGCGCAGTCTTCGCTTCCGGGCTCGCCTGGGGATCCGACAGGGCGCGCTGCAGCTCATGGTTCGAGCCCACGAGGCCGATAAAGGAGAACAGGTCACTCTCGAGCCGGTCGAGGCCTTCAGTGCCCGATCCGGCCGCTTCCGCCACCGCAATGGCAACGGTCGCGGCGAGGGTTTCCAAAGCGTCGCCGAGGTCGCGGGGGCGGGCCCACCGCTCTGCGACGAGCGCCTTGACTACCGAGGCAGCATCAGCCGAGACCCTGCCTGCCACGAGCTGGTCCACGAGCGCCGCCTTGTCCGCGCCGGAGCGGGACGGGTCGGTCAGCGCGCGCCGCAGGCCGGCGTTGCTGTCAAGGATGGCGAGGATTCCGAAGAGCTCCTCCGCCAGCGGCAACTTCGCTCCGGGGAGGCGTGATTCAAGCTCCGCGCGGACTGTGGCAAGGGACTGGCTTGATACTCCGGCCATTACTTCGCCGCACCTGCGCTTTGGTTCTCAAGGTCGGCGAGGAAACGGTCAACGACACGTGCCGAGCGCGCGTCGTCGGCCAGCGACTCTCCAACGATGCGGCTTGCCAGATCCGTTGCCAGCGTGCCGACCTCGGCGCGGAGCGACACGACTGCTGCCTGGCGCTCGGCCTCGATCTGGACGTGAGCCTGCTCGGTGATCCGGGACGCCTCCGCTGCTGCCTTCTCCTTGAGCGAGGCAAGGATCTGGGCACCTTCGGCGCGCGCTTCCTCACGGATGCGGTTTGCCTCGGCACGGGCGTCGACAAGCTGCTGCTTGTACTCTTCGCGCGCCGCGTTGGCTTCGGCCTGGGCTGCTTCGGCCCGGGCCATTCCACCTTCGATGGCTTCGGTGCGCTCTGCGAAGGTCTTCTCGAACGCCGGCATCACGTACTTGATGACGATGAACAACAGGACCGCGAAGCCCACTAGTGTGACGAGGATTTCCCACCCGTTTGGGACGAGCGGGTTTGCGCCCTCTTCCGCTGCCATAATGGCTGCATTAAACATCTTTCACCCGTCTTTCTTCAACTGGTCTTCGGATCTCCAGCCTGGAGTTGTTAGGCGCCGATGACGAAGGCGAAGACCAGACCGAGGATCGCGAGAGCTTCGGTCAGGGCCAGGCCAAGGAAGGCGATGGGCTGAAGAACGCGCTGCGCCTCGGGCTGACGTGCTACGCCGTTGATGTATGCGGCGAATACGAGACCCACGCCGATACCACCGCCGATTGCGGAGAGACCGTATCCAACGAGGTTGAGGCTACCCTGTACTTCCATTGTGTTCCTTTCAAGATGCCGCCTTGGTGCGGCAGGTTGTTTGGGATCATCCCCGACGGGGAAGAATTTGTGATCAGTGGGCGTCGGCGTGAAGCGCGCCCTCGATGTAAATCGCGGCAAGCAGCGTGAAGACGTACGCCTGGAGGATCATGATCAGCGCTTCGAGCATATACATCGCGACCGAGCCGCCCAGGACGAGGACGCCGGTGCCCTGCAGCAGGATGCTGCCCGAGAGTGCCATGTATTCGATGGCCGAACCCGCAAGGGTGATGATGAGGTGCCCTGCGAGCATCGTCGCGAAGAGTCGGAGCGAGTGGGTCACGGGCCGCACGAGGAAGTTCGAGATGATCTCGATCGGGATCAGCAGCGGCATGATGTACCACGGGACGCCGGAGGGGACGACCGCGAGCTTGAAGTACCGCAGCCCGTGCTTCTTGATGCCGATGGCGATCCAGAGGATGTAGAAGATCCCGGCGATCGCGTAGGCGCTTCCCGGATGGGAGAAGGTCGGAAGCTGAAGGAACGGGATGGCACCGAAGATGTTGTTCACCAGGATGAAGAAGAACACGGCGAACAACCAGGGCACGTACTTCAGGTAGTCACGGCCACCGATGATGTCCTTGCCGATGGAGTTCCGTACGAACCCGTACGCGGACTCGCCGAGGAACTGCATCCTGCCCGGGACCATCTGGCCGCGCCGCGAGGCGGCGATGAAGAAGGCTGCGATGAGGATGACGGAGAGAATGATCAGCAGCATCTGCTTGCCGAAGCCACCTTCGAACCAGACGCCGTATTCACCACGCCAGGGGAAGATGTCGGGGTAGTGGGTCTCTTCAATCGTGGGGGCTACGAAGCCCTCATCAGTTGTTGCGGCCGGGAGCGCAAGCGCGATCAACGCGTTTCCTCTCTGCAGTGTCCATCGTTGGGCATGATACGACCGGGGACAGCGACACTGCTCCGGCTCATTAAGTTTTTAGGTGTCACTTCGGGCTGTTCTCCGGAGGCTCTGGGCTGCCCTGCGGCGTGGAGCCGGGATCAGAGAGGTGCGATCGGGTGAGGTTGTGCATATGGGAGAGGTAGAAACCGCCCCCGGCACCCAAGAGAGCCCCTGCGAGCACTATCCAACGTGTTCCCAGAAGATTATCCAGGCCCCACCCTATCAAACTCCAGACTAGGATCCCGCCAGTGATGTAGCTGAAGACGGCGATTCCAGCGTTGTAACCGCCCGAGCCGTAACGGCCGCGGGCATCGTCGCCGGAGCCGTTCCCCTGTGCGTTGTCAGGCGCCATGTCCTGCCTCCTCCGGGTCGTTAAAGAGCTGGTGTCGGGTACGCGAAAACACGAAGATCTCGACCGCCTGCCAGACGATCACGGTGCTGACGGCGCCGGTGAAGAACCAGGTCCGGTCGAGCCACTGCGGGGTGCCCAAAAGGAACAGTACAGCGGCGAATCCGACCACCTTGATGGCGTAGGTAACGGCGAAGAGCCCGAGGGCACCCGAGGGGTTCGTCTTCCCCGCGAAGTGGCCGATGAGCAGGCTGATGCCGAAGAAAGCGGCAACCACGCCGTAGCCGAAGGCGGCGCTGAGGGCCGCCCCGGGGCCGGCCGTGAGGGCCGCCGTCGTCGAAAGCAGGGCCGTCGTCCCCACCGTCACCGCGGCGCAGCGTACCAGGATCCGCAGCCACGGCGATCGTTCCGGACCGGAGACGCCAAGCCGCGGCCCGGCAGGGGCACCCGAGGCATCTTGAGGAGTCACAGCGTTCCGTCCGTGGTGTTTGGGGGGGTCCGTCGGCCATTGCTGGCTTCGGACCGGGAAGGCACTCGCGCGGCTTAGGCCGGCGGCGCACTCAACATTCTACAGCAGATAGAAATCGCGGGGCCCCGCCCGGGGCTCAGACTGCCCGGCGTTCCCGCCGCCTGGCTGAGGCCGCGGCAAAGAGGCGGGGGCTGTAGAGGTAGGCGCACACGACCGCTGCCGCGAACAGGGAGGCGGCGACCGCGATCGGCGGCTCGGCCGTCGCGGCGACGAAACCGGCGGCACCGGTGAGGGCGGAGGCCGCAGTGACGAGCAGGGCGACCTGGACGTGGGTGAGTCCCGTGTCGGTCAGCCGCTGGTAGACGTGCGAGCGGTGGGAGGCATAGAGGCGTTCACCCCTGCGCGCCCGCCGCAGGAAGGTGGTGAAGGTGTCGGCCAGGTAGATCAGCACCGGGGAAAGGAGGTACTCGAGGTAGACCCCGGCGAGGAGCCCTGCCACCGCGGTCGCCGCGATCGAGGCCCCCAGCAGGTAGCTGCCGACGTCGCCGAGGAAGACAAAGCCGCGGCCGAGGTTCCATGGCAGGAACGCGAGGAACGCGACGCCGATGACCAGTCCGGTCACGGTGAGCCACCACTGGCCGCTGAGCACTCCGGCGAGGGAGTAGAACCCGCCGGCGAGTGCGCCGTGCATTCCCGAAATGCCGTTGATGCCGTCCATGAAGTTCGCGGCGTTGATGTAGGTGGCGAAGGCTATTGCCCCGACGGGAACCCACCAGTAGCTCTGGCCGATCGCTGCGGCCAGGGCGGCGGTGCCCACCGCTCCGATCAGCAGCTGGATACTGGCCCTGGCCACGATCGACACTCCGCGCAGGTCTTCGATCCAGCCGATGAGGGAGGCTCCGGCGATCATGAGGAGGATGACGGCGGGCAGGGAACGGTCGACCGCGATGAGGCCTGTGGCGAGCGCGAGCACCAGGCCGCCGGCGATCCCGCCTGCCACGGCGAGGCCCATCCCCCGGATGACCACCGTGCTGTGCGACGAGCGGTGGTTGGGGACGTCGAGGACGCCGTGCCGCTGGAGGAGGGGCTTGATCGCCGCCGGAAGCAGCGCACTGAGCGTGAACGCGGCGGCCGACACCGCGACCAGCAGCGGGATCACTGCAGCGCCTTGCCGTTTGAGGGTTCGGGCATGCCCGTACCGGCGGCCAGCGGGAACGCTCCCCTGCTCCGGAACTCCTGGAGGTCGAGGTGGGAGGGATCAAGCGGGGCAACGGGCGTGTGGGAGATCTTGGGGTGGAGCGGCCGCGAATCGTCTTCATCGATTCCCACGAGGTCCTCGTGCATCTTCTCGCCGGGCCGCAGCCCGGTGAAGACAATGTCGATGTCCTTGCCGGACATCGCGATCATGCGTTGGGCCACGTCGAGGATCTTCACCGCCTCGCCCATGTCGAGGATGAGCACCTCCCCCGCACGTCCGATCGCACCGGCCTGGACCACGAGCTGGCAGGCCTCGGGGATCGTCATGAAGAACCGGGTGACCTCGGGGTCGGTCACGGTGATCGGACCTCCGTTGCGGATCTGCTCGGTGAACAGCGGAAGCATTGAGCCCCGGCTGCCGATGACATTGCCGAACCTGACCGAGACATACTTCCGGCCGGTGCGCGCGGCATACCAGGCGGTGATCCGCTCGGCCAGCCGCTTCGAATGCCCCAGCACGCTCGTGGGGTTCGCCGCCTTGTCCGTTGAGATGTTCACGAAATTCGTCACCCCTGCGGCAGCAGCCGCCCGCAGGACGTTCGCGGTGCCCTGGACGTTCGTCTTCCAGGCCTCCTCCGGGTACTGCTCGAGCAGCGAGACGTGCTTGAGTGCCGCGGCGTGGAAGACCACTTCGGGCCTGCGCTCCTCGAAGATCCCCAGGAGCGTTTCGGCGTCGCGGATGTCGGCGAGGACGGTGTCGGGCCCGGTGAGCAGCCCCCTGCCGGTCAGCGAGATCTGGGTTGTCTGCAGGCCGGTCTCGTCGCGGTCGAGCATGATCAGCTCCTTCGGGCTGAACTCGGCCAGCTGCCGGCACAGCTCGGATCCGATCGAACCGCCGGCCCCGGTGACCAGCACCCGGCGTCCGGTGATGTACCCGGCGACCTCGTCGGCGTGGATGTCGACGGGCCGCCGCCCGATGAGGTCCTCGACGGCCACCTCGCGGAAGTCGGAAAGACCCGTTCCGGCTCCAAGCATGTCGCGCAGGGGCGGGAGGACAAGAACCTTGATGCTGAGGCCCGCAACGAGGTCGGACACGCGGCGCACCTGCGATGCCTCCACCTCGGAGAAGGCGATGACGAGCACGGAGGGTTTGGTCCGTGCCACGATGTCCGGCAGGTCCTCGAGGCGCCCGAGGACGGGAACCGAGGAAAGCCGGAGGTGCTTCTTGGCCGGGTCGTCGTCGATGAGGCCGACCGGGAAGTAGGGGGATTCCGGATCCTGCATCATGCGTCCCACGAGGGAATTGCCGAGGAACCCGGCACCGTAGATCAGGGTCCGCTGGGCGTCTTCGCCCGGACGCGCCTTGCTCTCGACGTACATGCGCTTGAGGTAGCGGGTGGAGGCGAGGAAGATGCACGCGAAGGGGAACGCGATGATGCCGATGCTGCGGGGAATTTCGATCACGGTGAAGAAGGCGACGCTGACCAGGACCAGGATCACCGAGACGATGACCGTCACGATGACCAGCAGCTTGGCTTCGTGGAAGCTCCCGAAGCTGTAGCGCCCGCGGTAGAGGGCGAAACTCAAGCCCACGAGCAGCTGGGCGGCGACGGCGACCGCGCAGAAGACGACCACGCCCTCGGCGTTGATCTCGTTGACGAGCAGCTCGTAGCGCAGCACCAGCGCGAGGAGGATCGCCACCACCCAGGCCACGGCGTCCAGCATGTACTGGGACCACAGCCAGAAAGCGGGTTTTTCCCCGCGCGGGGTCATGGTTTCGGTGGATCCCCTCGGGGGTTCACTGTGACCGTCGGTTCGACTCATGGTTCCTAACAAACGTTGAGGCAGGAGTTCGCCTGCCGGCGTCCTCGGACCCCGCGGGTTCTGCTCGGCCGTTGGACTGCGGCGGTGTAATAGACTCGTTCTACCCGAGAATACTAGCCGCACATCCCTGCGCCTCCCGCGACAATCGCGTGTTGCCGCGGATTCGAAAGGATCAGTTTGGAGCAGCAGAACCGGAAGATCCCGGGCGTGTCGGACCAGCGCGTGATGCTCGTCATCACCACCTTCAACCGCTCGGAGTACCTCCGCCGGCTGCTCGATTCGGTCGAGGTGCTCGACCCGGTCCCCGCCGCCGTCGTCGTTGTCGACAACGCGAGCACCGACGGCACGGCGGAGATCATCGCAGAAGCCGCTGCCCGCTTCCCCTATCCGCTGCTTCACCACCGGCTCGCCGAAAACACCGGCGGCGCGGGAGGGTTTTCGGCCGGAGTGGAGCGGGCGCTCGAAGAAGGCGCCGACTGGCTCTGGCTGATGGACGACGACGTCGAGGCCCTCCCGGGTGCGCTGGCGTCCTTCGCCCCGTGGATGGAGCGCTACTCGTGCATCCACGGCCGCCGGTGGGATGCCGAGGGCAGGCCGTTCTTCTGGCAGCACCGGTTCATCGACTTCCTGGGCATCTACCTTCCGGTGCGCGGCAACGTGTTCGAGCACTCCCCGGTGTTCCGCACCAACGTCGGCTGCTTCGAGGGAATGCTCGTTTCCTCAGGCGCGGTGCGCGAGGTGGGGCTTCCCGATCCGCGGTTCTTCATCAACGGAGACGACTCGACCTACGGCTGGCTCATCTCCCAGCACCACCCCGTTGTCTACGTCGACGAATACGTGCTGCGGAAGACCCGCGTGCAGCGCCGGATCAGCCTGGGGATCCGCCACCTCAACGATTCGAGCAACCTCAGCAGGTTCTATGCCATGCGCAACCGCGGGCACATCGGACAGTACCTGCGCAGCCGGGGCCGGCTCTCCCGGCCAGGCTTCGCCCTGGGCACCGCGCTCACGTTCGGCAAGGAACTGCTGCGGCTTGTCGCCGTCGAGCGCTCGCTGTCCGGCACCGCGGAACTCTGGCGCGGCTGGCGTGCGGCTCGGAGCATCCTGGCCGACCCCGCGTGGCGCCCGATGCCGCCGCTCGTCAAGACCCCTGCCTGAGAAGGAGGCCGCGCTGTACGGAATCGGCGCTTGGTGGAAATCGGCGCCTGATGGAAATCGGAGCTGGACCGGCGGCCCAGGGTGCCGGCTGCATGGGGTCCCGGCTGCATGGGTTCCGGCCGGCTAGTCCCGACTGGCTAGGGCTGGTCCAGCCGCCGTGCTTCGGTCGGACCCGCGCCCGGCGCGGCCTCGCCTTGGGTGCCAGGTGCTGCCGGCGCGGTTCCGCCGCCGGAACCGTCGGCGCCGACGATCGACGGAACAACCCCGCGCAGCCGTTCCAGGGACAGTGTTCCCTGCCGCACCACCCGGAGCAGCTCCCCCGTTGCGTCGACAATGGTCGAGCCGAGGCCCCCGCCGGAGCGCGGGCCGCCGTCGAGATACACCACAGCCGATCCTTCAAGCTGCGCCAGCGCTTCGGCCGCCGTCGAGGCAGCCTGGCTGCCTGTCCGGTTCGCCGAGGAAACGGCAAGCGGGCCGGTCAGGGTCAGCAGGTCCAGGGCCACCCGGTCGTCGGGCATGCGCAGCGCAACGGTTCCGAGGGTTTCACCAAGATCCCAGGTGAGCGAGGGCTGGGCATGGCAGATGAGGGTCAATCCCCCGGGCCAGAACGCCTCGGCAAGGGCGCGGGCTTCGGGGCGGATGTCGGCGGCCAGGCCATCCATCGTCGACAGGCGCGGAATCAGCACCGGCGGCGGCATGTTCCGGCCCCGGCCCTTAGCGGCGAGCAGCGAGGCAACCGCCTGCGGCGAGAAGGCATCGGCGGCGATCCCGTAGACCGTGTCCGTCGGAATCACGACGCACTGCTTGGAGGCGATGGCACGCTGTGCCGCAGCGAGCCCCTCGCTCCGCTGGGCCGGATCGGAACAGTCGTACATGGTGCTCACGCCGTCATCCTTTATCTCTTTTCCATTCAGGCAGGGCCGGGGCCGCAGGCCGGCGGCGGCCAGCACATCTCTGCCATTGTGCACATTTCTGGCATTCTGCGCAGGCGGGACAGCCTGCGCGGCCGGATTGTCAGCGCATCTCCGACATCAGGCGCTCGGGCGCGCCGAACCCCTTGCCCCGGAACCCTGCCGAGTAGGCCCGAAGCCACCGGGTGAAACCGCGTGCGTCGCCCGAGCGCAGGAAGTAGTACGGGAACCCTGCGAGGTCGGCGGCGAACCAGCGCAGGTTCCGGTATTTGCGGGTGAGGTACCCCCGGTTGCGGAAGTAGCAGTAACGCTTGAAGTCGCCCTCCGGCACGACGGGCGTGATGAAGCCGCCGAAGACCGGCTTCATTTCCGTCCAGGTGGCCGGGTGGCGGACCGCGACCGTCGCAACGGTCCCGTATTTCAGGCCGGCCTTCTTGACCCGTGAAAGGAAATCGACCTCGTCGCCGCGGATGAAGAACTTCAGGTCGGGCAGTCCAATGGTGTGGAAGACCTCGCTGCGGATCAGTGCCCCGTTGAAGAAGTGGACCATGTTGGGCAGGTACTTCATTTCCGCCAGGCGTGCCCGGTCGTTGGTCAGCAGGCCGTTGATGCGGAAATTGAACGAAAGCCGGTTCGGATCGGAGGTTGCCGCGACGAGCGGGCTGACGATGTCGAGGCCGTGTTCGTTCGCCGCCCGGAGCAGCTCGGCGAGGCAGGTCTCGTCCTCGGGGTGCCCGTCGTCGTCCATGAGCCAGATCCACTCGGCGCCGGTAGCCAGGGCCGCAAGGATGGAGTACGCGAAGCCGCCGGCTCCGCCGAGGTTCGCCTCCGAGCGCAGGTAGGTGACGTTCTGCCCCGCCGCGGCAACGACCTCCTGCGCAGCGCGCGTGCCCGAATCGACGAGCGCGATGGCGGAAATCGGCGCGGTTTGCTGCGCCAGGGCACGGAGCAGCTGCCCCAGTTCCTCGTGGCGGTCAAAGGTGACTGCCGCTACTGCTACTTTTGCGTGCATCTTAGGCTTCCCCATCGATTCGTTGTGGTGGTGGTGAGACCGCTCCGACGGCGCGTCCCGTGAACACCGCGCTGGTGGCGCGTTCGCGCCCGTTGAGGTCGCGGTGCGTGGTGATGTCCGTCCAGAGACCGGCGCGCTTGAGCATCGAGGCGATCCAGGCGGACTGGACCTCTGCGTGTTCCATCACGAAGAACCCTGCCGGCTTCAGCAGCCGGGCCGCCGTGCGGGCGGCAGCGGTCGGCAGCACCATCCCGTCCTCGCCCCCGCCGTACAGGGCCTCGGGAGGATCGTGAAGCGCCACCTCGGGTTCGTTGGGGATTGCCGCTGCGGGAATGTAGGGAGGATTCGAGACAACGATGTCGAAGGTTCCGTCGTGCTCGGGGAGTGCGTCGGTGAGGTCCGCCCGGACAAGTTCGACACCCCGGGGTGCGAGGTTGACCTCCGCCCAGGCCGCCGCAAGCTCGCTCAGTTCAACGGCGAACACCTTGGCGCCGGGAACCTCGTCCGCCACCGCCGCCGCGATTGCGCCTGAACCGGTGCCGAGGTCGACGATCTTCGGGGACGACAGCGCCGAGCCCCGGTCGATGACAAGCTGCGCCACCGATTCCGTTTCGGGACGCGGAAGGAACACTCCCGGCCCGACGGCGAGCTCAAGATGGCGGAAATAGGCGCGTCCAGTGAGGTGCTGGAGCGGGATGCGCCGGGCCCGCTCACGCACCAGGGCCTCGAATCCTTCCGGCGCGGCGGATCCGAGGATGGCCAGCGCGCGGATCCTGCCGGTGCTTACGCCCAGGAGATGCGCGGCGAGCAGTTCGGCGTCGACCCGCGGGCTGGGCACTCCCGCCTCGGCGAGGGTGCGCGCGGCTGCGGCCAGTGCTGCGTCGAGCGGTTGTTCGGGCAACGCTTAGTCGTCCGCGCCGATGGCGTCGAGGCGGGCCTGCTCGTCCATCTCGATGGCGGCCAGGACCACCGGCTCGAGGTCGCCGTTCATCACGGCGTCGAGGTTGTAGGCCTTGTACCCGGTGCGGTGGTCCGCGATCCGGTTCTCGGGGTAGTTGTAGGTGCGGATGCGCTCGGAGCGGTCCATGGTGCGGATCTGCGACTTGCGGATGTCGGAGTTCGCGGCGTCGATCTTCTCCTGCTCGTGGGCAAGGATGCGCGAGCGAAGCACGCGCATGGCCGCCTCGCGGTTCTGGAGCTGGGACTTCTCGTTCTGCATGGCCACGACGATCCCGGTGGGAAGGTGGGTGATGCGCACGGCGGAGTCGGTGGTGTTGACCGACTGCCCACCGGGACCGGAGGAGCGGTAGACGTCGATCTTCAGGTCGTTCTGGCTGATCTCGACCTCCTCTGGCTCGTCGACCTCGGGCAGGACGAGCACCCCTGCGGCGGAGGTGTGGATGCGCCCCTGCGACTCGGTGACCGGAACGCGCTGGACCCGGTGCACCCCGCCTTCGAACTTCAGGCGCGCGTAGACGCCCTCCGCGGGGTCGTTTGAGGTGCCCTTGATGGCCATCTGGACATCCTTGTAGCCGCCGAGGTCCGACTCCGTTGCCGAGATGAGCTCGGTCTTCCATCCGCGCGATTCGGCGTAGCGGGTGTACATGCGCAGCAGGTCGCCGGCGAACAGGGCCGCCTCGTCGCCGCCTTCGCCGCCCTTGACCTCGATAATGACGTCGCGGCTGTCGTTGGGGTCCCGGGGAATCAGGAGGCGCCGGAGGTTCTCCTGGGCCGTAGCGAGCTGCTCCTCAAGGACGGGAACCTCGGCGGCGAGCTCCGGGTCCTCCCCTGCCATCTCCTGCGCGGCCTCGAGGTCGTCCTTGAGGGTGCTCCACCGGTTGTGCGCATCGACGATGCGTCCGAGCTCCGCGTACCTGCGCCCGAGCCGGCGCGCCAGCGACTGATCGGCGTGGACGGCGGGGTCGGACAGCTGAAGCTGAAGTTCCGCATGCTCGTCGAGCAGGCCCTGGATGGACTCAAACATTGGTGTAAACCTCTTTCGGCTGTTGCAAGCCAGTCTAATGAATCATCGAGGACGCAGAAATCGCAGGGAATCGCCCGGCGGAGCCGTAAGTACTGCGTCCTCGATCGCGGGGGCGCTTAACGAGGCAGCCGCCCAGGATGTGCGGACCGCCCGAGGCGGCCCGCACGCCCGTGGGCGGCTGCTGAAACGCTAATCCGAGTCTTTTGAACCCAGCGTGGTCTTTTGGACCTGCATGAGGAACTCGACGTTTGACTGCGTCTCCCGGATCTTGTTGGTGAGCAGCTCAAGCGCCTGCTGCTGCTCGAGTCCGGAGAGGACGCGGCGCAGCTTCCACATGATCTTGACCTCGTCCGGCGACAGGAGGTTCTCCTCGCGGCGGGTACCCGACGCGTTGACGTCGACTGCGGGGAAGATGCGCTTGTCGGCGAGGTTGCGCGAGAGGCGCAGCTCCATGTTGCCGGTGCCCTTGAACTCCTCGAAGATCACCTCGTCCATCTTTGAACCGGTCTCAACGAGCGCGGTTGCGAGGATGGTCAGCGAGCCGCCGTTCTCGATGTTGCGGGCGGCACCGAAGAAGCGCTTCGGCGGGTACAGCGCCGCCGAGTCCACGCCGCCGGAGAGGATACGTCCCGACGCCGGGGCGGCCAGGTTGTAGGCACGGCCCAGGCGGGTCATCGAATCGAGGAGGACGACGACGTCCTTGCCCATCTCCACGAGCCGCTTGGCGCGCTCGATGGAAAGTTCGGCAACCGTCGTGTGGTCATCGGCCGGCCGGTCGAAGGTCGAGGCAATGACTTCGCCCTTGACCGTCCGCTGCATGTCGGTGACTTCTTCGGGACGTTCGTCGACGAGGACCATCATGAGGTGGACCTCGGGGTTGTTGATGGTGATCGCGTTGGCGATCGCCTGCAGGATCAGCGTCTTACCCGCCTTGGGCGGTGAAACGATGAGCCCGCGCTGGCCCTTGCCGATGGGAGCAACAAGGTCGATCACGCGCGGACCGATCTTCTTGGGCTCGGTCTCCAGGCGCAACCGCTCGGACGGGTACAGCGGCACGAGCTTGGCGAACTCCACCCGGTCCTTGAGGTCATCCGCCGGGAGGGCGTTCACCGAAGTGACGCGGACAAGGGCGTTGAACTTCTGGCGGGTGCTGCTCTGGTTTTCGCCATCGCGCGGGGCACGGATCGCGCCGACGACGGCGTCGCCCTTGCGAAGGTTGTACTTCTTGACCTGGGCGAGCGAAACGTAGACGTCGTTGGGCCCGGGCAGGTAGCCGGAGGTGCGCACGAACGCGTAGTTCTCAAGGACGTCCAGGATGCCGGCAACGGGCAGCAGGACGTCGTCCTCGGTGACCTCGACGTCGTCAACGTCGGGATTCTGGTTGCGTCCGCGGCGGCGGTCATTGCGGTCGGCGCGGTCGCGGAAGCGGCTGCTGCGCTCGTCCTCGCGGGTGCCGCGGTTGGTGCGGTTGCGGCGGTTGCGTCCGCGGCCCTCGTCGTCACCGTTGCGCGAGTCGCCGTTGCGCGAGTCTCCGTTCCGGGTGTCGCCGTTGCGGGTGTCGCCGTTCCGGGAATCCGCGTTGCGGGTGTCGCCGTTGCGGTCGTCATCGCGGTCTGCGCGGGAGCGGTTGCGGTCGCGGCGCTCGTTGCGGTCGCCGCGGCCCTCGCCCGATGCTGCGGCGGGTGCTTCGGCCTGGGCCGGAGCGTCGTCGGCGGCAACCTCGCCGGCGTCTGCGCGGTCGTCGTTCCGGCGTCCGCGCCGGTTGCGCTGGCCCCTGCCGGAAGCCTCGCGTTCGTTGTTTCCGCGGCCCGCGGAATCGGGCTGGTCCGCTGCGGTCTCGCCGGCGGGTGCCTCGGTGGCGGCGGGAGCGGCGTCGGTGGGTGCCTCGGTCGAGGAAAGGGTGCTCACAACGCCGTCGCTGCCCGCCCTGCGGTTGCGGTTGCGGGTGCGGGGGGCGCGCCCTGACTGCTCGGCGGCCTGCGGCTCTGCCGCGGAGTCTGCAATTGACGCGGGAACGTCGTCCTCGGTGCGGACGGCCGGCGCCTTCTGGCGGTCGGCAACGGCCGATCCGCGCTGGTGATCCGAGATGGCGGCAACGAGGTCGCTCTTGCGCATCCTCGAACCACCGGTGATGCCAAGCTGGCCGGCAAGAGCCTGGAGCTGGGCGAGCTTCAAGCCAGCGAGGCCGCTGCTCTTTGAAGCTGGTGCGCTTTCTGTCTCAGCGCTTGTTGTATCCACACCTGGCAACAGGTCAGTGGTATCAGTCACGAAGGATCCTTCCCCCTCGTCGGGCGGCCACCGTTCGAGTGTGCCGCGTTGGTTAGCCCTGCTGCCGCTGTAGATGGACAGGAGGGGTTCGGCTGAACCGCAAGCACTGCGGAACGGCCGGGTGTTCTGGAAGCCTGAGGAAATCCGCGCGTCGGGAAAAATCCTGTCGCAACGATAAGTTCGGAGGCTACACCGGAGAATGTGCTACTGCTGATAAACCTGCAGTTTCACGGCGGTCTAAAGAGAGGACGGCCGGCTCAACAGAAGCACGCTTCAAAACCGTAAGTACGGTTCCTACCTTTGGTGCACTCTTACTTTAGCACCTTCGCGTGCCACATCGAGCCGAAGAATGCGCCACGAGCCGGGCGTGTCGCCTTCCGCAGTCAACGCCTTGAGTTCAGCTGTTATTTCCGCCGCCTGCTCCTCGCCGGCCGCCAGCGTCATCACCGTGGGTCCTGCACCGGAGATGACCGACGCGAAGCCCTTCGAGCGCATTGCCTTGAGGAGCGCGGCACTCGGGGCCATGGCGCTGGCACGCTGGTCCTGGTGGAGGGCGTCCTGCGTTGCGGGAAAGAGGAGGTCGGGGCGGTTCATGAGCGCGTGGACGAGCAGGGCCGCCCGCCCGGCGTTCGCCGCGGCCAGCCCGTGCGCCACCGACACGGGCAGCAGTGCGCGCGCGCTTTCCGTTGAGAGGGCGGTGTCCGGAACAGCCGCTATCGGAATGACGTCGGGGTGCACCTCGAGCCGGGCGCTCGAGTAGGTGCCGTCGGTCTCCCAGGACACGGCGAGCGAACCCATCAGCGCGGGCGCGGCGTTGTCCGGATGTCCCTCGAGGGCCGAGCACCACTGCAGCAGGGCGGCGTCGTCGAGCCGGCCCTCCTCGGGCAGCAGCGCGTTCGCCGCAAGCGCGCCCGAGACGATTGCAGCGGCGGAGGAACCCAGTCCGCGCCCGTGCGGAATGGCGTTGACGGTTTCGACCTCGAGACCCGGCGACGACCAGCCGGCGTGCCGGAGCGTATCGAGCAGGGTGCGTGCCACGAGGTGGTCTGCATCGGTCGGCAGGGCCGCCGAGCCCTCCCCCGTCGGCGCAACGGTGGTGGTGCCGCTGGGCACTGTCCGCACGCGCACCTTGTCGAAGAGCGCAACGGCGAGACCAAGGCTGTCGAACCCGGGACCGAGGTTCGCGCTCGTTGCCGGCACGCTCACCTCGATATCCTGGCCGACGTCGATCCGCCGCGCCGAGGCGGTGACGACGCCGTTGTCAGGAAGCGGCGTGATCCGCATGCGTCTCACCTTCCAGCCCGAGCGCGGCCGCGACGCTGACGACGTCGAAGTCCACCTTCGTTGGCTCAACGTCCGACCCGTCCGCCGTGCGCAGCGCCCACTGCGGGTCCTTCAGGCCGTGGCCGGTGACGGTGATGACGATCGTCTTTCCTTCGGGCACCGCGCCTTCGGCGTGCTTCTTGAGCAGGCCGGCGACCCCGGCGGCCGAGGCAGGCTCCACGAAGACGCCCTCCCGGGAGGAGAGCCAGCGGTGGGCGGCAAGGATTTCATCGTCGGTGACCGCTTCGATGAGCCCGCCGGAGTCGTCGCGGGCTGCGATGGCGAGATCCCAGGAGGCCGGGTTGCCGATCCGGATGGCGGTGGCCAGCGTGTCGGGTTCGCTGATCGGGTGGCCCTTGACCAGCGGTGAGGCGCCCTCGGCCTGGAAGCCCCACATCACCGGGGTCTTCGTCGCCACGGGCGCCAGTTCGCCGTCGGCGGTGGCGTAGGGCGCCGCGTATTCCCGGTAGCCCTTCCAGTAGGCGCTGATGTTCCCGGCATTCCCGACGGGAAGCAGGTGGTAGTCGGGGGCGTCGCCCAGGGAGTCGACGACCTCGAACGCAGCGGTCTTTTGGCCTTCGAGGCGGGCGGGGTTGACCGAGTTCACGAGGAACACCGGGTAGGCTTCGGCGAGCTTGCGGGCCACATCGAGGCAGTTGTCGAAGTTCCCGTTGACCTGGAGGAGCTGCGCGCCGTGGGCGATGGCCTGGCTGAGCTTCCCGAGGGAGATCTTGCCATCCGGCACCAGCACCGCGCAGGTGATTCCGGCCTGGGTGGCATACGCCGCGGCGGAGGCCGAAGTGTTGCCCGTCGAGGCGCACACAACGGCCTTGGCCCCTGCCGCGACGGCGGCGGTCATCGCCATGGTCATCCCGCGGTCCTTGAAGGAGCCGGTCGGGTTCATCCCCTCGACCTTCAGGTACACCTCGGAGCCGGTCAGCTCCGAGAGCGCCCGTGCGCGCACCAGCGGGGTTCCCCCCTCGCCGAGGGTGATGACCTCCGTGGAGTCGGTGACGGGCAGTCGGTCGGCGTACTCGCGGATGACTCCGCGCCACTGGTGGGCCACTTAGATTCCCTCTACTCGAAGAACTGATGTAACGGCGTTGATGATGGGCAGGGCGGCAACCTGCTTGACGGTTGCCGCAAGCGAAGCCTCGGTGCCCCGGTGGGTGACGATGCGCAGTTCCGCGGTTCCCTCAATGCCCGGGCCGGCCGAGTGGATCCGCTGGCGCATCGTCTCGATCGAGACGCCATTGTCGGCGAAGATCGTCGCGATCTTCGCGAGCACTCCGGGCTGGTCCAGCACGTCGAGTCCGATGCAGTAGCTGGTGGTCACCGAATCGATCGCCAGCGCAGGAACGTGTCCGGTTGTCGTCTCGGTGCGGCCGGGGCCGCCGAGCACCATGCGGCGTGCGGCGCTGATGACGTCGCCGAGCACGGCCGACGCCGTCGGCGTTCCTCCGGCACCCTGGCCGTAAAACATGAGTTCGCCCGCGTTCTCGGCCTCGATGAAGACGGCGTTGAAGGCTCCGTGGACGGCGGCAAGGGGGTGGTCGGCCGGCAGGAGCGTCGGGTGGACCCTCACGTTGACGCCGTCCTCGCCGGCCGCATCGCGCAGCAGTTCGGCGATGGCGAGCAGCTTGATGACGTAGCCGTCCTCCTTGGCCGCAGCGATGTCCTCTGCGCTTACGCCCGTGATGCCCTCGCAGCTGACGTTCTCGAGCCCGAACCGCGTGTGGAAGGACAGCGAGGCGAGGATCGCGGCCTTCGCGGCGGCGTCGTGGCCTTCGACGTCGGCGGTCGGGTCGGCTTCGGCGTAGCCGAGGTCCTGCGCCTGGCGCAGGGCGTCGGCGAACTGCGCCCCGGTCGAGTGCATCTGGTCGAGGATGTAGTTCGTCGTGCCGTTGACGATCCCGAGCACCCGGGTAATGCGGTCGCCCGACAGGCTGTCGCGGATGGGCCGCAGGATGGGGATCGCGCCGGCCACCGCCGCCTCATAGGAGAGCTCCACTCCGGCGGCGTCGGCCTTTTCGTAGAGCGCCGGCCCGTCCTGGGCGAAGAGGGCCTTGTTGCCGCTGACCACTGTTGCTCCGTGCTCGATCGCGCGGAGGATCAGCGTCCGGGCCGGTTCGATGCCGCCCATGAGTTCGATGACGATATCGGCGTCCTCGACGAGCGCTGCGGCGTCGGTGGTGAACAGTTCGCGCGGCAGGTTTCCGGCGCGCTCTGTTTCGAGGGAGCGGACGGCGATGCCGGTGAGTTCAAGCGGGGCCCCGGCGCGGGCGCCGAGAGCTTCGGCGTCGTCGAGGAGGATGCGCGCCACCTGGGATCCGACGTTCCCGGAGCCGAGGAGGGCAACGCGCAGGGTCTTGCCCGAAGGCGATCCATTGTTTTTCATGCGGTTCGCTCGGCTCCTGTTGTTTCGAGGGGGCTGTGCGGGGCGGCCCGGGGAATGTCGCGGGCCAGCAGGTCGTCCTCGGTCTCGCCGCGGATGATCAGGCGCGCCTTTCCGTCGGCGACCGCCACGACCGGCGGCCGCGCAAGGTAGTTGTAGTTGCTCGACAGGGACCAGCAGTAGGCGCCGGTTCCCGGAACCGCGAGGAGGTCTCCCGCACCGGCATCGGCCGGAAGGTAGACGTCGCGGACAACGATGTCGCCGCTCTCGCAGTGCTTGCCCACAACGCGGGAGAGGACGGGGTCCGCCTCCGACGCCCGGGAGGCAAGGACGGCCGAGTAGTCGGCGTCGTAGAGCACCGGGCGGGCGTTGTCGCTCATTCCGCCGTCAACGGAGATGTAGCGGCGCGGTGAGGTTGCCGGCGGGTTGTCCGGCTGCCCGGCGGCCGCGTCGACGTGAACGGTCTTGGTGACCCCGGCGGTGTAGAGCGTGAACGTGCTGGGGCCGCTGATGGCCCTCCCGGGTTCGATGGAGATGCGCGGCACGGCGAGTGACAGTTCGGCGCAGGTGGAGCCGACCACCCCGGCCATGGCCCGGGCGATCTCGGCGGCCGGCCGCGGCTCGTCGGCCTCCGTGTAGGCGATGCCGTATCCGCCGCCGAGGTCCAGTTCGGGGAGCTCGATGCCGTGGCGGTCCCTCACTCCGGCGAGGAAGCCGAGGAGGCGGCGCGCCGCGAGCTCGAAGCCCTCGGATTCGAAGATCTGCGACCCGATATGGCAGTGGACGCCGAGGAGGTTGATTCCCGGATCGGCGAGCGCCGCTGCGACGGCCTGTGCCGCCGGAGAGGCACCGGAGACGTCGGCTGTTGCGGCGTCGGCCGCGAGGGAGAGCCCGAACTTCTGGTCCTCGTGCGCCGTTGCGATGAATTCGTGGGTTGAGGCGTGGACGCCGGGGGTCAGCCGCAGCAGGACGTTCGCCTGCCGTCCGCGCGCTGCGGCGAGTGAGCCCACAACCTCGATCTCCTCGAGGCTGTCAACGACGATCCTCCCGAGGTCGAGGTCGAGCGCGCGGTTGATTTCAGCCGCCGACTTGTTGTTGCCGTGAAGGCCGAGGCGGTGTCCCGGGATCCCGGCACGCATCGCGACGGCAAGCTCGCCGCCGGAGCAGGTGTCGAGACCCAGCCCCTCCTCTGCCACCCAGTGCGCCACCTCCGTGCAGAGGAACGACTTGCCGGCGTAGAAGACGTCGACTCCGCCGCACAGGTCCTTAAAGGCGTCGTTGAAGGCGTCGCGGAAAGCCCGGGCGCGGGAGCGGAAGTCTGCCTCCGAGACGACGAACAGGGGCGTTCCGAACTCGCGGGCAAGCTGGTCCACGGGAACGCCGTCGATTTCAAGGACGCCTCCTTCGGCCCGCTGCACATCCGTTGCCCAGAGCTTGCGCTCCAGGGTGTGCGAATCCCGGGGGACGGTCAGCCAGCCGGGGGCGAGCGGGGATGCCTGCGCCATCGCTACATCCTCTCCGGTGCCGAGACGCCGAGCAGCCCGAGCCCGTTGGCGAGCACCTGCTGCGTCGCGTTATTGAGCCAGAGCCGGCTCCGGTGCACCTCACCGACGGGTTCCTCGCCCACCGGTGAGATGCGGCAGGCGTCGTACCAGCGGTGGTAGGTTCCGGCGATGACTTCGAGGTGCCTGGCGATCCGGTGCGGTTCACGGAACGCCGCGGCCTGCGCCGTCACGCCGGGAAACTGCCCCAGCGCGGCGAGGAGCTCGCCTTCGGTGGGGTGGGCGAGCGACGCGGCGTCGAAGCTGCTGGTGTCGACGCCGGCCGAGACCGCATTGCGTTCGACGGCGTGGGTGCGGGCGTGGGCGTACTGCACATAGAACACGGGGTTCTCGTTGCTCCGCTTGGTCAGGAGGTCGAGGTCAATATCGATGTTCGAGTCCGCCGAGAAACGCGCAAGCGTGTAGCGGGCGGCGTCGACACCGACGGCCTCCACGAGGTCCTCGAGCGTGACGACGGTGCCGTACCGCTTGGACATGCGCACCGGCTTGCCCTCCTTCACGAGGTTCACGAGCTGGCCGATCATGACTTCGATGGTGTCGGGGTCGTCCCCCAGCGCCGCGGCGGCCGCCTTGAGCCGGGCCACGTAGCCGTGGTGGTCGGCGCCGAGCATGATGATGTTCAGGTCGAAGCCCCGCTGGCGCTTGTTGACCATATAGCCGATGTCACCGGCAATATAGGCAGGGGTGCCGTCCGAGCGGATCACGACGCGGTCGCGGTCGTCGCCGAAGTCGGTCGACTTCAGCCACCAGGCGCCGTCCTCGAAGAACAGGTTGCCCGAGTTTTTCAGCTGGTCGAGCAGTCCCTCGACGAAGTTGTTCTCGAAGAGGGAGCGCTCGTGGAAGTACACGTCGAAGTCGACGCCGAAGTCGTGGAGTGACTTCTTGATGTCGGTGAACATGAGGTCGACGCCGATGGCGCGGAACTGCTCGAGCGCCTCGTCCTCCGGCAGGGAGGGGATCGAGGGGTCCTTGGCGAGCACCCGCTGGGCGATGTCGATGATGTACTGTCCGCCGTATCCGTTCTCCGGCGCGGGCTGGCCCATTGCGCTCGCGTAGAGGGAGCGGGCGAAGCGGTCGATCTGTGCGCCGTGGTCGTTGAAGTAGTACTCGCGGGTGACGTCGGCGCCCTGCGACTGCAGGATGCGGGCCAGGGCGTCTCCCACTGCGGCCCACCGGGTGCCTCCGATGTGGATCGGCCCGGTCGGGTTGGCGGAGACGAATTCCAGGTTGATCTTCCGCCCGGCGAGGGTCGAATTGGTCCCGTAGGCCTTGCCCGCTTCGACGATGGTGCGGGCGAGCCCGCCCGCGGCCCCGGCGTCGAGGCGGATGTTGAGGAAGCCAGGTCCGGCGATCTCCACGGAGCGGACACCCTCGATGCCCTCGAGGCGGGAACTGAGGATCTGGGCGAACTGCCGCGGGTTCATTCCCGCCTGCTTCGACAGTTGAAGGGCGATGTTTGTTGCCCAGTCGCCGTGCTCGCGGTTCTTCGGCCGCTCAACGCGCACCTCGGTGGGCAGCTCGATGTCGAATTCGCCGTCGGCAATGGCGTTCTTCAGGCAAGCGGATATGGCGGCGGAAAGCTCTTCAGGAGTCACGTGTCCAGCATAACGGCGAGCCGGGGCGCGAGCCGTTTTGTGTGACGGCCGCGGCAGGAGTGAATGTGCCGGCGGTGCTTCACCATCCGTCGGCCACCTTGCAACGAATACCAGTCAGCTACGTAGTATTCAAGGTATTCATATCAGCCGCACCATCGGGTAGCTCGACGTGGAGCGCGTTTTCCGGTACCCAACGGGGACACCGGCGCCAACCTGAGGAGAAGCAATCGTGAAAATCGAAAATGCCGGACGCACCACGACCGACTCTTCAGCAGCGCCGGCCCCGGCCCGCCCTTCCGCGCGGAGATCGCGGCCGGTTCTGGCCGCGCTCGCGGCGGTGACACTGCTCGGCGCCGCAGGATGCGCCGGCAGCGAGCCCCAGGAGGCGGCCGGCGCGGATGCTGCGCCTTCGAGCACTGCACCTGCGGACACCGCTCCCTCCACCGCGCCGTCGTCCGGCGGGGAATCGACGGACGCCGCTGCCGCGGAACAGATGTATAAGGACGGCGAATACACCTCGGTCGGTTCCTATGTCTCCCCCGGAGGAACCGAGGAGATCGGTGTGACCCTGACCCTTGAGAAGGATGTGGTCACCGCCGTCGCAACCGAGCCCATGCCGAGCAATCCGACGGCGAAGCTCTACCAGGCGCGGTTCAGCGGCGGCATCGAGGACCAGATCGTCGGCAAGAAGCTCGACGACCTGGCGGTCGACAAGGTTGCCGGGTCGTCCCTGACCAGCGGCGGATTCGCGCAGGCCGCCGACAAGATCAAGGGTGAGGCGCGCCTCTAGCGCACCGCCATGGTGTCGGAAACGAGCAGTTTCAGCTTCGAGGCGATTGGAACGTCCTGGCAGGTGGACACCGCGCATCCCGTTGAGCCCCGGCTCAGGGAGGCAATCGGCCGCCTGGTCGAAGACTACGACGCGCTGTATTCGCGCTTCCGCACCGACTCGGGCGTCGCCGCCCTCGCGGCGTCCGGGGGCCGCCTCGAACTGCCGGACCACGGCGAGCCGCTGGGCCGCCTCTTCCGGACGCTGTACCGCCTCACCGGAGGATCGCTCTCCCCGCTGGCCGGGGAGGTCCTCGCCCATCTCGGGTACGACGCCGGCTACAGCTTCGTTCCAAAGGGCCCCGCGGCGCCGGCACGGGCGTGGCCAAGTGCCCTCGGCTGGGAGGGAACGTTGATCACGGCGCACGAGCCCGTTCTCCTCGACGTCGGCGCGGCGGGCAAGGGGCAGCTCGTTGACCTGGTTGCCGGCCTACTTGCGGCCCAGGGACACGACGAGTTCGTTGTGGACGCAAGCGGCGACATGCTCCACCGCGGCGGGAAGCCCCTGCGGGTGGGCCTCGAGCACCCCTACGATCCCACCCGGGCTGTCGGGGTGCTCGAGCTGAAGGACCGGGCGCTGTGCGCCTCGGCATCGAACCGAAGGACCTGGGCGGACGGGCTCCACCATGTCGTTGACGCCGCCACCGGCCGGTGCGTGGATACAGTGGTTGCGACGTGGGCCCTCGCCTGCGACGCGATGACCGCCGATGCCCTCGCCACCGCACTGTTCCTCGCCGAACCCGAGGTCCTTGCCGCCGAGTTCACCTTCGACTACGTCCAGGTCTTCTCCGACGGACGCGCCCGCTGTTCTCCTTCCCTGATCGGAGCGTTGTTCTCATGCTGAGCAGAATCGACCGGATTCTTGGCCGCTTCACCATGTACCGGCTGACCCTTCTGCTGCTGATCGTTCTCGCAGCCGTCTCGCTTGCCCTTTCCGCGGCCGGGCTCCTTGCCTTCACCCCGGCCGAGCTTGGCGGAACCCTCGGTGTTGCAGTGCTTTCCTCGTGGGGCGGCACACGCGTCATGGCCCTGATGCTGCGCAGCCGTCCGCACAACGAATCGTCGATCATCACCGGGCTGATCCTTTACTTCGTGATGTTCCCCGCGGCGACCGCCGAGGGCCTTGGCGGGGTGGCCGTGGCGGGGCTGGCGGCAGCGGCGTCGAAATACCTCATCGCCGTGCGGGGCCGCCACATCCTCAACCCGGCCGCGGCCGGAGCGGTCACCGCCACGCTGTTCGGCGTCTCGGCGGCCGGCTGGTGGGTTGCCAACCCGTACCTGCTCCCCCTCGTCGCCGCGGGGGCCGCGGTGCTGCTGTACCGGACGCGGAAGCTGCTGCTGGGTGCCGTCTTCATCGGCCTGGCCACCGCGCTCCTCGTCGCCGGGCTGGTGTCCGGCGGGGTTTCCCCGCTTGAGGGAGCCTCCCTGGTCCTCACCTCCTACCCGGTGCTGTTCCTCGCCGGGTTCATGCTCTCCGAGCCGTTGACCCTGCCGCCGCTGCGCTGGCAGCAGCTGCTCATCGCCGTGATCGTCGCAGTGCTCTTCGCCGCCCAGATCAGCATCGGCCCGGTCCTGCTTGGACCAGAGTTCGCGCTCGTCATCGGCAACGCAGTGGCCTTCCTGCTCGGGCAGCGCCGGGGCATCCGCCTCTCCTTCACCTCAAGCCGCCCCCTGACCCCCACCAGCACCGAACTCTCCTTCCGTCCTGCCCACCCCGTGCGGTTCAGGGCGGGGCAGTACGTCGAGCTCGACCTGCCGCACGAACGCACCGACCTCCGCGGGTCGCGGCGGGTCTTCAGCATCACCTCGGCGCCACAGGACACCGGAGAGCTGAGTCTCGGGCTGCGCGTCTCAACACCTGGCAGCAGCTTCAAAAAGACGCTGCTCGGGCTGAGGCAGGGGGCCACGGTCCGGGGCACTGTGGTTGGGGGCGACTTCCGGCTGCCGCGGAATCCGGGTGTTCCGCTGCTGCTCGCGGCCGGGGGAATCGGCATCACACCGTTCATGAGCCAGCTGCGGGACCTTGCGGCGCGCTCCGAGGAGCGGGACATCGTGCTCGTCTATACGGTGACCAGTGCCGAGGAGATCGCCTACCTGGCCGAACTTGAGGCGCTTGGCGTCCCGGTTGTGCTCTTCGCCGACCGGCAGCCCGCGGGCGGCCTTCCGCCGCGCTGGCGGTACGCGGGAACGAGACGCCCGACGCCTGAAGCGCTGGGCGCCGAGGTGCCTGACCTGCGGGCGCGGAAGATCTACGCCTCCGGCTCTCCGCGGTTCCTCTCCTCCTTCAAGTCAGCGGTCCGCGGGGCGGGCGGCGGCAAGGTCTCAACCGACGCGTTCCTGGGTTACTGATGTGGGTTACTGATGGAGGGGTACTGACACTGCGAACCGGCCCTCGGGCGGGGTGCTGCGGTGCGGAAAGGCACCGGTCAGCGCAGCGTTTCCACTCAACTGATTCCACCTGCTAAGCTCATTAAGTCCCTAACGGCGACGGAGAAAATCCGTCCCATGCCTTCGTAGCTCAGGGGATAGAGCGTCTGCCTCCGGAGCAGAAGGTCGTAGGTTCGAATCCTATCGAGGGCACAACAAGCCAGGTCGAAAGATCATCGGCGCGCACCGCCGCCGGCCCCTTGGGCCGGCGGCGGTTTCCGCTTTAAGGGGCGGTCAGCTGCGCTCCGGGGCGAAGCCGTCGCGGTAGAGATCGCGCAGCAGGGCCACTTCGGCGAGGTGGTGGATCATCTCCCGGTTGATGTGGAGCACAAGGGCCAGCATGGGTGAGGCTGCGAACGGCCCCTCGGCCGGGCCAACGGGGCGGGCCAGCGCTTCATCGTCAAGCGCCGAGACGGCTCCGATCCATTGCCCGTAAAGTCCGTCGAGGCGTTCCAGGGCGGCGTCGGCCGTTCCCGGGTAGTCGAAGCTGCGGTAGGTGATCGGCTCGCCGCCGAAATGGGAGCCGACCCGCTCCCCCAGCACGCCGACGATCACGTGGCACAGCCGCCAGGCGATGGTGGTGACCGGCGGCGGCACCGGCTCGGGAACCGCATACTCGATGACAAACCGGCCGGAACCTGCGTTGATCGGCGCCACCGCCTCCCCGCGCGGCCGCACGCTCCAGCAGCCGGCAACGGGCTCCCAGAAGTACTCCCCGTCACTGAGCCCCTCGAGCCGCGGCCGCGCCTGGTTTTTCCAGTGCCACGAGAGCTGTTCCGCGAGTTCGTTGGCGAGGATCATTGCGCCGATCCCTCCATCAGCTTGTAGATCCCCCGCACGTCGCGCTTGCCCCAAAAAAGCATCCAGTTCGCAACGGTCTCGGAATCCATGACGTCGAGCGTCCTGAAGATCTCGGCCGCGAACTCCACGGGAGCCCACGATCCGGCCGTCACCACCCTGCCGTCGCTCACTGCGAGCTCCTCCCGATAGAGCGCCGAGCCTGCGTAGCCGGGAAGTTCGGCAAGTCCTTCGGCGGTGTTCGCTGTGTGGGCGACGTCGTTGAGAAGTCCCGCTCCGGCGAGCGCGTCGACGGCGCCGCAGATCGCCGCGACGGGAGCGCCGTCGTCCTTGAGCTGAGCGGCGAGGTCGAGCACAGCCGTGTTCGCACCACGGTCAGCCCAGCCGGTTCCGCCGGGGAGGAGCAGGGCATCGACCTGGTCCGCTGAGATGTCGGCGAGCGCCTGGTCCGGCGTCACCGTCATGCCGCCCATCGTGCGGACCGGTCGGCCGTCGGTCGAGGCTGTGCTCAGCCGTACCGTTGGCTCCGGACGCAGGAACTGGCCACCGGCCAGTTCGGCGGCAGCGTAGCCGACCTCCCAGTCGGCCATTCCCTGGGGAAGGTACAACAGGACATTAAGGGTGGCGCTCATCGTTTCCTCCTGGGATGCCGGACCGGCGGGTCACTCCAAGGGTAGGAAGCGATGCGGACAGCTTTTGTCCGGGGTGGGAGGTAGGTTGAAGCCATGTTGGAGACCTCGGCCCGCCTTCTGCACCTGTTGTCCCTGCTCCAGCTGCGCAGGGAATGGACCGGCCCCGCCCTTGCCCAGCGCCTTGAAGTGACCGAACGGACGGTGCGCCGCGACATTGGCAAACTGCGCACCCTCGGTTACCCCATTTCCGCCTCGCCGGGCATTGCCGGGGGCTACCAGCTCGGGGCCGGCGCCCAGCTCCCCCCGCTGCTGCTCGACGACGACGAAGCGCTGGCGGTTGCGATCGGCCTGACCGCGGTGACGGCAAGCCCTGTGTCCGGGGTGGGCGAAGCATCGGTGCGTGCCCTGACGAAACTCGAACAGGTGCTGCCCGCCCGGCTCCGGCCGAAGTTCGCCGGCCTGCGCTCGGCCGTGACGCGGATGGCCGCGGCGAGCACCCCCGTCGATCCGGCAGTGCTCACGGCCCTTTCTGCGGCGATCACCGAGCGCCGCAGTGTGTCCTTCCGATATGACCGGCACGACGGCGTTTCGTCGCGGCGCATCGTCGAGCCGTACCGCCTCGTCGACACGGGCCGGCGCTGGTACCTTGTGGCCTGGGACAGCGACCGCGAAGACTGGCGGACCTTCCGCGTCGACCGGTGCCGCAGCATCCCCTCCCCGCGGGGCCGGTTCGCCCCGCGGCCGCTCCCGGCCGCGGACCTCGCGAAATACGTCCAGCAGTCGATCACCCGGTCCCCCTACACCTACGAGGCGGTGATCCGCCTCTCCGCCGGCGTTGCGGAGGTGGAACAGCGGCTGCCGGCCGACACCGCCGAGCTCGAGCCCGACGGCCCCGACTCGACGATCCTCCGCGCCGGATTCGACTCCCTCGATTACCCGCTGGTGCACCTCGCGGCCATGAACATCGAATTCGAGGTGCTCGCGCCCGAGTCGATGCGGCTCCGGGCACAGGAGCTGGCGGCCCGCCTGGACCGGGCTTCAAGTCCGGCAGAGGCTGATCCTGCCCCTTGATGGGGGACGGCCCGCGGTCCTGCCCACTGACGGGCCGCGGCCGGTGGGCATGTCCGGATATGCCCACCGATCAGGCCGGGTGAGTGGGCGGGCCCGTTTTTGAATGGCCCCGGCCTGCGGACCACTAGACTTAACCGCAACTATGACACTGACAATCTCCTACCCCGCCGACCTCCCCGTCTCAGGGCGCCGGGCGGACATCATGGCGGCCATCGCCGCGAACCAGGTCACGATCATCGCCGGGGAGACCGGCTCGGGAAAGACCACCCAGATTCCCAAGATGTGCCTTGAGCTCGGACTCGCCGAGCACGGGCTGATCGGGCACACCCAGCCCCGCAGGCTTGCCGCCCGTACGGTTGCCGAACGCATCGCCGAGGAACTCGACGTGAACCTCGGCGAGGAGGTGGGCTACCAGGTCCGCTTCACCGGCCAGGTGGGCCGCAGCACCAAGATCAAGATCATGACCGACGGCATCCTGCTGGCGGAGATCCAGCACGACCGGCTGCTGCGCCGCTACAGCACGATCATCATCGACGAGGCCCACGAGCGCAGCCTCAACATCGACTTCATCCTCGGCTACCTGAAGCGCATCCTCCCGCAGCGCCCGGACCTGAAGGTGATCATCACCTCGGCCACCATCGACCCGGAGCGCTTCGCCGCGCATTTCGTCGCCGACGCCGCCGTCGAGAGCAGCGCCCCGGCGCCCATCATCGAGGTCTCGGGCCGCACCTTCCCCGTTGAGATCCGCTACCGTCCCCTCGACCAGCCCGTCGGCGACAACGACTCCGACGACGAGCTCGAGGAGGCGCGCGACCCGGTCGACGCCGTTTGCGACGCCGTCGAGGAACTCTCCCGGGAGGCACCGGGCGACATCCTCGTCTTCTTCTCCGGCGAGCGCGAAATCCGCGACGCGGCCGACGCCCTCCGGGCACGGATCCAGAACACCCAGCGCCTGCGGGGCACTGAGGTGCTGCCCCTTTTCGCCCGGCTGTCCCTTCAGGAACAGCACGGCGTGTTCAGCGCCGGCGGCTCCAACCGGCGCATCGTCCTCGCCACGAACGTCGCCGAAACCTCGCTGACGGTCCCGGGCATCAAGTACGTGATCGACACGGGAACCGCCCGCATCTCCCGGTACTCCCACCGCACCAAGGTGCAGCGGCTGCCCATCGAACGCGTTTCCCAGGCCTCGGCCAACCAGCGCTCCGGGCGCTCGGGACGCGTCTCGGACGGCATCGCCATCCGCCTTTACTCCGAAGAGGACTTTGAGTCCCGGCGCCCGTTCACCGAGCCGGAGATCCTGCGGACCAGCCTTGCCGCGGTGATCCTGCAGATGACCGCCATGGGCGTCACGAAGAGCCCGCGCGACATCGCCGAGTTCCCCTTCGTCGAGCCGCCCGATGCAAAGGCCATCACCGACGGCGTGGCGCTGCTGCGTGAACTTGGCGCGTTGAACAACGACGGCGGCCTGTCCCCCGTCGGCCGCAAGCTGGCGCAGCTGCCCGTCGACCCCCGCCTCGGGCGCATGATCGTCGAGGCGGGAGGCCGGGGGTGCGCGAAGGAGGTGATGGTCCTCGCTGCGGCACTGACCATCCAGGACCCCCGGGAACGGCCCTCCGCCGACCAGCCCGCCAAGCTGCAGAGCGCCACCGAGAAGCACAAGCGCTTCCTCGACGAGAACTCGGATTTCACCGGGTACCTGAACCTGTGGCGGTACCTCGAGGAGCAGCAGAAGGAGCTGTCCTCAACCCAGTTCCGCAAGCTGTGCCGCAACGAGTTCATCAACTACCTGCGCGTGCGCGAGTGGCAGGACCTGTTCGCCCAGCTGCGCCAACTGGCCAAACCGCTCGGCATCACCCTGCAGGCGGGCCCCGTGGACCCCGTGGGCAACAGCGACGCGATCCACATCAGCCTGCTCTCCGGGCTGCTCAGCCACATCGGCCTCTACGACCAGCGCAAGCGGGAGTACGCCGGCGCCCGCGGCACACGCTTCGCGGTCTTCCCCGGCTCGGCACTGTTCAAGAAGTCCCCCGACTGGGTGATGGCCGCGGAACTCGTCGAAACCTCGCGGCTGTGGGCGCGGGTCGCCGCCCGGTTCGACCCGCTCTGGGCCGAGGAGGTGGCCCCGCACCTCGTCAAACGCAGCTACAGCGAACCGCACTGGTCAAGCCGCCAGGGCTCGGTCATGGCGTACGAGAAGGTGACCCTCTACGGGGTGCCGATCGTGCCGCAGCGGCGGATCAACTACGGCCGGATCGACAAGGAACTCGCCCGCGAGCTGTTCATCCGCCATGCGCTCGTGGAGGGCGACTGGAAGACCCACCACAAGTTCTTCGCACGAAACCGCGAGCGGCTCGCTGAGATTGAAGAGCTCGAGAACCGGCTGCGCCGCAGGGACCTCCGCGTCGACGACGAAACGCTCTTCGAGTTCTACGATGCGCGGATCGGGGCTGACGTCGTCTCCGAACGCCACTTCGACTCCTGGTGGAAACAGGCGCGCCGGGCCACGCCGGAGCTCCTTGACTTCGACCCGCGCGAGCTCCTCAACGAGGACGCCGACGGGCTCGACGAGTCGGCGTTCCCGACCATCTGGCGCCAGAACGGCTTCGAACTTCCGCTGAGCTATGAGTTCTCCCCCGGCGCCCCCGGCGCAGCCGACGGCGTCACCGTCCAGATCCCCCTGCTGTTCCTCAACCAGCTGGAGGCCGGACCGTTCCGGTGGCAGATTCCCGGGCTGCGTGAGGAACTTGTCACGGCGCTGATCAAGTCGCTGCCCAAACCGGTGCGCAAGAACTTCGTGCCGGCCCCCGACGTCGCCCGCTCCGCCGTTGCGGCCCTTGAGGCGGACTTCGACCCGGCACGCGACGAGCTCGAACCCTCCCTCGAACTGGTCCTCCGCCGCCTCAAGGGGCACATCATTCCGCCGGGCTCCTGGAACTGGTCGGTGCTCCCGCCGCACCTGCTAATGAACTTCCAGGTGGTCGACTCCGGGGGCATCCTCGGTGAAGGACCGGACCTCGACGCCCTCAAGGATTCCCTCGCCCCCGCCGTCAGCCGGGCCATCGCCGCCTCCCTTGGCGCAACGCCGTCAAGCACCCGGCCCAGCGGGCGTCCGGGCGCTGCGTCCAAACAGCGCACGGCGGGCCGCGGCAGCGCAGCCGCCTCCACGCCCACATCCCCAGCACCGGTGCCCGGAGTGCCAACAGGCGCAACGGATGCCGGCGGACCGGGCGTCGCCGAGGTGACCGGCGCCGTCTCCTGGACCTTCGGGGCAATCCCGCGGGAAGTCTCCCGGAGCGTCTCGGGGCACCGGGTCACGGGATACCCGGCCCTCGTCGACGAGACCCGTGCGGTTGGCCTTCGCGTGTTCGCCAACCCCGCCGAGCAGGCCGAGGCGATGCGCGCCGGGGTGATCCGCCTGCTTGCCCTGCGGGTGCCGAGCCCCGCCAAGTATGTCCTCGAGCACCTGAGCAACACCGAAAAGCTGACGTTCAGCCAGAACCCCCATGGCAGCGTGGCGGGGCTGATCGAGGACTGCACCCTCGCGGCCATCGACAAGCTCGTCCCGGAGCAGCTCCCCTGGACCGAAGGTGACTTCAACACGCTCTACGAACATGTCCGCGCCGAACTGATCGACACGGTGTTCACGGTCACCGCCACCGTCGAAACGGTCCTCTCAAGCCACCGCAGGATCACAAAGCAGCTCAAGGGCACAACAAGCCTTGCCCTGATCACCGCACTGAACGACATCCGGAGCCAACTCGAGCAGCTGATCTATCCGGGATTCGTCGCGGCGACCGGATACTCCCAGCTGAGCCAGCTGCCCCGGTACCTGCGCGGCATCGAACTGCGCCTCGAGAAGCTGGCGGTCAACATTGCCCGGGACAACGCCGGCACCGCCGCCGTCCAGCGCCTCGAGGACGAATACGACGAGGCAGTCGCCGCGCTGGCGCCCGGAGGCCGGAGGGTTCCGCCGGGCCTCCGGAAGGTCCGGTGGATGCTCGAAGAGCTGCGCATCAGCGTGTTCGCCCAGGAGCTTGGGACGGCCTACTCGGTGTCGGAGAAGCGGATCCGGGCAGCACTGAACGAGGCCCTGGCCGCCCGGGCCGCCTAGGCGGGGACGTTAGCTGCGTGCCCCGCCGCGCGCAGGGCTGCACGCAGGTCTTCGGCGGCGGCGTCC
Organism: Arthrobacter sp. TJ-254; assembly: GCF_058269175.1. Classification (NCBI taxonomy): domain Bacteria; kingdom Bacillati; phylum Actinomycetota; class Actinomycetes; order Micrococcales; family Micrococcaceae; genus Arthrobacter; species Arthrobacter sp. TJ-254. The sequence continues at coordinate 314,287 of NZ_JBZCNF010000001.1, read as the reverse complement.
ATGAGCTGGGGATCGGGGTTGTTGTCGACGCGGTGCACGTCGAAGTCGGCGGCGCTCTGCGTGGGCCAGACGTGCACGTGAAGGTGCGGAACCTCGTACCCTTCGATCAACACCCCGACCCGCTTGGCGCCGAACGCCTCCTGCTGGGCCCTGCCGATCGTCTGGGCCACCTCCATCACCCGTGCGAGCGCCGAGGGGTCGGCGTCGAGCCACTGCGCAATCTCACGGCGGGGAACCACAAGGGTGTGTCCCTGCGTGATCGGCGCAATCGTCAGGAAGGCGACGACGTCGTCGTCCTTCCAGACGAAGCGGCCGGGGATTTCGCCTTCGATGATGCGGGTAAACAGGGTGCTCACACGGTCTCCTTGGGGTGGGGGATGCGCTGGTCCTTGAGGCTGCAGAGCCGTCCGCAGCGGCGGGGGCGAGGGACGTCCTGGGGTCATGGGCTCGACGCTACCTGTTGCCCCGGGCGGAGGCCACCCGGGGCAGCAGCAGGGCGGTGCAGGCTCAGCCTCCGGTGGCCACCGGAAGATCGGAACGCGCGGACCACTGGGACCACGACCCGGGATAGAGTGCCGCCGAGAATCCGGCGATCTCCAGCGCGGCAATCTCGTGGGCGGCCGTGATGCCCGAGCCGCAGTACACAGCCACGCGCCCGGCCTCCGTCACACCGAGCCGGCGAAACCTCTCCCGGAGCTCCCCTGCGGTGCGGAAGGTCTTGTTGCCCCGGAGATTTTCGGTGGTCGGCGCGCTGCGCGCGCCGGGGATGTGTCCGGCCTTCGGATCAACCGGCTCATGCTCCCCCCGGTAGCGCTCCACGGCGCGGGCGTCGAGGAGCACCCCGTGCGCCGGCAGCTCGGCGACGGCGTCGATGCCGATCACGGGCATGGCGCCGGTGCCCAGCTCGACCGAGCCGAGGCAGTGCTGTTCCTCTCCGCCCTCCACCTCGAACCCCGCGGCCTGCCATGCGGCAAGCCCGCCGTCGAGGAGGTGGACCGCTTCCAGCCCCGCGTCCCGGAGCAGCCACCACAGCCGGGCGGCGGCCATGTTGCCTGAGTCATCGTAGGCAACGACGACGTCGTCGGTGCTGTTGATGCCCCACTGCTGTGCCGACTCCTGGAGCGCCAGCGCATCGGGCAGCGGGTGCCTGCCCAGCTCCGGCGCGCCTGGGGCGCACAGCCGTTCCTCAAGATCCGCGTACAAGGCGCCGGGGATATGCGCCGAGCGGTAATGTTCGCGGCCGTGGGGATCGCCCAGGGACCAGCGGACATCAAGCAGAACGGTCTGCAGGCCGGAGGTCATCCGGTCCCGCAGCGTCTGCACGTCCATCAGGGTCTTCATCAAGATCTCCTTGTAGAGGTGGAACCGACGCCGCGCCGGTCCCGATGCACGCCAGTCCACCACAGGCTCCGAAGGTATTCCAGTCCACTTGTACGCTTGGGGAATGATCACCTACCCGGCCTCATCCGGCCGCGCCTGGACCGAGGAGGCAATCCGCCGCATTGAGGCGGAGAACAACAGGTCCGCCGATACGCATCTCATCTCCGTTCCCCTGCCCAGCCGGTGGGGGGTGCAGGTCTACCTCAAGGACGAGTCGACGCACGCGACGGGCAGCCTGAAGCACAGGCTTGCGCGCTCGCTCTTCCTGTTCGGACTCGTCAACGGCTGGATCACCGAGGGAACGACGATAGTCGAGGCCTCAAGCGGCTCCACCGCCGTATCGGAGGCATACTTCGCGCGCCTGCTCGGCCTGCCGTTCATCTCCGTGATGACGGGCACCACCAGCCCTGAGAAGATCGCGTTGATCAAGCAGTACGGCGGCACCTGCCGTTTCGTCGACCACGCCTCAGAGGTGTACGCAGCGGCCGAGCGGATCGCCGGCGAGACCGGCGGCCACTACCTTGACCAGTTCACCTACGCCGAACGTGCAACCGACTGGCGGGGCAACAACAACATCGCCGAGTCGATCTTCGGCCAGCTCGCACTCGAACCGCACCCGGTGCCCGAATGGGTCGTTGTTGGCGCGGGAACCGGAGGAACCAGCGCAACGATCGGCCGGTACATCAGATACAACCGCCATCCCACGCGGCTTGCGGTTGTCGACCCGGAAAATTCGGCGTTCTATCCCGCGTGGAAGGATCCGACGGCACCGGCCACGGGGCTGCCCTCGCGCATCGAGGGAATCGGGCGCCCGCGCCGCGAGCCAAGCTTCATTCCCGGCGTGATCGATGCGATGATCCAGGTCCCCGATGCTGCGTCCATTGCCGCCGCACGGCACCTGCGCAAGCTCACCGGTGTCCATGCGGGACCATCGACCGGGACGAATCTCTGGGGGGTATGGCAGCTCGCCGCGTCCCTTGCCGCGGAGGGACGCGCGGGAAGCATCGTCTCCATCATGTGCGATTCCGGGGACCGCTACGCGCGCTCCTACGAGGACGGGGAGTGGCTCGCCGGACACGGACTCGATCCGGCTCCCTACCAGGAGGTCCTCGACGGGTTCTTCGCGACCGGGCGCTGGTCGGAGTGAAGCCGCCGGCGGCGCTCGGGGCCTACGGGCGCCACTCCCTCCGGTATTCAGGATGGCCGGCATACGGCAGGGCCATGAGCCGGAGGAACACCCCCATGTAGTCCTGCTGGTCTGCCGGCACCTTCGCCCAGTCAACGCGCTGGTAGTGCGCCACCATCAGGCGCTTGGCCTCGCATTCGGCGAGGGCACGGTCGAGCACCGGCACCGATTGGACGTGCCACCACGAGTGCACATTCTCTTCATCGTCGGCGATGCGTGCAAGGAGGAAATCGATGAGATCACTCAATGTCGAACCCTCCCGAACCGACTTGTCGCAGTTTCATAGGCGGTTTCCTATTTCTCCCCATCCGCGGCGGGAGGTGCGGCGAATATGCCATGTGCCCGGATTAACGCAATCCGGACGGCATAACTTTCATCACGCACCATCAGGAGAAAACAATGGCAACATCACAGCATTCGCAGGCGCCTACCCGGTCGGGGGAAAAGACCGCCGTGCAGAAGGCCGCACTCGCGGTCGGAATCGTCTTCCTTCTTGTCGGCATCCTCGGCTTCGTTCCGGGGATTACTTCCCAGTATGACCAGTTGGCCGTTGCCGGACACCACTCGGGTGCCATGTTGCTCGGACTTTTCCAGGTTTCCGTGCTCCACAACGTCGTCCACCTGCTCTTCGGGGCAGCCGGTGTGGCTATGTCGCGCAGCATTTCGGGGGCCCGCTCCTTCCTGCTCGTCGGTGGAATCATCTACCTCGTGCTGTGGATCTACGGACTGGTCATCGACCAGGAGTCGGCCGGTAACTTCGTTCCGCTGAACGCGGCCGACAACTGGCTGCACCTTCTCCTCGGGATCGGCATGATCGCCCTGGCGCTCGTGCTTGGCAAGAAGCGCGCTGCGAACCGCGTCTAATCCCTTCCACTGGGGCGGATGAAAAGGGGAGGCCGTACCGGGCCTCCCCTTTTCTGTGGGCGGTCCCCACGACAAGACGCTGCCCTGCCCCCACCGGCGGCATCCGCGGCAGGCTCACGCCCCGGGCTCGGTCCGCTTGCCGGCGGCGGGCACCGCCTCGTAGGGCCGCCAGATGATCACGTTCGCCTTCGAATGGTGGAGCACGGCATGCACGGTGGACCCCAGGCGCACGGCGAGGCCGTCAGCGCCCCGGGCGCCGAGGACGAGGCACGCCGCATCCGCAGCGAGGGCAACGAGCTTGCCGGCGACGGAGCGTCCGGCAAGCTGCGTTTCCTTCACATTCAGGTCCGGGGCCCGTTCGCGGGCCAGCGCCGCCGCATCCTGAAGCACCGTTTCGCCGCCGGGCGTGGCCTGGTGGCGGTGGAACCGCAGTGCAGGGAGATCCTGGCTGACATGGACCAGCTGCAGGTCGATTCCTTCCTCGGTGGCGAGCTGACAGGCGAGGAGGAGTGCCTCCCGGCTCGAGGCCGAACCGTCGACGGCGGCGAGCACTGAGTCGCCGCCGGACTCGGCACCGCGGATCACCGCCACGGGGCAGCCGGCCGAGGACGCGAGGTGAAGGCTCACCGATCCCACGAGGAGCCCGAGAAAACCGCCCAGCCCGCGGCTTCCTGTGACAACCATCGAGGCGTCGGCCGACAGGCGCGTCAGAATCGCCGCAGGGTAACCCGTCTCAAGGCGGGCCTCAACCTCAACGCCCGGTGCCGCGGCCAGAGCCACCTTCCGGCCCTCCTCAAGCGCCGCCAAGGCAGCGTTCTTCAGCCCGCTGCCCTCGACGCCGTCCACCGGCCCGAGGTCATGCGTGAACAGCGGCCAGATCCAGCAGTGGACGACAAGGAGTTTGCTCCCGCTGTGCAGCGCGCGGCGAGCGGCCCAGGCCACCGCCTTCGTGGCCTCCTCGGAACCGTCATATCCAACAACGACCGGCTTCTTCCCGGAGCTCACCGGGGACCTGCTTCCGGCACGCGTACCCCCGGATCGGAACCTGCGACCATGCCTGCCTCCTCATACGCCGTGGCACCCGGCATGCGGGTCCTCGCGTGCCGCTGCTCCTGGTCTTCCCAGCCTCGTTTGCACCGCGCCCCGCGGTAAGGGTCTTTAGTCCTCCCTTGTCCATACCCGCCGATCAATCGATTGTCCAGCACCGCGTCCATGCGCGGAAGACCGGACGGGGAATCCACGAAGCCGGACGTCACGGACTTTCGGCCCTGACAAATGTGCCCTCGACGCTGGATCATGGGGGGAAGACGTTCATGGGGACGCCTTTGGGGAAGACGTTTGGCAGGACGCCGAGGAAAGACGGTCACGCACCCAAGGGAGGCGGAAGTGAGCGGTCCTGAGGTGGCACGCGCGCCCGAAGCCGGGCGTCAAGCGGCAACAGTTTTCATCGTTGATGACCACGAACTCGTGCGGCGTGGATTGAGGGACCTCCTCGAGGGCGAGGGATTCATCGTCGTCGGCGAGTCGGCGTCGGCGGAAGACGCTTCCCGCCGGATTCCCGCGCTCGCACCCGATGTCTCGATACTCGATGCGCGGCTGCCGGACGGCACCGGGATCGAGGTGTGCAGGAACGTCCGGTCGGCCGACAGCTCGCTCCAGTGCCTGATCCTGACCAGCTATGACGATGATCAGGCGGTGCGCGGGGCGGTGCTCGCGGGTGCGGCCGGGTATGTCCTGAAGGAAGTGCTGAGCACCGACCTGATCGTGAAGATCCGCCACGCGGCTTCAGGCAAATCGCTCTTCGATCCCGCCGTCCGGGCGGACATCATCGCCGGGCTCGGGCGGGCTGGACAGGAGGATGCACGGCTCGATTCGCTCACCGCCCAGGAGAAGAAGGTGCTCCAGTACATCGGCGAGGGCCTGACCAATAAGGAGATCGGACAGACGATGTTCCTCGCCGAGAAAACGGTGAAGAATTACGTCTCCTCGATGCTCGCAAAGCTCGGCTTCCAGCGAAGGACCCAGGCCGCGGTTTTCATTGCGACCGGCAGGAACTCCCCCCAACCCTGACCGGGCTACCCCAGATCGCGCTGGGCGGGGACTATCCAGTCGAGGCGGGTGCCGCGCCCGGCCACGCTGTGCACCCGGAAGTGGCCGTCGCACAGCTCCGCCCGCCGCTGCATGTTGTTCATTCCGCTGCGTTTGGCCCCCGGGGCGATCCCGCGGCCGTCGTCGGTGATGCTCAGGTGGACCTCCGAGGGAAGGACGTCGACGGAGATGCCGATCGACGAGGCGCCGGCATGCCGGACGGCGTTGCTCAGTCCTTCGGAGATCACCGCCATGAGGTGGTCGGCGATGTCCTCCGCGACGGCGGTGTCGACGGGGCCGGACAGCTGCACCACCGGGTTGAAGGGCAGGATTGTTGCACACTCCTCGACAAGCTTGAGGATGCGGGCACTCAGGCTCGTGCCCGCCTGGGGAACACTCCTGAGGGAGTAGATGGTGTCACGGAGCTCCCGGATCGTCTCATCGAGCTCTCCGGTCACCTCGTCGATGCGTTGGAGGGGTCCGGGATCGGTGACGAACCGCCGCAGGCCCTGGATTCTCAGTCCGGCGGCGAAGAGGCGCTGGATGACGAGGTCGTGGAGGTCCCGCGCGATCCGGTCGCGGTCCCCGAAGACGGCCTGCTGTTCCCGAAGCCGGTGTGCCTTGACGAGCTCGAGGGCAAGGGCGACGTGCGAGGAGTAGATGGTGCTCATCGTGGCGTCACCGGCAGTGAAAGGTGCCGAGCCGCGGGAGCGCAGGAGGATCAGGATGCGCGGCTCCCCTTCGCTGTCCGAGAGGCGCACCGCAAGCGTTGAATCGAAGTACTCGAGGAGAAGCCCGGAGGTGGGCGCGAAAACCCGCGCCACCCCGGCCAGCAGGGCCGGTCCCGTGCCGTCGAGCAGGCTCAGCACCTCGTCCGTCACCGCCAGCTCCTGCCCGGCGACGTGGGCGGCGGAGGGGCCGGCCGCGGCGGCGCAGAACAGGGCGTTGCCGGAGATTCCCTGCACGGCGACCAGCGCGAGGTCCGCCCCGGCGACGTCGGCCGCCCTGCCCGCGACCAGATCAAGGCCGTCAAGGCCCGGATCCTCCGTTGTGCCGACCAACTCGCGCACGGTGTCCATTCCGGCTTCGAGCCACCTGCTGCGCCGACGGGACTCATCGAAGAGGCTTGCGTTCTCGATGGCGGCACCGGCCGCTGCGGCAAGGGCCTTCACAAGCTCCTCATCGGCCGGCGTGAAGTCACCGCCCCCGCGTTTCTCGGTGAGGTACAGATTGCCGAACGTTGAGTTCTTGACCCGGATGGGCACGCCGAGGAACGAGCCCATCTGAGGGTGGTGGTCGGGGAAGCCGTAGGCGGCGGGATGCTGCCGGAGATCGGTCAGCCGGAGCGGGCGGGGATCGGTAATGAGCTGTCCCAGCACGCCGTGCCCGACCGGCAGCGAACCGATGCGACGGACCTCGTCGTCCTCGAGCCCCACGGTGATGAAATGACTGAGGAAGTTGTCGGCCCCGATGACACCGAGGGCTCCGTAACGGGCCTGGACGAGTTTACAGGCTGAGGAGATGACGCGCTCCAGGACGCCCTCAAGGCCGAGGTCCTCGGTGATCGCCGCGAAGCCTGCCAGAAGGCTCCGGAGGTCCTCCTGGCGCAGTGGGATCGCCTCTCCAATACGGGGCGGCAGCGGCGCACCGGACGAACCGTTCGGCCGATCCTGAAAACTGCCCATACGGCTACATCCAATACGTCGACTTCCGGCACTTTTCGGGTCCGAGGATCAAAAAGGGCCGGGGCGGGTACGGATCCCATCATATCGGGGTGAATGGCCCCGTCGGGGGTTTAGTCTGGAATTCAGACTTCCCCTACCACCGCCGCGGAGGAAAAATAATGAGTTCAACGGACAACGAATTCTGGGAGATGCCCGGGACCCTTCACGCTTCGACGGAGCTGCCCGCCGATGAGTGCTGGGCGCTGCTGATGACGCAGACCACAGGACGGATTGGATTCTCCCGGGAAGGCTCAATCTATATTTTCCCTGTCAATTATCTTGTCCATGAGCAGGGGATCTATTTCCGGACTTCCGAGGATGGCGATATCGGCAGGGGCCCACTGGAGAAGGCGGCATTCCAGGTCGACGAGCTCCGGGCCGCCGAGATGGCCGGGTGGACGGTGCTTGCCCAGGGTTCCGCCGTTCCCGTCAGCGACGAGGCGCTGCTGACAGTGCTGTGGGGCAGGGCCAGCGAGGAACCATGGGCCGGCGGTCTCCGGCAGCGGTTCGTCGGAATCCGCCCCATCAGCGTGACGGGGCGGCGCGTGGGGACCGCCTGACGGGCTATTTTCCCTCGGTGCCTTCGTGTACAACGAGCACCGGGCATGCGGCATGCGAAACGCAGGCCGCGCTGACCGATCCAAGCAGCAACCCCCGGAATCCCCCGTGGCCGCGCCGGCCCACAATCAGCATTGCCGCGTCCGCGCCCGCCTTGACGAGCACCTTCGAAGGGCGCCCGAAGAGAACCGATGTGCTCAGGTTCGGCGGAAGGTCCTCTCCGAAGGCTTCCCTCAGGGTCTTTTCTAGCCGCTTCTGGGTGACTTCGTCGAAGTTGTCGCTTCCCAGCGGCACGTACCCCGCATATTCGGCCGGATAGTCCCACACTGCAACGGCTTCGATAGCCGATCCGAGCCCCGGGGCGATGCGCGCCGCGAGGCGCAGCGCTTCGATCGAGGCTGTTGACCCATCAACTCCGACAACGACGCGGTTTACTTCGTTGACTGCCATTGGCTCCACCGGCTCCCGTTCGCCATGTACCCGGCCACCTAGGCAGGATTATTCTCCGCCCTCGGCGCGGCGGCAAGGTACGGTCACACCGCCCTGGCTATTGCGGGGCGGGTTCGAGAAGGTTCAGGAAACAATCCTGCTCAAAGGGATCGATCGAGGCGGGTAGACGCCCCTCGCTCACGCTGGTGCGGAGCCGGTCCAACGCCTCGTCCTCGGCCCGCGCTGCGGTGAGGTCAATAGTGATCGCGGTTCCCCCGAGCAGGGCGTTGGTCCTCCGCGCGACGACATAGAGCGCCTGCAGGTTTTCGGGTGTCACGGTCCCCTGAACATGGATCCGTGCCGACTGCAGCTCAGAATCAAGACGGACCAACACCCGCAGCCTTCTGGCCGCCCAGTTCGAGGGGTGTTCGTCCATCGCCTTCCTTCGCGCACGTTGGATCTCAAGGCGACTTCCCCGCGTGCTTTCCCCAACTGACAACCGGCCCTCTCGGCCCGTGCTCTCGCCACCGTTTAATTTTGTCTTCACTGCTTGTCCCCTTAGGTGACGCCTGCACAACTTCCGCTCTTCCAGAGTCGCCGGTGATCGGCAAGGCGGGTAAGGGGCGAAAGTCCCTTACCCGCGCCGCGTTCCCGGCAACTCTGGTGCCGACGGCACCCATGGGTCACGTGAGGTCGGTGATCAATGCCATCGATGCGCAGTCGCGGATTCCGTGGATCCCGGCGACAGTCGTCTCTTTATCCTCGTAGGCCTCGCTGGTAACGAGCGTGGTCCCGTCGTCGCCGGTGAGCCGGAACCGAAACTGCTCCTGATCGTCCCGGAATATCTCGAACGTGCCAGCCATTACAGCCCCCAATCTCGCTCATGCATCCTTACAGGGCGACTTTAACCACGGCGCCGCACTCCGTGGAACCCTTGCGGGACCGCAAGGGGGCGGGTGGACGGAGTGAACAGTCCTGTGCTCCCGCCCTCCCTGCCGGTCAGCGCCCGAAGCGTTCGGGTGCGAGGTTGATCCGGCGCAGCAGCTGCGCGTTCAATGCCACGACGATCGTCGAGACGCTCATGAGGACAGCACCGGCCGCCGGGGAGAGAAGGATCCCGGCGAAGGCGAGCACTCCAGCCGCGAGGGGGACGGCGAGGATGTTGTAGCCGGTGGCCCAGACGAGGTTCTGGATCATCTTGCGGTAGCTCGCCCGCGACAGGTCGACCGCCGACAGCACACTGCGGGGATCGTTCCCGGCGAGGACAACGCCCGCCGACTCGATTGCGACATCGGTGCCCGCACCGATGGCGATGCCAACCTCGGCACGGGCCAGGGCAGGGGCGTCATTCACGCCGTCACCGACCATAGCGACCTTCAGTCCGCGCGCCTGCAGCTCCGCGACCTTGGTGTCCTTGTCCTGCGGGAGGACCTCGGCGAAGACCTCATCGATGCCCAGCTCACCGGCGACGCCGTCCGCGACCTGCCGGGCATCGCCGGTGATCATTGCGACCTTCACCCCCCGTTCCTTCAGCGCCTTCACCGCGATGCGTGATTCATCGCGGATGCGGTCCTCAAGCCGGAGCGCACCGATGACGGTGCGGCCGCGTACCACGTGCAGCACCGCTGCGCCCCTGCTGGTCCAAGCCCGCACCGTTTCCGCGATGTCCGGCGGTGTTTGCAGGGAAAGCTCCCGCAGCAGGTTCGGTCCCCCGACGGAGATCTCCGATCCGTCGACGACAGCCCTCACGCCGCGCCCGGTCATCGATGAGAAGCCCGTTCCCCGGTAGGCGAACTGGGCGGCGGCGGGATCCTCGGCGGCCGCGGCGACGATTGCGCGGGCCACCGGGTGTTCGCTGTCGGCCTCCGCGGCCGCCGCCAGGGCGAGCAGCTGCGCCGTGTCCGTTCCCGCCGCGGCGGCAACGGCGGTGACTGCGTGGCGTCCCTCGGTAAGGGTTCCGGTCTTGTCGAAGAGGACGACGTCGATGGTGCGCATCCGCTCCAGGGCCAGCCTGTCCTTGATCAGCACCCCGGCCCGCGCGGCGCGTTCGGTGGAGATGGCGATCACCAGGGGGATGGCAAGGCCCAGTGCGTGCGGGCAGGCGATGACCAGGACGGTCACCGTCCGGGTGACGGCGTCGTCCGGACTGCCCAGGGCCAGCCAGGCGACAAACGTCAGGATCCCGGCGCCCAGGGCGAAGTAGAACAGCAGGGCAGCGGCGCGGTCGGCCAGCGCCTGGGCCTTCGAGGAGGAGGCCTGCGCCTCGGCGACGAGCCGTTGGATCCCCGCCAGCGTGGTGTCCGGGCCGACGGCGGTGACCCTCACCCGCACGGCGTTGTCGGTGGCCACCGTTCCTGCCACAACGGTGTCCCCGGCACGGCGGAGGACTGCGCGGGATTCACCGGTGATCATCGACTCATCGAATTCCGCGGCACCGTCGATGACCTCGCCGTCAGCCGGAACCCGCGCGCCCGAACGCACAAGCACGACGTCGCCCGCGGAAAGGGACGCCACCGGGACGGTTTGGATCCCGGTTCCGGCAACTTTCTCGGCTTCGTCGGGGAGCAGCGCGGCCAGGGCATCGAGGGCGCCGGCGGCCGAACCGAGGGCGCGCATTTCCATCCAGTGGCCGAGGAGCATGATGACGATCAGCAGGGCGAGTTCCCACCAGAAGTCGAGATCGAAGCCCCCGATTCCCAGGGTGGTGACCCACGACGCGCCGAACGCGACGGTGATGGCCATGGCGATCAGCAGCATCATCCCGGGTTGCCGGGACTTCAGTTCCGCCAGGCCGCCCTTCAGGAAGGGAGTTCCTCCGTAGATGAATATTGCGGTTCCGAGGACCGGCGAGATCCATGCCGACCCCGGGAATACGGGCGGCATGTAGCCAAGGAGCATGGCGAACATGGGGCTGAATCCCACCACCGGCACGGCGAGGGCCAGGCTGAGCCAGAACCGGTCGCGGAACATGGCGGTCGAATGCCCGGCGTGCTGACCGGAGGAGTGGACCTGATGGTCATCATCGGCCATCTGACGGTTCCCCGGGTGCTCCTGCCCGGGACGGGTGGAATGGGCGTGCGCGTGGGGCACGGGCTGCCCGTGGTCATGGGCGGCGCTCCCCCGGGCTGCGGGCTCGAGGTCTGCGGCCTGCCGTTCGCGGTTTTTCATTGTCTTCTCCTCCAGGCACCTCGACGGTGCCGCGCCTTGCCAGGATCTGGACACCTGGCGGCCTGCCTTCGCCGCTGCGGCGTATCCGGCGGATGTAGTGCCACCGGCGGGTGTGCCGCCGGGAACGAGAGGAGCCCGATCCGTGGCGGTACCTTCGGTACGCGGATGAACTGCCTCCTGCAACACCAGTAAGTTATACCCCCCAGGGGTATACGTCAAGGGGTGGCTCGGGAGGAGAAAAGATCACGGCCGTCCTGCTGGGCAGCCCGGACCTCGGCATTGAAGCCAACTGGACCAAGGGGAAGAGACCCTTCCGGGTTCACCGGCCGCCCGGCGGGCTCTTGAGGTGGTGTTCAGAAGAAGAGCGCCGCGGACTTCCTGCAGGGAAGGAAGGGATGCCCTGCGAAGGGGCCGCGCGGAAAGATGGGGCTGGCGCCGCGCTATCCCATGGTTCCGGCGGCCGGAACGGTGATCGTGCCAGGTACGGCGATTGCGCCCGGCGCTGCAGCTGATGCGGAATCGGAACTGGTGAGGCGGCCGACTGCGGTCTGGATCCTTGAGACCGCCGTCGGCACTGCAACACTGAGCTTTTCGGCGACTTCGCCGCAGGTCAGCCCACCGTAGTAGGCGAGCAGGAGGGCTTCATCCTGCCCCTGAGGCAGCGCATAAGATGTGCCCGCCTCTCCGCGCTCCGGTCCGGCCGACGGGACCTCGGCGTGGGCCGGTACGGCCCCGGCCGGTGCGCCTTGCGCCGCAGCGGTGCGGCTGCTCTGGACGGCACACAGATGGGTGAGGGAGAGGAGCCAGGTCATTGGTGTTCCGACCCGCGGGCCGTAGCTTCCGGCCGAAGCCCACGCCTTGAGATAAACCTGCTCGACAATCTCCGCCGCGGCATCCTGCCGCTCCGTCATCCGCAGTGCGAGCGCGTACACCCTTGGGGCAGTCCGCCCATAGAGCTCGCTGAACGCGGCCCGGCTGCCGCCTGCCACGGCACGGACGAGAGGTTCAAGGCTTCCTGGGGCGTTTCCACTGTCGCGCACGAGAGTCCAATCCGCATAAGGCAAAGGGCCGGTCCCTCGGCCCTTCCCCGACAATAGCAGCCTTGCTTACTTCTCGATAGGCTAGCTAAATCCGGAAATCACCATCACGCGCTCAAAGCTCCACCGTTTCACCCGGCGTCAGGTGCTTGTACTCCGTTCCGTACTGGGCGCCGAGCCGGCCGACATGGTTTTCTACAAGGCCGAGCCCTGCCTCGTTGAGCAGCGCATCGTGAATCGGATAAGCCCGGGCTGCCCGCACAGAGGTGACGAAGTCGATCACCTCGGCGGTTTTCGACCAGGGGGCGTGGATCGGCACCAGGAGGGTCCGCACCGCGACGCCGTGGGGAACGATGAATGAGTCCCCGGGGTGATAGAGCTCTCCGTCAACGACGTACCCGATATTGGCGATGACCGGGATGTGCGGGTGGATCAGTGCGTGTTGGCCGCCGAAGGTGCGCACCTCGAACCCGGCCGCGGTGAAACCGGTGCCGGATTCGGCGTCGTGAATCCTGGCGGCGGCGTTCCCGAGCGAAGAGCGCAGTTGTTCGGCGAGCTGAGCCGGTGCCCACAGTTCGAGGGCTCCGTTGGCGGCCAGGGCCGCTGACACCCGGTCGCGGTCGAGGTGGTCGGCGTGTTCATGGGTGACAAGCACCGCGCCTGCGCCGTTCAGGGCCTCCTCCACTTCGGAGAACGAGCCGGGGTCGATCACCAGGACATGTCCGTCTTTCTCAAGTCGGACACAGGCGTGGGTGTACTTGGTCAGCTTCATAGCGCACAGAATACCCCTCAGCCGACTGATAATCTTGATCAGGGTTTAGGCTTAAATTGCCGCCCGATGCGCGGATTGCCCGCGTGCCGGCCGCCAGGCCGCCGCCTTTCCACCACCTGCTCCGAAAGGTTTCCCCATGACGTCCGAAGCGGAGCAGTCAATGCGCCGGGGCTCCGAGCAACGCATGACGCGCCAGCGCCGCGCTGTCAGCGCAGCCCTCGACGAACTCGATGACTTCGTCAGCACCCAGGACCTGCACCGGGTCCTCCAGGACCGGGGTGAATCGGTTTCCCTTGCCACCGTCTACCGCGTCCTCCAGTCCATGGCCGACGACGGCATGGTGGACGTCCTGCGCAGCGGCGACGGCGAGGCCGTGTACCGCAGGTGCGCCGTCGAACACCACCACCACCACCTGCTGTGCCGCAACTGCGGCAGGGCGGTGGAGATCGAGGCACCGGCGGTGGAGCAGTGGGCCGGACGGACCGCCGCGGCGCACGGCTTCAGCGAGGTTGCCCACACCGTTGAGATCTACGGCCTGTGCCCGGATTGCACCGCGGCGAAGGCGGCCCGGAGCTAGATCGGAACGCGGCACCTATCACGGGTGCAGAGCCTGCCGGCACCCTGGATCCTTGGACCGCGGCGCGGGTGATCTCCCCCGCTCGGGCCCTCAGGCGGCAGGACCCTGCGCATGGACGGGCCGCGGACTGCTCCGGCGCCCACCGACCGCCCTGCACACCAGGTAGATGGCGAAGGAAATCGTCGTCACGTACGGACTGATGGGGATCCTTCCGCCCAGGGCGAGGAGGATGCCGCCGACCACCGAGGCGGTGGCGAAGGCGATGCTGAGCACCACCACGAGGCCCGGTGTCGATGTCACTTTCAGGGCCGCGGCCGCCGGGGTGATCAGCAGTGCGAGCACCAGCAGCGCCCCCACCACCTGGATCGACAGCGCCACCGAGACTCCGAGAAGCACCATGAAGACGATCGACAGCCCGCGCACCGGAACACCCCGGGCTTCGGCGAGGTCCGGATCGGCGCTGGCGAAGGTCAGCGGCCGCCAGATGGCGGCAAGAACGATCAGGACGGCCACGGCGCAGAGCACCAGCAGGTTCAGCTGCACGCTGTCCACCGAGACGATCTGCCCGGTGAGCAGCCCGAATTTGTTGGCGGCCCTTCCCTCGTAGAGGGCAAGGAACAGGATGCCGAGCCCAAGCCCGAAGGGCATGACGACTCCGATGATCGAGTTCCGGTCGCGCGCCCGGATACCCATCAGCCCGAGAACCAGGGCAGCGGCGACCGATCCGATGAGGGAGCCGAAGACCACGTTCGCGCCGATCAACAGGGCGAACGCCGCTCCGGCGAAGGACAACTCGGCTATGCCGTGAACCGCGAAGGCCAGGTCGCGCATCATGACGAAGGTCCCGATCAACCCGCCAAGCAGGCCGAGCACCGCACCGGCCCAGATGGAGTTGCGCACCAGCGGGAGCAGTTCCCGGTAATTGTCGAACGTGAACACCGCGTCGATGACATCCTGGAAATCCATGCTCAGAGCCCTCCGGCCCGGTGGTGGGCGGTGGCGTCCGGAAGGCCAACGACGACGATCCGGCCGTTATGGTGAAGGACCTCAACGGGGCTGCCGTAAAGGTCGGAAAGCACCTCGCTCGTCATGACTTCCTGGGGCGATCCGATGCGGAACCTGCCCCCGGCCAGGTACAGCACACGGTCGACGTACTCGATGACGGGGTTGATCTCGTGGGTGACGAACACAACGGCGCTGTTCTTTTCATGGGACTGCCTGTTGATCAGGCTGCTGACCGCCTGCTGGTGGTGCAGGTCAAGGGAGAGCAGCGGCTCATCGCAGAGCAGGACGCGGGGATCGCTCGCCAGGGCCTGGGCGATCCGCAGGCGCTGCTGCTCTCCCCCGGAGAGCCGTCCCACCGGCGCATCGGCGTAGGAGGTCGAGCCCACCTCGCCGAGCAGCTCGTCGACCCGGTCGCGGTAGCTCCTTCCCTTCAGGCGCACGCCCCAGCGGTGGCCGTCGATGCCGAGGCCCACCAGGTCGCGTCCGCGAAGCGGCGTCTCGGGCGCGAAGGATTTTTGCTGGGGCACGTACCCGATGGCGCGGCTGCCGCGCTGGATGCGTGCTCCGTTGATCAGTGCCGTGCCCGAGTCGAGCGGCTGGAGTCCGAGGAGCACTTTGAGGAAGCTTGTCTTCCCTGAACCGTTGGGTCCGAGGACGGCGAAGAACTCTCCCGGATGGATGTCGAGGTCGAGGCCGCTCCAGAGCGTGCGGTGGCCGAAAGAAAGGCTCGCACCGCGCAGGCTCACCACCGCACCGGCAGCGGGGGGCGGCGCGTGGCCGGACCGCCCGGGGGCGGCGCTGCTCACCTGGCGTTGAGCGCTTTCACGATGCTGTCGGCGTTCGCGCTCATCCATGAGACATAATCCTCCCCGACGGGGAGGGTTTCAGTGAAATTGACGACCGGGACCCCGGCCTTCTCCGCGGCATCGCGCACCGCCTGGGTCTGGCTGCCCTCGGTCTGTTCGTTGTAGGCCAGGAACTTCACGGTGTCCGATGCCACAAGCTTTTTCATGTCGTTGAGCACCCCGATCGAGACGTCGCTTCCCTCTTCGACCGCCTCGGCGTAATGGGCGGGGGTGACGTCGGTGAGACCGGCCGCCTCGAGAAGGTAACCGGGAACGGGCTCGGTGACGGCGACGTCGCCGCCCCCGCCTGCGGCGACGGCATCGCCGAGCTTCTCCTCGATGGCGTCCAGTTCCTTGGAGAGCGTCAGGGCGCGTTCCTCGAAGTCCGCCGCGTGTGCCTCGTCGAGGGCGCCGAGTTCGCTGCTGACAGCCGCGGCCAGGGTGCGCATTGCTCCGAGGTGGTACCAGACGTGTTCGTTGCCGGCGCCGCCCTCCCCCGCGTGCCCTTCGGCATGGTCATCGCCGTGCTCCTCGGCATGGTCCTCGTGGGAGAGGCCCTCGATGCCCGCCACTTCGACGGCACTGAGGATCCGCCCGGCGTCGAGGCCGGTCTCCTCGGCCAGCCGGGACAGGAACGGGTCGTAGCCGCCCCCGTTCTCGATGACCAGGTCCGCCTTCGACACGGCGAGCTTGTCCTGCACTGTCGGCTCGTAGGAGTGGGGGTCCTGGCTGAGGCTGTCAACGACCGCGGTGACCTCAACGGCGTCGCCACCAATGAGTTCGACGATGTTGCCGTACACGTTGGTGCTTGTCACAACCTGGAGCCCGCCGGAGTCAGCCGTGCCTGCCGGCGAACCGGCACCGGCGTCGCCGCCGCATCCCGCGGTGAGCAGGGCGGCGGCGGCCAGCGATGCCAGGCCAAGTGGACGGCGGAAAGGTGCCCGGAACATGCTTGCCTCGATCTAATGAGAAACGTTTACGTTAGCGGAATCAGTCTAACCTAACGCGAATCATTCGCAGAACGGGCTCACTGCATGAAGTTCCCGCTGCGCTCGGTCATCCCCTCGCCCGAGCGGCGGGCGCCCTGGCTCTGGGTGGCGTCCCGGATTTCTCCGACGAGCTGCTCGATCACGTCCTCGAGGAAGAGGACGCCCTGTGTTTCCCCGTTGGGCCCGAGCACACGGGCAAGGTGGGAGCCGGTTTTCTGCATCACCGTCAGGGCGTCTTCGATCTCGTCCGAGAGGTTGAGGTTGGCAAGGGTCCTCACCTTGTTCTCGGTGATGGGCTTGCGGTACATCGCCTGCGGAATAGACATGATGTCCTTGAGGTGCATGTACCCGGTGAGGTTGTCGTTCTCGTCGACGAGGACGAATCGGGAGAAGCCGGTGCGTCCAACCGCCCTCTCGAACTCCTCGGGCGTCGCGTCGGTGCGGACGGTGACCAACTCGTGGAGGGGCACCATCGTGGTTTCCGCGGTCTGGCCGGAGAACTCAAGCGCGCCGGTGATCAGCCCCGAACCGTCGTCGACGAGTCCGCTCTTTGTCGACTCCTCGACGATCGACTGCACCTCCTCGAGCGTGTAGGTCGAGGAGACCTCGTCCTTCGGCTCGACGCGGAGGGCGCGGAGGATGTGGTTCGCCGCCCAGTTGAGCGATGCGATGATCGGGTTCACCGCCCGGGCGATCATCACCAGGGGAAGCGCAAGGAGCAGGGCCGCCTTGTCTGCGGCCGAGACCGAGATGTTTTTGGGCACCATCTCCCCGAAGGTCACGTGGAGGAAGGTGACGAGGAGCAGGGCCACGCCGAAGGCCATTCCGTCGGCGAGGCCCGGCGCGATGCCGACCGCCTCGAACGGCACCACCAGCAGGTGGTGGATCGCAGGTTCGGCAACCTGGAGGATCAGCAGGGAACACACGGTGATGCCCAGCTGGGCGCATGCCAGCATGAGGGACACGTGCTCCATCGCCCACAGGGTTGTCTGCGCCCGTTTCGATCCGGCGTCCGCCAGGGGTTCGATCTGGCTGCGCCGCGCAGAGATGACTGCGAATTCGGAGGCGACGAAGAACGCGTTGCCGATCAGCAGCAGCACCAGCCAGAGGATTCCCGCCCAGTCGCTCATTGTGCCGCTCCGTCCGTTGCCGCATGCGATCCGGTCCGGACGTCGGTGTCGGCGCCGTCCGTTGTGGGCGCCGGGATGAAGCGCACGCGGTCGATCCTGCGCCCGTCCATGCGCTCCACCTCGAGTACTCCGTTCGTAACCTCGACGCGGTCGCCGGGCACCGCAATGCGGCCCAGTTCGGACATCATGAAACCGCCAACTGTCTCGTAGCCGGGCTCGTCGGGTACGACAAGTCCGGGAATGTGGTCGGTGACCTCATCGGGGCGCATCATGCCCGGGAAGTACCAGTCCCCCGAGGCGCTCTGGAGCACCCCAGGCTTGAGCTTGTCGTGCTCGTCCGCCACTTCGCCGACGATCTCTTCGACGAGGTCCTCGAGGGTCGCGACTCCTGCCGTTCCGCCGTACTCGTCGAGCACGACGGCCAGCTGGAGGTTCGCCTCGCGCAGTTCGCGGAGCAGCGAGTCAAGGTGCACCGTCTCGGGCACCCGGAGCACCTCGGTCATGATGGTTCCGGCGGGCAGGCCTGCGCGGCGTTCGCGCGGCACGGCGACGGCCTTCTTGACGTGCACGACGCCGCGGATGTCGTCGGCGGATTCACCGATGAGCGGAAAGCGGGAGTACCCGGTGCGGCGCGCCGCTTCGACGACGTCGGCGACGGTCTGGTCGGAGTCGATGGTTTCCATGCGGATGCGCGGGGTCATGACGTCGGCAGCCGTGCGTTCGGAAAAGCTGAACGTCCGGGCCAGGAAGTTCGCGGTGCCCTGATCCAGTGTTCCCATTTCGGCCGACCGGCGCACCAGTGACGAGAGCTCGGCTGGGGTGCGGGCACCGGAGATCTCCTCCTTCGCCTCGAGGCCGAAGATGTTGAGGACGCGGTTGGAGAACCCGTTGAGCACGATGATCGCCGGCTTGAAGACGGCAGTGAACATCAGCTGTGGCCGCGCCAGCGCCTTGCCCACGCGGAAGGGAAGGGCGATCGAGAGGTTCTTCGGCACAAGCTCGCCAAAGAGCATCGAGAGCAGGGTCGCCAGGATCATCGCCACGATGAGCGAGACCGAGGCGGTCGCCGGACCGGGAAGCCCGAGCATTGCCAACGGCGCCTCGAGGAGCCGGCCGACCGAGGGCTCCATGACGTACCCGGTCAGCAGCGTGGTCAAGGTGATGCCCAGCTGGCAGCTGGAGAGCTGGGTGGAAAGCGAGCGCAGGCAGCGCAGCAGGGGCTCTGCCTTCCGGTCGCCCTGCTCCACGGCGCGCTGGACGTAGGTCTGGTCGAGCGCCACAAGGGCGAACTCAACGGCCACGAAGAATCCGGTTCCAAGGATCAGCAGGATCCCGGCGCCTAGATAGAGCCACTCCATGAGCGCTTCACCGCCCGCTGGGTGAGGGGCGGTTCGGCATTACCGGGCAAGCCCGGTCTGGAGGGCTCCGATAGCGCTGCGCCGGAGCGGTCGTCGGCGGCGTCGTCATGTGCCTCATGTGGCACGGTGACGGCCAGGGCAGCTCGAACGGAATGATGGGCAAAAGAACGGGATACGCCGGCGCTGAGCGAACGCCGCCCGGTTGACGAGAAGTGCTTCGTCAACCGGGGGTTCGCTGGCCGGCCCCTAGAGGAGCTGTCCATAAGGCCATCAGTTTACCCTTGAGGCCGCCTTCCGGGAAACAAGGCTGTCCGGCCGGCTACCAGCTTTGCTGGACGGGGCGGCCTTCTTCGTATCCGGCGGCGGACTGGATGCCCACGACGGCGCGGTCGTGGAACTCGGTCAGGGAGCGGGCTCCGGCGTAGGTCATGGAGCTGCGCAGCCCGGCGGTGATCATATCGAGCAGGTCCTCAACGCCGGGGCGCTGGGGGTCGAGGTACATCTTGGAGGTGGAGATGCCCTCCTCGAACAATCCCTTGCGGGCCCGGGCGAAGACGTCCTCGGCCTGGGTGCGGTTCTGCACCGCCCGCGCCGAGGCCATGCCGAAGCTTTCCTTGTACCGGCGCCCGTCGCCGTCGGAGTGCAGGTCCCCGGGGCTCTCGTAGGTCCCGGCGAACCAGGACCCGATCATGACCTGGCTGGCCCCTGCGGCAAGGGCCAGGGCGACATCGCGCGGGTAGCGCACCCCGCCGTCGGCCCAGACGTGGGCGCCGAGCTCCCGGGCGGCCGCGGCGGCCTCGTGGACGGCGGAGAACTGGGGCCGGCCCACGGCGGTCATCATCCGCGTGGTGCACATGGCCCCCGGACCCACGCCGACCTTCACGATGTCCGCCCCGGCCTCGACCAGGTCCCGCACCCCGGCGGCGCTGACCACGTTTCCGGCCACGACGGGGATCTGCGGGTTGAGGCTGCGCACGATCTTGAGGGCATCGAGCATCTTGCGCTGGTGCCCGTGGGCGGTGTCGACGACCAGGACATCGACCCCGGCCCCGAGCAGGGCCGCGGCCTTGGCCTCGACGTCGCCGTTGATGCC
Organism: Arthrobacter sp. TJ-254; assembly: GCF_058269175.1. Taxonomy (NCBI): domain Bacteria; kingdom Bacillati; phylum Actinomycetota; class Actinomycetes; order Micrococcales; family Micrococcaceae; genus Arthrobacter; species Arthrobacter sp. TJ-254. The sequence goes on along the minus strand of NZ_JBZCNF010000001.1, from coordinate 294,084 downwards.
CACCGCCGCGGCCACCCGCAGCCTGCCCTGGGCGTCAACGGCCGGGGCGTAGATGGTCGAGCGCAGCGCACCGGCCCGGGTCATCACCCCCTCCAGGATCCCGCCGCGGGTCACCGGCGCCAGCGGGATCCCGGCGGCCTCGAGGTCCTCAAAGGCCCCCTGCAGGCCGTTCGCGGGGTCCCCGTCGAAGCGGGCCGCGTCGATCTCCGGCGGGTTCAGCCGCATCACCGACTCCAGGGACGCGAAGCGGTCAACGCCGGCGCAGTCCGAGGCCCGCACCAGGCCCACGCAGCGCCCGGCGCCGTCGACCACGACCACCGCCCCGTGGGCGCGCTTGTCGATCAGGTGCAGGGCATCAAGGACCGTGTTCCCGGGCCCGAGCTTGAGCGGGGTCTCAAACACCGTGTGCCGGCCCTTGACCCAGGAGGTGACATCGGCGATGACCTCCACCGGAACATCCTGGGGCAGCACCGTGAGCCCGCCGCGGCGGGCAACGGTCTCGGCCATCCGCCGCCCGGCCACCGCCGTCATGTTCGCCACCACCAGCGGAATCGTTGACCCCGTCCCATCCCCGCTGGCAAGGTCCACATCAAAACGGGAAATCACCTCCGAGGCCGAGGGCACAAGGAACACATCCGAATACGTCAGATCCGTACTGGGCTGGTTGATGAAACGCATTTTTACTCCCGGAGTCGGTTACCTACAGATTCTAGGTCCTCCCCGCGGCGCGGCCGAATCGCGGGCGCGGTGATTGGCCTGTTCCTTGCTCGTGTTACTAGACTGGTGAAGGGTCCGACTGCAGGTTCAGCACGGCCGAACTCGACATCACCGCGCTCAGGGCAATTTACGGAAGAGGCGTATACCAAGTGTCAGAACAAACCAGCCACCGTCTACCTGAAGAATTCGGCGGAAATGAGTGGCTCGTTGACGAACTTTACGAGCAGTTCCAAAAGGATCGGAACTCGGTCGATAAGAAGTGGTGGGAACTCTTTGATTCCTTCGATGCCGAGAACCAGCCCAAGGAAGACCAGCCCAAGGAGAACGGCCGTCGGTCCGCCGCACGCACCGAACCAGCCGCGCCTCCGGCCCCCGCAGCCACCCCAGCCACGCGCGAGCTCCCGGTCGTAAAGACCGAGGAGAACGCTCCGAAGGCCTCAGGGGAATCCCCTGCAGCGACGCAGGAATCGGGCAAGGCACCCGTTGCGAAGGAACCGGCCCCCGCGGCCGAGAAGAAGCCGGAGGCCAAATCCGACAAGCCGGCGGCCACCCCGATCCCCGCGCAGCTGCCGGAGTCGGCACGCAACACGGAGATGGACGAGGACACGGTGAGGGTCCTTCGCGGTCCCGCCAAGGCCATCGCCACGAACATGGACGCGAGCCTCACCGTCCCCACTGCGACAAGCGTGCGCGCCATCCCCGCGAAGCTGCTCATCGACAACCGCGTCGTCATCAACAACCACCTCGCCCGGGCCCGCGGCGGCAAGGTCTCCTTCACCCACATCATCGGCTATGCAATCGTGAGGGCGCTGGCGCAGTTCCCCTCGCAGAACGTGTACTACGACATCATCGACGGCAAGCCCTCCGCGGTGCAGCCCGCGCATGTCAACTTCGGGCTCGCCATCGACATGCCCAAGCCCGACGGCTCGCGGCTGCTCGTCGTGCCGAACATCAAGAAGGCCGAAAACATGAACTTCTCGGAGTTCTGGCGCGCCTATGAGGAACTCGTCAAGAAGGCCCGCGGCGGCAAGCTCGGAGCCGACGACTACGCCGGCACGACCGTCTCGCTGACCAATCCCGGCGGCATCGGCACCGTGCATTCGGTGCCCCGCCTCTCGAAGGGCCAGGCGTGCATCATCGGCGCCGGCGCACTCGAGTACCCAGCGGCGTTCCAGGGTGCCAGTGAGAAGACCCTGGCCCAGCACGCCATCTCGAAGACCATCACCCTGACCTCCACCTACGACCACCGCGTCATCCAGGGCGCCGGCAGCGGAGAGTTCCTGCGGATCATCCACCAGCTCCTGTTGGGCGAGCAGGGCTTCTACGACGAGATCTTCGAGTCGCTGCGCATTCCGTACGAGCCCGTGCGCTGGAGCGCGGACATCCAGGTCGATCCGATGGACGAAATCAACAAGGTCGCCCGGATCCAGCAGCTCATCCACGCCTACCGCGTGCGCGGGCACCTCATGGCCGACACCAACCCGCTCGAGTACGTGCAGCGCAAGCACGCCGACCTCGACGTGCGCACCCACGGCCTCACCCTGTGGGACCTCGACAGGGAGTGGCCGACCGGCGGGTTCGGCGGCAAGCCGATGCTCAGGTTCCGAGACATGCTCGGGGTGCTGCGCGATGCCTACTGCCGCACCACCGGCATCGAGTACATGCACATCCAGGACCCGGTGGAGCGCCAGTGGTTCCAGGATGAGCTCGAGCACCCCTACTCCAAGCCGAGCCGCGAAGAGCAACTGCGCATCCTGCACAAGCTGAACTCCGCCGAGGCGTTCGAGACCTTCCTGCAGACCAAGTTCGTCGGCCAGAAGCGGTTCTCCCTCGAGGGCGGCGAGTCGCTCATCCCGCTGCTCGATGCGATCATCTCCGGGGCAGCCGATGACGGGCTCGACGAGGTCGCCGTGGGCATGGCCCACCGCGGGCGCCTCAACGTGCTCACCAACATCGCCGGCAAGACCTACGCCCAGGTCTTCCGCGAGTTCGAGGGCACCCAGGATCCCCGCTCGGTCCAGGGCTCCGGCGACGTGAAGTACCACCTCGGCACCGAGGGCACGTTCACCTCCGACGCCGGAAACCAGACGCGCGTCTACCTCGCGGCCAACCCGTCCCACCTTGAGGCCGTCGACCCGATCCTCGAGGGCATCGTGCGGGCCAAGCAGGACCGCCTCGACCAGGGGGACTCCTTCCCCGTCCTGCCGATCCTGATCCACGGCGACGCGGCGTTCGCGGGCCAGGGAGTAGTTGCCGAAACGCTCAACCTGTCCCAGCTGCGCGGCTACCGCACCGGTGGCACCATCCACGTCATCGTGAACAACCAGGTCGGCTTCACCACCTCCCCGACGTCGTCGCGCTCCTCCGTCTACTCGACGGACGTCGCGAAGATGGTCCAGGCGCCGATCTTCCACGTCAACGGCGACGACCCCGAGGCGGTTGTGCGGGTGGCGCAGCTCGCCTACCAGTTCCGCCAGCGGTTCAACAAGGACGTCGTCATCGACATGGTGTGCTACCGCCGCCGCGGGCACAACGAGGGAGACGATCCCTCGATGACCCAGCCGATCATGTACAACCTCATCGAGGCCAAGCGCTCGGTCCGCAAGCTGTACACCGAGGCCCTGATCGGCCGCGGCGACATCACGCAGGAAGAAGCCGAGCAGGCCCTGCGCGACTACCAGGAGCGCCTTGAGCGCGTCTTCGCGGAAACCCATGCGGCGCAGACCTCGCCCATCCCCGTCGTCACGCAGGACCCGGCGGCCGTTTCGAACATCGAGCGCCCGTCGGCCCAGCAGTCCGACACCGGCGCCGACGCACCGGTTTCGACGGCGATCACCGCCGAAACCCTCGCCCACATCGGCAAGGCCCACCTGAGCGCCCCCGAGGGATTCACCGTCCACCCCAAGCTCAAGACGCTCCTGGAGCGCCGCGAGCAGATGTCGCGCGAAGGCGGGATCGACTGGGGCTTCGGCGAGATCGCGGCCCTCGGATCCCTGCTGATGGAGGGCATCCCGGTGCGGCTGGCCGGCCAGGACACCCGGCGCGGCACCTTCGTCCAGCGCCACGCTGTCTTCCACGACCGGGCCACCGGCGCCGAATGGCTCCCGCTCGACGGCCTCAGTGAGAACCAGGCCAAGTTCTGGATCTACGACTCGCTGCTGTCCGAATACGCGGCAATGGGCTTCGAATACGGCTACTCCGTCGAACGCCCCGACGCCCTCGTGATCTGGGAGGCCCAGTTCGGCGACTTCGTCAACGGCGCCCAGACAGTCATCGACGAGTTCATCAGCTCGGCGGAGCAGAAGTGGGGCCAGCGGTCCTCGCTCGTGCTGATGCTGCCGCACGGCTACGAAGGCCAGGGTCCGGACCACTCCTCGGCACGTATCGAGCGCTTCCTGCAGATGTGCGCCGAGGAGAACATGGTCGTTGCGAACCCCAGCAGCGCCGCCTCGCACTTCCACCTGCTGCGCCAGCACGCCTACCGCAGGCCGCGCAAGCCGCTGATCATCTTCACGCCCAAGCAGCTGCTGCGCCTCAAGGCCGCCGCGAGCTCGGTGGAGGACTTCACGCAGGGCAGCTTCCAGCCGGTCATCCCCGACACGCTCGCAACGCCGGGGAACGACGTGGAGCGCGTCATCCTGGTTTCGGGACGCCTCTACTACGACCTGGTTGCCGCACGGCAGAAGGCCGAGGACACGAAGACGGCAATCGTGCGGGTCGAGCAGCTCTACCCGCTGCCCCTCGACGCGATCCGCGATACCCTCGGCGCCTACCCGAACGCCGAGGTTGTCTGGGCCCAGGACGAGCCGGCCAACCAGGGCCCCTGGCCCTTCATCGGCCTCTACCTGCCGCAGCACCTCGACCGCCGGATTGAGCTCGCATCACGCCCGGCCTCCGCCTCGACGGCCACCGGCTCGGCGAAGCACCACGCGGTGGAGCAGGAAATCCTGATCCGGAAGGCTTTCGGAAGAAAGTAATCGGGCTGTCCGTATGATGTTGGGTGGGGCCGAGCGGTCCCACCCAACGCATTTAAGTAGAAAGCGCCTCCGAGCAGCCGCCCGGAAGCCGCGCACCGATCGATCAGCAATCCGAGGGAACCAGTGGAACAACGCAGAATCCGGCTAGCCGCAGTGGGCGACGAACTTCTCGCAGGACTGGGAGATCCGCGCGCCCTCGGCTGGCTTGGACGCGTCATGGCCCGCACCGCCCCCGATAATGTTTCGGTCGAGGCCTACAGCCTCGCGGCGCCGCGCGAAGGCACCGAGTCCCTCGCCAACCGGTGGCTCCAGGAGACGGGACGCCGTTTTGACGACGGGTTCGAGAACCGCCTCGTCATCGGACTTTCCGACAGGGACCTCGACCTCGAACTGTCGACGGCGCGCAGCCGGCTGAATCTGGCGAACATCCTTGACGGCGCTGCCCAGATGAGCGTCAAGGTACTCGTCGTCGGCCCTCCCCCGGGTCTTGACCCCGAGCGCAACCGCCGCCTGGCCGACCTTTCGGCTGCCTTCGCCGACGTCACCACCCGGCGCAAGCACGTCTACGTCGACACCTTCACCCCGCTGCTCTCCCACGACCAGTGGCGCAACGACCTCGCGGCCAACGGCGGCACTCCGGGCCAGGCGGGCTACGGACTCATGGCGTGGCTGGTGCTTCACCGCGGCTGGTTCCAGTGGCTGGAGATCCCTGCGGCCTAGCACCCGACGGGCACCGCCCGCTCCCCCTCACCCGTCGAGTTCGCAGAAAATCCCCTTTTGAGCTGTGACAGGGGTGATTTTCTGCGAACTCAATTGTTACTTTCTGTATCAACCGGACCCCCGCAATATTTCCGGAGTGTAACGAATCAGTTATTACTTACTTACTGGGTGTCCGAGGCAACAAACCTTAGCTATGCTGGCCGAAGTGTGATCGCTGTCACTGGAGCAATCCACTGAAACGGGGCTACTCCACCCCGTGCTCCCCTAGCACAGTAAGGAAAACGAATGCGTAATAAGCGCACAGCCACGCTTGCGGCTCTTTCCATTGGAGCGCTCATGCTCAGCGCCTGTGGATCGGCCGGCGGCACCGCCACCCCTTCCGAGGGCGGGGAGGAGGAAAACCTCGCGACCACCATCAACGTGGCGATCAGCCAGACACCCGATGCCTATAACAGCGATACCGCCAACGCCAACAGTGTCTACAACACCTACGTGGACAACCTCGTTCACAGCGGGTTCGCGGCTTTCAACGCTGATGGCGAGCTTGAACGCAACGAGGAGTTCGGCACCTACGAAAAGACCAGCGATGACCCGCTGACCGTCAAGTACACCATCAACGAGGATGCAGTGTTCTCGGACGGAACGCCCATCGACTTCGACGACGTCATGCTCACCTGGGCTGCCTTCTCGGGCAAGCACCCGAGCGGAGAAAAGGACCCGGACACCGGGGCCGAGACCGACCTTTTCCAGGCTGCCTCGACTAACGGTTGGGCCCAGATCGAAATGCCCGAGGGGGAAGCCGGAGACAAGGAGTTCGAGCTCGTCTACACGGAGCCGTATGCCGACTGGGAGTCCCTCGTCGACAACTTCCTGCCCGCCCACGTCGCCGCCGAGCAGGGCGGCATGTCCCCCGAAGGCGACGGCGCTGAGCTCATCGAGGCCATCCGTGCCACCGACATCGAGGCGCTGAAGCCTGTCGCGGAGTTCTGGAACACCGGCTGGAACTATGAAGCCGACCTTCCCAAGCTGCCCGACGCCGAATTGATCCCGGCCTCCGGCCCCTACAAACTCGACAACGCGGTCAACGGCACGCTGACCCTCGTGAAGAACGACAAGTACTGGGGCGAGAAGCGCGCAGGCAAGACGGAAACGATTGTCTACAAGACGGTCGTCGATGAAGAAGCCGTCCAGGCCCTCCAGAACGGCGACGTCGACGTCATCGACCCCTCGAGCCCCACGGTCGACACGAAGACCGCTCTCGAGCAGATCGGCGAGACGGTCACCGTCGAAACCGGCGAAACCTTGACCTTCTCGCACATCGACCTCGATCAGCGCCCCGGCGCCGTCTTCGAGGACCTTGAGGTGCGCCAGGCTCTTGCGAAGTGCGTCCCGCGCGAGGACATGGTGGAGAAGTTCGTGAAGCCCATCGAGCCCGAGGGCCAGGTGATGGACCTGCGCGAATACCAGCCGGCCCAGCCCGACTACGACACCGTGCTCAAGGGAGCCCCTGCGGCAACCGAAAACGCCGAGCTCGACATCGAGGGCGCCAAGGCGCTGCTGGCCAAGGCAGGCAAGACCGAACCCATCAAGGTCAGCCTCATGTACTCCTCAACCAGCCAGCTGCGCGCCGATATGGTCTCCCTGATCAAGGCCTCCTGCGATAAGGCCGGCTTCGAAATCATTCCCCAGCCCGAGGAAGAATGGTCCGCAAAGCTTTCCGAGCCCGGCTCCTGGGATGCTGTGCTGTTCGGCTGGGCCGGATCGGGCCTCGTCGCCTCCGCCGAATCAATCTACGTCTCCGGCGGCGAGCAGAACTTCGGCGGCTACACCGACAAGAAGGTCGACAGCATCTGGAAGGAAATCGTCACCAACACGGACCCCGAAAAGGTCGTCGAGATGAAGACCGAGCTCGAGCAGCGGCTCGCTGAGACCCAGTACAACGTAGTGCTCTACGCCAACCCGGGAATCGGTGCCTGGAACTCGAAGGTCGAGGGCGTTAAGATCAACCCGACGCAGACAGGTCTGACCTGGAACGCGTACGAGTGGACGAAGAAGAACTAACCCGCTGACGCGGGGAGGTGCAGATGGGGCGGGCAGATCTTTCGGATCTGCCCGCCCTTCTGACCGAACCCGGCTCGTTTGTATACCGTTCCTAGGAGCCCCCAGTGTTCTTTTTCATAGCAAAACGTTTGGTCATCTCGTTCTTCATCATGGCTGCGGCGACAACGCTGATGTTTTTCCTCACGATCTCCTCAGGGGATCCGCTCGGGGATCTGGGTGAAGCCTCGGGCTCCGCCAAGAAGGCCACCATCGCAGCCCGCACCGAGGCCATGAACCTCGACCAGCCCCCACTGATGCGCTACTACCTCTGGCTCCAGGACCTCGGGCACTGCCTGGTGCCGGGCGGGGTTGAATGCACCCTCGGCACCGACCGCGCCGGGAACGCGGTGCTCCCCCAACTCGAGAGCGCCATTGGTTCAACTTTCCGCCTCGTCCTCGTGGCCACGGTCCTTGCCCTCGTGCTCGGGGTCATCGTTGGAATCGTCACAGCGATCCGCCAGTACAGTACGTTCGACTACTCGATCACCTTCATTTCCTTCGTCCTGTTCTCCCTGCCGCTGTTTTGGCTGTCCACACTGCTCAAGCAGTACCTGGCAATCGACCTCAACACCTGGCTTGCGAATCCGCAGTTCTCCTACCTGACGATCCTCCTGATCGGTGTGGTGGCGGGCGTCATCTGGGCGGTCGTCGTCGGCGGCGACAGGAAACGCCGGTTCGCGGTCTTCGGCATCGCCGCCGGAGCCACCGCCGTTGCCCTGTGGCTGCTGCTCGTCACCGGCTGGTTCCTCACCCCGGGCCTGGGACCCATCGGGATGCTGATCTCCGCCGGGGCCATCGCTCTTCTGTGGACCGCCCTGCTTGCCGGGTTCCGGCACCGGCGCATCCTCAACGCGGCACTAACGGCCGCTGCAATCGGCTACGCCGGCTACCTCATCTCCATACCCCTGCTGGAAGAGCCCGGCTGGCTGCTGGTGATCGCGCTCCTTGGGCTTATCGCGGTCGTCGCCTACGTCGCAGGCGGACTCGTGGGCGGTCCTTACAAGGCACGTGCGGCACGGATCTCCGCCGTCATTGCCCTCAGTATCGGGCTGCTGATCTTCCTTGACCGTCTCCTCCAGGCCTACCCCACCCTCTCCTCGAAGGCCGGCGGCCGGCCCATTCCTACGACCGGTTCACAGTCCCCGAACCTCAACGGCACATTCTGGGAGACCAACCTCGATTACGCGCTGCACCTGATCCTGCCCACCATCGCGATCACGTTGATCTCCTTCGCCACCTACACCCGTTACACTCGGGCGAGCCAGCTCGATGTCATGAACCAGGACTACATCCGCACGGCACGGGCCAAGGGGCTGAGCGAGAGGACGGTGCTGGTCAAGCACGCCTTCCGCAATGCAATGATCCCCATCACCACCCTCATGGCGTTCGACTTCGCCGGGGTGCTGGGAGGGGCGGTCATCACCGAACAGGTCTTCGGCTGGAACGGAATGGGCAAGATGTTCGTCGACGGCGTCCACGCCGTCGATCCGGGTCCAGTGATGGCCTTCTTCCTCGTCGTGGGAACCGCTGCGGTGCTGTTCAACATGCTCGCCGACATCGCCTACGCCTTCCTCGACCCGCGCATCACCCTCAGCTAGGAACCGAATCATGAGCAGACATGACATCGAGCCGGGGGATTCCCGGTCGCAGGTTGAACTTTCCGAAATGACGCTCCAAAGCCAGGACACCGACATCGCCCGCGGAAGGCCAACGCGGGAGCAGACCGATCGGATCCGTACAACCGAAGCGAAGAGCCAGGGGCGCCTGGTTCGCGAGCGATTCTTCCGCCACAAGGGCGCCCTGGCCGGCATTGCACTGCTGACCCTGATCGTCCTGCTGTCCTTCAGCTCCATCGGTGTGGCCGGCATCCCCGGCTGGTGGAACAAGGACTACGACTTCCTTGGCGCCCGCTTCAACGAGGGAAAGCCGACGCTCACGTTATGGCCGTTCAGCCTCGGTGAGCACCCCTTCGGGCAGGACGTGCTGGGCCGGGACTACTTCGCGCTGACGATGCGCGGTATCCAGACCTCCCTCATCATTGCCCTGACCGTGGGCCTGGTTGCCACGATTGTCGGCACGGTCGTCGGAGCCATCGCAGGTTACTTCCGCGGCTGGACCGAGGCGGTCCTGATGCGTATCACCGACGTCGTCATCACCATCCCCATCGTCGTTATCGCCGCGGTCATGGCAGGCATCGTCGCCCGGTTCGGCATCATACCGTTCGGCGTTTTCCTCGGCCTCGTCTCGTGGACGGGGTTGGCACGGATCGTGCGCGGTGAATTCCTCTCGCTGCGCGAAAAGGAGTTCGTCGAATCGGCGAAATCCGTCGGTGCGAGCTCCGCGCGCATCATCTTCCGGCACATCCTGCCGAACACCGTCGGGGTGATCATCGTCTTCGCGACACTCGCAATCTCCGGGGCAATCCTGCTCGAGACCGCCCTGAGCTACCTGGGACTGGGCGTCGTTGCCCCCGACACTTCCCTCGGCAAGGCCATCAATGACAACCGCTCGGCGCTGACGGTGCGGCCCTGGCTGTTCCTGTGGCCCGGTGCCTTCATCGTCGGCATCGCCCTCGCTGTGAACTTCATCGGAGACGGCCTGCGTGACGCCTTCGATCCCAAGCAGACAAGGATCAAGCAATGACAGCCCAGCACACAGGAATTCTCTCGGATGATTCGGGCTTCCCTACAACCGGGCCCATCCTTTCGGTCCGCGGACTCGGTGTCGACTTCAACGTCGACAATGAATGGGTCATGGCCGCCGAGGAGGTCTCCTACGACATCCATCCCGGTGAGATCCTCGCCATCGTCGGCGAGTCCGGCTCGGGCAAGAGCATGTCCTCCATGGCGCTGCTGGGGCTGCTTCCCCGCAACGGCCGGTCGAAGGGCAGCGCCAAGCTGCTCGGCAAGGAACTCATCGGCGCTCCGCAGTCGGCGTTGCGCAGGATCCGGGGCAATGACGTCGCCATGATCTTCCAGGAGCCGATGACGGCCCTGAACCCCGTGCTGACGGTCGGAGAGCAGATCCGTGAGGCGGTCGAGCAGCACACCGAAGCCTCACCGGCCGTGGCGAAGGAACGGGCAATCGAGCTGCTGCGCATGGTGGAGATTCCCGAGCCTGAACGGCGATACGACTCGTATCCGCACCAGTTCTCGGGCGGGCAGCGCCAGCGCGCGATGATCGCCATCGCCCTGGCCAATGATCCGATCCTCCTGATCGCTGACGAACCGACGACGGCGCTTGACGTCACGGTGCAGGCGGAGGTCCTTGAACTCCTGCGCCGGCTCAATAAACGGCTGAACAGTGCCATCCTGCTCATCACCCACGACATGGGGGTGGTGGCGGACCTCGCCGACCACATCGTCGTGATGGAGCGTGGCCGAATCGTCGAGGCCGCTCCGTCCCAGCAGCTGTTCATCGCGCCGAAGGAGGCCTACACGCGGCAATTGCTCGACGCCGTCCCCTACCTCGGCTCACAGGTCGGAGGGGTCCTCTCCGACGTCGAGGTTGTTGACGGCAGCATCCGGATCCATGAGGGCTACGCCGAACGCGCCCTGGCACACCGGCAACAGCACGTTCAGGCCGGAACCGTGCCGGCACTCGAACTCAACGGTGTCGACATTGAATACCCGGGACGTTTCCGGCAGGCCCCCTTCAAAGCCGTCCACGACGTGACCTTCACCATTCTCCCGGGCGAGGTCATGGGACTGGTGGGTGAATCGGGCTCGGGAAAGTCGACAATCGCCCGTGCGGTCACCGGACTGATCAAGACCAGCGGGGGCAGCGTGAAGATTGCCGGAACTGACATCACCACGCTGACAGCCCGCCAGATCCTGCCCCTGCGCAAGAAGTTCGCCATCGTGTTCCAGGATCCGGCGGCCTCGCTCAACCCGCGCCTCTCCATCGGGGACAGCATCGGCGAACCGCTCTTCCTCCACGAGAAGCTCTCCCGCGCGGACCTCGACCGGCGGGTGACAGCGTTGCTTGAAGATGTGCAGCTGCCCGTCGCGTTCAGGAACCGCTACCCACATGAGCTTTCGGGCGGCCAGCGCCAGCGCGTCGGTATTGCGCGGGCACTCTCGCTCCGGCCCTCCCTGCTGGTGGCCGACGAGCCGACCTCGGCGCTTGACGTTTCGGTGCAGGCCAAGGTCCTTGAGCTGCTCCAGAACCTGCAGCGGGAGCATGGCTTCGCCTGCCTTTTCGTCAGCCATGACCTCGCCGTCGTGGAACTGCTGGCGAGCCACATCGCGGTGCTCAACAAGGGGCGGCTGGTGGAGCAAGGCACAACCGAGCAGGTGCTGAAGTATCCACGCGATCCCTATACCCGCCGCCTCCTTGCTGCCGCTCCGGTGCCCGACCCGACCGAGCAGGCATCGCGCAGGGAGCAGCGGAACGCGATCCTCGCAGCGGGCGCCGCCGGGTAGCCCGGCCCCCGGCGGCCGGCCACGAGCTCGCGCCGCCGGGAAACCGCTACCGGGGACTGATGTGACGCCAGGAGACTGCCTCCCGGGGCCGGGAGGCGCCCCCGCGCGCCGCCACGTATGCTGAGCGCACAGCACAATTCGCGAGCGGAGCACACGTGGTTAAGGGGCCTACCGTCTATGACGTAGCGGAGCGAGCCGGCGTGTCGATCGCCACCGTGTCCTTCACGTTCCGCCAGCCGCACCGGGTGCGGCAGTCGACGCGGGAGGCAGTGCTGGCAGCGGCGCAGGCCCTGAACTACCTGCCCAGCGGCAGCGCACGCGGGCTGGCCCGGGGCCGGACCGGGGCCCTGGGCATCTATTCGTTCGACTTCTACTTCCTGGACGATCCGTCGAGGGCCGGCGGCGGAGAAACACGCTCCGGCGGGGACCTCGGCGCCGACCCGAACGCCGATTACCGCCTCTTCCCCCTCTACGTCGACGAGGTGCAGCGCGGAGTCGCCCTGGAATGCTGGCGGCGCGGCTACACGCTGATGGTCAGCGGCGGCAACCGGACAACGGGTGAGACCGCGATCGCCGACATCGCGGGGCAGGTGGACGGCCTTGCCGTCTTTCCACGGACCGTCCCCGAGGAGGTGCTGTCGCTGATCTCCCAGCGCATCCCGGTGGTCGAGCTCTCCGAGCCTTCCCACAACGACAGCCTCCACCATGTGACCGTCGACAACGCCGCAGGGATGCACGCCCTCACCACCCACCTGATCTCCGCGCACGGCCTCCGCAACCTGCAGTTCGCCGGCCCCAAGGACCCGTGGTCCGATTTCCAGCCCCGGTTCCGGGGCTTCCAGGCCGCCCTGGCGGAGGCGGGCCTGCCCGTTCCGGCCCGGCCGGTGACCGAGGGCGACGGCGCGCCGGCATCGGCGGACGACCTCGCCGCGGCCCTCGTGGCGGACGGGCCGCTGCCCGACGGAATAGTCTGCGCGCACGACGAATACGCACTGCCGCTCATCGATGCCCTGATCCGGGCAGGCATTGACGTGCCCGGCCAGGTGGCGGTCACCGGGTTCGACGGCATTGTTGCAGGCCGCCTTCAACGCCCGCAGCTGACCACGGTGCGCCAGCCGATGGAACAGATGGGACGCACGGCCGCCGCCATCCTCATCGACGGTTTCGAGGATCCCACCCTTCCCCCGCAGAGCAGTCAGCTGCCCGTCCAGGTGGTCCTGCGTGAAAGCTGCGGCTGCCCGCCGGAATGAGCCAGGCCCACCCTTCCCGGACGCCGGAGAGGGCATCCGCCCGCAGCTGATCCGCCCTGCTCCCCCGGTGCCCCGGAAAAGACGGCATCCCTCCCGGCCGGCACCACCCTGCCTCCTGCCCAACCTCTTGCCAAGCCAGTGCCTATGCGCTTAACTGAGGCTGCGGGCATTTCTAAGCGCATAGACGGCCCGGGCACTTCGCGAGTTCAAGCTATGGGGGCATGTTCTTTTCCTGCCGCCGGCGGACGTTGGGCGGACGAAAAAATTCATGAAAGGAACAATGATGATCCGAGTGAATGTTCGAAAAGCGGCGGCCCTCGGGCTTGCCGCTGCGATGCTGATGACCGGCTGCGGCCGCGACGAGGGCAAGTCCGAGGCAGGTGAGGCCGCTGCCATCACCGACGGCCCCGCCACGGGAACCCTCACCATGTGGGCACAGGCGGCCGAGGCAGAAGCGCTTCCGGAACTGCTCAAGGAGTTCGAAGCCGCCAACCCGGACGTCAAGGTCGACGTCACGGCCCTGCCCTGGGATGCGGCCCACAACAAATACCAGACGGCCATTGCGGGCGGCAGCGCACCAGACATCGCCCACATGGGCACAACCTGGATGGGCGATTTCGCCTATGCCTTCGACGCCGCTCCGAAGGAGATCGACACCGAAGCCTTCTTCCCGGGCTCCGTCCAGTCAACGGAGATCGACGGCGAGAAGTTCGGTGTGCCCTGGTACGTGGACACCCGGATGGTCTACTACCGCACCGACCTCGCCGAAAAGGCCGGCTACAAGGAGTTCCCCGACAACTGGGACGACTTCAAGGCCCTGGCCAAGGCAATGCAGGACAAGGCCGGCGCAGATTACGGAGTGGGCCTGCCCGCCGGCGGAGCCGACGCATTCCAGTCGATGCTGCTGTTCCCCTGGTCCAACGGCGCTGAACTGCTCAACGAGGAAAACACCAAATGGACCTTCGACACCCCGGAGATGGTCGAGGCGCTTGAGTACTACCAGAGCTTCTTCACCGAAGGCATCGCCGATGAGAACGCCGCCACCGAGGCCGGCGCCGCAGAAGCCGCCTTCGTGAACGGCAGCACCCCGATGCTCTTCGCGGGCCCGTCGATGATCGGCCAGCTTGCGGCAGTGGGCGGCGAGGGGTTCGCCGAGAAGTACGCGGTGGCCACGGTGCCGGCGAAGGAAAGCTCAACATCGTTCACCGGCGGCGGGAACCTCGTGGTGTTGAAGGACACCGAGAACCGCGACGCGGCGTGGAAGCTCGTCCAGTGGCTCAGCCTGCCGGAGACCCAGGTGAAGTGGAACCGGGCGACGGGCGACCTGCCCGCCGTGGCGGAGGCCTGGGACGCCCCCGAGCTCGCCGACGACCCGAAGCTCGCCGAATTCGGTGAGCAGCTCAAGGACACGAACTCCCCGCCCGCCGTGGCGACGTGGACCAAGGTATCGGCAGCCGCCGACACCGAGCTCGAGCAGATCGTCAAGGCCGGAAAGGACCCGGCGGAGGCCATGAAGACCCTCCAGTCCACCGCCGACTCGCTCGGAACAGGCGACTGACAGTGGCCGTCGCTCCACTCCCGCTGGCCGGCGCCCCCCGGGGTTCCGGCCGGCGGGCCCGCGAGCGCAGGAACGGTGTTGTCGCCTGGATCTTCGCCCTGCCTTTCGTGCTGATCTTCACCGCGTTCATGCTGATGCCGCTTGTTTCCTCGTTCGTGATGTCCTTCACCGACTTCACCAGCCGCGATGTCCAGGACCCGCTGACCGTGGAGTTCGTGGGCCTTGAGCAGTACACGAGCCTGTTCGAGGACCCCCGGTTCCGGCGCTCCATGATCAACACCGGCTACTTCGTGGTCGTGGGAATCCCGCTGACCATGGCGGTGGCCCTTGCCCTGGCCGTGGCGCTCAACAGCGGAATCGGGCGGCTGCGGACGCTGTTCCGCACGGCGTTTTTCACCCCGGTCGTGACAAGCATTGTGGCAGTTGCCGTCCTCTGGCGGTTCATCCTCCAGCCGGACGGGCTGCTCAACACGATGCTCGAAACCTTCGGGGGCACCGCTCCCGACTGGCTGAACAGCACCACCTGGGCGATGCCCTCGATGATCCTCATGGCGGTGTGGCGCAACATGGGCACGCTGATGATCATCTTCCTCGCGGGCCTGCAGACCATCCCGCGGGAGATGCTCGAGGCGGCGGAGGTCGACGGCGCCAACGCCGTCCAGCGGTTCTTCTCGATCACGGTTCCGATGCTTCGGCCCACCCTGCTGCTTGGCGCCGTACTGCTTTCCGTCGGCTACCTCCAGTTCTTCGAAGAGCCCTTCGTCATGACCAGCGGAGGCCCCCTCGATTCGACCTACTCCGTCAGCTACTACACCTACAACCAATTCGGGTTCGGGCAGTACGGGCTTGCCTCGGCGGCGAGTTACGTGCTCTTCGTGGCGATAGTGCTCCTGAGCATGGTCCAATTCCGCGCCCTGCGATCCAAGGACTGACAGGTTCCCCATGACAGAGCTGAAGTACGCACCCCCCGAGGCGGCGGCGCCACGGGAGAAGACGCCCTCCCGCCGCCCGGCCCGCGGTCGCGGCGTCAGGGCCCTGACCTACGCCGCCCTCGTCGCGGCCGCCGCCGCAACCCTCCTCCCGTTCATCTGGATGCTGCTTGGGTCCTTCAAGACCCAGGGGGAGCTGCTCCGCCGTCCCCTCACCTGGTGGCCAAAGGAGCCGATCCTCACCAACTACACCACCTGGTTCACCGACCACGGCATCGGGCAGTTCTTCGTGAACAGCCTCATCGTTGCCGTGGTGACCGTCCTGGGCAACCTGCTCTTCTGCTCGATGGTCGGCTACGCGCTGGCGAAGATGGAATTTCCGGGCAAGCGCCTGCTGTTCCTCGTGGTGATGGTGACCCTGATGGTGCCCGGCGTCGTGACCTTCGTCCCCCTGTTCGTGATGGTCAGCAAGCTCGACCTGGTCAACACCTATCCCGGGCTGATCCTGCCGTTCCTTGTCTCACCGCTGGGGGTGTTCCTCATGCGCCAGTTCATGCTCGGGATTCCCCAGTCGCTGCTCGAGGCGGCCCGCATCGACGGCGCCGGGGAGTTCCGCACCTTCACCCGGATCGTGATGCCGCTGTGCGGGCCGCCCCTTGCAACCCTGGGGATCCTGACCTTCCTCAGCTCATGGAACAACTTCCTCTGGCCGCTCGTCGCTGCCCAGAGCGAGGAGAAATACACCCTGCCGGTGGCCCTGGCGCTGTTCTCGACGGGCCAGCACGCCACCGACTACGGGCTGCTCCTTGCCGGGGCGGTGCTGATCATCACGCCCATCATCCTGCTGTTCGTCGCCCTGCAGCGCTACTTCATCCAGGGCGTGGCGGGCACCGGCATCAAGTAACCGCACGGGCCACCCGCCCGCGCACCGGCCGGACGGCACTTATCCAATCCCTTCGTGAAAAGGACAAGCAATGCTTCATTCAGTACAGCTCTACACCGTCCGGGCCGCCCTAGAGGCGGACCTGCCGGGCACCATCGCCAAAGTGGCGCGGGCCGGCTTCGGCCACGTCGAACCGTACAACTTCGCCGCGCGGGCCGAGGAGCTAGGGCGGGCGCTGCAGGAGCACTCCCTCACCGCGCCCTCCGGGCATGCACCCCTGCTGAGCGCCGACCAGGACGAGATCCTCGCCGCCGCCGCGGGCCTCGGCATCGGCACGGTCATCGAGCCCCTCGTCCCGCCGGAGCGCTGGCAGGACGCCGCGGCGATCGAGGACACCGCCGCGCAGCTCAACGCCGCAGCGGCCAGGGGGGCGGACCTCGGGATCCGGGTGGGGTACCACAACCACGCCTGGGAGCTGGAATCGATGATCGAAGGAACCACGGCCCTCGAATACCTCGCGGCGCGCCTTGACCCCGGGGTCGTCCTCGAAGTCGACGCCTACTGGGCCGCGGTCGGCGGGCAGGACCCCGCACAGCTGCTGCGCCGCCTCGGCGACAGGGTCCGCTTCCTCCACATCAAGGACGGACCCGCCACCACCGACACCATGGCGCAGGTCCCCGCCGGCCAGGGCAGCATTCCGGTGCGCGAGGTCCTCGCCGCGGCCGGGTCCCTCGAGGTGGGCGTCGTGGAGTTCGACGACTACGCCGGCGACATCTTCGACGGCATTACCCAGAGCCTTGCCTTCCTCCGCCAGGACACGGTGCGCGCATGAACCGCACCGGCCCGGTCGGCGTCGGAATCATCGGCGCCGGCAACATCAGCACCCAGTACCTGGACAACCTGACGGCGTTCCCGGACCTCGCGGTCCACGTCATTGCCGACCTCTCGGAAGCGGCGGCATCGGCGCGGGCGGCCGAATACCGCATCGACGCGTGGGGAGGAGTGGATGCGGCCCTTAATCACCCGGACGTCGAGATCATCGTCAACCTCACGACGCCGGCCGCCCACGTCGAGGTGGCCACGGCGGCGGTCCGAGCCGGCAAGCACGTGTGGAGCGAGAAGCCGTTCTCCCTCGACAGGGAGAGCGGGCTGGCCCTGCTGCGCACCGCCGAAGCGGCGGGAGTGCGGCTTGGCTGTGCCCCCGACACCTTCCTCGGCGCCGGGCTGCAGTCGGCCCGGCGGGCGATCGAAAACGGAGACATTGGGGTTCCGCTGACGGGCCAGACCGTGATGCAGTACGCCGGGCCCGACGTCTGGCACCCGAACCCGGACTTCCTCTTCGGAGAGGGCGCCGGACCCCTGTTCGATATGGGACCGTACTACCTCACCGCCCTGATCCAGACCTTCGGACCGGTGGCCAAGGTCGCCGCGGTGGGATCCCGGGCCCGCGAGGTCCGCACCGTTGGGTCGGGGACCAGGGCAGGAGAGCAGTTCCCCGTCACGGTTCCCACCCATGTCAGCGCCCTCGCCCAGTTCCGCAACGGCACCTCGTCGCACAGTGTCTTCAGCTTCGATTCTCCCCTGACCCGGATGGGCTTCTTCGAGATCACCGGCTCCGAGGCGACGCTGGCGCTCCCCGACCCGAACTTCTTCGAAGGCGAACTGCGCATCCTGGCCCGGGGCTCCGACGACTGGAAGACGCTTCCGGTTACCGGATCCACGGCCGGCCGGGGCGTCGGGGTGCTTGAGATGGCACGGGCGCTGCGTTCCGGCGTCCCGCACCGGGCGCAGGGCGAACTGGCCTACCATGTGCTGGACACGATGGCCTCCATCAGCGAGTCGATCGATACCGGAGCCTTCGTCGGCGTCGAAAGCTCCGCGGCTCAGGTCCCGGCCCTTCCCGAGGACTGGAACCCCGCCGAGGCGACCCTGGGCTGACCGAAGGGTCCCCCTGTTCCCGCCGGCGCCGCCCCCTGCGGCGCCGGCGGCGTCGGTTCCGGTGCTGCCGGGTCAAGATGATGTCGGTCCGGGGCGGAACAGCGCCCGATCCGTTCCGGCGGCGGCTTCCGGAACCCGCAGCCGGGCTAGTGGCGGAAGACGATCTTGCCGAACACGTCACCGCCTGCCATCCGGGCGAATCCCTCCCGTGCGTCGTCGAAGTCGTACACCGCGTCGATCAGCGGGCGCACCCCCGTTGCCACGAGGAACCGGGTGAGGCGCACCAGTTCATCGCGGGTTCCCATCGTTGATCCGAGGACCCGCAGCTGCAGGAAGAACACCCGGTTCAGGTCAGCGGACGGCGCCGGCCCGCTCGTCGCACCGCAGGTCACCAGCGTGCCGCCGGGCCGCAGAGCCTTGAGCGAGTGGGCCCAGGTCGCCTCCCCCACCGAATCGAAAACGACGTCGACCCGCTCGGGAAGGCGCTCCCCGGCGTCAAAGGCTTCGGCGGCGCCGAGCCCGCGGGCGCGTTCGCGCTTGTCCGCGCTCCTGCTCGTCACCCAGACCCGGAATCCCGCGGCTGCGGCAAGGAGGATCAGTGCCGTCGAAACACCACCCCCGGCGCCCTGAATGAGGATCGTCGACCCCGGCGCGGCCGGAGAGACGGTGAACAGCATGCGGTACGCGGTGAGCCACGCCGTGGGAAGGCACGCAGCCTCCTCGAAGGTCAGCTCGTCGGGCTTGGGCACCAGGTTGCGCTCCGGGACCCACACGTAATCGGCCATTGTTCCCGGATAGCGCTCCGAGAGCAGGGACCGCCGTGGGTCAAGCGTCTCGTCGCCGCGCCAGTCCGGGGAGGAAAGGACCCCGTGCACGATCACGCCGCGTCCTTCGTCGTCGATCCCCGCGGCGTCGCAGCCCAGCACCATGGGAAGCCGGTCGGCGGGTAGCCCGACCCCCTGCAGCGACCACAGGTCGTGGCGGTTCAGCGAGGAAGCCCGCACCGTGACGCGGCGGAAACCCTCGGGAGGGGCGGAAGGTTCGAGGTTTCCGACGACCAGCCCGTCAAGCGGGTTCTCCGGGGATATCTCGCGGGCATAGGCGGCACGCATTCTGGCTCCTTTGGCTACGGCTGTGCGACCATCCTAGGACCCCGCCCGCTGCCGCCCGCCCGTTTAGGCCGCGCCCGCCGGATGTGGGAGACTGGACTGCAGTTCTGAAGGCATAACGAAGGAGGCACTCATGAGCAAGCGAGCACGCAAGCGCCGCGACCGCAAGCGCGGAGGCGCAAACCACGGCAAGCGTCCCAACACCTGAGGTGCGCCGCAGAGCATGAAAATACCCCCGGGCATTCGCCCGGGGGTATTTTTCTTGCTCATTAGTCTGCCATTCGACGGGCACTGCCCACGAGCGTCACCCGGCGGCGCCGCGACGCGTCAGTGATCCACCGTCTTCAGCTGGCTGATGCGGTTGAGGATGCTGTCCTTGAGGGACGTTGGCGCAACCTCCTTGCATGAGCGCTTCACGACGGATCGGATGACGCACTCAAGGTCGTGTTCCTTCGCGCATTCCGGGCACCCGTCGAGGTGCTCCTTGATCTCCACGAGGTCCTGGTGCGACAACGCGCCGTCGAGGTATTCGTAGAGGCGTTCAATCCGGGAGTCGGGGCAATCGCCCAGGCTTTCGCAGTCGCTCATTTTCCACTCTCCTGCTTAGTGCCCGCGCCTGCGCCGGAGACGGCCGCGGGGGTGCCTAGGCCCCGTTCGAGCGCGTACTCCGAGAGGAGATCGCGCAGCATCTTGCGTCCGCGGTGCAGCCGGGACATGACTGTCCCGATGGGCGTGTTCATAATTTCTGAAATTTCCTTGTAGGCAAAGCCTTCGACATCGGAGAAGTACACCGCGAGGCGGAATTCCTCGGGAATGGACTGCAGCGCGTTCTTGACATCGGAATCGGGCAGGTGGTCCAGCGCCTCAGCCTCGGCCGAGCGAAGTCCCGACGACGTGTGCTCCGCGGCCTTCGCCAGCTGCCAGTCCTCGATCGTGTCGGAATGGGACTGCAGCGGCTCGCGCTGACGCTTCCGGTAAAGATTGATGTACGTGTTGGTGAGGATGCGGTAGAGCCACGCCTTGAGGTTTGTTCCCGGCTTGTACTGGTGGAACGCCGAGAACGCCTTCGTGTAGGCCTCCTGGACGAGGTCCTCAGCATCGCTGGGATTGCGGGCCATGCGCATCGCTGCTGAATAGAGCTGATCGACGTACTGCAGCGCGTCGCGCTCGAAGCGCGCCTTGCGGTCGGCTTCTGATTCCTCGGAGACGTCAAACTGGTCATCGTCGGTCTGGCTGCTGCCCGTCGGGGCTGTTGTATTCATCGAAGAGAAGTCTACGCGTCCGCCACCGCGCGTGTCTTTGCGCGCACGGACGGCCGGCGTGACCTCCAACTGGAAGTCGTCGGCAAGCGGCGCAACGACGGGTGCTGATGTGCTCAATGTCAACCTCTCCTGTATTCCTACAACAACTCCAACCTGACGCGCCGGTATCTTATTCCGGAGCCTGCCAATTCGGCGCCCTGATTCTTATGCGGATCGCACAGCAGGACCAAAAGTGCAAAACTAGACCCAGCGTGCTTCGTAAGTTCCGAATATCCACGAACACCGGCGTTCCAGCGCCGGCAACCAGGAGGCAATTGTGACCCTTGTCCGTGTTTTCGCCCGCCCACTGATCGCCAGCAGCTTCGCATTCTCGGGTGTGGACCGGGTTCGAAGCGCGGGTGCAGCCGCTGTGCAGCTCGAGCCCCTCCTCCGCAAGGTAAGCAAGGCAGTGCCTTCGGCCGCGCCGCTGACCAGCAACCCGAAGCTCGTGGCCCAGGTTCTCGGGGCAACGCAGATCGGCGCGGGCCTGATGCTGAGCATTGGACGGTTCTCGCGCACCGCGGCCACCCTTCTCGCGCTATCGGCAACAGTGAACACGGTTGTCGACTTCCGTTCCGCGGATTCCACAACGCCGACGGCGCGCAAGGAGCGCAGGAGCCAGCTGCTCCGGAACCTGACCCTTATCGGCGCCGCACTGCTCGCTTCGGTCGACACGAACGGCCGCCCCGGCCTCGCCTGGCGCGCCGAACACTTCGCGGCCGACGCACGGCGGAACGCCGCAGGCCTGAGCAAGGACGCCCGGAAGCAGCTGAAGAAGGCCGACAAGGTGGTACGCAAGACCGCGGCGGAAGTTGTGGGTTCCTAGCCTCAATGACCGGAATCCGCCTCGGGGAATCCGCCCCGGCCGCTGCAAACTCCTCCTGGCCGGCTCCCCGGCCCGCCGCACCCGTGAACGCCGTCGTTGATGTTCCGGGATCGAAGTCGCTGACAAACCGGTACCTGGTCCTCGCGGCGCTCGCCGACGGTCCCTCCACGCTGAGGGCTCCGCTTCACTCCCGGGACTCGGCCCTGATGATCGAGGCCCTCCGGGCGCTCGGCGCCCGGATCACCGAGGTGCCGGGGGACGGCGGCTTCGGGCCCGACCTGCATGTGGAGCCGCTGGTGCGGGCCTCCGCGGACCGCAGCATCGACTGCGGCCTGGCCGGCACCGTGATGCGTTTTGTTCCTCCCCTTGCGGCTTTGCAGTCAGGGACCGCGGCCTTCGACGGCGACCCGCACGCGCGCCGCCGCCCCATGGCGGTGATGATCGACGCGCTGCGCCAGCTCGGTGTCGCCGTCGACGACGGCGGCACCGGTTCGCTGCCCTTCACCGTGCGCGGGACGGGCGAGGTGCAGGGCGGACATCTCAGGGTCGACGCAGGGGCCTCGTCACAGTTCGTATCGGCCCTGCTGCTTGCCGGTTCAAGCTTCACCTCCGGGCTTCACCTCGAACACGTCGGTGGTCCGGTGCCAAGCCTCGACCACATCTCGATGACCGTGCGCGTGCTGCGCAGCGTCGGCGTTGAGGTCGACGACTCCGTGGCCAACCACTGGCGGGTGCGGCCCGGTCGGGTCGGCGCCTTCGATATCACTATCGAACCCGACCTCTCGAACGCCGGCCCGTTCCTCGCGGCAGCCCTGGTGACCGGCGGGACCGTTCGCATCCCCCACTGGCCGGCCGACACAACGCAGGTCGGGGATGCGTGGCGTTCAATCCTGCAACGCATGGGCGCGTCGGTCAGCCTCGCCGGCGGCGTCCTGACGGTGACCGGCGGGGCTGGTATCACCGGGGGGCACTTCGCCGACACGAGCGAACTTGCGCCAACCGTCGCCGCCCTCTGCGCGCTTGCCGATTCGCCGTCGACCCTCGCCGGCATCGCCCACCTTCGCGGGCACGAAACCGACCGCCTCGCGGCGCTGGTGCGCGAAATCAACGCCCTGGGCGGAGACGCAGTCGAAACCTCCGACGGGCTGCGGATCACCCCGGCGCCCCTCCACGGCGGGGTTTTCTCGACCTACGACGACCACCGCATGGCGACGGCGGGGGCAATCCTCGGGCTCGCCGTCGACGGCGTCCTGGTCGAGAACATCGGCACGACCGCGAAGACCCTGCCTGAGTTCCCCGAGCTCTGGGCGCGGATGGTGGCTACCGCCGGCAGCGGGGAACCCTCGGGTGTCTGAGGCCGTCAACCGGCGCGGAGGCCGCGCCTGGGATGAGTCCGACGTCCGGATCCGCCCCAACAAGAAGGGCTCGCGCCCGCGCACGAAAAACCGTCCGGCCTATGAAGACGCCGTGACCGGACGCATCGTCACGGTCGACCGGGGGCGCTACACGGCGGTCGTGGACGAAGACACCAGGGATGAGCGCCTAGTCGTCGCGGCACGCGCCCGGGAGCTGCGCAACAGTGCAGTCGTGGCCGGTGACCTCGTGGGCCTCGTTGGGGACGTCAGCGGCGGCCCCGACTCGCTCGCCCGCCTCATCCGCGTTGAGGAGCGGCGCACCGTGCTGCGGCGCAGCGCCGACGACACCGACCCGGTGGAGCGCGTCGTCGTTGCCAACGCCGACCAGCTCGTCATTGTTGTGGCAGCGGCAAACCCGGAGCCGCGCACCGGCTTCATCGACAGGGCGCTGGTTGCCGCGTACGACGCAGGCATCCGCCCCCTGCTCTGCGTCACCAAGGCTGACCTCCGCGATCCGGCTGCGCTCCTGGCCAACTACGACCACCTCGACCTGCGCGTCATCATCAGCCGGACGGCCGACGACGTCGAGGGAATCGACGCCACCTCCGACGACGGCGCCTCGGCCCGGCTCTCCCAGTCCGCCGTAAACAAACTCCGCGACGAACTCGACGGGCAGGTCAGCGTGCTCCTTGGCCACTCCGGCGTCGGGAAATCGACAATGGTCAACGCCCTCACCGGCTCGACGCGCGCCACCGGCGGGGTGAACGCCGTCACCGGGCGCGGCCGGCACACCTCCTCCTCCGCCATAGCCCTGAAGGCCGCCGATTCCGCCCCCGGCACCTGGATCATCGACACCCCCGGCATCCGTTCCTTCGGGCTCGCGCACGTCAACGCCGACCGGATCCTCCAGGCGTTTCCCGACCTTGAGCCGGGCACCGCCGACTGCGACCGCGGCTGCCGGCACGACGCCAATGCGGTGGACTGCGGGCTCGACGCCTGGGTGGCCAGCGGCGCCGCGGGCGAATCCGGCCCGGCACGCCTTGCCTCCCTCCGGCGCCTCCTGGGCGCCGGTGCCGCCGAGGCCCGTCAGGACGCGAAGGAACTTGGCAGCCAATAGACCTGTTAGACTGAATCCAGTTGTTGTGTTGCGCATTAATTTCAAGCCTTGAATCCTCCTTTTGGAGTTCGAAAGCTTTTTTGACGAGCGAAAACGAACACCGCGACGAGCGCTTCGGATTACGGAGCGACTCTCCCAAGGTAAGGATTACAAAATGGCTACAGGTACTGTGAAATGGTTCAACGCTGAAAAGGGCTTTGGATTCATCGCTCCCGAAGACGGCGGCGCCGACGTGTTCGCTCACTTCTCGGCAATCAACTCGAACGGCTTCCGTTCACTCGAAGAGAACCAGAAGGTCAACTTCGAGACCACTCAGGGCCCCAAGGGTCCTCAGGCCGAGAACATCACCGTTCTCTAAGGTTTCCCACTTCTGGTGTGAACCTCCAGCTGCGTTCCGCGGCTGAACCGAAGGTCACCGCTGCGGCTTCCGCCGCCGGTGGCCTTCGGCGGTTAACGTTCCGCTTTCCTTTGGTTCCCTCCCAGAGGCGATAGGTTGAAGAGTATGAATCTCGTCCAGAGCTACAACGATGATCTGCGCCTTGCCCACGTCATGGCCGATTCCGTCGACGACCAGACGATGTCGCGTTTCAAGGCCCTTGATTTGCGCGTCGAGACCAAGCCCGACCTCACTCCCGTCACCGACGCCGACAAGGCCGCCGAGGAGTCGATCCGGAGCCAGCTGTCCAGGGTCCGCCCCCGCGACGCGGTGCTGGGCGAGGAATTCGGCAACACGGGAGCCAGCTCGCGGCGCTGGATCATCGATCCCATCGACGGGACCAAGAACTTCGTTCGGGGCGTGCCCGTCTGGGCCACGCTGATCGCGCTCGTCGACGAGGGCCGGCCCGTCGTTGGAGTGGTGAGTGCACCTGCCCTGGGCAAGAGATGGTGGGCGGCAACAGGAACCGGTGCGTTCATGGGCAAGTCCCTCGCCGCGGCGACCCGCCTGCGCGTCTCAAACGTTTCAAAGCTCCAGGATGCCTCGCTGTCCTACTCGAGCCTCTCCGGGTGGAAGAAGCGTTCGGCCCTGCCCGAGTTCGTCAACCTCACCGAACGCGTATGGCGCACGCGGGCCTACGGGGACTTCTGGTCGTACTGCCTCGTGGCCGAAGGCGCCGTCGACATCGCCTGCGAGCCGGAACTCAACCTCTACGACATGGCCGCCCTCGTGCCCATCGTCACCGAGGCCGGCGGCAGGTTCACCTCGCTCGACGGCGTCGACGGACCGTTCGGCGGCAACGCGCTGGCCACCAACGGCACCCTGCACAGCGAGGTGCTGCGCATGCTCAATCCCGAAGTCGACGACCTGCTCTAGCCGAGCATCCGAACACGAAGGAGAACCCGCACGTGGTGCGTGGAGGGCCGCGGATGGACGCCGCCCGGCGCCGCGAGCTGGCGCAGGGCTACCTGACTGGCAGTGAACGGTATGACAGGGTGCGCCCTTCGTATCCCGACGAAACCGCGAACTGGCTGGTCCCCGCCGGCAGCGCCGCCGCAGCGGACCTCGGGGCCGGAACCGGCATTTTCACGCGCCTGCTCGTCGAGCGCGGGCTGGCGGTGACGGCGGTGGACCCGTCCGTTGAAATGCTCGCCGTCCTGGGGTCCCGGCTGCCGGGGGCCCGGGCCGCGCAGGGCACCGCCGAGCACACCGGCCTTCCCGCGGCCTCGGTCGACCTTGTGACAATCGCGCAGGCGTGGCACTGGCTCGACCACGGGGCCGCCGCCGCCGAGGCCGCCCGCATCCTCGTCCCTGGCGGAACCCTTGGCATCGTGTGGAACCAGCTCGACGTCGGAGTGCCGTGGGTCCACCGCCTCTCTCGGATCATGCACGCCGGAGATGTCTACTCCCCCGGCTACCGGCCCGACACCGGCCCCCGGTTCACCCGGCCCGAGGAACAGGTCCTCACGTGGACCCAGACGCTGCCGACCGAGGACGTCATCGAGTTGGCGAAGTCGCGCAGCTACTACCAGCGGGCCTCCGAAACCATCCGGGCACGGGTTGAGACGAACCTGCGCTGGTATCTTCACGAGCACCTCGGGTACGCGCCGGGTTCCGCCGTCATCCTGCCGTACTCCACCCATGCCTGGCGGGCGATACGCCGCTGACCTCTCGGTGACCCGCGGCAACCCAGGCCACAACACTGGAGTAAGGAACCCCTAAGCCTTATATTTAGGTATGCCGAAATTTCTGCCCGTGCTGGGAGTGTGCCTCGCCCTGACACTGGGCTCCTGCGCCTCGCCGGCCGCAGTGCCGGACCTCGAGCGCACCGCCGACGACCGGCCCGTGGTGCTCACGACCTTCACAGTGCTCGCGGACCTTGCCGAAACGGTTGGCGGCGGCCACGTCAGGGTGGAGTCCATCACGAAGGTCGGGGCGGAGATCCACGGGTACGAGCCAACGCCCTCCGACCTCGTCGAGGCGCAGGAGGCGGATCTGATCCTCGACAACGGGCTTGGGCTCGAACGCTGGTTCGAGCGGTTCCTCCTCTCCGTCGACGCCCCCCATGTGGTGCTCTCCGACGGAGTCGAGCCCGTCGACATCCGCTCGGGCGACTACCGGGGGCTCGCGAACCCCCACGCGTGGATGTCCCCCCTCGCCGCCCAGACCTATGTCGACAACACCGTGGAGGCCCTCAGCGACCTCAGCCCCGAACATGCCGCCGAATTCGAGCGCAACGGCGCCGGCCTCAAGGCCGAACTTCAGGAGATGCTCGAGGGACTCCGGACGCAGTTCAGCGGCAGCGCGGAGGCGGCCCTTGTCACCTGCGAAGGAGCCTTTTCCTACCTGGCGCGCGACGCCGGCCTGAAGGAAGCCTTCATCTGGCCGGTGAACGCCGACGCCGAGGGAACACCGCGCCAGATCCGGGAGGTCATCCGCTTCGTCGAGGAAACCAACGTTCCCGCCGTCTTCTGCGAATCGACAGTCAACCCCTCGGCCCAGGAGCAGGTTGCCGCCGCAACCGGCGTCCGGCTTGAGGGCCCGCTCTACGTCGATTCCCTGTCCGGGCCCGAGGGACCGGTGCCCACCTTCCTCGACCTGCTCCGCCACGACATCCGCCTGATCACCGAAGGACTCTCCTCTTGAGCACGCACGCTGCCGCCGCCGGTGCACCCGCCCTGAAAGTGCGCGGCCTGACCGTGAGCTACAACGAGGTCCACGCGCTCGACTCGGTTGACCTGACCGTGGAGGGCGGGAGCATCTGCGGGCTGGTGGGCGTGAACGGTTCGGGGAAATCGACCCTGTTCAAGGCGCTCATGGGCCTGCTCAACCCCCAGTCCGGCAGCATTGAGCTGTACGGCCGCTCACACCGCGACGCCCGCCGCAGCGGCACCGTTGCCTACGTTCCCCAGGCCGAGGATGTGGACTGGGACTTCCCGGTCTCGGTCGGTGACGTGGTGGAAATGGGCAGGTATGCGCGGATGGGGCCGGCCCGCCGTCCCTCCCCCGCCGACAACGCCGCCGTCACCGCCGCCCTGGAACGCGTCGGCCTCGCAGACCTCCGCCGACGGCAGATCGGCGAACTCTCCGGCGGCCAGCGCAAACGCGCCTTCGTTGCCCGGAGCATCGCCCAGGACGCCCGGCTCCTGCTGCTTGACGAACCCTTCGCCGGGGTCGACAAGGGCAGCGAGGCCACAATGACGGCGCTGCTCAAGGACCTGCGCGACGAAGGACGGTCGGTGCTGGTCTCCACCCACGACCTTGCGGGGATTCCGCAGCTGTGCGACAGCGTGCTCCTGCTCCACAACCGGGTCCTCGCCTTCGGCAAGCCCGCGGAGGTCCTGACGCAGAGCAACCTCGCCCTGGCCTTCGGCCGCACCTCACTCGACCTGGAGCACTGATATGGATCTTCTCGCGTGGCTTGCCGAGCCACTCCAGTACGGGTTCCTCACCCGGGCCCTGATCGTCACCGTCGCCGCAGCGGTTGTCTCGGCGGTGCTTTCCTGCTGGCTGATCCTCATGGGCTGGTCGCTGATGGGCGACGCCGTTTCCCACGCCGTGCTGCCCGGGGTGGCCCTGGCGTACCTCGTCGGCCTCCCGTTTTCGATCGGCGCCTTCATCTTCGGGGCCGGCGCCGTTGCCCTGATCGGGGTGGTCCGTTCGACGACGAAGCTCAAGCCCGACACGGTGATCGGCGTGGTGTTCACGTCGCTGTTCGCGGCGGGCCTCGCCATCATCTCGAGCACGCCGTCGCAGGTCGACCTCATGCACATCCTGTTCGGGAACGTGCTCGGGGTCACCGACAGCGAACTGGTGCAGGTGGTGGGACTGGGCCTGCTGACCCTCGCCGTCGTGCTCTTCAAACGCCGGGACCTGACACTGCTGGCCTTCGACCGGACGCACGCCCACGTGATCGGGCTCAACACGCGGTTCCTTTCGGCGCTGCTGCTGGGGCTGCTAGCGCTCAGCGTTGTTGTGGGCCTCCAGGCCGTGGGCATCATCCTCGTGATCGCCATGCTGATCACCCCCGGGGCAACGGCATTCCTGCTCACCCGCAGCTTCGAACGCATGCTCGTCCTGGCGGTGTGCATCACCGTCGCCGCCTCGCTGGCGGGCATCTACGCCAGCTACTACCTCGACATTTCAACGGGGGCGGCGGTTGTCCTGGCGCAGTCCCTCGTCTTCACCGCTGTCTACCTGTTCTCCCGGCCCAACGGCGTGCTGTGGCAGCAGCTCCGCGCGCGCGACAGCCGCAGGCGCTCCCGGTCCACCACCGACGCGCTTGCCGGTGGAACAATCTGACGATGGGACCGAAGAAGGGCACAGTACTCAGCACCGACTCCGCCAGCGTCCAGGACTACGTCAAGACGATCTACGGGTTCACCGAGTGGCAGGACAAACCGATCACGGCATCGCAGCTTGCCGGGCGCCTCTCCGTCGCCAATTCCTCGGTGACCGAAATGGTGACCAAACTGGTTGACCTTGGCCTGGCCGAACGCCGCAAGTACAGCCCGATCACGCTCACCGGCGAGGGCCGGCGGCTGGCCCTGGCGATGGTGCGCCGCCACCGCCTCCTTGAAACCTTCCTGGTGGACGAGCTCGGCTACCGCTGGGATGAGGTGCACGACGAAGCGGAGCTGCTTGAGCACACGGTCTCCGATGCCTTCATCGAGCGCCTCGATGAGAAGCTCGGCAGGCCGCGGCGCGATCCCCACGGGGATCCGATCCCCACGGCCGAGGGCGAGGTGGAACTGCCTGCCGCAGTGCCGCTGGGAACCCTCGACGACGGCCACCGCGCCCGCGTGGCGCGCATCAGCGACGAGGACCCGGCGGTCCTTCGCTACCTCAGCTCCAACGCCGTGGGTCTCGACACCCCGCTGGAGGTGCGTGGACGCCGGCCCTTCGGCGGTGCGCTGACGGTTGTGGCAGGACACGGAACGGGCAGCGTCGAGCTCGAGGTCGGCGACCTGCTCGCCGGGTCGATCTGGGTTGAAACCGCCGACCCCCACCCCGGGTGCAGCCTGGACTCCTCCCCGGCCTGAGCGGCGCCGGTCAAGCCGTGAGGGTTTCCGGCTTCCGTTCGGCGGCGAACGTCAGCATCCTTACACTTGGCTAAGAACGTCCCTTCGACATTGGAGCTGCCGCGTGACAACACTTGGCCTGGAAGAGGAGTACCTGCTGCTTGAGCCCGATTCGGGCCTTCCCTCAGCCAGGGCCACGGAGGTGCAGAAACTGCTTGAGCAGGTACCGGAAATCCGGGCCGACGACATCCAGCGCGAACTGCTCAGCTGCCAGATCGAAACGGCAACGCCCGTGTGCGACACCCTCACCGAGGCCGAGGAGTCGCTGCTCAACTTCCGGCGCCAGCTCGACACGGCCGCGCGGAGCATGGGAATCCTCGCCGCCGCCACGGCCACGGCCCCGCGCTTCGAGCCGGCCTACCCCGACATCACCGACAAGCAGCGCTACCGGGAGCTCAAGGCAAGCGCGCCGGGAATTGTCGGGGACCAGTTCGTCAACGGCCTGCACGTGCATGTTGGCGTCCCGGACAAGGACACGGGGGTCCAGGCGCTCAACCGCATCCGCCCGTGGCTTCCCATCATCACGGCGCTCAGCACGAACTCCCCGTTCTGGCTGGACCGGGACAGCGGCTTCTCAAGCTGGCGGCTGGTGCACTACCGGCGGTGGCCGGTGCAGGGCATCGCCCCGGTGTTCGCCGACGCCGAGGACTACGAAAGGCGCATCTCCCGGCTCGTCGGCACGGGGGCCATCATCGACCGCGGGGTGCTGACGTGGATGGCACGGCTGTCCGACCGCTACCCCACCCTTGAGGTCCGGGCCGGCGACGTCCAGCTCGAAGCACAGGATTCTGTGCTGATCGGCGCCCTTGTCCGTGCCTTGGTGAACACAGCCCTCCAGGATGCGGTGGCGGGGACGGTGTTCCTCAACCCCGACCCCGAACTGCTCGACGCGGCCCTGTGGCAGGCGGCGCGGGACGGGCTTGCGGCAAGTGCCGTCGACCTGCGCTCCGGGGAGCTGGTGCCGGCGCGCGCCCAGATGGAAGCCCTGCTCGACTACGTGGGGCCCGCCCTTGACGCCGAGGGAGACTCGGAGTGGGTGAGCGCCGGGCTTGAGTCGGTCTGGCAGCAGGGCACCGGTGCCGAACGCCAGCGCCGTGCCATGCGCGAGGGCGGCATGCCGGCACTCATCGACCTCTACGCCGCGGCCCTCACCCACGAGCGCTGACGGGCCCGCTCACGGCGCCTCGAGGATCCGGACCTCCCAGGGCCGCAGGGTCCTTGGTGCTCCGGCGTCGTTGTAATTGCCCAGCAGCAGACGGCCCTGTCCGTCGCGCCCGTCCAGGGCAAGCTCGGTTCCCGAGACATTGCCGAGGATCCGCAGCGTCGTGCCGTCGAGGCTCCGGGTGAAGGCGTAGAGCACCTGGTCGTCGGGGTGCTCGAGCTCGAAGCGGCCCAGCCGCACCACCTCACTGTCGTGGCGCAACGCGATCAGCCGCTTGTAGAAACGGAAGACGGAGCGGTCGGAGGACCTGTCCTGCTCGGCGTTGATGGCCGTGTAATTCGGGTTGACCGCCATCCACGGCGTCCCCACGGTGAACCCGGCATGCGCGGCAGCCGACCACTGGACGGGGGTGCGGGCGTTGTCCCTGCTCATCCGCCGCAGGCCCTCGAGCACGTCCGCGGGCTCCAGGCCCAGTTCGGATGTCGCTTCGGCGTACCAGTTGCACGATTCGACGTCGTGGAAGTCCTCGATCGAGGTGAACGGAACGTTCGTCATGCCGAGTTCCTCCCCCTGGTAGATGTACGGCGTGCCGCGGTGCAGGTGCAGCAGCGCCGCCCACAGGGTTGCGGATTCGTAGCGGTACGCGGTGTCGTCGCCGAACCGCGAGACCGAGCGCGGCTGGTCGTGGTTGTTGAGGTACAGGCTGTTCCACCCGGTGTCCGCGAGACCCTTCTGCCAGCGGTTCCACGAGGTCTTCAGGTCCCGGAGGTCGAGGCCGCGGTAGTCCCACTTGCCGCCCGGGCCCTGGTCGAGGCTCACGTGTTCGAACTGGAAGACCATGTCCACTTCCCGGCGCCCGGGGTCGGTGAAGCGTCGAGCCTCGTCGATCGTGACTCCGGGCATCTCCCCCACAGTGATCAGGTCGCCGTCCCTGCCGTCGAACACCTCACGCCCCATTTCGGCGAGGAATTCGTGGATCCGCGGCCCCGACACGTAGTACGGGGCGCCGTCGGCCCAGAGCTGGCCGGGAGGCACAACGCCGTCGGGCAGCGCCGGGTCCTTAGAGAGGAAGTTGACAACGTCCATGCGGAACCCATCGACGCCCCGGTCCAGCCACCAGCGCATCATCGAATAGACCGCCTGGCGCACCTCGGCGTTCTCCCAGTTCAGGTCAGGCTGCTCGGGCGCGAAGAGGTGGAGGTAGTACTGCCCGGTTTTCTCATCCAGCGTCCAGACCGGTCCGCTGAAGAATGAGCGCCAGTTGGTCGGTTCTGCTCCGCGCTCCCCCGCCGTGAACCCCTCGCGGGGGTCCCGCCACCAGTACCAGTCGCGTTTCGGGTTATCGGGCGAGGACGCCGACTCAACGAACCAGGGATGCTCGTTGGAGGTGTGGTTCACCACCAGGTCCATGACCAGTTTCATGCCGCGGGCATGGAGGCCTTCAACGAGCCGGTCGAAGTCATCGAGCGTTCCGAACACCGGATCGATGTCCTGGTAGCCGCTGATGTCGTAGCCGTTGTCCTTCTGCGGTGAGGCATAGATCGGCGAGAGCCATACCACGTCAACGCCGAGGTCCGCGAGGTAGTCGAGGCGGGTGATGATCCCGGGCAGGTCTCCGATGCCGTCCCCGTTCGTGTCGGCAAAGCTGCGCGGATAGATCTGGTAGACGACGGCGCCGGTCCACCAGGGCGGCGATGCTGGAGACGTGGGGCTCACGGAAAAGGGCCTTCCTTTGGGCGGACGCGACCCCTCGACTATGCCACGGGGCACCCGCTTCGCCGCGGAAGACGCGTCAGCGCCCTTCGTTGCGCCGAAGCATCCCAACGATCATGCACACCAGCCCCACAAGCAGCGGCACAAGCGTCAGCAGGGTGTGCGTGCCGCCGACGTAGCTCATGACGAAGATGTAAATGAACGTCCCACCGACGAGCAGCCACCCCAAGACGAGCAGCACCTTGCCCCGGTTGGGTGGGGGAAGCGGCGGCAGCCACGGCGGCGGCCGGTCAGTCCAGCTCATGGCGCAAGTCTAGTGTTGCCGGGCACCGCACCGGGCCGCAGGGCAGGCGCGGACCGGTCCTTGCCAGACCGCCGAACGCTGGTACGTCCGGCGGGGTGGCGGGTCGCGCGCAAAAAACGGCAGGGAAGCGTCCGAAAACGCTTCCCTGCCGGGAGTGTGGAGATGGCGGGAATTGAACCCGCGTCCGATGCAGTGTAGTCAGGGCTTCTCCGGGCGCAGTTTGCGTCGGTTTTTCTCAGCTCCAGCCATCGTGCAAACAAGTGGCTGCCGAGCTCAGTTGTATAAGAGTCCCCCTGGTTCCTACAACAAAAACCAGGAGCAGTGGCCCTCTAAATGACGCCAGGATCCGGGGCGAGAGCAAACCCGGTCTGACGGACTAGCTACGCTGCTTAGGCAGCGAGAGCGAAGTCAGTGCGCTTAGATTCGGCACTTATTGTTTTACAGAGAGCGTTTACGAGATAACCCTGTATCCTCGGCCCGCTTCCCCTGTCGCGACTAACATCGTCGAAACCTGTCATCCCCGTATGTAGTTATCAAGCTCCGGATCCACCGTGCGGTTTCCCCAGACGTTCAGTGTAACGCATGCGCCGCGGCAGTGATTCCCTGCCCGGGCAGGGATCAGAACCGGATTCCGAGGATGACGATCTGGGCCTGCCAGAGCAGGACCACAACGAAGGAAACGGTGACGAAGGCGATGCCCAGTGCCGCCAGCGCCGTGGTCGCCGCCTGCTTGCGGCGGAAGCTCCACCAGAAAATCGCGGCGTTCAGCAGCAGCAGCACCGGCGAGATCCACACCAGGGCCTGCGCGAGGTAAACGTACACAAGGAAGAAGAACGGGATGAGGGAAAGGATTCCCACGGGGATGATCGCGAACAGCAGCAGCAGGTCAACGACGGCGCCGGCGGTGACCCACCAGGGCCGCCGGAAGCGCAGTTCGGATTCCTCGACGTCGTCACTCGTGTCCTGGGCTTCCCAGAAGACATCGCTCATGGCTCAGGCGCCCAGATTCTTTTCGCGCATGGCGCGGAGCGCCTCGCGGTTGTCCTGCTTTTCGCGGAGGGTCTGCCGCTTGTCGTAGTCTCGCTTGCCCCGGGCGACGGCAATTTCGACCTTTGCGCGTCCGTTGAGGAAGTAAAGCTGCAGCGGGACGAGGGTGAAGCCGGATTCCCGGATCTTCTGCGAGATCTTCGTCAGTTCGTCGCGGTGCAGGAGCAGTTTCCGGCGGCGGCGCGCGGCGTGGTTCGTCCAGCTTCCCTGCGTGTATTCGGGGATATGGATGCCTTCGAGCCACAGCTCGTCGTTGTAGAAGATGGCGTAGCCGTCCACCAGCGAGGCCCTGCCGGCCCGCAGGGACTTGACCTCGGTGCCCATCAGGGCGATGCCCGCCTCGTAGGTATCGAGGACCTCGTAGTCGTGCCGGGCCTTTCGATTGGTGGCCACTACCTTCCGGCCACTTTCCTTAGGCACGGCAAACTCCTTGATCGGCGCGGGGCGGACCGGGCGGTCCGCCGGAGGACAACGCGTCCTATTCTACGACTAGAGCAGCCCCATCGGATTCACGAGGCTTCCATTGAGGACCGTCTCGAAGTGGAGGTGGCACCCCGTCGAGTTACCGGTGGTTCCCGTGTAGCCGATCAGCTGGCCGGCGCTCACACGCTGGCCAGGGTAAACATTGAAGCTGCTCAGGTGGTAGAAGTTCGTGGCGAGCGCGTTGCCGCCCACCACGCCGTGGTTCAGAACGATGCGGTTGCCGGCACCCTGGAGGGCGTTCGAGTCGGCGTACCAGACCTCGCCCGAGGCCGGGGCGTAGAGCGCGGTTCCGCAGCCCACACCGTAGTCGATTCCGGTGTGCGTGTAGCCGCCGGAGCCGTTGAAGTCGATGCTTCCCACCGGCGTCGGGCGCCAGCCGAAACCGGAGCTGATCGGGCCGCTGACCGGCGGGCGGAGCCCGAACGCGCTGGGGTTCGACGCCGGCGGGGCCTCGGGGGTCACCGGGCGGACTGGCGCAACCGGCGCGGGGGCGACGGGGGCCGGCGCCGGACGGTTCGCTGCTGCTGCCTCGGCTGCGCGCCGCTCGTTTTCGGCCTGGGCCGCTGCGGCGGCCTCGGCTGCGCGCCGTTCGGTTTCGACCCGCGCCCGCTCCTCGGCTTCGGCCCGCAGACGGGCTTCCTCGGCCTTGCGTGCTTCTTCGATGAGGCGCCGCTGGCGCTCGGCGATGTCGTTGGTGACCTTCTGGTGGGCCTTTTCCACGCTCGCCAGTTTTGCCTCGATCACCGGTTTCTGCTTCTGCAGCTTCGCCGAGAGGCTCGACGTGTCTGCGATGAGCGTGTCGACCTTGGCTTTCTGGGCGGCCGCGGCGTCGCGCGCCGACTGTTCCGCGGCGAGGGCTGCCTCGGCCTTGGCCTTGAGGTCCGAGATTTCGGCTTCGACGGCCGCCAGCCGGGCCTGGCTGTTGGCATTGGTGGCGTTCTGCTGGGAAAGGCGGTCCATCGCGGCATTCTGGCTGCGCAGCGCCTGGTCGACCATGTCCATGGAGTTGGTGAGGCTCTCCGCGCCCTCGGCGCCGAGCATCAGCGAGACGTCGGAGGGAACCCCGCCGTTCTTGTAGGCCTGGGTGGCGATCTGGCCGATGACCTTGCGGGTCTCCTCCATCTCCGCCTTGTCCTTGGTCAGCTGCTCAGTGATCTTGGACTTTGTCTCTTGGGCGAGCTGGACGCGCATGCCCAGTGCGTTGACCTCGTTCGTCGCGGACTCAACGCGGCCCTGGGCGTCGGCCAGTGCCTGCTGGGCGCCGGGGAGCTGGCCCTGGTACACCTTCAGCTGGGCGATGGTCTCGGTGATGTCTTCGTCGAGGTATTCGATCGACTGCTGGACCTCGGAGATTTCGGACTCGAGCGCCGACTTCTTGTCCTCGAGGTCGTCAGCGAAAACCGGGCTGCTGAAGCCAAGGGCCAGTGCCGCGGCAAGGGCAATCGATGTCCCTGCGGCCGTCCGAAGGATGAACGGGCGCCTGCCCGGATGTGCCGACCGAAGATTCATGAAACGTCCCCCATTTTCACTGAGCATAGCTGTTAAACCTTCACGTAACGTCGCAGGGTAAGCAGGGATGAGATGCCTGCCAGTAGTGCACCCAGCAGAATAAGCGCCGGGACCAGCAGGAGAACCTGCTGGGTTGAGATAAAAGCCGTCTCCGGGTATTCGCGGGCGAGCCATCCGCCGATCAGGAAACGGGAAACTCCCCAGAGCGCCGCCGAGGCGAGCAGCGCGCCTACGACGGCGGCGATCACTCCCTCGAGGATGAAGGGAAGCTGGATGACGGCCTTCGACGCCCCGACAAGCCGCATGATGCCGGTCTCGCGTCGGCGGCTGAACGCCGAAAGCCGGATTGTCGTCGCGATCAGGAGGATGGCACACACGGTCATCACGCCGGCCACCACCAGGGCGGCCAGCGAGGCCCGGTTCATCACCGAGAAGACCTTCTCGAGCAGTTCGCGCTGGTCGCTGACGACGTCGACGCCGGGCGTGGAGGAGAAGGCCTCGTTGATGACCTCGTACTTTTCCGGATCGACGAGGTTCACGCGGAACGATTCGGGCAGCTGGTCGGCGGTGACCGAGTCGACGATCGGAGAGTTTGCGAACTGGTCCTTGAAGTGGCCGAGCGCATCCTTCTGCGACTCGTACTCCACCGACGCCACGTAGGGGCTGAACGCTTCCGACTCGAGCATGCCGCGGATTGACTCCCGCTGCTCTTCGGTGACCGGGCCGGCGGCGCAGCTTGGCGAGGTCGAGTTCTCGACGCACAGGAACACGGCGACCTGCACGCGGTCGTACCAGTACCCCTTCATCTGGTTGATCTGCAGCTGGAGGAGCCCGGCCGCGCCGACGAACGTCAGCGAGATGAAGGTGACGAGGATGACGGAGATGACCATCGAGAGGTTCCGGCGCAGGCCTGAACCGATCTCGGAGAGGATGAATGCAAGCCTCATTCGGCGGCCACCCCGGTTTCACCGATGTAGATGCCCTGGGCGTCGTCGCGGACAACCGCTCCGTTGCGCAGCTCGACCACGCGCTTGCGCATGGTGTTCACAATGTCGTCGTCGTGCGTTGCCATGACTACGGTTGTGCCGTTCTGGTTGATGCGGTCGAGCACGCGCATGATGCCCATTGACGTGGTCGGGTCGAGGTTGCCGGTGGGCTCGTCCGCCAGCAGGATCCCGGGGCGGTTCACGATGGCGCGGGCGATTGCCACGCGCTGCTGCTCGCCGCCGGAGAGCTCGTGGGGCAGGCGGTTGTCCTTGCCCTCGAGGCCGACCGTCTTGAGGACCTCGGGGACGGTCTCTCGGATCACGGCCCGGCTGCGCCCGATGACCTGCATGGCGAACGCGACATTGGCGAAGACCGTCTTGTTGGGGAGCAGCCGGAAGTCCTGGAACACGACGCCGATGCCGCGGCGCAGCCGCGGTACCCGCCAGCTGGGAATGTTGGCGACGTTCTGTCCCGCCACGTAGACGGCGCCGCGCGAGGCGGCGTCCTCCTTGAGCACGAGACGGATGAACGTCGACTTCCCGGAGCCGGAGGCGCCCACCAGAAAGACGAACTCGCCGCGGTCCACCTCAAGGGAGACGGAGTCCAGCGCCGGGCGCGACTTCTGGTCGTACACCTTGGTGACGTTTTCAAATGTGATCATGACTAGTCCGCGCCGAGTCCAGCCGGCAGGTTCCCGGGCAATGCCCGCTGAATGTGGTTCCTGCCTGCTGACGCTCGACGCGCCGGTTCGCCTCTCGATGATGCACCGACAATGTGTCGGGTGTGAAAGATGTGAAGGATGTTACTCGGAGAATACCGCGCAGGACGCGATTTCACCAGAGAGGTAGGCTCCATGCACCTTAATATAGGGCCGCCGGGGCCGTCCGTCGCCCGGGAATTGGCGCAAAAATAAAGTGGTGCGCCGCTACTGGTCGGCGTTTCGGTTGTTGGTGCGCCAGCGGATGCCCGCGTCGATGAAATCGTCGATCTCGCCGTCGAAGACGGCCGAGGTGTTGCCCACCTCGTGCTCCGTCCGAAGGTCCTTGACCATCTGGTACGGGTTGAGCACGTAGGAGCGCATCTGGTCTCCCCACGAGGCCTTCACATCACCGGCGAACGCCTTCTTCTCAGCGTCCTCCTGCTCCTTCTTCAGCAGCAGCAGCCGCGACTGAAGCACCCGCATGGCGGCGGCCCGGTTCTGGATCTGGGATTTTTCGTTCTGCATCGAGACCACAAGCCCGGTCGGGAGGTGGGTCAGGCGGACCGCGGAGTCGGTGGTGTTGACCGACTGGCCGCCCGGGCCCGAGGAGCGGAAGACGTCGACGCGGATGTCGTTGTCGGGAACCTCGATGACGTCTGTCTGTTCGATCAGCGGGATGACCTCGACCGCCGCGAAGGAGGTCTGCCGGCGGCCCTGGTTGTCGAACGGGCTGATGCGCACCAGGCGGTGGGTTCCGGCCTCCACGGAGAGCGTGCCGAACGCGTAGGGCGCCTTGACTTCAAAGGTGGCCGACTTGAGTCCGGCTTCTTCGGCGTAGGAGGTGTCGAGCACCTGTGTCGGGTACCCGTGGCGCTCTGCCCAGCGCAGGTACATGCGCAGCAGCATCTCGGCGAAGTCAGCGGCGTCGACTCCCCCGGCGCCCGAGCGGATGCTCACCACTGCCTCACGCTCGTCGTACTCACCGGCAAGCAGTGTGACGATCTCGAGCTGGTCGAGTGCCTTGCTCAGCGAGGTCAGTTCCTTCTCGGCCTCCGCGAGGGTGTCCTCGTCGTCCTCGGCCTGGCCGAGTTCGACCATGATCTCAAGGTCGTCAATGCGTGACTGGAGGGTTTCGAGCCGCTCCAGGGCCGACTGCCTGTGCGAAAGCTTCGAGGTGATCTTCTGCGCTGCCGCCGGGTCGTCCCAAAGGTCGGGAGCGCCGGCTTCTTCGCTGAGTTCGGCGATGTCCTTACGGATTCCGTCGACGTCGGACACCTGCTCGATTGACGTGTACTTGGCGCGCAGTGCGCGGATCTCTGCGGGAAAATCAGTGGCTGCCATGGTGGTTCTAGCCTACGTCATCAGCGCCGCGGCGGCTCCGGAGCGGGCCGCCCAGGTGGTTCCGGCCGGGCGTGCCGGACCGGAAAATCCCGTTGACAGCACCCTACGGTGGCTTTAGGTTGTAGCCGTTACGCGCCGTTTCCATGGACGCGACGCAGCATCGCCCCACCGGTCTTGTCGCCTTGCAGGCATCGTATGCATTCTTTGGGCAGGACTCGCGAGCAGCACTCCTGCCACGGCCAGGAGCCTGATCATGAAAACCTCAAACAAGCTGTGCCTTCCGCTTCTCATTGCGCTGTCTCTCACCGCCGGGACGGCGTCCGCCGCTGCGGCCCCGGAGGAGGAAGCCCCCGCCCCATGGCCTCCGGAGGACACCGGGGGCCGGTACCTGCCCGTCCCCGACGATTACTACGACCCTATCGAGGTCCAGGCGTGCGGTAGCACCGTCACCATCGCATCCGGAGACGTCCGGGAGGTCCGGTACAAGGCCCGGGTGAAGCAGGACGGATCAACTGTGGTGAAATTCCGGGGTGACTCAACCGTTGACCTGACCCGGGCCTCGGACGGTGCGTTCATCGACGAACTCGACGTCTCAGGGCGGGGCTCCCAGCGCATCTCGGCTGATCAGCGAACCGTTGTCGAATCGTTCAAGGGTCCCTCAATCGTCTATCCCATAAGTCCCGCTGATGCCGCGGCGCTGGCCGAAGAAGGCTTCCCGGAGTTCTTCTACTTCGAGCACGGAAAGCTGTCCCTTGAGCTCGAATTTCACGGAGATCCGACCGCCGTTGGACCAACCTCGGTGGAGGTGCTCATGAACACCGCCATGAACGTCCGCGATGTGTGCGAAATGCTCGATGAGGCGGCGGAACGGGCCTAGTCAGGCAGCCCGCCGCACGCCGGCCGGCCTAGCTCAGGGAGCGTATCGGTCGGCCGGCGGGTTGCGGTTCTTGCCCGCGGGAACGGGCGGCGGTCGTGGCCGGTTGCCGGGGTGACGGTCCTGCTCGCGGGGCTTATCGGCGGTCCTGCCGCCTTCGCCCTTCACCGGTCTCGCCCGAGCCCGCTCCGGCTGTGACAGCCGGGGAATCCCTTCCGCCGGTCGATGAGGCCGCGTTGACAGCACCCAGCGGCGGCCTTAGGTTGTAGCCGTTACGCGCCGTTTCCGCGGCCGCTTCGCAGCATCGCCCCACCGGTCTTGTCGCCTTCCAGGCATCGAATGCATTCTTTGGGCAGGACTCGCGAGAGCAGCACTCCTGCCACGGCCAGGAGCCTGATCATGAAAACCTCGAACAAGCTGTGCCTTCCGCTTCTCATTGCGCTGTCTCTCACCGCCGGGACGGCGTCCGCCGCTGCGACCCCGGAGGAGGAAGCCCCCGCCCCGTGGCCTCCGGAGGATACCGTGGGCCGGTACCTGCCCGTCCCCGACGAGTATTACGAACCTATCGAGATCCAGGCGTGCGGCACCACCGTCATCATGACGACCGGAGACGTGCGGGAGGTCCGGTACAAGGCCCGGGTGAAGCGGGACGGATCATCTGTGGTGAAGTACCGGGGTGATTTCACCGTTGACCTGACCCGGGCCTCGGACGGTGCGTTCATCGACGAACTGGATATCTCCGGAGCGGCATCCGAGCGCGTCTCGGCCGATCAGCGGACCGTTGTCGTATCGCTCAAGGGTCCCTCAATCGTCTATCCGCTAAATCCCGCTCAAGCCGCCGCAATGGCCGAAGATGGTTTCCCGGAGTTCTTCTACTTCGAGCACGGAAAGCTGTCCCTTGAGCTCGAGTTTCGTGGAGATCCGACTGCCGTCCCACCAACCTCGGTGGAGGTTCTCATGGACACCGCCATGAACGTCCGCGACGTGTGCGAAATGCTCGATGAGGCGGCGGAACGGGCCTAGTCAGGCAGCCCGCCGCACGCCGGCCGACTGCCTGACAAGGGCGATGTTCCCCTAGACACGCCTAACAACAGGGGTTCAGCAGGGGAGAATTGTGGCCGTCGGCCCTTCTAGGGTTCGGTCGATGCACCTCGCGTATGCAAACCGTCGATAGTCAGGGGCAGCTCTCACAGGGCATCGGCTGTGCCGACCCTGCGAGCGCGGGGGCCCTCAACCGCCTTGCCCACGCCGGCCGCCTGAACCGTCCCGGAATCGCCATGAAGCCCGGGCGGCTGAAGGAGTCCAGACGGATCCGAAAGTCCGGGCGTGGGAAGAGGTAGTGGCGGACCTGGAGCGGGTCGGGGTTGCCCGCCCGACGGCGTTCGACGTTCCGGCGGCGCTCGGCGGTCTCAAGGTAGGAAGCCAGCTCGGCATTGTGCAGACTGAGGAAGTATTCGGGTGGTTGGTTCAGCATGGGTCTTGCTCCTGCGTCTTTGGTGGATAGAAGGACATGAGCGGGGCTTTCGAGCAGAGCTCGAGTCCCCTGTGGGCATTGGCGAGGAGGTCGGCAACCCTCCACTGGGTGAACGGCAGCCTCTCCCGGGCGGGCTGTGCTTCCCACCCCACCCGGGCGAAGACGGCGAGGGTCACCGTGAGGACGATCAGCAAAGACATTCGTTCTCCTATTCGGGATGGGTGGCTGAGAGCACCGGAATTCAGATCGAGGGAGTGTTGCCGAACGGAATGCTCGGCAGCGTCCCGGCGCTCCACGAAAGATGCGAAGCGGGCGGAAGTCCCACTTCTTTTCCGTCGGAGCGGACCAGCCGCAGGACTCCCCTTCCGGAGAGCGCGACCACAAGTACGCCAAGTACTGCGAGAACAATGAGGAAGTCCATGCATCGATTCTGAAACTTGGGGAGGCGAACAAATAGTGGCAGAAACGACACATTGCATCTGATTTCTGCCATAATGTGGTTGTGCTCACATCCGTTGCTGTCATCGTCCTTCCGGGAGTCGCTCCCTTCGAGTTCGGTGTGGTCTGCGAGGTCTTTGGCATTGACCGCTCCGGCCTTGGCGTCGGCCTGCCGAAGTTCGATCTCCGGTTATGCACACCCATCCCTGGCATGGTGAAGACCGACACCGGGTTCTCCATAGAGGTTCAGGGCGATCTGGCGGCCACGAGGGACGCCGATCTGGTGATCACGCTCCCTACCCACTCCTCAGACCCGTTGCCCACCTCCGTCATTAATGCCCTGCAGAGCGCGGACCGCCGCGGGGCGCGCATCTTCTCCGTGTGCTCCGGAGCGTTCGCCCTTGCCGAGGCGGGGCTGCTCGATGGGCGGAGGGCGACCACGCACTGGGCACACTCCCAGGAGCTCGCCAGCCAGTACCCAAACGTCCGCGTCAATGAAAACGTGCTCTATGTTGAGGACGGCAACATCCTGACGAGCGCCGGCACCGCGTCTGGAATCGATGCAAGCCTCTACCTGATCCGCAGGGAATTCGGGGCAAAGGCCGCGGCCGCCATCGCGCGGGGCATGGTTGTTCCGCCGCACCGCGACGGCGGACAGGCGCAGTACATCGAGCGCCCCATCCCCGTTCAAAGCGAGGACCCGATCGAACAGCTCCTCGCGTGGCTTGACGGACACCTCAACCAGGAATTCTCGGTGCCGGATCTCGCCAGCAAGGTTCACATGTCGGAGCGCACCTTCGCACGGCGCTTCCGGGCGGTCACCGGCGCAACCCCGGCTGCGTGGCTCACCTCCCGCCGGGTGCAGCGCGCGCAGCTACTCCTCGAGGACACGCACCTCAGCATCGACTCGATCGCCCGAGAGAGCGGCTTCGGCCAGTCGGTGCTTCTGCGCCAGCACTTCCACAGGGCGGTGGGAGTCAGCCCGGCCGCGTACCGGCGAACCTTCCACGGGCCAGCCGAGACCTGCTGCACCCGGTCCGACATGTCCGAGCTTGCCGGCGAACCGGCATGAGCCCCGGCCCCTTCCCGTCATCCCTGCTCGGGCTAACCTGGTCGGCCCTCGACGAAACGCCTGAGGCCCTCCAGCGGGTGGTCCCCGGCGGAGAACCCGCTCTCGCCTCGAACCTCCCGGTTGCGCTTCTTGCCCGGGAGTCGGTGGCGGCAGCCTCACTTGCCGCGGCTCTGTGGGCCGACCGGCTCACCCCGAGCAGTGACGGGCGCCCCCGACTGGTGCGCATCGATGGAACCCGGATCGCAACGGCCTTCACCAGCGAACGGCACCTCCGGATCGATGGCCAAAGCCCCGACCTTTGGGCCCCGCTGTCCGGGTTCTGGGAGGCCGAAGACGGCTGGATCAGGACCCACGCCAACTACCCCCACCACCGGGACCGGCTGCTGGCCGCCCTGGCACTGC
Source organism: Arthrobacter sp. TJ-254 (assembly GCF_058269175.1). NCBI lineage: Bacteria > Bacillati > Actinomycetota > Actinomycetes > Micrococcales > Micrococcaceae > Arthrobacter > Arthrobacter sp. TJ-254. The sequence goes on along the minus strand of NZ_JBZCNF010000001.1, from coordinate 250,857 downwards.
CTTCCGAGACCGGTCCCGACCAGTTCGCTGCCGGGGTCCGCTCGGCCCCGGCGCGTGAGCTCGAGGAGAGCGTCTACGCAGCGGGCGGAATCGCGGTCGCCGTCCGCACGCCCAGTGAGGGCCTCAGCGACTGGGGCGGCGACCCGGAGGGACCGCCCCTGGTCAAGACCCTGCTCGGCCCCGGAACCGTACGTTTCACCGGTTCGGGGGCCGCTTCACCCGCGGCACCACTGCGCGGGCTGCGGGTGCTCGACCTGACCCGCGTGATCGCCGGACCGGTGGCCGCCCGCACCCTCGCCCTGCTGGGCGCCGACGTCCTGCGCATCGACAGCCCGGCGCTCCCCGAAATGCCGGTTCAACACCTCGACACCGGCATCGGCAAGCGCAGTGCCCTCCTTGACCTTTCGCACGGCGCCGACAACCGGACGTTCCGCGGCCTGCTCCAGGAGGCGCACGTCGTCATCACCGGCTACCGGCCCGGCTCGCTGGACCGTCTCGGCCTGGCACCGGATGACCTTGCGGCGGACCACCCCGGCCTGATCGTCGGGCGGCTGAGCGCCTGGGGAACCACCGGGCCGTGGGCCCACCGCCGCGGGTTCGACAGCATCGTGCAGGCGGCGACCGGCATCGCCGTGCGGGAGTCCCCCGACGGCGTCCGCCCCGGCGCCCTGCCGGCCCAGGCGCTTGATCATGCCGCCGGGTACCTGCTGGCCGCCGCCGTCCTGTCCACGCTGCGGCGCCAGCAGGACGACGGCGGGTCGTGGCTGCTTGAGGCGTCCCTTGCCGGCCTCGCCACGGGGCTGCTGCGCGATGAGCGTCCAACCCCCGCTCCCCTGCCGTCCCACCCGCCGACCCTCACGGCCAGCAGGAACGGCCGCCTCACGGTTGCGCTTCCCGCGCTCGGGTACGACGACGGACCACGAGGGTGGCCCTCCGACCCCAGGCCCTGGGGCGGAGACCAGCCGCAATGGCTCAGCTGATGGTGCCACCCGGCACGTAAATCAGCCAGCCCGCTCATTCCCCCACGCCTGTCGGCGCTGAAGTGGGAGACTGAGTGAATGACCGCAGTGCTGCTTGGCTGGAACCCCTCGTTGTGGGACTGGCACCCCAACTACCCCTCCGCGATCGACGTCGTAAGAGCCACCGGGGTCTTCCGGTCCCGGTGGAATCTCGGCCGCGGCGTTGACGTGCCGGTCGGCGCCGACGCCTGGCTGCTGGTCCAAGGGCACAGTCCGAGGGAACGCGGGCTGATCGGCCACGGCGTCGTCGCATCCGCGCCTTTCGAGGAGGGCCGGGCCGCCGGCCCGGATGATCCGGGCCTGTCGGTCAACGTCGACTTCGACGCCCTGCTCCCCCGCGGTGACCAGATTCCGACGTCGACCCTGCTTGAGCGCGCGCCCGGAGCCGGATGGAGCACGGTGGGTTCGGCACGGCGGATTCCAGAATCGGTCGAGAGGAGCATCAGGACCCTGTGGGCCGAGCACATTCCGGGCGACCTCGACCCGATCCTGCCGCCCCCGGGAACCTATCCAGCCGACGCCCTGACGCGGGTGATGGCCAACCGGTATGAGCGCGACCCCGACGCCCGGCGGGTGTGCCTAGCCCATTTCGGCACCTCGTGCGCAGTATGCGCAATGGACTTCGAGGCGGTGTACGGGCCGGCCGGGCACGGGTACCTGCACGTGCACCACCTCGTTCCGGCGTCAGAGCTGGGTCCGGGGTATGAGCTGGACCCGGTCCAGGACCTCGTGCCCCTGTGCCCCAACTGCCATTCGATGGCCCACCTGGGCTCGCCGGTTCCGTATACGCCGGCCGAACTGCGCCGCATGATGTCGGACTCCGGGTTCCTTCCCGGCACCGCGCTGAGCAAACAGCAGCTCAGATCCCAGGCCGACGCCGCACGGCTTCTGGGCCCCTGACCGCCGGCGCGCCGCCTAACCGCCTGATGTTTCAAGCGCGGCGGCTTTTTCCGCCTGCCGGGAGCACGAGATCAGGACTCCGATCATGGCCAGCAGCGCGATCATTGAGGAGCCGCCGTAGGAGAGGAAGGGCAGCGGGATCCCCACGACCGGGACCAGACCTGTCACGACCGCAATATTGAGCAGTGTCTGGCCCATGATCCAGGCGATTGCCGCACCGCAGACGCAGATGGCGAAGGGATCCTTGGAGAGGCTTGATATCCGGTAGATCGAGAAGGCCAGCGTGCCGAACAGGAAGAGCACCAGCACGGCACCGGCGAACCCGAGTTCCTCCCCAAGCACCGCGAAGATGAAGTCGCTGTGGGCCTCGGGGATCCAGTGGACCTTCTGGCGGCCCTGGCCGAGGCCCATCCCGAACATGCCGCCGCCCGCCAGGGCATAGACGGCCTGGGCTCCCTGGTAGCCGAGCCCCTCGGCGGATCCGTCTCCGGCGGGGTCAAGCCAGACGGAGATGCGGTCCATGCGGTTGGTGCTGGAAGTGACGGCAACATAGGCGGCCGGTACGACGGCGGCGAGGCCGATGATGAACACCTTCAGGCTTGCCCCGGCAAAGAAGTACAGGGCCGCGATGACCAGCGCCAGGATAATGCCGGTGCCGAGATCCTTTCCTGCGATCACCAGGCCCAAGGCGGCAAGTGCGACGGGGAGGACCGGGGTGATCAGGTGCTTCCAGCCGCGCAGGGGTCGGGCGGGATTCGTCAGGGCCGCGGCAGCCCAGAGGATCAGGCTGAGTTTGAGGAACTCCGATGGCTGCACCGTGAAGGAGCCGATGGCAATCCAGTTCCGGTTGCCGTTAACTTCCACGCCCAGCGGGGTGAAGACCAGCAGTGCGAGTGCGAACGATCCAATCAGCATCAGCCGCGAGAGCTTCTTGAAGCGCTCGAAAGGCGTCCTTGCGAAGATCAGCAAGGCAACAAGACCGATCCCGATCCAGATGCTCTGCCTGCGCAGGGTGTCGTAGGGCGAGCTGCCGCGGGATGCCAGCTCGAAGACCGATGCGGAAAGCACCATCATCAAGCCGATGGCCGCAAGCGACATCGTTGTCGCAATCAGCAGGTTCCGGGCGTTGTGGTGGGAGCCGGGCCCTGTCGAGCTGAGGAATTGGACGAGCCGTGAGAGATGCGGAGCCACGATGCTGCGGCGCGGCACGCCCGCAACTGCTGGTCTGACTGCTGTCATAGCGTCCTGCCACCTCGGGTTGACTACTCCGGTCGCGTCGGCGCAGACGCCCTGCGGAAAGAGCCCGCGTTTCCGGGTGGCATGAACCAACACGGCGACGGTACGTCAGGCCGCGGGCGCTTCAGTGGTGGGCACGCACCTGCTCGGTACCTGACTTACGCGCAGAATTACTTGGGTTTTCGCCCCCACCCACGTGGACGCTACGGGGCTTAGGCGGCGCCGACGTGCGGATCACTCCCCACATCGGTGGGCCGGGCACGTCCGCGCTGGCTTGGCAAAGTCGCGCGAGGATACGCCGGACGCAGGATTAGGACGGTTGGTCTGGGACTGTTGGCTTAGGACGGCTGGACGCCGGGAGCGGCGCGCACCAGCAGGTTCGGGTGGGCGACCTTCCATCCCTCGGCAACGCTCGCCGCGAGGTCGGCGTCATCCTCGACCAGGCGGGCCTGTACACCGAAGCCGTCGACGCCGAGCACATACGCGGGACCGTCGCCGCCGCAACCGGCCACCGACTGCCCGTCCTCGTTGTACATGATGAGGCACACCGAACGCTCCGGGTTTTCCTGCAGGTGCGCGAGGTAGTACCTGTTGCCGTTTCGGTCGACCAGCAGGCGGGTGCTGAGCGGGTCGATGGGTGCCCCCGGGGGAAGATCCTGCTCCGGGAGCCGGTCGGTCTCGGTCTGCTCCTCTTGGAAACGGGCGAAACCCACCGGCGCTGCCTCAGTGGTGCATGCGCCGGCGAGCATCGCGGTGCCAAGAGCAAGAGCCAACGCGGGCCTGAGTTTCATGCTGTCCCCCAACAGTCCTTTGTCGGGCCAGCCTACCTGTCTGCCGCAGGGGCACGCGCCGTCCGCGGTGCGCGCCGTCCGCGGTGCGCGCGGGCCCCCTTAACCGCATCCATGCCGATCCTTCCGCGGGCCGGTTTCCCAGCCACGGGAACCACCTCGACCGGAATTGACCCGCTCTTCCCTCGCGGCGCACCATAGCCATATCGGCTTCGACGCTGTGAGGAGCGAGCTGTGAAACATAACGCCGATGAACCGCAGCAGAGCGATTTTCATCCGTGGCCACGTCCTCTCGGCCCAGGGCAGCTTGCGCTCATCCGGAAGTCCTTCGTCGTCGTTCTGCTTGGCGTGGTGGTGGTCGGTGCCTTCAGTACAGACCTGACCTTCGTGCGCGTGATCGTTAACTGCGTGATCGTGTACGTCGTCGTCAAGTGGGCACGGCAATGGTTGTCGGAGAATAAGGAAGGGCCGGGAAGGCCGGGGCCCCAGCCCTAGCCCTAGCCGGGGATCCGCCGGTTCCGAGCGCCACTCACCCGCGCCCTCGGCCACGGTGTCTACGCGAGCGGCTTTTGAAGCACGCCGCGCATTAGGCAAAAACTGCGCAAACCCTGCGGATTATTGACCAAGGATTTCTATTCCTTCGTGGGACTGTTGATGCACGGGCGCGTCTCACGCCCTATCTTTCGCATTTGTAGTTCCACTCTGGGGAAAAAATGATCAAGAAAACCGGCATTATTGCCGCGCTCACTGCAGGCCTCCTTCTCACCGGAATCGGCGTTCCCGCCGAGGCCGGGACCACCTACACCGGGTACCTTCGAAGTGCCGCCCGCGCCCTGCCGGTCGCTTCGGAAAACAACACCGGCTACGACCGCGACCGGTACTTCGGGCAGTGGAAAGACACGAACGGCGACTGCCAGAACACGCGCGCCGAGGTACTGATTCAGGAGAGCAAGGTCGCAACCACCTACACGAGCACGAGGCGCTGCACTGTCGCCAAGGGCCGGTGGGTGACCACCTTTGACAACCGGACCCACACCTCCGCCACGACGGTTCAGATCGATCACATGGTTCCCGTGCACGAGGCGTGGGGATCCGGCGCCCGTTACTGGACTCAGGCGCGGCGGGTCGCGTTTTACAACGACATGGGCGATGGCAGGTCGCTTAACGCCCAGACCAGCGCGCTCAACTCGTCAAAGCAGGCGTCCGGGCCGGAACAGTGGCTGCCGCCGAGCAACCGCTGCTCCTACGTGGCCCAGTGGGTCGCGGTGAAGATCCGGTGGGGCCTCAAGGTTGATCCCAACGAGAAGGCGGCACTGGTTCGTTGGGCCGACGCCTGCGCCAATGTCACCCTGAAAGTCACGCGCGCGTAGAAATGCCACTTAGAGCGGCCCCGGCTCCTTGAGCCGGGGCCGCTCTCTTTTGGATCCATGGTCCGAAAGGCTCCGATTTCGGGAATACACGGTCCCGCGCCAGGAATGGCGAGCCCTGCGAGGTCTCCGGGAGCCAAATCTGACCACTCAGGCGTCATTTCCGCGAACATGAGCTGTTCCCGGTCTTCGACGTGGTCAAGTCCCACAACATGGCCCAGGGCTTTGTGGAGGATCACAGTACGAACCAGCTTGTCGTCACCGGCCGCGACCATGGAGGTCGAGCCACCAGACGGTGTCGGAGCGGGCGTCCCGGCGCTCCACCGCCTTTCGTCCGCCATAATCAGGCGCATGTAAATCTCTGCTAGAAATCTGCGGGAGCTCATCCAGATACAAGACGACCCGGACGGACATTTTGAGGTCGTTGGTGAAGGTGACGGGGAGCGCTTCCAATACCACCTCGCCCCACCGAACAAGGGAGTCTTCGAATTTCAGCTACCCCTCCGCGAGCTTGCCGAACAGGTCAATGCCACATACCCAAGAGGTGCCGCCGGCTCCGGCGTCTCACCGCTTGGCCTCTTCGCCATCCACGTTTGGGAAGCGGCACTGACGGCGAAGGAAGGCGAGAGGTTCATGGAACTCGTCTCGTACGGAGTGCGTACCTATAAACCCGGTTCCCGCGGGCATTCCCGCGTCGGCCGGTGATGCTCACAGGTCACTGCGGCGGCCTGAGCAGAGCCGATGCGTGAGGATGTCACCGGGCTGGGGCAGAATGGGCGCATGTGCGGACGGTTTGTGATCGCTGGGAACAAGGCGGCAATGCTCGACGCGTTCAGCGTCGACGAGTCTTTTCAGGATGAGGTGAACCCATCTTGGAATGTGGCGCCCATGACGGGCATCCCGTTTGTCTCAGAGCGCCTGCGGGACGGAACGCTCACCCGCCGGCTGGACATTGCGAAATGGGGTCTGGTGCCGGTATGGGCGAAGGATCCGAAGATCGGTTCGAAGATGATCAACGCCCGCGCCGAGACCGTCGTCGAGAAGCCGTCGTTCCGGCAGGCGGCCGCCAAGCGGCGGGCACTGGTGCCGGCGAACGGGTACTACGAGTGGGCCAAGAATCCGGACGGGACCAAGACGCCCACGTACCTTCACCCGGAGAACGAGGACGACTTGATCGCCTTCGCCGCCCTGTTCGAGTACTGGCCGGACCCGGCGAAGCCTGAGGACGATCCGGAGAAGTGGCTGACCACGGCCACCATTATGACCACGGACGCCACAGACGCCCTCGGGCACATCCACGACCGGTCCCCGCTGATCGTGCCTCCAGACCTTTACGCGGACTGGCTGAATCCGGCGACGACGTCGAAACAGGACGTGCAGTCGCTCATTGACTCGATCCCGCCGCCGGTCCTTGTTCCCCGGGTTGTCGGCAAGGAGGTGGGATCGGTGCGCAACGACGGACCCCACCTCATCCGGCCGGCTGAATAGGGAACCCGGGTCAGCCGCCAGGTGCTTCACGGCAGGGACCCCGGCGAACTTCACACCTTGGCGAGTCTGGCGCGCAGTGCGGCGTTCTCTGCTTCAAGTGCGTCGATGCGGCGGCGCACGGGGTCAATGACCTCTTCAAGTTCAGCCAGCGTGTATTTGGGCGTGATGTGCTGGGGGCAGTTCCAGTCAAACGCTTCGACGTCCACGATGACGGCGCGTTCCACGACGCCGCCGTAGCCCTCAACGGCCAGGGCCTTGAGCATTTCCGGGTCCTCGTCCCGCGTGATGATCCGCGCGTTTCCGAAAAGCTTCAGTCGGTTCAGATTCGCGTAGTCAACGGCGATGATCGAGACCTTGCCCGTCGAAGCCATGTTTCCGGTGCTCACGTACTGAAGGTTGCCCCGGAAATCGGCCCAGCCGATCGTGTGGTTATCGAGGACCTTGATGAAGCCGGGCGGGCCACCGCGGAACTGCACGTAGGGCCACCCCGTCTCCCCAACACTGGCAAGGTACATCCCGTCCCGTTCTTCGAGGTAGGTCTGCTCCCGCGGCCCCAGCGGGTCGGACCCGGGCGCCGCCAACGCCTTGTCTGCCTTGGCGCCATAAAAGTCGCCGCTCCCGTGGCGCTCCTGGGCCTGCCGGACCGCCGGGGTGAATGCTATGCCCGCGTAATGCTTGCTCATGGTTGGGTCCTTCGACTCATGGTTGGGTTCTTGTGCTCATGGTTGCGCCCCGGGCTGATAGCCGGCGAGCCGCGACCGTGAGTGGGGAAGGACTCGGATGCGCCGTGGCACTGCCGAAAAGCGCTTCCACCGGTGCTGGCGCGGTAATCGATGCCGACAGCCCCGCCTCTCCCACGCCCGCTGAGGGTGGGAGAAACGGGGCCGCAGCCAGTCGTGCCGGCGGTTACAGGGACTCGGCGATGATGGTCGTCAGGTCGACGAGCCTGTTGGAGAAGCCCCATTCGTTGTCGTACCACGCGACAACCTTGACCTGGTTTCCCACGGCCTTTGTCAGGCCGGAGTCGAAGATGGCCGATGATGGGTCTCCGACGATGTCCGAGGAAACGATCGGGTCTTCGGTGTAGCTCAGGTAGGGGCTCAGCGGTCCGGTTTCAGCGGCAGCCTTGAATGCAGCGTTGACCTCCTCGGCGGTCACTTCGCGGCTCAGGGTCACGGTGAGATCGGTGGCGGAGCCCGTCGGGACGGGGACCCGGATGGCGTAGCCGTCGAGTTTGCCCTTGAGCTCGGGGAGGACGAGACCGATTGCCTTGGCCGCCCCGGTGGAGGTGGGCACGAGGTTGACTCCTGCTGCGCGGGCCCTGCGCAGGTCCTTGTGCGGTCCGTCCTGCAGGTTCTGGTCCGCAGTGTAACCGTGGACCGTGGTCATCAGCCCGCGCTCGATTCCGAACGCGTCATTGAGCACCTTGGCTACCGGCCCCAGGGAGTTGGTGGTGCAGGAGGCGTTCGAGATGATGCTGTGCCGCGCCGAGTCATAGTCCTTGTCGTTGACGCCCAGCACGACGGTCAGGTCCTCACCGCTGGCGGGCGCGGAGACAAGGACCTTCTTTGCTCCGGCGTCCAAGTGCTTGCGGGCGTCGGCTGCGTTGGTGAAGAATCCGGTCGATTCGATGACGATGTCCACGCCGAGGTCCTTCCACGGCAGCTTCGCTGGATCGCGTTCAGCCAGAACCTTGATCGTCCGGTTTCCCACGACCAGGTTGCCGGCCTCGACCGTGACGCTGGCGTTAAGCCGGCCTCCTACGGAGTCGTACTTGAGCAGATGCGCGAGGGTAGCCGGGTCGGTGAGGTCATTGACCGCCACAATCTCGAAGTCAGCGTCCCGCTCGAGCGCGGCTCGGAAGTAGCTTCGCCCGATTCGGCCGAATCCGTTGATGCCAATGCGTACTGTCATGATGACTCCTTCTGTCCCCGGGCAGGGACTTCTTCCTTGGGGTTGATGGACATTTGGGGAGGTCTGGAAGGCAGGAACCCGGGTCCTGCGGGCAGGCAGGCCGGGCCCTTTGCGTTGTGGTTTCTGAAGTTATGAGGTCAGCGCCAGGTGCGGGTCGGGGCTGATCGCCTGGGTAGAAAGCGCGGCTCTCGGGAGCTACCGCACCAATTACAGCACCGTTAGTACACTAATTATTCCGCGTGATGTTCCGCTCCGCGCGAAGTGGCACTGGTGGCTCATCGTGAGCACCGGATGGAGCGCCGGCAGGTAGGCATCGATGAGCTGGCTGATGCCCGGACCAATCGGCGATCCAATGACCAGGGCTGTAGGCACTTCCGCAGCCCTGGGAACCCGGGAAAAAGCCAGTGGGTTCCCTAGGCGCGAGGCGTGGATGAGGTAGCGAGACTTTTGGGCATCAACCGACCACACCGGTCGGTGCTAGGAAGGAGATCTTCATGAACGCCGAATTTCCGGAGCCGGACACCGGACAAAGCCCCGGCAGGGAGTCGACCCCACCCCGCGCCCGGCGCTGGTACGCACGGCGCGCGCTGAGCATCATTGCGCTGCTTGGCGCCTGCATCGCCCTGCTTGGCGCCTGGATGACGCCCGCCTTCTCCGTCCCCGGCTCCGCCGAGCAGCAATCGGGCACCGGAACGGGCAACCCGACCGAGCCGGCAATGCCGACGATCGTGTTCGTGCACGGCGCGTGGGCCGACAACAGCGGCTTTGCCGCGTCCATCACCGATCTTCAGGACCAGGGCTACCGCGTCATTGGAGCGTCGAATCCGCTGCGCCATCTCACGACCGATTCGGCGTATGTCGCGGCGCTGCTGGCCACCATCGAAGGCCCGATCGTCCTTGTGGGGCACTCGTACGGCGGCGCCGTGATCTCCAACGCGGCGTACGGCAACGAGCAGGTCAAAGCCCTGGTGTACATCAACGGCTGGGTGCCCGATGAGGGCGAGAGCGTGCTCCAACTCGCCCAGCTGAATGAGGGCAGCCTGGTCCCCGAGGCTCTGGTGCCGGTTCCCTCAACGAACCCCGACGGAACCGAGGTCGTTGACCTGTACCTGGACCCGGAGAAGTTCCGCGAAGCCTTCGCCGCCGATGTCGACGAGGAGACCGCCGCCGTTTTGGCGGCTACGCAGCGGCCGTTCGCCGAAGCGGCTTTCGGTGCGCCGTCCGGACCGGTCGCCTGGAAGACCATCCCGTCCTGGTACCTGCTGGGCACCGAGGACAAGGCCATTCCCCCGGCCACCCAGCGTTACATGGCCGAACGGGCAGGCTCCACGATCACCGAGGTGGAGGCATCCCATGTGTCGATGATTTCCCAACCGGAGGCCACGACCGAGATCATCCTCGATGCCGTGCATGCGACGACCGGCGAACACCACCACTAGGCAACAGCTCAGGCATCGACCGGAACACTGAATCGGGTGGCGGCTCGCTGTCACCCGGTTCCCCCGTCAAGCGGTTCCACCCGCTGAACCCGGCAGTTACTACCCGGAATTCATCAAGGGAGCCGGCACCCCTCGGATACTGCGCGCCCATCCGCCGCCTCTACGCCCGGGAGGGTGTGACCTTGCGCAGCGGGCTGGTGATCCAGACAGCCAGGACGGCGGCGACTACGGTGAAGACGAGGATGAGCCAGGCGTCAGGCAGGGTCGGCGGGATTCCGAGGGAAGCGGCGCTGATCAGCACGATCGCCGATGCGCCGACGGCGGCAGCGGGGGCGCGGAGCGCCGGGGCCCGGCGTTCAGCGAGGCCGTGCAACGCCAGTCCCGTGATTGTGCACACGAAGCCGACGACGAGACCCGCACCCAATCCGAACAGTGCAGCGAAGAGGACCAGTCCCGGCGCGGCGGGCAGCGGCATGAAGAGGGTTCCACTGATCGTCCCCAGTGCCCCGCCGGCGCCCACTCCCCTGAGGAGGACTCCAAGACCGGGTCCTGCAGGTCCATCCTCGCCGGCTGTTTCACGGATCAACATGGGCTGAGAATACCTCCCGGTCGGCTGAGGGTTGGTCGTGCCGATCCGTCGTCCGTGCGGAGGGAATCATGCCCCCGGCTCTGATCCTGCGCTCGTCATTCCTGCTTCATGGCGGCGATCTGAATGAGGTTTCCCACCGTGTCGTCAAGGACTGCCGTGGTGACCGGGCCACTTTCCGTCGGCGGCTGCGTGAACACCACGTCCAGGGCCCGGAGCCTCTCGTATTCGGCGTTGACGTCGTCGACGGCGAAGGAGGTGAAGGGGATCCCGTCCTCAGCAAGCGCCTGTTTGAACGGCAGGACGGCGGGGTGGTCCGATGGCTCAAGCGAAAGCTGAGTTCCCGTTGGATCCTCCGGCGAAACGAGCGTGATCCACCGGTATTCGCCGACGGGGATGTCTGATGCCACCTCGAACCCCAGTTTGCTGGTGTAAAAATCCAGGGCGGCAGCTTGATCATCGACGAAGACGGTTGTGAGGTTGATTTTCACGGGAACTCCTTCACGGGCCAGCGCTCGGCGATCTGCGCGAGCGGCGTTGTGTCGAGCGTATGGAACTTGTACCTGCCGCGGCGCTCGCTATGGACAAGCCCTGCTTCCTCGAGCACGCCTAGGTGTTGCGAGATCGCCTGTCGTGAAGCGCCGAGTCCGTGCTTCATGGCGAGCCGGGTACAGATTTCGAAAAGGGTTTGGTCGCCCCGTTCGAGAAGTTCATCAAGAATGGCGCGGCGGGTTTCGTCGGCAAGTGCCTTGAAAACATCGCTCATGGGGCGAGCATAGGCAAGCAGTTGCTTGCATGTCAATGGATCACAGAGGTGCTGCTATTGAGAATCGAGCTCGGCAGGCCACCGCCAGATGAGCCAGCCACAGGCCGGGGGGCTTTTGACCTTGCTGACTCCGTGGCAGATAGCCCGTCTGACTGCGTCAGGGAAGGCTTCCACTCCACCGCCGCATGCAGGGTCACTGCAGGAGTGTTCCTGAGACGCCTGCCCACGCGATAACCCGGGGGGGGGGAACAGTCATCTTCATGTCGGTGCGCCGCGGTCTGGTTGGTGCACCAATGAGGAACCCGCCGTCGCGTCCAATCGACAACTTCCACCCCGAAACAGGGCAGCGGAGCCACCGTCCCTGCGGCTTTTGAAAAGCCGCAGCCGACCAGCGGGGAATGTTCGTCACAATCGAGGCTTCCCAAGGTCTTCGGATGCACTCTGGGCATGCAGTCTTGATTAGGAACCAGGCACACGCACGGATCCGCTTAACGGACATTCGCCGAATTGTGGAATCTAGTCCGTGAGCCTTTCGGTTTCCCGGAGGAAGCGTCCGTGCCGTCGGAAGTCCCGGACCAGGCTGTACACGAACGCGACCACGAGAAGCACCATGGGGATGGTCCACCACGGCCCGGGGCCGTACCCGAAAACAGTCACGGCGCATGCCACGTACAGGAGCCCGGTGGCGTTACTCCAGCGTTGCTGCACGGCGGCGGCCCGGGCAACGTTCAGGTGGTCTCGGTCGACGGGATCCCGGCCGGTGATCTGGCGCATCATGGCCTTCGTGTCGGACGCGTTGAGCGCGATCAGGACATCGCCCCAGCCCAGTTCCACCCGGGGTGCCATCCGCTTCTTCTTGTAGATCCACCCGCCGATCCAGCAACCGATGACCATCACGAGCACGCCGACGTCAAGGTGCCGGGTCCAATGATCCCACCCGCCGCCGAACAGCAAGTGAGAGAGGAAGGCCCCCAGCACCATGAGGAGCGGCACCCCGACGGGCAGGTGCCGGGTGTAGTAGGCCCGCAGGGCCTCACCGATGCCGTTATCCCGCACATCGGCAGCCCGCCGTTCGGCCGCCACCCAGTGGCTGGGCCGCTCCCCCTTTTTGCCCCCTGGTTCAGTGCGCATTGTCGCAGCCCAGACCGGAGGTCTCGGTCTCCCGGAGGAACCGGCCCTGCCGGCGGAATTCGCGCATGAGGAAGGAAATGGTCACCAGCAGGATTAGGGTCACGGCGGCAGCCGTCCACCACAGGTCCTGCGAAACGATAAGGAACAGGTAGAACGGCGCAACCAGCAGGAAGGTCGCTGTCTGCTTTCGCATCTGCACAGCCGCGGCCCGCACCACCGTCAGGTGTTCCTGGTCCGGGGGCTCCTTGCCTGCGATCTGCCGCCTCACCGAAGCCCGGTCGGCCTTGTTGAGCGCGACCATTACGTCTGCCCTGCCCAGGTCCACTGAGGGCTTGACCCGCTTGGTGTTGTAAACGAATCCGCCGATCATGCAGCCGGTGGCCATCAGGAACACGCCGATCCGAAGGTGCTCCAACCAAGAGGCCTGCCCCCGCCACAGCAGATAGGAAACCCCGGCTCCCAGGACGAGAAGCAGCAAGGCCAGAGCGGGGAAATACCGGGTGTAGTAGATCCGGACCGCCTCACCCATGCCATTGTCCCGGGTGCCCGCCGCCCACCGCTCAGCCGTCACCCAGCGGCTGGGTGGTTCCTCGCTCTTGCCTGTCTCCGCCACTTATCCCCCATGGTTCAGTGCCTTTGCAGGGGCTCAGTCTTGCACGGGATGGTTCCTCGGTCGCTGAACACGGTGAACTTGAACCGGCTGCGGAACGATTCGACTCCTGTGCGCGGCGCCGGCGGGAAACAATTTTCCAAAGGCATCAACGCATACAATTCCGCCCTGGCCGCCGGAGGCAAACGCCGCCACGGGCATGCGCGGACCCATCGGCATCCCAGCCGGTTCGGAGAGCCCTGCGATGGCCTTGATCTCGGCGGTGATCTTGGCGACGGCACGGTCGACGCAGCCCATATGGGTCTCCGCGTTGAAGGCCTTCTCGAACAAGGCGGCATCAAAGCCGTCATCTGCCGGAGCGGGCACAGGGGTCTCAGAACTCTGGTAGTCGCTCATGCCGGTTTTGTGTGGGGCAAGGGGGGGTCCTCCGTCCCCAATGGCGCCGTGGGGCGCACTCCCCTAAATGGGTGGTTTCGCCCAAGTCCATCCAGGGGTAGCGGCACCAGGTGAGGTTATGAAGCCGCAACGACCTCGACGATCGCGTGTCGCTTGGTCTCCTCGGCGAAGGGCTTGGACCGGACCAGGATTCCGTAGGTGCCCGGCGGGAAGTCCACTTCGAGGCGGATCATCACGGAGTAGCGGCCGTTGGCGTCGGCGAAGACGGTCGGGATGTCGAAGGCTTCGCTGTCGGTCTGCCACCTGCCAAACGAGATTTCAATCTCGGTTCCGGGCGCGTAGCCGTCCCCGACGACAAACCAGGATGTTCCCGTCTTGCGCTCAACACGGACGGGCTCCGGCCCCGGGACCGGTGCCAGATCCGGGTAGTTCCACACGTGGGGTGAATGGGGTGCCGGAACGAACGGCGGGAACGTTCCGGCAGGCTTCGATGCGACCGGGACGACAGGGGCCGGCTGGGGTGCCTCGGGGATGACGGGCGCCGGGAGGGGCGCTTCAGGCACCAAGGCGGGATCCGCCACGACCGGTGCAGGCCCAGGCAGCGCCGGTGCCGGCGATGGGGCGGCCGTCGGCTTCGAGGTGGCGGGTGCTGCCTTGGTGGGTGCCGGTTTCGGGGTCGCGAAAGGCGAGCTGGATACGCTGGCCGAAGGTCGCGGTGTGGGTGCTTCGGCAGGTCCTGACGCTGCCGGGGCGGTGCATCCTGCGAGCAGCATGGCTGCGACGGAGAGTGCGAGGATGGATGGCTTGTTCATGGTCGTTCTTTCATCTGGAAGGGTGGCGCTTTGAATCAGTCCTGGGCGCCGGGAAAGGCGGCAGGCTGGGCTCATCGAAACCGGGATCGGGGCGCTTTCTGGCCTCCGCACGATGTGCGTCACCCGCATCCGGATGCCCCCACAAACCGGATGATGAGACGGACTGTACAGCCACGAAGCTCCGTCGAAGACGGGTTCTGATTACGGTCCCGCAACGCTTTTCCGAGCAGCGCCCAGAACGGTCCCCGGGCGCTCGGATAAAGGCTCGTCGACCGGCAGCCCGAAGATCTGACGCGTCTGCCTCGGGCCGCTGAACCCCCTGACCGCCGTCACGGCAGCGTCCTTCCGACTGGACCAAGGCTCCACCTGCGGGGACCCGAAGTTGTACGTCCCCGCCTCCACCTTCGCGATATCCCTGCGGGCCAGAGTGATCGTCGCCTGCTCCCACTGGAAATCCCCGGTGAGAGCAGGTCGATGAGGCTGTCCTTCACCGGCCGGTGATGCTGTGGTCGTACCCGGTCTCGGTACGGGCACCCCGGGGCATTCCGTGCGTCTCGCAGTAGGCGCGGGTTACCGGACGGTTCGGCTCCCTGTCGGGGTGCTTGGCGACCGCTTGCAGGCGCCGTAGTGCCGCCGGCCGCTTCGGTCCACGTTGGGGTCCCCGCCGGGCTTGCTTTGGAGGAACTGAAGTGCCGGCTTCGCGAGGGCCCGCTCGATCACCTGGATGGCGGCTTCACTTTTGGTGATCCGCAGCTACAGGCCCCTCCCGGCGTGGAGGTGCTCGAGTCTTATGCCTCGCGAAGCCGCACTTCCGGCAGGAGCCGCGCAGGCGTAGCATCAGCCCCATCATCCTCAGAGCGGGCGGAGAAGTCCGTGGAATCCAGGACCCTTCGATTGATTGCATCCGCGGTGACCGTCTTGGCCGCGGTCACTTTGTCGGGCTGTGACGGAGATGAGCCTGACCCTCCCCGCGAGCCGGATCCCACAGCATGGTCAACACCGACCTTCGCCCCGCCTTCGGCGACACCGACAATCGATCCAGCGGCCATTGAAAGGCTCCTTGCGCAGCTGAGGTCAGAGCCGCCGGAGACATGCCCGGAGTGGGCTCCAGGGTACGAGAATGCCGGGTACAGCGGGCTCGGGCCTGATGAGGCCGAGGTGTATTCGGAGGTACTGGTCTGCGCGGGTCCGGCGGACACGTTCCTCACGAACAAGAGTGACGGGGTGTGGGTCTTTGATAGCTCAGTGACCGAGATGAGAATTCTTGAGTACGGCACCCATTCCGAGTTTTTCCGGACCTCTGGGGTTGCGGTATCGGGCCTCCTGTACATGGTTCCCGGGGACTCGGTGGACATCCCCGACGGGGCGGTTCTCAGTTGGACCCCCGACCCTCAGTTGACCGCAGCCTGGGCAGTGCAGGAGTTTGGGATTGATTATGCGGCCAGCTACGGCGCGAAGTACCTCGACCGGACCATCAAACAGCAGACCGGGCATTCCCGCGCCATCGCCCGGTGCATGCTCTCCGCAGCGCAGGCATCACATGCGGCAAGCGAACTCGATGAAACGAGCGAACTGGTCGACCAGCTCCAGGTGGGCCTGAAGGCGACCGGGGCTGGCACCTGCTGGCCGGCGATGCAGGAAGCGGACAACGCCGCTCAGGCGGCCGACGACGTCCCACCGGTCAAGACCAGCTGGAATACGCACGTCAACGGCTTTTCAGGACAGGTCGACAACGGGCTTCAGATTGGGAAATACCTCAACTTTGCCTTCGCCTGCAAGATCATCCCGCGGTGCGGGTAACGGCTGACCTCAACGATGCGAGGGCGCGTTCTGGACAACCTAGCCGAGACGTCCGCGGACGATCTCGCTGACCGCCTTGCCGTCGAAGCGGCCCGCCACCTCGGCGGTGACGGGCTTCATGACAGCCCCCATCTGGCGCATCGTTGGTTCCTGGCCGTCCGCCTTCAGCGCGGCGATGACCTTGTCGACAATGGCTTCGACGTCGGCCGCGGTCAGGGCCTCAGGCAGGTACGCCTCGATGACCTCAGCTTCGGCGATCTCCGCGGCGGCGCGCTCGGCCTCCCCCGCCTCGGTGTAGATGCGGGCGGTGTCGCGGCGCTTCGCCGCTTCCTTTTGAAGCAGGGAGGTCACCTGGGCGTCGTCGAGCTCGACGGGCGTCTTGCCGGACTTCTCGCGGGTGGAGATTTCACCGAGCACATTGCGCACGGTGGTCAGCTTCAGCCGGTCCCCGGCCTTCATGTGGGTGATCACGTCGGCCTTGAGGCGTTCTTTCAGGGTGGTCATTGTGCTCCTCGCTTTATGGTCGGTGCGCCGGCACCGGGTTCGATGGGTGGGGCGGGAGGTTTCCGCCTGCCCCGGAGCCCTCCCGCAGTGCCGCGTTCCACCCGGTGACCGCCTGGCTCATGGTTCCATTCTGCACCGTTAGCTGGCACCGACGTCCGGCCGCCGAGGAATAGTTGGCCGCCGCAACCAACTCCTCGATAGGGTGTCGCAATAATCCGGCGAGAGGGGACACCATGTCTAAGGGAGATGTCGAGACCTTCCACGAGCACGGCCTGTGGATGAATCGGCGCGAGGTCATTGATGACAAGCCGTGGGGCCTGCGGGACACCAAGGAAGAGGCAGCAGCGATCGGCAGGGGTGTGGCCAAGGCGGAAAAGGTCGAACACATCGTCCGGAACCTCGACGGGACTATCGACGAACGGACCTCCTACGGACACGACGCACGCCGTGTCCGGGGCTGACGGAATCCCGAGCCGGCTGCAGCCGCCCATAAAGCTGGCGCTGGCAAAGCCCGTCGCTTCAATCCCGGAACCGGGCGCGCTTCCGGGCGGGTGCCTTTACGAACCCAAATGGGACGGCTACCGCATAGCGATCATCCGCGAGGAGGACGGCACCGAGCTGTGGTCAAGGAACGGCAACAACCTCACCTCTTACTTCCCTGACCTGGCGCTCATCGCCGACGACCTCCTTCCGCCGGGCTGCATCATCGACGGCGAAGCGGTCATTTGGAACAACGACCGGCTCGACTTCGGCGCCCTCCAGGCACGGGTCGGTGCCTCAAAGCGGAACCTCGCCCGGGTGGTTCAGGACCTGCCTGCCCACTTCACCGCGTTCGACCTGCTCTGCGTCGCCGGCCGGGACGCTCGAAAACTCCCCCTGAGCAGCCGGCGTGAACTACTCGAGGAACTCGCCGCGGATTGGGCGCCGCCGATGACCCTCTCCCCCGCCACCCGGGACCCGGACCTGGCGCGGACCTGGTTCGAGACGATGCCCGCCACCGGTATTGAGGGCCTGGTCATCAAGGGCGCCGGCACCGCGTACGACGGCGGCGAGCGCCAGTGGCTCAAGGTCAAGCACCGCGACACCCTCGATCTGGTGTGCGGGGCGGTCACCGGGCCGATCAGCCGTCCCGCGACGATCATCGCAGGGCTCATGCTCGACGGCGACCTGACCATTGTTGGAAGAACCGTCCCGCTCTCCGCAGACGCTTCCAAAATCTTGGGCCGGATGCTCGCCCCGGCCGAGGCCGGTCACCCGTGGCCGGAGGAGTTCATGTCGGCGTCGATGTCCCGCTTCAATGCCGCCAACGGACCCACCCGGCTGACGCTCGTGCGGCCGGTGGTGATGGAGGTCACCGCTGACGCCGCGTTCTCGGGGACTTCCTTCCGGCACCCGCTGCGCTTCGTGCGCCTGCGCCCCGAGCTCAGTCCCGACGAGGTGGACATCCCGGCCCGCTTCGGGCGGTGAGATTCGATTGATCCCGTCAGTGGGCTCCGGTGTGCCCTTGTAGGGGCGGTCCAACGCGCCTACCGTTGAGGGAAAGACCGATTCTTTTGGAGTGCATTCATGGCAGAACTACGCATCGAGCAGTGGTGGCTCCTTCTGGACGTCACCCACAAGGAATGGTTCCGCGAGAATCTCGGGGCATCGGAGATCGATCCTGACGCCGCCAGTGCCGTCAGTGCGGTCGGTGGCCCCAATCTCGAAGGGACTACCCTTTCTTCCGGTGACTGGGACTTCATCGAAACCCAGTCGGAGTTTGTGGACTGAGCGCTGTTACACCGCTTCTCCACACCTGACTGCATTGTCGGGCTAGCCCGCGCATGCAGGACCAGATGCCGGCCGGCGCACCTCACGTGCGCTCTTCAATGCTCGTTCGAAGAACGTTCATACCGTGTCTGGAGCGGTCAGCGGGTGAGTTCGGATCGGGCGTTGGCGGTGACCGCAATGGGGACGCCGTCGGGGACCAGGATGCTCACCATGGGCGGGTGCACGACGGCGGTCAGTACCACCTGCGCGGTCCTGCCGTCGGACGTGCCCGTCCCCGGCCCGACCTGCAGGCCGTGAAAGCGCGCCGACGCCGACGTCTGCTCCAAGTATCCGCGCACCGCCGTCTCCACGGTGCCCTGTTCCAAGACCGGCGCGGTCCCGCCACCGTGACCGGTGCCGATCGTGAAGGAATCGGCGGCGGCGAGGGCGGCGCCGTCGGCGACGGACAGCAGCCTCTTGTGCCCCAGGTACACCGATGTGGCGGAGAGGACCACCGACAGAACGAGCAGGGACACCAGAAGGTATCCGATGATCAGCACTCCCACCTGGCCATCTTCACCGCGCAGGCGGGACGGAAACCGCGGCCGACCTGGTGTTCCCCCTTCCCAAGACGGCTTCATCCGAACCGCTGCACAATCTGAGTCGCCGAGGAGTCGACGGTGGCCGCCGAGGCGTTGGTTCCGGGCATTGTGGGAATCAGGGGAAGGGGCACCTCCAGGTGCACCGTCGCTGTGGCGCTCGACCCGGGTGAAAGGCATTCACCCGCACAGGTGATGTGGATGCGGGACTGGTCCGGGGTGAAGCCGAAATCGGCCAGCGCCGTCAGTGCCGCCTGCCGCGCGTTTCCCTCACCCTCCTCGGTGCTGTCGGCCTCAACGAATACCTTCGCCGCGTGGTCCGCGGCACCGATGACGGCGAACGACCCGGCCTGTAACTGAGCGGCGGTGAGGATTACATAGACGACGGGTACGAGCAGGAGCAGCCCCAGGAAGGTGAACTCGAGAACTGCGCTTCCCTCCTGCTTCCCTGCCGCGTCGAGCAGGCGCCGGTATGTCCCGCGCGCTGTTCCGCGTTCAGGACGGGAGCACCGCATGGCCCGATACTTCCAGCGTCCCCGTCGGACCGATGAGTCCAATCACGGGCAGCGGGGCGCGCACGACGACCTCGACCGTGGCTGCACCACCGACGGTGCGGCGGCGCACTGATACGTCCCCGGCGAAGTCGTCGGTCAGCGCCGTGGAGATCAGTGACACCGTACGCTCTTTCGCATCTCCGGGCGTCCGGTCCGCCAGGGCTCCGTACCGAGCTCCGGACGACGCAGCATCGATCAGTGTGTTCCGGACGTGCAGAACCAGCGTCAGCTGAACGATGGCGACGAAAATCACGGTCAACAGTCCGCCGATCAAGGCGAAATCAATCACGGCCGCCCCGCACTCGCCGCTTCCCCGTCGGGTCCGCCGGCTCCGACCGTGGATTCGATCCATTTAGGGAGCGACCTGGCTGATCGCCGATTCGAAGAGTCCCTGGAGTGCCGGCCCCGCAACCGCAAGCAGCCCCGCCACGAGGACCGCCGACATGAGGGTGATCATCACCCACCCCGGGACATCGCCGCGTTCCGGATTATCCTCCCCGGTGCGGGCGAACAGCGCTGCGAGCCGGGCAATGAAGACCGCCCCGTGTCGTCCGAATGGTTCTAGCATGTCCGTTCCTTTCCCTGGGGATGTCAGAATCCGAGCTGGATCAGTGCAAGTCCGGGGAACACCGCGAATAAGACGGTCAGCGGAAGCACCCCGAAAACAACAGGGATCATCATCGCGATCTCCTTTTTTCCCGCTGACTCCATCAATTCGCGCTTTGACAGGTCGCGCACGTCCTGCGCCTGGGCCCGCAGAACATCGGCCAGAGGTGTTCCGCGCTGCACCGCAACCGTGAGTCCGTCGACGAACCGCACCAAGGGCGCCAGTCGGTTCCTGTCCGAGAACGCCTGTAGCGCGTCAATCAGGGGCATACCGGCACGCGTGTCTGCCAGCAGTTCGCTGAACTCCTTCGCGAGCTCTCCGTGGGAGGTTCGGCATATCCGCTCGAGTGCGCCGGTTGCGCTTTCGCCGGCGCCCACCGCCAGTGCCATCAGCTCGGCGATGCTCGGAAATTCGGCAAGCATTCTCGCTTCACGTCGGCGTATCCGCGACCTGAGACGCATTTCAAGCACAGCTCCGGATCCGAAGGCACTGCCCAGCACAATGGCCAAGGCAGCTACAACGCTTCCGCCGCGTGAGACGCCCCACAGGACCATCAGGACCGTTGAGACGCAGAAGCCCACTGCGCCGGCGACGATCTGCCGCGCCCGGAATTCCATAACCGACTGACCCGCGCCCGCCTGGTCCAGACGAAGCGCCAGGGCCCTCGAAGCGGGGCTGAACCGAATGAACCACCCGGCCAGGTCGTACAGTGTCGACCGGAGGATGTGTCCGAGCGGACCGGCAAGAGTGGAGACCCCGGACCGGCCCCGGCCCAATAACCGTGATGGAGCCTCGACGGCTCTCAACTGGGGGCCGATCCGATCAACGAAATGCACCCTCCGCGCTGCCGGGTGCCCGATTCCCGCGAGCCACGGACCAAAACCGAGCACGCTTCCGCACAAGGCCGACAACGCAAGGTAGGGCATCATCGCAGCACCCTCTCGTCCCGGGGCAAGGCACCGACGCGCAGCATCACCCGGTAACAGAAAAGGGAGACCGCCAGCCCACCCAGGAGCACGACGGCCCCTGCCGCTGTGCTGTAGGCACGCACTGCCTCGGGGCGGGTCGCCAGGAGCAGCAAGACAAACCAGGGAGCGGCAACAGCCAGACGGGCCGCATCAATCGTCCAGGATTGACGGGCCTCCAGTTCGTTGCGGGTGCGCGCACTGTCCCGAAGAAACTCGGAAAGGGTGCCCAAGAGTCGGCCGAGGTCCGATCCGCCGACCTCGCGGGTGAGGCGCAGCGCCTCGACGATTCGATCCGCCACGGGATCAGCGAGCCTTTCCTTAAGACTGTTCAGTGACTCATCGAAGCGGCCTCCGGCCCGGTAGTCGGAGCCGAAGGCCGTGAACGCGGCACGCAGTTCCGCCGGCCCCTTCTCACCAAGCTGGATAAGCGCCTCGGGCAGCGAAAGCCCCGCGCGGATTGCAGACCGCAGATGGTCGACGACGTCGGGCCACAGCTCCTGCAGGGACGCCGTCCTCCTTTTCGCCCGCCATCGCACGATGCTCAGCGGAAGGGTGCCACCGAACAGCGCGAAGCATGCTGCAATCGGGAACGACCCCGAGAAGGCAAGGCCGCACAGCAACACAATCAGGCCCACGGCCATGCAGGTTCCAACAAGCCCCCGGGGAGAGACCTGGCTCAGGCCAGCGCGAACCAACAGGCGGCTCAATCTCGACTGCCTCTTGACCTGCGCCGCCCGCGGCGGCACAGGCGAAGACCAAGACGACCACCACATCAGGAAGAGGCCGGCTCCCATTGCCATCCCCAACACCGCGCTCATCGGTGGTCCTCGAGCAGAGCGGCGACGTCCACACCTGCCGCGGCGAACTTCTCCTGGGCCGGCATCGACGAAGCATTCAGCCGGAGTGATCCGTCGATACGGGTGAAAACCGATGCTGATTCGATGACGCCGTTTTCCACCCGCCGGCCAAGCGCCAGGACCTCCTGGATCTGGCGCTGCCCGCCGCGCACCCGGGCACAATGAACCACGAGGTCGATGCATGACGCAACAGTCGGCACCACAAACTCACTGGAGATGTTCTTGCCCGCCAAAAGCGGGAGCGTGCAGATTTTCGCCACGGCATCGTGGGCCGAGTTGGCATGAACACTGCACATCCCCGGAAGCCCGCTATTGAGCGCGATCAACATGTCGAGGCTCTCCGCCTCGCGGACCTCACCGACGATCAGGCGGTCCGGGCGCATCCGCAATGCTTCCTTCACCAGCCGCCGCAGCGGAATCTCTCCCTGGCCTTCAAGGTTCGGTTGCCGGCACTGCAGGCCCACGACGTCACGCAACGGGAGTTGAAGCTCGAAGATCTCCTCGACCGTGACAACGCGCTCTCGCGGGCCAATTGCGGCGCCAAGGCAGTTCAGCAAAGTGGTTTTCCCCGCCTGGGTCGCGCCGGAGACGAGGATGTTCAGTCCACTCGCCACCGCCGCGTCAAGAAACCGGGCGGCCTGATGGGTCAGGGTGCCCAGAGCGACGAGCTGTTCGAGCCGGCCCGCGCGCACGATGAACCGCCGGATGTTCACGGCCCAGTGGCGGCGCGTGACATCCGGGATGACCACGTGAAGCCGCGAGCCGTCCGGCAGCGACGCATCGACGAACGGCGAGGAAAGGTCAAGGCGCCGGCCCGAGGACTTGAGCATCCGCTCCACGAGGTCGCGCACCTGCCGCTCGCTCAGCGTCAGCGACGTCAGCTCCGATTCCCCCGCCCGGGCCACGTAGACCTCCGACGGCGCGTTGATCCAGATCTCCTCGGTCGTCGGATCATCAAGGAACGGCTGAAGCGGCCCGAATCCGGCGACGGCGTCGAACACGTGCTTCCGGGCGCTCTCAAGGTGCCCCAGCGGGGGCAGCGAACCGAGGACCGCCCGCTCGCCATAGTCCTCGACAGCGGCATGCACCAGACTCATCACCTCGGCGGCCTGATCCACCGGGTCCAGCCCACGGCGGCGGATCAGTTCGCGCACCTCGTCTTCGACAATGCCCACAGCATCCATGACGGTCCCCCGGCGGTCGAGCGGCACTAGCGGCACGCACCTCCGAGCTGGGCGCAGTCACAGCCTACTGAGCGGTTCCGGAACGGACCAGAGTACAACTGGTTATTGTGGACAACTTTCCCCGACTAGCCCACCGCCCGCCACTGTGCATCCAGGGGACATAGGCCGGAGCAGGCGGAATTACTGATCCAATTCCGCTGCACCGTCTATTCGATCCGGTGGCCTTCAGCTACGCTCAAAGCACCCGGCGTGTTTGTGGCGCTCAGAGCTGCGGGACCGATCGCTCCATCGGCACCGTCCTGAACGCCAGTCGATAAGCGCGAGGTGGTGCTGTCTCGCGCCGCCGCCCAGGGTGCAGAACCGGTCTCGGAGCACTTGTTTGGGGAAATGATGAAGTCAGCACCTTGGGCTCCCGTGCCCGGATCGCGGGAGTCCAGCACCGACCCCCGCCCGCAGAGCCGAATCGCAGCGCATCGGTTCGAGTTCCACGCGAGGGCCGCGGCTGCGGTGCTCACCGCACTGGCGATTGCCTGCTCATCGCTGTCACCGGCGTCTGCGCAGGAAGTACCGGTCGATCCGGAGCCCGGCACCGAGGAGCCAGCGCCGACGCCGCCGGCCACAACCATCGACGAAGCGATCGCCAACTTCAACGATGCCCGCGATGAACTGGGTTTCGAACCGGTGATGCTCAGCGAGGAGGCCGGTGGTTTCCTCGAAGCGATCCACGCCGACGCCGACGAAGACAAGGCACTTCAGACAACGGCCTTCGAACTTGAGCACAACCTGACGCCGCAGTGGAAAACCCATGCCGAGAGGACCACGGCAGAGCCGGCATCGGAAGTTGAGCTGCTCGAGGCCCACCTCGACTCGCTGCTCGAGCCCCCGGCACCCGATGATCCGTTCTGGGCTGCCGACATGAAGAGCGCCGTCGCCGTTGGTTTCTTCGCCAACACGACCGAGAATGAGGACGGCGACACCCAGGACAGCGGAATCGCCCTCTTCGAGAAGCCAACACCGGCCTTTGACGAACCGCCCGTCGTCAGCGGATCGAGCCAGGTCGGCCAGACCGTGGTCTTCGAGCACACCGGCTATACCAGCGGCGCCGCCCTCTCCCTTCAGTGGTTCCGGAACTCCGACCCCATCGAGGGCGCCACGGAACCGGCCTACACCCTCCGCGCGGAGGACCTCGGCCAGGACATCTCGGTCCACGCAACCCTGTCCCGCGAGGGCTGGGTCAACAGCCTCTCAAACCACAAGCTGCCCGACGTCGTGCAGCCGGGAACCCTGACCGCGCCCTCAGTCACTATCTCCGGTAGCCCCAACCTCGGGATGCCGCTGACCGCCGTCACCGGCGAACCCGGCACGGTTCCCGCAACCCTCAGCTACCAGTGGCAGCAGGAGAGCACGCCGATCGAGGGGGCTGTCACCGCAACCTACATCCCGACGGCGGCCGACGTCGGCCACCAGCTCAGCGTGACCGTCACCGCCTCGGCGCCCGGCTACACACCCGCCTCGCAGACGTCCGAGCCGACGGCGCCCATCACGAGCCTTATCGCTCCGGTGCCGACGATCAGCGGTGCCGTGATGGTGAATTCGAAGCTGACGGTCGCGCCCGGTGAGTGGGGGCCGGCCCCCGTGACACTGACCTATGCGTGGTACGCCGACGGTGTGCGGATCGACGGCGCGTCCTTTGCCTCGTACGTGCCGACGCCGTCAATGCTCGGCAAGCGTCTAACGGTGCGCGTCACGGGTTCAAAGCCCGGCCACACGCCGGTCGGCAGCATGTCGAAGGCCACCGACCCGGTGGCTCAACAGGCCCTCGTCGCGCCGGTACCGAAGATCACGGGCAACGCCGTTCTCGGGTCGAAACTGACGGCGGCCGCCGGAACCTGGGGCCCGGCCCCGGTGAAGCTCACCTATGCCTGGTACGCCGACGGTGCCCGGATCACCGGGGCGTCCCTCTCCTCCTACGTGCCGACGTCCTCGACCGTCGGAAAACGCCTCACCGTCCGGGTGACCGGCTCCAAGACGGGTTATGTTTCCGTCGGCCGGATGTCCGCGGCCACCGACCCGGTGGTCAACCGGACACTCGTTGCGCCGGTGCCCAAGATCGTTGGCCAGCTTGCCGTCGGCACGAAACTGACCGTTTCGGCCGGCGAGTGGGGGCCCGCGCCGGTGTCGCTGAGCTACGCGTGGTACGCCGACGGAGCGCGGATTTCCGGCGCCTCCGCGGCGTCGTACGTCCCGACGTCGGCGGTGCGGGGCAAACGCCTGCAGGTGCGTGTGACCGGTTCGAAATCCGGCTACACAACCACCGGAAGGCTCTCGGCGACCACCGTCCCCGTGGCGCCGCTGGAGGAGGTGCCCCCAACACCGACGCAGGCCGGATCCCGCGCCTGGTGGGACTCGATCGCCAAGGACATGCTGCACCGCATGGAGAGCGACCCCGGCGGACAGCGCGCCTACGACGCATGGACCTACGCCTACCAGGCGCGCCTTTCGGCCGAATACCGGGGCTGGAAGGATCCCGCCACGCAACGCTACCTCGCCCGCACCTACAGCCTCGTCAAGCCGGACGGCGGCTACGGCATGGACCAGTCGTGGGATGCCTTCTCAAACGGCACCGTCAACAGCGCGTCGACCACCTATACGGTGACGACGGCGGACCATGTGGGAGAGGTCCTGCTCGCGGGGTTCCTCGGCGGTGGGGTTCCCAAGGCGAAACTCCTCGCGGCGGTCGATTCGCTGCTCAGCACGCCGATCGACGACACGCCCCATGGGAAGTGCATGGCCTACTCCAAGAGCAGCTATGACCGCCCCTCGTCCTCCGGCTGCGTGGTGAATGTGTCCCTGGGTGCCGCCGCGTTCCTCGACAAGGTGGTCGATTCCGGCGTCCTGAACAACGAGCCGGCCCGCCTGGCACGTGCCAAGGCCGTTGTCTCCCAGCTGAAGTGGCTCGGCATCAACACCTACAACGCGACGGGCGGCGGCTGGGCCTACATGTACCTTCCGTCGGGGCAGCTCCCGATCGGCCGCCCCCTCGTTCAGGACGCGAACCACAATGCCTACACCTTCGAATCGGCCATCCGCCTCTACGGGAAAAACTACGTCAACGAGGGAATGACGAAATGGCTGTCGCGGCCGCCGAGCTTCATCAACTTCTTCGACGTGACCGGCAGGGTCCGGCAGCAGTCGCTGACCCCCGGCGTGTACGCGAACAACGCCCTGAAGGACGCCGCGTACGTCTCCTCCAACGTCACCCTGCGCACCCAGTACGCCCAGCTGGGGCTGTGGGCAATGAGGCTGGCCAAGACCGCCACCCTCCACTCGATGCAGTGGCGGCCCACGGCCTACGTCGAGCCGATCGCTGCGTACAACGCTCGGGGTGCGCGCGTCTGGAGCGCGGTGCCGAAAGGCTCGACCGTGACCCTCCGTTCGGTCGTTTCGTCACCGGCGGGAGTCCGCAACATCAACCAGGCAGTGAAACTTGGCATCGGGGGTGCCTACAGCACCCGGAAGGCAACGGGCCATCAGGGCAACGTCGCCTTCGTGGTGACCGTGACGCGAAGCGGCTGCTACTCAATGGTCGTCGCGAAGGCCTACACCTCAACGAGGGCGGACGTCACGCAGTCAATCTGCTTCCAGGCGGTCTGAAGCGCGGACTGACCACCGCGCGCCCGCCATGCCCCGCCCTGTGGGCGGGGCTGCACGTCTGCCACCGGTACCTCGAAGGCTCAAAGGCCGGAGGCTCAAAGAACACCGGCAATCGCCTCAAGATATCCCTTGACATTTTGCGACACGCCGCCTCGGGGAGGCCGAAACGCCGAGGCTGCGCATAATATTCCGCTTTCACACAAGAATCATTAGTCACATACGTCACTCCCATGTAGTCTTCGATGGATCGCCCGCCCTGGCTCCGGCCTGGACTATGGAGAACCACTTTGACATCGACTTACCCCCGTAGACTCTTGTGCTCCGCAGCCCTTTCCATTGCGCTTTTCGTCAGCGCAGTGCCAGCCGTTGCTGTTGCCCAGGTCCACCCCGCACCCTCGACAGCTCCCACCGCAGGAGAAGCGCCCGCGGTGAACCCTGCACCGGAGCCCACCGGCCCGTCCGTTGCGCCGGCTCCGGCACCCGCACCGGCAGAACCTCCCGCGGCACCATCCGAGGCTCCGGAGCCGGCCACGGCACAACCCGCCGACAACGAGGTGACATCCTTCGTTCCGGACCCCACCTGGAACCCGCTCCTCGAGCCCGGAGCCAACCCCCGGCTCGGAGAGAACCATCCCGAACCGGGCGACCATCTGCACAAGGCGCAGTCCACCGACGGCACCGCCGGTTCGGCCGCCTTCGGGCCCCGCTACGGCGACTTCAAGGTCAAGCTCGTCACGGTGAAACTCGCGGACAAGACAACCGCGGATGTGAACGCCATCGACATGGCCGCCGCCAGGGCCTCGATCACCGCATCAAGCTCCTACTGGAAAAGCGCATCGATCAACCGCCTCTCCATGACCACCGTCTCCGAGGTGCGCGGGTTCGTGTCGAAGGCCAAGCACACCGACTCCTACGACCAGATCATGGCCACGGTGACACGGGAGCTGAACTGGCAGTACAAGCCATATGAGGCCCTCGTCATCTTCGTGCCGCACAAGGACCTGAACTCCTACGGCAACTGGGGAATCCTCGGCGGCGGTTTCACCGACAGCGCGACAAGCGGGCGCGTGATCATGCCCTACCCCTCGGCAACAACGAACAATGTTGTGGCCCACGAATTCGGCCACGTGCTGGGCCTTCACCACTCGAACTCCCTCAACTGCGGCAACGGGCGCCTCGACGTGGCCCGGGTTGCCGGGGGCTGGGGCGACACCAGCTGCAAGACCTGGGAATACGGCGACACCGTGGACATCATGGGGTTCGCCCAGCTCCACACCCCGATGATCAACTCCTTCATGTACGAATACGGCGGCTTCGGCCGGGGCGACGAGATCCGCAACGCGGGCGTCGCGACCGGGACGAAGCGCTACACGCTCACGGCATGGGCCGGAAGCGGCGCGAACCGCGCAGTGAAGTTCACCGACCCGGTCAGCCGCGAGGTCTACTACCTGGAGCTTCGCCTCCCCGTGGGGCGGGATGCGAGCATCGCCACCGGCGGCAACCGCGGGGTGAAGATCATCAAGAAGGACCACCTTGGCTGGAGCGGCAACGCCTCAATCGCACTCACCCCGAACAGCCGGTGGGCCGGCTACTACAACACGAACCACTCATGGCAGGCCGGCTCGACTTTCACCACCCACAAGGGAACCAAGGTGGCGATCAACACGGTGAGCAGCACCAGCGCCACGATCACGATCACCGCTCCGGCGTCGGTGCCTGCTCCCGCTCCCGCTCCGACCCCTGCTCCGACGCCTCCTGCTCCGGCTCCGGTGGTGTTGGATAAGACGCTGGCTGCGGTCAATGCCGGGGATTTCAACCGCAACGGCACCGATGACCTTATCTCCCGGCGCCCCGATGGGACCCTGTGGTTCCATGACGGCACCGGCACCGGATCGTTCAAGGCTCCGGTGAAGATCGGCTCGGGCTGGGGCATCTACAGCCAGCTCATCGGCGGCCAGGACTTCAACGGGGACGGACGCCCCGACCTTGTCGGACGCAAGACCGACGGCACGCTGTGGTTCTACGCCGGCACCGGCGTGGTCACGGCCACCGCCGAGGGCTACAAGGGCGCGGTGAAGAGCGGGCAGGGCTGGAACGCCTTTGACATCATGGTCTCCCCGGGAGACTTCACCGGGGACCGCCGGGCCGACCTGATCGCCCGCAAACCCGACGGAACCCTCTGGCTCTACCGCGGCACCGGCACCAGCCCGGGCATCGTGACCGGCGCGGTGCGCATCGGCACCGGCGGCTGGACCGGGTTCAACATGATCACCGGCGCCGGGGACTACACCGGCGACGGCCGCGCCGACCTGCTCGCCCGCAAACCCGACGGCGCCCTCTGGCTCTACCAGGGCACCGGAAACGTCAGCGCCACCAGCACCGGCTACCTGCCCGGACGGGCCATCGCCACCGGCTGGTCCGGCTACGCCGACGTCGTCGGGGCCAGCGACTTCAACCGCGACGGCAGGACCGACCTCGTGGGCTTCAAGACCGACATGAGCCTGTGGTTCTTCGCCGGCACCGCCATGAAGGACAGCGGCTACAAGCCCGGCACCCGCATCGCGGCCACCGGCTGGCAGGACTACACCGCCCTTGCCTCCCCCGGGGACTTCAACGCCAACGGCACCAAGGACCTCATCGGACGCAAAAAGGACGGAACCCTCTGGCTCCTGAACGGCAACACCGCCGGAGGCTACGACCCCGCCCGCAAGATCGGCACCGGCGGCTGGAACGCCTTCACCCAGATCCTGGCCCCGGGCGACTTCAACGGCGACGCCAAACCCGACCTGCTGGCCCGCCACACCGACGGCAGCCTCTGGCTCTACGCCGGCACCGGAACCGTGAACACCACCAGCGAGGGCTACAAACCCGGACGCCGCCTGGGCACCGGGTGGAACACCTTCACCCAGCTGATCACCCCCGGAGACTACAACGGCGACACCAAAGCCGACCTGCTCGGGCGCAAACCCGACGGAACCCTCTGGCTCTACCCCGGCACCGGCACCGTCTCGGCCACCAACAAGGGCTACACCACGGCCGTGAAAATCGGCACCGGCGGCTGGCAGAACTTCAACCACGTCTTCAGCCCCGGAGACTTCAACGGCGACAAACGCACCGACCTGCTCGCCCGCAAACCCGACGGCAGCCTCTGGTTCTACGCCGGCACCGGCACCGCCTCCGCCACCGCCACCGGCATCAAACCCGGAACCAAACTCGGCACCGGATGGCAGAACTCCACCACCATACTCGGCCCCGGAGACCTCACCGGCGACACCAAAGCCGACCTCCTGGCCACCCGCACCGACGGATCCCTCTGGCGCTACACCGGAACCGGCATGCCCCCCAACCCCGGCTACACCACCGGAGCCCCCGCCGGAAAACTCTAACCAGTCCACAAGAAGTGCCGATGGTGTAAGTGGGGCCCATTAGGGCCCGGCTTACACCACCGGACCAACCTTCACCGGTCCCCCACTTACCCCGGAGGGCTTCCCCAGCGGCTCCCGGAACCGGTGAACCCGCACTATCTGGAGATTCAACCGTGAAAAGCTACAGTCCAGCCTCCGTTCTCGCCGCGGCAATCCTCACCGCGGCGCTCGTAGGCGGAACCACCTCAGCGGCCGCCCTCAACGCACCACCGGAGGCAGAGCCGCCTTTCGCGTCGAGCGAGCCTTCGCCCGCGGAGTCCCCCGGGCTGGCGACACCCGCCCCGCAGCCCTCCGGGAACGCGCAGGAACAGCCTGCCTCCCCGGCCCCCGGCACATCCAGCGAATCCGCCGAGACCGGCGAGCTGTCGACGGCGGACGCCGAGGAACTCTCCCCCGAAGAACTGGCACGGAACGCTGAAGCGCTTGCCGATGTGATCGGGCCGCTCGGGGCAAGCCTGGGCCAGGGCGCCGAGCGGATCGCCGAGACCGGCGATCCGCAGGTCCCCACCCAGGAGGAACTCGCCCAGGTTGCGGCGGAGGAAGCATCATCGGATGCACCGCGCGCGCTCCCGCAGGAATCAGGCAGCACGTCGGAGCAGCCGGAGGCCTCCGAACCCGCGCCGAGCGCGCCCGCGGAGATGTCCCCGATGGCCGAATCCACCTTCCAGACCCTGATCAACTACTGGCAGCCGGCCGGCATCCTCGGAGTGGACGTCAGCAGCCACCAGGGCAACGTCAACTGGGCCGCCGCATGGAGCAGGGGTTCAAGGTTCGCCTACACGAAGGCATCGGAGGGGCACACCTACCTGAACCCCTACTTCTCCGGCCAGTACCTCGGCGCGCAGAACGTGGGCATGGACCGGGGCGCCTACCACTTCGCCCTGCCCAACGTCTCAAGCGGGGCAACCCAGGCCGACTACTTCGTGCGCAACGGCGGCGGCTGGTCGGCGGACGGCAAAACCCTGCCTCCCCTCCTCGACGTCGAGTACAACCCGTACCCTTCCCTGGGCAACACCTGCTACAACATGAGCCCGGCCCAGATGGTGACCTGGATCCGCGACTTCTCGAACACCATGCTGCGCCGCACCGGCCGGCTGCCGATGATCTACTCCACAACCGACTGGTGGAACCGGTGCACGGGCAACAGCACCGCCTTCGCCAACCACCCCCTGCACATCGCCTCCTACAACAACTGCTGCACCGGTGCCCTTCCGGCCGGGTGGAGCACCTACAGCCTGTGGCAGTACACAAGTGAAGGCCCCGTTGTCGGAGACTGGAACCGCTGGAACGGCAGCGCCGCCGGCCTGGACCGCTTCGTGCGCAACACAACCACCTCCACACCTGCTCCTGCTCCGACGCCTCCTGCTCCTGCTCCGGCTCCGGTGGTGTTGGATAAGACGCTGGCTGCGGTCAATGCCGGGGATTTCAACCGCAACGGCACCGATGACCTTATCTCCCGGCGCCCCGATGGGACCCTGTGGTTCCATGACGGCACCGGCACCGGATCGTTCAAGGCTCCGGTGAAGATCGGCTCGGGCTGGGGCATCTACAGCCAGCTCATCGGCGGCCAGGACTTCAACGGGGACGGACGCCCCGACCTTGTCGGACGCAAGACCGACGGCACGCTGTGGTTCTACGCCGGCACCGGCGTGGTCACGGCCACCGCCGAGGGCTACAAGGGCGCGGTGAAGAGCGGGCAGGGCTGGAACGCCTTTGACATCATGGTCTCCCCGGGAGACTTCACCGGGGACCGCCGGGCCGACCTGATCGCCCGCAAACCCGACGGAACCCTCTGGCTCTACCGCGGCACCGGCACCAGCCCGGGCATCGTGACCGGCGCGGTGCGCATCGGCACCGGCGGCTGGACCGGGTTCAACATGATCACCGGCGCCGGGGACTACACCGGCGACGGCCGCGCCGACCTGCTCGCCCGCAAACCCGACGGCGCCCTCTGGCTCTACCAGGGCACCGGAAACGTCAGCGCCACCAGCACCGGCTACCTGCCCGGACGGGCCATCGCCACCGGCTGGTCCGGCTACGCCGACGTCGTCGGGGCCAGCGACTTCAACCGCGACGGCAGGACCGACCTCGTGGGCTTCAAGACCGACATGAGCCTGTGGTTCTTCGCCGGCACCGCCATGAAGGACAGCGGCTACAAGCCCGGCACCCGCATCGCGGCCACCGGCTGGCAGGACTACACCGCCCTTGCCTCCCCCGGGGACTTCAACGCCAACGGCACCAAGGACCTCATCGGACGCAAAAAGGACGGAACCCTCTGGCTCCTGAACGGCAACACCGCCGGAGGCTACGACCCCGCCCGCAAGATCGGCACCGGCGGCTGGAACGCCTTCACCCAGATCCTGGCCCCGGGCGACTTCAACGGCGACGCCAAACCCGACCTGCTGGCCCGCCACACCGACGGCAGCCTCTGGCTCTACGCCGGCACCGGAACCGTGAACACCACCAGCGAGGGCTACAAACCCGGACGCCGCCTGGGCACCGGGTGGAACACCTTCACCCAGCTGATCACCCCCGGAGACTACAACGGCGACACCAAAGCCGACCTGCTCGGGCGCAAACCCGACGGAACCCTCTGGCTCTACCCCGGCACCGGCACCGTCTCGGCCACCAACAAGGGCTACACCACGGCCGTGAAAATCGGCACCGGCGGCTGGCAGAACTTCAACCACGTCTTCAGCCCCGGAGACTTCAACGGCGACAAACGCACCGACCTGCTCGCCCGCAAACCCGACGGCAGCCTCTGGTTCTACGCCGGCACCGGCACCGCCTCCGCCACCGCCACCGGCATCAAACCCGGAACCAAACTCGGCACCGGATGGCAGAACTCCACCACCATCCTCGGCCCCGGAGACCTCACCGGCGACACCAAAGCCGACCTCCTGGCCACCCGCACCGACGGATCCCTCTGGCGCTACACCGGAACCGGCATGCCCCCCAACCCCGGCTACACCACCCGGACCCCCGCCGGAAAACTCTAACTCCAAACGACGACGGCGGGGCCTCCCGAAAGGGGGCCCCGCCGTCGTCGTATATCGAGCTATTGAAGGATCGCTCAGCCGGCAGTGTCAGCGCCGCGGCGTTTCCCGTTGGAGATCAGCGAAGAGTACAACCGGGTCAGGCGTTCAACACCGACTTTGGCGTCGTGCTCCTTTGCGACGAATCCCGGCCCGTCCTGCTGCCGTGAGGCGGCCTGCGGATCCTCGAGGGCGCTGACCACCCCGCCGGCGACCGACTCGACGCTGGTTCCGCCGAGGTGGGTGAGCTGCGGATAGAAGGACCGGTCGGCGGTGCTGACAAGCGGCGCTCCGATCGCCAGCGCTTCGAGCTCGCTCACCGAGAGGATGCTCGTCATCTGGCCGACGACCACCGATGCGGTGGCGAGCCAGGCGTGGAAGTGCTCGGGCGCCATCTTGGGCACCAGCGTGATTCCGGCTTCCGCCGCCTCCGCGGCCCGCTCCCCCCACTCCAGCCCCACGAGCTCGACCTGGGGGTGCGCCTCGCGCACGCGCTTGGCCACCTCGATCTGCTGTGCCGCCCCCTTAACGTCGTCCCACCGGGAGGCGAAGACGACGCGCCCGGGACGCGGCTGCCAGGCAGGCAGGCGGTCGGCCCGGATGGTGACGGGAAAGTACTCTCCCCTGTCGGTGAGGTTCCGGACATGGGGAGCAAGATCGGGGGTCGAGTAGAGGATCGCGTCGGCGTGTTCAACGCCGTACTTCAGCTTGGGAGCCCAGCCGTCGTACTGGCGCGACCTCACGTCGGTGCCATGGAAGTGGAGCACCCACGGTGTCCGCAGCCAGCGGGCGTGCTGGGAAAGCCCGCCCGTGTGGAAGTGGACGACATCGGCCCGCGCGCTCATCAGGGCGAGGGTCCCGTCCCACAGCACGGGCCGGGTACGCAGGGCCGGGTGCTTCAGGATGCCCGTCCAGTCGCGCCGGTAGTACCAGGGGATGCCGGTCATCGACCAGGACTGGCCCATCTCGTTGGCCGTGTCCACGAGGTTGCGGCCCACGTTGGCCGCATCGTGGACGTGGAGGGCGCGTACTCCCGCAGCCTCGCCCGGCATCATGCGGCCCCGATCAGCTTCCGCACTGCGTCTTCCCAGGGGCCAACCACCTCTTCGGCGCTGAGCTCCCGGGCCGACTTGTGTGAGGCCTGCTTCATCGCCGCGACGGCCTCGGGGGTGAGGCTGGTGAGGAGCCGGGCAACGGATTCGGCGTCGAACCCGTCGGACACCACACCCAATTCGTGCTTGCGGACAACGCGTTCCATTTCGGGGGACGGGCCGATCACGACGGCCAGACGGGCCTGCACGAATTCGAAGAGCTTGTTCGGCAGTGCGTGGAGCAGGTTGAAGGTGCTCGGCGGGCAGATGAAGATACCGACGTCGTAGTTCTGCAGCAGCGGAACGATCTGTTCGAACGGCACCGGCGGCACCATCCGCACGGCTCCGTCCGGAACCTCGGCGGCCTGTGCGGTCAGTTCGTCGATGTACTTCTGCTCGCCCGGAACCATCACGAGGTCCATCGTCGCCGTGCCAGGCCGCAGCTCGTTGGCCCGCGCCACCGCCTCGATCATGACCTCGATCTTCCGTCCGCGCCCCGCGGCGCCGGTGTGGATCAGCCGGAGCGGCTCCTGCACTTCCGTGGGGCTGTAGCGGTCGTCGTAGGACGACGCGTTGGGAACGACAAGCGGCTCCGGCATCCGGTAGACGCGGGCATACTCCTCGGCGATGCCCTTTGCGACTGTCGTTGCCGAGTCGACTTTGGTGACGTACTTGCGGGCGGCCCAGTGCATCAGGGGCCCGATGAGGAGCCGCCACTGCAGCCTGTCCTCGCCCTGGCGGGGCGCATACTCGTGGAGGTCGGCGTGGACCCCCCGGGTGGGCCGCAGGGCAAGGGCGAGCGGTGCGGCGATGACGTCATTAGCCACAACTACGTCGACCGACCCGGCAGGGATCGCGCGCCGGACGAACTTGACCCGTTCGGAGTCGAAGTAGAGCTTCTCGTGGTACCGCGCGGCAAGGAGCATCGCGGTGACCTTGAAGCTGCTCCGCCATGCCGCGAGGGCATCGGGGATCTGGACGTGCTCGACGACGCCCGCCGGCGCTTCGCCGTAGCCGCACGAGATGACGTCGGCGAACTCCTTGAGCAGGTTGATCTGCCGCAGGACCCGCGGATCGCGGATGATCGGGGAAAAGGAGAGAACCAATACCCGGGGCCGGCCGGCGCGCATACTTCCGTCGTTCATCGTTTCCACACTTTCACTACGTCGCAATCCCGGCCCGCGGGATCGATGGTTTTCAGGCCAGGCCCGCCAGTGCGGCCTGCTTGGCGAAATCGGGCATCTGGGCAACAACCTCGTCGAAGGTTCCCCGTCCGGCCAGGCGGCCGTCCGCGAAGAAGAAGACGACGTCGCTGTCCTTGATCGTTGAGAGCCGGTGGGCGACCGTGATGGTCGTGACGCTTCCGGCGAGGTTCCGGATGGCATCGGTGACGGCGGCCTCAGTTGAGGTGTCGAGCGCGCTTGTCGCCTCGTCGAGGACGAGGACGGCCGGATCGCGGTACAGCCCGCGCGCGATGCCGAGGCGCTGGCGCTGGCCGCCGGAGAGGGCCATGCCGCGCTCTCCCGCTGCACCGTAGATGCCGTCGGGACGCGAT
Source organism: Arthrobacter sp. TJ-254 (assembly GCF_058269175.1). Classification (NCBI taxonomy): domain Bacteria; kingdom Bacillati; phylum Actinomycetota; class Actinomycetes; order Micrococcales; family Micrococcaceae; genus Arthrobacter; species Arthrobacter sp. TJ-254. Next base: position 214,823 of record NZ_JBZCNF010000001.1, on the reverse strand, counting down.
TCGACGGCGTCGAGCATCTGTGCGCGCTTCAGGGCGCGGCGCACCCGGTCGGGGTCGACCTCGTCGGGGTCCCAGGTGAGTGCGACGTTCTGCGCGATCGACGCGTCGAAGAGCGAAACTTCCTGGGGCACGTAGCCGACCCGGGAGCGCCAGGAGTGGAGCACCTCGCGCATGGGGACGCCCCCGATGAGGACGTCTCCCGAGCTGGGAAGGAGCAGCCCGAGCAGCAGGTCGATCAGTGTCGACTTCCCCGCCCCGGAGGCGCCGACAACCGCAACGCGCGAGCCCGCGGGGATCGTCATGTTCACGTCGACGAGCGCCGGAGCATCCGTGTTGGGGTAGCTGAAGCTGACGTTCGTGAGCACAATGTCGGGAACGCCCGGCGGAAGGGCCGTCTGGTCGGGGGACTCCTCATCCTTGGCCCGGGCCTCGGCTTCCTTGATGTCCGCAAGCACCTGCTCTGCGAAGGGGGTGCTCGAGTGGACCGTCGAGAGGATCGACTGGAAGCGGGTCAGCGAGGGAACAATGCGGAAGCCCGCAACTCCGAACAGGGCAATCGCGGCAAGGGTGTTGGTCACAGGGTCGACTCCGGCGGGGCTCGTCAGGTATCCGACGATGCCCACCAGCATGAAGCCGCCGATCAGGGCCGACTCGAGGACGAAGCGCGGCACCTGTCCGAGGAAGAGGGCCATCGAGCGGGCCTTGGCGGACTGGATGCGGTTCGCGTGGACCGCCTTCTCCACGTCCGCCGTCGCGCCCTTGAGGGTCACTTCCTTCAGCGCGCCCATCGCCTCGGTGATCAGGCGCACCGTCCGCAGGGAGAACTGGCGGTTCCGCCGCCCGTTCGCGACGGCGCGCTTGGAGATACCCCGCGAGAGGAACAGGGCAACGAGGCCGAGGTAGATGATCGCCGTGATCGCCGTGATCCAGTTGCTTGCGAGCAGCACCACGACGACGGCGAGGACGGTGACGATCTCGCCGGCGAGGCCCATCGACGGCATCAGGACGCCGGACACGGTGATCGACACACCCGAGTCCACCGACCGCACGAGTTCCGAGGAGTTCCGCTTCAGCCGGTCGACCCATGGTGCCCGCATGTAGGCGCCAAGGAGCCGGTCGCCGATCGACACCTCGTGGGCTGCGAAGCGTGCTGTGGCGATGCGGAGGAGGAGGACGTTCATGGCACTCTTCACGATGACCAGCGTGCAGAAGATCGCAAGGACCACTGCGTAGTCGGAGACCGAGTCGATGACCACGGGCCCGAAACCGACGGGGGTCTCGGAGATAATGCTCGACATTGTCACGGCCAACAGGCCCAGGGCCACGATGTCAATGAGCGCCAGCGATGACGACAGCACGGCATAGCGGATGAGGAACCTGCGGGCGGAATCGGGGAGAACCTCAAGCAGCCGGCGGTTGATCCGGATCAGTGACTTCATTTCTTATCCGCGGCTACCCGCGCACCGTACTTCTCCCCCGGCGTCGTGCTTTCTTCAACCCGTGGGGCCGGGGCCGCCTCCCATGGCTTTTCCGCCTCGTCGAGGGCGATGCGGCGCGAAAGCTTGGTCAGTGTCGCTTCCATCTGCCGGAACCGCTGGTGGGTGGTCGACATGTAAACGAGGAAGGAAACAATGAACGCGTAGAGCATCAGGTCGGTGCCGCGGCCCACGCCGACGATCCTGGCGAGCTGCGTCAGGATCGTCGGGAAGAAGATGGAGAGCACTGCCGCAATGGCGAAGAGCAGCACCATGATCCTGCGGATTGCCATATGTTTTGCATTCGAGCCGCCGCGGATGAGCACGAGCGAAAAGAAAATGACGACAAGCAGGAGGACTATTTGGACGACTATGAGCATGTGGGTTACCTAAAAAGCAGGTCCGCCAGGATATTGACGGAATTGAGGAGGGATTGTCCCTTGGATTTCGAGTATTCGGTATAGACGATCTCTACGGGATGCTCCGTCCAGCGAGGCTTGAGGGTGGAGAGCACATGGATCAGTTCGGAGGCGTGGGCCATCCGGTTCTGGGTGAGGTGGAGGTTGGAGGTGACCTGCCGGTTGAACGCGCGGAGACCGTTGTGCGCATCGGTGAGGTGCATGCCGGTGCTCCACCGGATTTGGACGGCGGCCGTGCGCAGCACAATGCGCTTCAAGGGCCCAAGCTTCGTCCTGCCATCGAGGAACCGGGAACCGAGCACCACGTCGGCTTCACCCGACTGGATGCGCTGAACCATGGCCTCCGCATCGGCGACCCGGTGCTGGCCGTCGGCGTCGAAGGTGACGACGCAGCTCATCTCGGGGTCCTGCAGCACATACTCAAAACCGGTCTGCAGGGCCGCGCCCTGGCCAAGGTTCACGGGGTGCTGCACCACCACGGCGCCCGCAGCCCGCGCCGCTTCGGCCGAGGTGTCGGTGCTTCCATCGTCAACACAGACGATGTTGGGAAACACCGGAAGCAGGTCCTTGATGACGGAGCCGATGATGGGAGCCTCGTTGAACAGGGGGATCACAATCCAGGTACGACTCACTAGGCCAGTATCGCATAGCGCGGTCTCCCTGCCCGATTCCGGTGCCACCCCGGTGCTCACGGTGCCGCTTCCTCAAAGCAGTTGGTCAGCTGGTAAAGCCTTGCTTCGCCGACCTTTTCAACAAGGCTGTAGCGGGAGTCTTCCGCATTATCGAAGGCGGGATAGGCGAAGGCCTCGTCGAAATCGAGAAGATAGTTGTCGCCGAAATCCAGGACAAACTCAATATCCAGCTCACGGGCCGTGCTGCACGTTTCCGAACCGGCATCGGCGCTGTCGGCGCTCTGCGCGACGCTGGCCAACGATTCATCCGGTTTGGTCATGTGGTACTGGCTCACCTCAAGCCCGGTGTAGGAGTAGGCGAGGGCTCCGCCGTTCCAGGGGTTCACTCCGATGACGCTGTCTTCGGGCACAAGGCTTGGCAGCTTGCCGATCAGGGCCCGTTCGTCGAGCGTGAGGATGTCGGCGTACTTGGGGTCGAAGCTGTAGGCCCGGCGGACATCCTTGGCCGAATCGTCCATTGCCTGCGAGAAGGCCCCGGGTATCACGAGCGCCAGCAGCGCGGCGCCGATGACGACGGGGGCGGCCCGCTTGAGTCCGACCGGCAGCCCGGCGCGCGCCTTGACGGCGTCGGTGAGCCGCGCGGCGAGCCAGGCCGCCCCCGCCACGGCGAGAACCACACTGATCATCGGCAGCAGCGCGGCAAGGCGCGGTGCGTCCTGGTACCAGCCGCCGGTCAACGCCATGCGCACCGGCCCCCGGGGAACGGACGCGACAACGATGTAGAGCGTTGCCAGCACGGCGAACCAGCCAAGGATCCACCAGGACTCCCGCTGGCGGAACAGCGTCGCCACACCGATCAGAATCGCCGCCGCAAGGACCCAGGTGGTGTGCGTGCTGCTTGCCGAGCCGGTGAGCGCCTCCCCCAGCGCCGCGCCGCCCGTGGTGAAAGGGTTGCGGCTGTCGTAGCTGAGGAGCAGAACCTTCCAGAGCACGACGAACACGGCGGCAACGCCCACCAGGACCGCGGACTGGATCAGGTGGTACCGCCGGCCGCGGGCCTCCCGGCGGGCTCTGGTCCACCACCGCGCCCAGGCCGCGAGCCCGACCGGAGCGAACAACGCCATGAGCGCCACGAGCCCGTTGGGCTGGGCGGTGCCCAGCGCGGCGCAGCTTGCGGCCAGGGCGGCGATCAGCCCGCCGGTGCTCATGCCCGTTGGCCGGCCGAGGCCGAAGAGAGCTGCAAGGAACCCCGCCGCTACGGGAAGGACCGCGTAGGACAGCGTGTTCGGGAAGAGCGGGCCGAACTCGAAAAGGGCTGTCGGAAAGGCGGGGAACGAGGCGGAGGCGACACCGGTCAGGGCGAGCGGGAACAGCCGCGCACCGAAAAGGATGTAGGAGAGGAAGATGCACGAGAGCGGCCAGACGACCGCCGCCACCGCGATGTTCACCACGTTGCTTGCCACGGGTATGGCCAGCCCGGTTCCGTCGACCACCAGGGCCGTGATCGAATGCCAGGCGGACGGGTAGATGGCCAGTGCCTTGCTCGGCGAGATCATCCTGCCGAGGGTGAGCATAGAGGCGTTGTCGGTCTCGAGGATATAGCGCACCGCATTGAGGTGGAAGACGTTGTCGTACCGCTGGGAGAAGTGGTCCGGGCGGTCGATTCCGAACTTCAGCTGCTGCCCGATGACAACGGCGGCGAATGCGGCGCCCGCAGCCATGCCGAGCAGCCCCCGCCACTGCCAGGCGCCCGGCTGCCGTGGGGGTCGGGAGCCGATGAAGCGCGCGAAGAGCCACGCGCCCGCCGCAATCGCCACGGTCCCTGCAGCCAGCAGCGGAATGCTCCAAGGGACACCGAGGACGCCGCCGGCGATTCCGGAGGCCCCAATTGCGCCCACGCCCAGGGCCGGGGCGGCCGCAATGAGCGGCACCCCCCGCGCACCGAGCGCCAGGGCGATCAGCCCCCCGGGCAGGAAGAGCACGGAGAAGACGAGGGCAAAGGCCGGTAGGGTATCGGACCAGGACATGGGGAGTGCCTAGCCTTCGCCGCGCAGGCGGGCGACCGCTTCATGCACGGGGGCATCGAGGATGATCCGCCCGTGTTCGAGCAGCACCCCGCGCCGGCAGATCGACGCGACGAGGTCGAGGTCGTGGCTGACGACCACAAGGGTCTTTCCGGCCTCCGCCAGTTCCTTGATCTTCGCGATGCATTTGCGCTGGAACGGTTCGTCGCCAACGGCAAGGATCTCGTCGACGAGGAACACCTCGGGGTTGGTGTGGACAGCGACCGAGAACGCAAGCCGCAGGTACATGCCCGAGGAGTAGAACTTCACCTCGGTGTCGATGAACTCGCCGATCTCCGAAAATTCGAGGATCTCGTCGAAGCGCTCCTCGATCTGCTGCTCCGACATGCCGAGGATGGCGCCGTTGAGGTACACGTTGTCCCGCCCGCTGAGATCGGGGTGGAATCCGGCGCCCACCTCGATGAGTCCGGCAACCCTTCCCCGCGTCCGTACGGTCCCGGTGTCGGGGAGCATGACCCCGGAGATGTGCTTCAGGAGGGTCGACTTCCCGGAGCCGTTGAGCCCCAGCAGAGCGACCGATTCCCCCTGCGCAACGTCGAGGGTTACGTCGTGCAGTGCGTGGAACTTCTTCGACAGGTCGCCTTTGCGCCCCTTCATGATCCACACGAACGCCTCTTTGATGGAGCGGGTGTGGCGCAGGACGAACTGCTTGGAAATGCTGCGGACTTCGATAGCTGTTGCCACTGGTTAGAGCTCCTGCGCGAAGCGGCCTTCAAGCCGCCTGAAGGTGAATTGGCCAGCTACGATCACGACGATCGCGGTGAGCAGGGCAATGGGAGTCCACATGAAGATCAGGTCGGGCGGAACCACGCTGGCCGGATCGGTCGCGGAGGAGGTGGTGGGCGCCCAAAATGCGTAGTGGAACAGTTCGACGGCGATCGTGAGCGGATTGGACAGGTAGATCGTCAGGAGCACCTCGCCGGCGGCGGGGCCGAAGGCATCGCGCAGCCCGTCGCGCACCATCGTCCACGGGTACAGGACGGGAGATGCCCAGGTGGCGATCATCAGCAGCATGTCGACGAAGTTCTCGGAATCGCGGAAGTAGACGTTGACCGACCCGAAGAACAGGCCGAGCCCGATGGCGAGCATCGCCACGATCGCGAAGGCGACCACTCCCGCAATGAGCTCGGGGATTCCCGGGCGCCACCCGGTGAAGAGGCAGGCTGCGAGCAGCACAAGCAGCTGCGGGAAGAAGTGGACAGCCGATACCCACACCGACGCGACGGGGAAGAGCTCGCGGGGCAGGTAGATCTTCTTGATCAGCCCGCCGTTGATGACGATTGAGCGCGATGCGTTGCTCAGTGCCTCACTGAAGAAGTTCACAAGCACGATGCCGGCGAACAGGTAGATCGGGTAGTTCTCGGTGTTCTTGTTCAGCCCCAGGAAGATGCCCAGCGCGAACCAGAAAACAAAGAACTGCACTCCCGGCTTCACGTACGACCAGAGCAGCCCCAGGACCGATCCGCGGTAGCGGACCTTGAGTTCTTTCGATACAAGGAGCTTCAGCAGGTAACGCGATCGGACGACGTCTCGGAGACCACCGCCCAGGCCGGGAGTGGTCAGCGCTTCAGAGGTCAAACCGCTTGCCTTCACCCGAAGAGTGCGCATCGAACGTCCGCTTCCATGATTCAAACGAGGTGATGTCCGCCGCGGCCGCCCGGTACTGGTTCTTGAGCTGCGGCCACTTCCTGAGGATTTCCGCGTTGAGCTTGCCGGCCTCGGCCAGCAGGCTCCGCAGTTCGCGCGGATTCCGCTGGTACCAGGACGCCCCTGTGCCCTCGGCGTTCGAGACGACGGCGCTGTCGTACTGCGACATGCGCCACCACTTGTTGTCCTGGTGGGGAATGAACGCCTGCGGCCGCTGTGTGCTCAGCGGTGCGACGGGCTTGCTGAGCTGCCGCGCGATGGTCTTCAGCGCCCACGGCACGAGGGTCGTGTAGGAGGGCGCCTTGAAGCCGCGGCCGTGCCGCGGGGGCTTGTCCATCTTGGGGGCCGGGAAGGCGTCCGGATCCTCCTTGAACTGCGCGTCGGAGTGCTCCGCCGCCATGGCGCGGATCTCCGGCAGCTTCGTCGCGAGGATCGAATGAAGCTGGTCAGGGCCCTTGAGGACGTCGCGCATTGCCATGACCCGGCCGCGCGCGGTGTAGTACTGCATCGACACCAGGTGCTTGATGTCCGAGTAACCTGACTCCTTGACCACCCTGCCGCCGTGCTCGTAGGGGCTGTGGAGGAGCGCGGCGATCATGCGGTTGCGGGTGTGGAAGTAGGCCTGCCAGCCCACCATGTCATCCTTGTCCACCCATGAGACATGCCAGACGGCCGCTCCCGGCATTGAAACGGTCGGGTAGCCTGCGGTTTTGGCCCGCAGTCCGTATTCGGCGTCGTCCCACTTGATGAAGATCGGCAGGGAAAGCCCGATCTCCCGGATGATCTTCGTGGGGATGAGGCACATCCACCAGCCGTTGTAGTCGACATCGATCCGGCGGTGCAGCCACGGCGTGTGGCGGAGGTTCGACCGTACGAAGTCGTGGCCCAGTACCTGCTCGGCGACCGGCTGGTCCGGCTGGAACCGGTAGGGGTTCACGATCTCGCCGAAGGTGTGGAGAACGGTGCGGTTGTACAGGTCGAACATGTGCCCGCCGACAATGGTCGGCGTCTTGCAGTGGTCCGCGAAGCCCAGGAGCCGGGAGATGCTTTCGGGCTCCATGACGACGTCGTCGTCAAGCAGCAGCGCGTAGTCGCTGCCGTTCTCGACGGCCTCGTACATCCCGCGGGCGAACCCGCCGGAGCCGCCAAGGTTCGCCTGGTCGATGATGCGCAGCTTCCCGCCGATCCGGGCGGCGACCTCGGCGAAGCCGGGCTCGTTGGCGACCTTCTTGGTGCCCTGGTCCACAATGAGGACCTCGCGGATGTTCGTCAGGGCCTCGGGGTGGTCGGCGAGGATTGAGAGGTTGTTCAGGCAGAAATCAGGCTTGTTGAGGGTTGTGATTTCGAGGGTGATCGACCCGGCCGTCGGCGCCTCGCCGGGGGCCTGCCATTCGGCTTCTTCGAGCACCAGGGCATCGGAGCCGGCGACGAGGTCGAACCAGTACCAGCCGCCGTCCCCGAAGGGGTTGAGGGACAGGGTGAAGGTGCTTGTTGCGTCCCCTTCGACCTGCTGGGTCTCGACGTGCTGCAGCGACCCGCGGGCGTTCGACTTGTAGACACTGACCGCGCCCCCGCCACTGGTGCGCACGCTGAGGCTCACCTCGCGCAGGTTGGTCCAGCGCCGCCAGTAGCTGGCGGGGAAGGCGTTGAAATAGGTCCCGAAGGAGATGCGCTCTCCTGCACGGACCAGGGTCGACCGGCGGGAGAGGAAGTCCTCGACGTGGACTTCGCGCGTGCCGCCCTGCGCCTTGGCCCCGGTGGCGGACTGGGCGCTGCCGCCCATCGTGTTGAGCTGCATGCCGAGGGCACTGCCGCGGTCGATGTAGAGCGCCGCGGTGTCCAGCTGGCTCTGGGCCGGCAGGATCACCCGCTGGATGGTGTGCCACGCCGAGGCCTCGGCGTCCTGGTTTACCGGCATTTCGGTTGCCGCGGTTGCACTCATGCGTCCACTCCTCCGCTTTCAAGCTTCTCCCCGCCACTGAAGTGGGGCTTGATCTTGTTGTCGAACATGGTCAGGGCCGAACCGATGGCCATGTGCATGTCGAGGTACTTGTACGTTCCGAGGCGCCCGCCGAACAGCACAGAGTCCTCGGCCTTGGCCAGGTCCCTGTAGGCGAGCATCTTCAGCCGGTCATCCGCCGTGTTGACGGGGTAGTACGGCTCGTCGCCCGATTCCGCGAACCGCGAGAATTCGCGCATGATCAGCGTCTTCTCCGTCTGGTAATCGCGTTCGGGGTGGAAGTGGCGCGGTTCGATGATCCGCGTGTACGGGGTGTCGGCGTCGTTGTAGTTGACCACCGAGGTGCCCTGGAAGTCTCCGGTGTCGAGGACCTCCTGCTCGAAGTCGATGGTGCGCCAGGAAAGCTCGCCCTCGGTGTAGTCGAAGTACCGGTCGACGGGCCCGGTGTAGATCACGGGGACGGTTCCGACGATCGCCTTCTTGTTGAGCGGCTGGGATTCGTCGAAGAAGTCGGTGTTGAGCTGCACCGTGATGTTCGGGTGGTCGGCCATGCGCTCGATCCAGGCGGTGTAGCCGTCGGTGGGAAGGCCCTCGTACTTGTCGTTGAAGTACCGGTTGTCGTAGTTGTAGCGCACGGGGAGCCGCGAAATGATGCCTGCGGGAAGGTCCTTCGGATCCGTCTGCCACTGCTTGCCGGTGTAGTGCTTGATGAACGCCTCGTACAGCGGACGGCCGATGAGCTGGATCCCCTTGTCGTTGAGGTTCTGGGGGTCGGACCCGGCCAGCTCTCCCGCCTGCTCCTGGATCAGGGCCCGGGCCTCATCGGGCGTGAAGTTTGCCCGGAAGAACTGGTTGATCGTCGCAAGGTTGATCGGGAGGGAGAACACCTCGCCGTTGTGGACTCCGTAGACCTTGTGCACGTAGTTGGTGAAGGTGGTGAACCGGTTGACGTACTCCCAGACGCGCTCGTTCGAGGTGTGGAAGAGGTGCGCTCCGTACTTGTGGACCTCGATGCCGGTTTCGGCGTCGCGCTCACTGTAGGCGTTACCGCCGATGTGGCTGCGGCGGTCGATGACCAGTACCTTGAGGCCCAGTTCCGTGGCGGCCCGCTCCGCAATTGTCAGGCCAAAAAAGCCTGATCCTACGACGACGAGGTCAGCGTTCACAAAGTCTCCTGGATTGAGGTGGCGCGGCAGGGAGAGCCCATGCCCGCGGCTCAAGAATACCCGACCATTGAACGGGATCACTCACGCGCCGCCCCCGCGCCCCGCCCCGTTCAGCCCGCCGGTGCCGTGTTTCCGCGCCGCGCACAGGCCAAACCGTGACGGGGGCAGGCACGAATCGCCCTAGAGTTGGAACATGCGCCCAAGAATCCTCTGCATCTCCTTCTCCGACATTCAGGCGGACGCACGCGTGCTGCGCCAGCTCGATATCCTCGCCGAGTTCGGGGAGGTGACGACGCTCGGTTATGGAGCGAAACCTGCCGCAGCGGCAGAGCACCTTGAGCTGGACGCGGCGCTGCCGTCCCTGCCCCAGACGCCCTCCGGCGTCGCCCTCCTCGCCCTGCGTGCCTACGGGCGGGTCGAGCTTGCGGCCCCTGCGGTGAAGGAAGCGTTGAGACTTGCGGCCGGGCGCTCCTTCGACCTCGTCGTCGCGAACGAGGCACGCGCACTTCCGCTGGCGCACGCCATCGCGGACGGCGCGCCCGTGTGGGGCGACATGCACGAGTGGGCTCCGGAGGAACGGGTCCATGTCCTTTCGTGGAGGCTGCTCATCAAGCCCTTCATGACCGCCGTCTGCGCCAAGTACCTGCCGCACACGCACGCGGTCACTGTGGTCAACGACTCGATTGCCCGCCTCTATGAGGAGCAGTTCGGCAGCGCGACGGTGACGGTGCGCAACGCCCGGCCCTTTGTTGACCTTCAGCCCAGCGAAGAGGTGCCGGATGTCATCCGGCTGGTGCACAGCGGCGCGGCGGTGCCCGGGCGCAACCTTGAGGGAATGATCGAGGCGGTTGGGCTCCTCGGTCTGGGCTACAGCCTCGACCTCTACCTCGTGCCCGCCCGCGACGGCGGCAAGTACCTGCGGATCCTTGAATCGCTCGCCTCGGGGCCGAACAAGGTCACGGTGCACCCTCCCGTCGCCCCCGAGGAGCTGCCGCGGGTCCTCAACCACTACGACGTGGGGATCTTCAGCCTCCCGCCGCAGACCCGCAACCACGCCCTGATGCTGCCGAACAAGTTCTTCGACTTCGTCCAGGCGCGCCTGGCGATCGTGTTCAGCCCCTCCCCCGAGACGTCGCGGCTGATCGAAGAGCACGACCTCGGCGCCATTACGAAGGACTTCTCAGCCGAGGCGCTGGCCGAAGCTTTGCGGGGCATGAGCAGGGAAGATGTTTCCCGTTATAAGGCACACACCCACGCGGCGGCCCGTGCGCTGAGTTCCGACGTTGATGAAGAAGCACAGCGCGGAGTGCTTCGGCGGCTGCTGCGGCAGGAGTCCCCCGAATCAACGGTCGGCCACTGAGACGGTAAAGTCGGATCAATGCGTACTTTGAGCGTTGTAGGCGCCCGCCCCCAGTTCGTGAAACTCGCACCGATCGCAGATGCGATGAGGGGCAGGGCCGATCACCTGATCGTGCACACCGGCCAGCACTATGACGAGCTGATGTCCGATGTGTTCTTCAAGGACCTCGGCATCCCCGCCCCCGACTTCAACCTCGGAGTCGGTTCCGGCAAGCACGGCAAGCAGACCGGTGCAATGCTCGCCGGTCTTGAGGAGATCTTCGAGGAAGTGCGCCCCGACTGGGTGCTCGTTTACGGAGACACCAACTCGACGCTCGCCGCCGCCGTGGCCGCCGTCAAACTGCATATCCCGCTCGCACATCTCGAAGCCGGCCTGCGGTCGTTCAACCGGCGTATGCCGGAGGAACACAACCGCGTGCTCACCGACCACGCCTCCGACCTTTTGCTCGCGCCGACCGAGGTTGCGATGCGGCATCTGGCAAACGAGGGGCTTGCCGAGCGGAGCGTCCTCGTCGGTGATGTGATGACCGACGTCCTGTTCGGCACACGATCGCTGCTTGAATCCCGGAGCGAGGCGCTTCCGCTGGGCCTCGAGGCCGGCGGCTACTACGTCAGCACCATCCACCGCCCCGACAACACCGACGACCCGGACCGGCTGAAGCAGATCGTCGCATCCCTGGCTTCGCTCGACAAGCCGGTTGTGCTGCTGACCCACCCGCGCCTTGTCGACCTTGCCGCCCGGCACGGGCTCGACCTCGAGTCAGGCGCGATCCGGGTTGCCTCACCGCTTGCCTACCCGCAGCTGATCAACGCAGTGATGAACAGTGCCGGCGTCGTCACCGATTCGGGAGGGCTCCAAAAGGAGGCGTTCCTCCTGCGCGTTCCCTGCACCACCATCCGGCCCGAGACTGAATGGGTGGAGACGGTGGAACTTGGCTGGAACGTGCTCGTCTCCGACGACCTCGGCTCGCTCGCCTCGGTGGTCCAGCGTCCAATGCCCGGCGCCACCTCCGCGGCGCCTTACGGTACCGGGGAGGCGGCCAAGGCCGTGGTCAGCGCACTTCTCGGGCAGCGCTGACCACTTCGGCTGCGGCACGCCGGCCGGCGAGCCGCAGCGACGCATTGGCCTCGACCCAGGCCGACCGCTCCGCCCGCTTCGTGTCCGGCTCCTCGAGGAACCGAAGCATCGCCTTGGCGACGTCGGCGGCGGAGTAGGCGCTAGCGGCGCCGAGATCGTTGTCGTCGACCATGCGGGCACCGTCACCGACCCCTGCATAAACCACCGGGGTTCCGCAGGCTGCCGCGGCGTAGATCTTCGTCGGCTTGGCGAAGTCGTAGCCCTGGCCGGGCACGATGCTTACCAGCGAGGCTGCAGCACCGCGGATCCAGCGGGCGGCCTCCTCCGGCGGCACGACTCCGCTGAAGACAATGCGGTCCGGAGCCGTTTCCCGGGCCTTGGCCTGCAGTGCGGCCTCCGCCGAGCCCTGTCCGAAGAAGTGGAGCCGGGTGTCCGGGAAGCGCTGCAGCACCTCCGCCATCGCGTCGATGAAGACGTCGGCGCCCTGCCACTCCGACATCGTTCCGGTGTAGACGAAGTACCGGTATCCCGGGTCCGCCGTCGGCCCCTGGGCCGAGAATACGTCGGTGTTAACGCCGTTGCCGACGACGACGACGCTGCCGGGGTCGACGCCGAACTGGCGGGTCTGCTCCGCCACCCCGTCGGAAATGGCGATCACCTTGCGCGCCCGGCGCAGGGCGAGCCCTTCGATGAGCCCCATCAGCTTCACCACCGGCGCGGGCGCGCTCGTTGCGGCAAGCGCGTCGGTCCAGATGTCGGCAGCGTAGTAGACGTAGCCGCGGCGGCGCAGCAGCGAGGACGCGGCAACCATCATGCCCGTCGTCGGGGGCGGCTCGGAGACCACGATGTCGGCGCGGGTGGCAAGGAGCCGGAAGAACAGCGGCAGGTCGAAGCTGAGGTACTGGATGTACCCGCGGACGTTGCCGCTGGCGTCGCGCAGGACCGGCCAGCGCTTCACGCCGTCAGCCGCCGGGCCTCCGGGCCCGGGCGGCCGCGTGGTGAGCACCGACACCTCGGCCCCGGTCTCCTTCAGGCCCCGCGACAGGGCCTCGAGGCGGAAGGCCGCGGCGCCCACCTCGGGCGGATACAGCCGTGTTGCAATGACAGCCTTCAAGCTCACGCAGGCAGGCCGATCGTCGTATTCGTGTTGGCTGCCTCGATCATCGCCTCGGCCACGCGGAGGGTGTTGAGCCCCTCGCGCATCGTCACAGTGTTGTTCGAGAGCCCCAGCACGGCGTCGCGGAATGCCTCGTGTTCAACACGCAGCGGCTCGCGCTTCGTCAGCGCGAGGCGGGTGATGTTGCCTTCGGAGACCCCGCGGAAGTTCGAGACGGCTTCCCATTCCGTGGTGAAGGTTCCGTTCTCGTAGAACGTGAGGTCAGCGGTGAGGGTGTCGGCGACGAATGCACCCTTTTCGCCGGTGACGACGGTGAGCCGTTCCTTCATCGGGGAGAGCCAGTTCACGAGGTGGCTGGTGATTACGCCGTTGGCCAGCTGGCCCGAGGCGGTGACCATGTCCTCGTGGGGCCTGCCGGAGCGGGTGCTGGTGCGGGCGGAGACGGAGGTGAAGGGCGACTGCGCAAGCCACGACGTGAGGTCGATGTCGTGGGTTCCCAGGTCCTTCACGACGCCGACGTCGGCGATGCGCGCCGGGAAGGGGCCCTGACGGCGGGTGGCGATCTGGTAGACCTCCCCCAGGTCGCCCTCAGCGATGCGGGCACGGAGCGACTGAAGCGCGGGGTTGAACCGTTCGATGTGTCCGACGGCCCCGATCAGTCCGGCCGCTTCGAACGCGTCGACGAGGCGCTGGCCGGCTTGGACTGTGTCGGCGATCGGCTTTTCGACGAGGGTGTGGACGCCGGCGGCGGCAAGGGCGAGGCCGACCTTCTCGTGGAGCCCGGTCGGTACCGCGCACACCGCCATGTCGATACCCTGAGCGATGAGTTCATCGACGGAGGCGCAGAGCGGAAGATCCCCTGCGACACCGTGCGGATCGCCGTAGGCGTCGGCGACGGCGACGAGTTCGAGGCCCTCCACTTCGCGGATGACACGGGCGTGGTGCCGCCCCATCATGCCTAGGCCGATGAGTCCGACCTTCAGATCGGCCATCGGTCAGGCACCTGCCTTGGCAAGGGCGTTGACCGCGGTGACGATGCGGTCGAGGTCCTCGGCGTCGAGCGAAGGGTGGACCGGAAGCGAAAGCACCTCGCGGGAGGCGATCTCGGTGTTGGGCAGGTCCTCCGTGCGCTTGAACGAGGGCAGGCGGTGGTTCGGGATCGGGTAGTAGACGCCCGAGCCGATGTTGTATTCGTCCTTCAGGGCCGCGGCAAAGCCGTCCCTGTCCCCTTCGACCCGCACGGTGTACTGGTGGTAGACGTGGACAGCGCCGTCGGCGACCGCGGGGGTTCCCACGCCGTTGATGTTTTCGGTGAGGAACGCGGCGTTGGACTGGCGCTGGGCCGTCCACCCGCCGACCTTCGTGAGCTGGACCCGGCCGATGGCGGCGTGCAGGTTAGTCATGCGCGCGTTGAAGCCGACCAGTTCGTTCTCGTACTGGCGCTCCATGCCCTGATTGCGCAGGAGGCGGAGCCGGCGTTCGATTTCCGCGTTGCCCGTTGAGACCATGCCGCCCTCGCCCGAGGTCATGTTCTTGGTCGGGTAGAGCGAGAACATGGCGAAGTCGCCGAACGTGCCGACCTGGCGTCCGCCAAGCGAGGCTCCGTGGGCCTGGGCTGCGTCCTCGAAGAGGGCGATCCCGTGCTTGTCGGCAAGCGTGCGGTACTCCGCGATGTCGGCGGGGTGCCCGTACAGGTGCACGGGCATGATCCCCTTGGTCTTCTCGGTGATGAGCGATTCCACGTGGCGGATGTCCAGGCAGTAGTGCTCGAGTTCGATGTCGGCGAACACCGGCGTGGCGCCGGTGAGGGCAACCGAGTTCGCGGTCGCGGCGAAGGTGAAGGAAGGCACGATCACTTCGTCGCCGGGACCGATTCCGGCGGCAAGGAGCCCGAGGTGGAGCCCGGCGGTGCCGGAGTTCACCGCAACGGCGGCGCGCCCGTCGAGCAGAACGTCCGAGAACTCCTTCTCGAACGCCGCAACTTCGGCACCCTGGGCAAGCATGCCCGACAGGAGCACCGCGTCAACGGCCTTCCGCTCTTCGTCTCCGACGATCGGTTTCGCTGCTGGAATGAATCCCTTGCTCATGCTTCTACCTCTACTGGTTTAAGTGTTTCGTTCGATTCCACATACCGGTCTCCGGTCTGGGGGCAGACCCACACGCCGTCCTCGGCGCGCAGCGGGTGGCCGGCCGGGCCTACCCAGCCAAGCCGCTTGGCGGGTACGCCGGCGACCAGGGCGTAGGGCGGCACGTCCTTCGTGACAACCGCCCCCGCGGCGACCGTGGCCCAGGCCCCGATTGTCACCGGGGCGACGCAGACGGCGCGTGCGCCGATCGATGCGCCTTTTTCGATGGTGACGCCGACCGGCACCCAGTCGCTTGCGCTCTTCAGGCTCCCGTCCGGGGAGATCGAGCGCGGGTAGGTGTCGTTGGTGAGCACGACCGCGGGACCGATGAACACTCCCTCACCCAGCTCAGCCGGCTCGTAGACCAGGGCGTAGTTCTGGATCTTGGAGTTCGCACCCACGTTGACCCCGGTTCCCACGTAGGCTCCGCGGCCGACGATGCAGTTCTCCCCCAGCCGGGCCTTTTCGCGCACCTGCGCCAAATGCCAGACCTTGGAGCCCTCACCAATGACGGCTTCGGATGAAACGTCCGCGCTTTCCGCGATATAGCTCACGACACACCTTTCTTCCTCAAGAGGACCCCGGCCTAGGCCTTGCCGATGACCCGGTAGACAACGCCGTCCCACTGACCGGCGCTGCTCACGCGGCGGCCGTCGATGAAGGCCTTGATGCCCGGCAGGTCCGCCGGTGACAGCGACGCGTATTCGGCGTGGTTCGCCTGCACGACTGCCGCGTCGACCTGCTCGCCCAGGTGGTACACGTCGAAGCCAAGCTTGTTCAGTTCCTCGTCCGTGTACATCGGATCGTGGACCAGGGCGCTTGCTCCGCGGGCCTTCAGCGCGTCGACGGCGGCGAAGACGCCCGAGAAGGCGGTCTCCTTCACGCCGCCGCGGTAGGCGGCACCGAGGACGACGACCTTCGCTCCATCGAGCGAGCCGTAGGCACCCTCAAGCAGCCCGATGGTGTAGTCGGGCATTCCGGCGTTCGCTTCACGCGCTGCCCGGACGACTGTGGCCGCGGGGTCGTTCCACAGGTAGAGCCTCGGGTAGACCGGGATGCAGTGACCACCGACGGCGATACCGGGCTGGTGGATGTGGCTGTAGGGCTGGGAGTTCGACGCTTCGATGACCTGGTAAATGTCGATGCCCACGGTCGAGGCGTAACGGGCGAACTGGTTGGCGAGGCCGATGTTGACGTCGCGGTACGTGGTCTCGGCAAGCTTCGCCAGTTCGGAGGCTTCGGCGGAGCCGAGGTCCCAGACGCCGTTGCCCCGCTCGAGGTCGGGGCGGTCATCGAAGTCGAGGACGGCTTCGTAGAATTCGACGGCACGCTTGGCGCCTTCGGCCGAAAGCCCGCCGACGAGCTTGGGGTACTTGCGCAGGTCCTCGAAGACGCGGCCCGTCAGTACACGCTCGGGAGAGAACACGAGGTGGAAGTCCTGGCCTTCGACGAGCCCCGAGCCTTCCTCGAGGGCCGGCTTCCACCGGCTGCGGGTGGTGCCCACGGGCAGGGTCGTCTCGTAGGAGACAAGCGTGCCGGGAGTGAGATGCTTGGCCAGCTCGGCGGTTGCTCCGTCCATCCACCCGAAGTCGGGCTTCGCCTCGGCATCGACGAACAGGGGAACAACGAGGACGACGGCGTCCGCACCGGGCACCGCGTCGGCGTAGTCGGTGGTTGCCCGAAGCCGGCCGGCGGGGACGAGCTCCGAAAGCTTTTCCTGCAGGTGTGCTTCTCCCGGGAAGGGCTCTTCGCCCTTGTTGATCAGATCGACCACGGTGGCGTTGACGTCAACGCCGACCACGTCGTGGCCTTTTGATGCGAACTGGACCGCCAGAGGCAGACCGATCTTTCCCAGTGCGATAACAGCAATCTTCACAGCAGAGTGACCTTTTTCTCGATTTTTGAGGGCTACGCCTTCGATGGCATCGGAAGCAAGCCTATAGGCAGGGCCTTAGAATTGCCGCTTTCACGCCGGCCCGCGTGTGGAAAGGCACTCCCGGGTTGTCCACAACCCCGGTCCGACGAGCCGCCTCGAGCTGTGATCCTGCCTAACCTTCCACTCACATCCGTACCGAGCCTGAAGGAGGCGTCGTGGCCCTGCACGTCACGCTGGTTTCCGGCCCTGACGCACCCTCCGGCGTTGCCGCCATGCTCCCACGGGAGGTGGTGGTCGACCTGCGGGCGGCGGGTACGGGGACGGACCTCGCGGAGCACCTCCACTCAACCTTCGGCGGTGCGTTCTTCACGGTGTCGGGGATTCCTCTCGAACACCTCAGCCCGGGCATTCCCCCGCTGGGCAACGGCGCCGTGCTCGTGGCCGGCGGTGCACTGCACCGCGGCCCGGGAAGGTGGTCGCGTACCCTCCGTGGCGGGCCCGGCCTCGTCTTCGTCGTCGGCACCGGCCCGGACGCGGGGCAGCTCACCGCGCTGCGCCGCGGGCGCTACTCGATCGGCCGGGACGGGTGCGACATCGTCATCCGCGACCCGGAGCTTTCGCGTTGGCACGCCACGCTGCACCTTGGAGGGAATGCCGTCCGTCTCCGGGATGCCGGATCGGCGAACGGTACCTGGGTCGACGGGCGCAGGATCACCGAAGCGGTGATCACCACAGCATCGTCGCTGCGGATCGGCGGCTCGACCTGTTCGATTGCCGTGTTCCGGAAGCCGTCGACGCCGCCGGGCCCGCCGGAGCCGATAGACCTTCCGTTGGAGGTGACCGCTCCCCCCGATCCGGACCGCGGACGCCAGGTGCTCGCCGCGGCACTGTTGTCACTGCTGCTTGGGGCAGGCATCGCGGCGGTTACCCAAATGGGCCTCTTTCTCGCCTTCAGTGCGTTGTCGACGCTCACGGCCGTGGTGTCACTGCTTGTGGGACGACGGCGAGCGCGGCGCTTCGCGGCCGATGTAAAGGATGCCGCCCGCCGGGACGAGGAGCGGCGGCATGCGACGCCGGATGTGGGAGGTGTCGCCCTTGCTGCGGCAGCGGCGTCCTTCATCCAGCCGGCCACTGCCGGTTCAGGGGTGGCTCGTTCAAGGGTGGCGGGTCAAGGGTTAGCAGCTTCGGGGGTGCGGGCCGAGCACGTGCGGCTGCGGGCGGGCACCGCCGACCAACCGGCGCGGATCCAGGTCAGCCCGCCGATCCTGGGCTGGAAACCTTCTGTGCTCAGGTCGGTTCCGGTGCTCGTCGACCTTCCCCTGCGCCCGGCCCATCCCGCGGTTCCGGCCGAGGTGGTTTTCCGGGGATCCCACAGCGACCTCCTCGGCCTCGCGCGGTGCATCCTGCTCCAGTGGGCCGCTGCACAGGGGCGTTTGCCGGGGGTTGTGTGTTGGGGCGAGCCTTGGCAGCTGCCCCTCAGCGCACAGTTCCTCCCCGGGGTGCACCTTGCCTCAACTCCGGAAAGCCTCGAGGACCTCATGACGCATGGTGGCTGTACCGGCGTCCTGCAGTTCGGCCCGCTGCCTGCACTTCCGGAGGAGGCAGCCGCGGTCGTCCGCTTCATCAGCGCCGCGCCGAGGGAGGATCCGGGCAAGCGGGCGGGACCGGCGGTCATGGAGATGGAGACGGAGGGGCGGGTACTGCCGTTCGCGCCGGATCTTGTCGGCGCCCTTACGTTCGAGCGGACCGCCCGCGCACTGGGCTCGGGCACTCTGCCGGCGACAGGGGGAACTAGAGCTTCCCTGCCGCGCAGCTGCTCCTTTTGGGACTGCATCGGCTCATCGAGCAGCCCGGCAGCGGGCGCGGTGACCAGCCGCTGGGATTCCACAAGGAGCGTCACTGGGGTGCACGTCCCGATCGGCTGCACCGAGCGCGGCTTCCTGGTCCTTGACCTCGTTGCGCAGGGCCCGCACCTGCTCGTTACCGGAAGCACCGGGTCGGGGAAATCCGAGTTCCTCAAGGTCCTCGTGCTGGCCACCGCGGCCGCCTATCCTCCCGAAGCCGTCAACTTCCTCCTGATCGACTTCAAGGGCGGTTCGGGCCTTGGGGCGCTCGCGGACCTCCCCCACTGTGTCGGGCTGCTCACCGACCTGACCCTCGAGTCGACGGCTCGGGCGCTGACTTCCCTGATTGCCGAGCTGCGCCGGAGGGAACAGCTCTTCGCCGAATGGGGAGCACCGGACCTTGAGCAGTACCCTCGGACAGCATCGGCGCCGCCGGTCGCCCGCCTCGTGGTGGTGATCGATGAGTTCCGCATGCTCACCGACGCCGTGCCGGGAGCGGCCGCCGACCTCATGAAGCTCGCCTCCCTGGGCCGTTCGCTCGGAATCCACCTGGTGATGGCAACCCAGCGCCCCCAGGGCGCAGTCGGCGCCGATATCCGCGCCAACGTCACGACGACGATCGCGTTCCGCATGCAGGCGGCACAGGACTCCCGGGATGTCCTCGGGTCGGACGAGGCATCGGTGATCCCGGTGGGCTGCCCCGGGCGGGCGTTGCTCAAAGTTGGACCGGCCGCCGCGGTGGGATTCCAGTCGGCGGACATCGCGCGCCCGCGGTCGCTGCGTGATCCTGTTGCCGACCTCGCTGAGTACCTCCGCCCGCGTGCCGGCTCCGCAGTCCCCCGCCCACACGCAGAGGAGGATCGGGCGGCCGGACTCCGCTGCCTCGTTGCGGCGCTGGCCGGAGCGTGGCGCGAGTCCGGTGCAGCGCCGCTGCGGCGGCCGGTCCTCCCCCAGCTCCCACCTGTCCTGCCGCCCACGCGGGTGCCGCAGGGCGGCGGCGGGAGGGCGGTTCTGGGCGTCATCGACCGACCCGACCGCCAGGAACAGCAGTGCCTCGGGTGGGCGCCGCGGGAACATTCGCACGTGGCCTTCATCGGACCTGCGGGGTCCGGGTCCGTCCAGGCTCTCCAGGTCCTGGCCCGCGAAACTCTGTCGGCGGATCCCGACATCCATGCGTATGTCCTCGACGGCGACGGATCTCTCCGCTTCGCGGCTGGCGCGGCCCAGACCGGTGCGTATGTCGCCGGGCATGAGGTCAAACGGGCAGCCCGGGTCGTTCACCGGTTGGCTCACCTTGTCGGCGGCCGGCTCGCAGGTACCGAGAGCCCTCCTGAACAGCTGGTCTGCGCATTCATTTCGGGGTGGGGCAGGTGGAGTGGCCTCTTCCGGGATGGCAGGTATGCGGCCGCCGAGGAAGCACTGCTCGCCGTGATGAGGGACGGAGGCGACGTTGGGGTCGTCGTCGCGACGACGGGCATGCGAGAACTGATCACGGGACGCCCCTTCGCCGCCATTCCCAACAGGGCATATTTTCCCACCGGGGCACACGAGGACACCCTCATGACCTGGCCGCCGCTGCCCGCAATGGACAGGGTTCCAGGGCGGGGCTTCGTTCTCGGAAGGATGGCGGGGCCAGCTCCGGGCGTAGCGCAGTTCATTGATGCCGGCGGTACCCCCGCGCTGCCTGCGTTCCTGCCGCCGCCCCGGCGCCGGCCGTTCAGGGTGGAGCCGCTGCCTGCCGTCGTGGCGGCCTCGGCGCTCGCGGCGGCACCGGCTCCTCCCGTTGCTGCCGCGGCTGGATTTGGGTGTGCCGTTCCCATCGGGGTGGCGGGGGACGAGCTTGAGACGGTCCACCTCAGTCTGCCCGTGGGTTTGCCCGTCCTGGCGCTCGGAGTCCCGGGCTCCGGGCGCAGCAACCTGCTCGACCATATTGCGCTGTGTCTCCCGCCAGGGATGCTATGCCTCCGGCCGGCTCGCGGCAGCGGCAAAGCCGAGTACTGGGGGCTGTCCGCTGAGAGTGCCTCGGCAATTCCGCCCGAGGAGTGCGTCCTACTGCTTGACGACGCCGACCGGCTGGCCCCGGAAGTCCATCACGCCGCGTCCTCACTTCTTGCCCGGGGTGCGCGGGCGGTGCTGGCTGCGGCGCCGGGCCCCCTCCTGGCGACGCGCGTTCCGTTGGCGTTGCAGGCGCGGGCGTCCGGGTCCGGGCTGGTCCTCGCGCCCCGCGCGGCAGCCGATGGAGATTTCTTCGGAGTGCGGCTTGATGTGTACGGGCCTTTACTGCCCGGCCGGGGCTTCCTCATAGACGGCGGGACCGCGACCGAGCTGCAGATGGCGCGGTGCAGCGGTGTTCGTTCCTGAGGCCGCTTCTCCCGGTGGGCTGTAACGACTTGGAGGGGTGCTTCACTCCCTATCCGCAGGTGGCCGCACTGCGCTGGAGAGTGCGGGGAGTGCGCGGTTGAAGTGCATCCTTACAGGGCCCTGCCGGAATCCACCGTCCGCACCGTGTAGGCGAGCACCCGGGGCGTGAAGAGCAGCAGCAGCACAATGGCGCCGGGGATCACCATCACCAGGCCGCCGAGGACGGCGCCCGTGGAGAACAGCGACATCGAAAGAATCACGAGGAACAACTGGAACACCAAGGCTGCAGTGCGCGGCCAACGGAATCCGCGCAGCAGCGCCCTGGCCACTGCCGCCAGCCAGCCCGCGAGAAGCAGCAGGAACACCACGATAAAGACCGCGCCGCCCACCGAGAGGGGGGTCGAAGTCAAAAGCCCGTTGATATACCACACGGCGATTGCCAGCAGCCCGAGGGATTCAAAAGCGAGCAGCCCCGCGATGATGACGACACCGGGCGGGCGCACAGCCGACGGTGTTTTCGCCTCCACCGGCTCGGCCGCTTGCGGTGCATTGCGTGCCGGTTGGGTTTCCGAGCCCTTCGGACCGGATTTCGCTCGGGATTTGCGACCGGGTTGGGGACTCGGTGGTTCCGATCGGGGGGATTTCGTCACACCGGAACCCTATCGGATGGACGGCACCGCCGCGAAGGGACGGGGCGGTTGAGGCGGCTGATTGCATATCCCACGGCCTGCCCAGCGTTCCCGACTGCGTAGGCCGCACCAAGGGACAAAACGCAAATATGCCGGTTCTGTGATGTAACGCTCACTCCTACCAGGCAACTCACGGCCCCGTACCCCTTGTTTACCAGTCGGTAACGTGACAGCCTTGATAAAGGAAAACGCGGGGGCCGGATAGGGCCCCTTTACTATGAGGCCCTTCGTGAATCTTTTCACAAGGAGCTAAAGGAGAATGTGATCAACATGGATTGGCGTAGCCGCGCTGCGTGTCTGGATAAAGACCCGGAGTTGTTCTTCCCGGTCGGAAACACCGGACCGGCGCTTCTTCAGATCGAAGAGGCTAAAAGCGTCTGCCGCCGCTGCCCGGTGATCGACACCTGCCTTCAGTGGGCCATAGAATCCGGCCAGGACGCCGGCGTTTGGGGTGGCCTCAGCGAAGATGAACGGCGGGCACTCAAGCGCCGTGCAGCCCGCGCCCGCCGGGCCTCCTAACCGGGTGGAGCAGCAGATCTGAGACTTTCTCAGCCATACTAAAAGGAAGGGCCGCCCCAAGGGGCGGCCCTTCCTTTTTCTGCCTGCGTTCCTGCGAGCGCTTTCCTGCGTGGGCATTTCTGCGGGTGGCCGCACCGCAGCGGGGAACGTTAGGCGCTTTCCCCGCTCAGGCCGACCTCGATCGTCACCGAGGTTCCCCCGCCTTCGCGGGCGCTCCACTCGATGGTCCCGCCGAGTTCGCTTGTCACAAGGGTGCGGACGATCTGGAGGCCGAGCCCCTCGGCGTGGCCGCCGGGCGGCAGTCCTATGCCGTCGTCGGCGATCGTCACGTCGAGGACTTCCTCTCCACTGCGGTCCGTGCGCCGGTTCGCCAGCAGCCATACGGTGCCTCCGCGCTCGGCGAGGCCGTGCTCGACGGCGTTGGTGACGAGTTCGTTGATCACGAGGGCAAGCGGGGTGGCGAAGTCGCTGGGCAGTTCCCCGAAATCTCCGCTGCGTTCCGTGCGTACGGTCTGCGCCGGTGATGCGACTTCGGCGGAGAGCCTGAACTGCCGCGCAATCAACTCGTCGAAGTCGACGCTCTGCGACAGGCCCTGGGAGAGCGTCTCATGGACGAGGGCGATCGTGCCGACCCTGCGCATCGCCTGCTCCAGGCCCTGTCTTCCCTCCTCGCTGACCATGCGGCGCGACTGCATGCGAAGCAACGCTGCGACGGTCTGCAGGTTGTTCTTCACGCGGTGGTGGATTTCCCGGATTGTCGCGTCCTTTGAGACAAGCTCCATTTCGCGCCGCCGCAGTTCGGAGACGTCGCGCACGAGCACGAGGGCACCGAAGCGTTCCTTCTCGTCCCGGAGCGGAATGGCCCGAAGGGAAAGACTGACTCCCCGCGAGGCTATTTCCGTTCGCCACGGCATGCGGCCGGTGACAACGAGCGGAAGGGTCTCGTCAACCATCCGCCGGTCCTTCAGCAGCGGCGTTGTGATTTCGGCCAGCGGCCTTCCCTCGAGGGTCTCGACGTCGCCGAGCCGCCGGAAGGCGGAGACGCCGTTGGGGCTCGCATACTGCACGACCCCTTCAACGTCGAGGCGGATCAGTCCGTCGCCCACGCGGGGGGCGCCGCGGCGGGAACCGGTGGGCGTCGCGAAGTCCGGCCAGAGCCCAAGCGTGCCCATCCGCAGCAGGTCGTGGGCACACTGGCGGTAGGTCAGCTCCAGCCGGGAGGGCATGCGCGAACTCGAGAGGTCCATGTGCGTGGTCACGACCGCAAGGGTCCGCCCGTTGCGCACCATGGGGACCGCCTCGACGCGCATGGCCATATCGGTGGTCCAGCTCGTCTCGGGCGTGCGCTCGATCCGCTGGCTTTCCCAGGCGCGGTCCACCAGCGGGAGCAGATCCGCCCGGATCCGCTCCCCCACGAAGTCGCTGTGGAAGACGGTCTGCGAGGTCGATGGGCGCGCGTGGGCGAGCGCCACGTAGCCGCCCTCCTCGAGCGGGAACCACAGTGCGAGGTCAGCAAAGGCAAGGTCGGCGACCATCTGCCAGTCGCCCACGAGCAGGTGAAGCCATTCGGCGTCGCCCGGGGCAAACCCCTTGTAGTCCCGGATCGGGTCGGTGAAGATCGCCATTGGCCCGGATCAGCGGACGATGGAACGCAGGAGGCGGAGCGCCACCGAGAGCGATGAGATGTCGTCCCGCTCCAGCCTGTTGACCTCGGCGAACATGCTGCGGGCCCGTTCCAGCTGGTCGGCGTTCGAAGCCTCCCATTGACCGAGCCGTTCCAACGCGTCGGCGCCCCGCTGCGACGATTTCAGCACCGCTACGGTGATGTCGGCAACCGTTGAGTAGAGATCGTCGCGCAGTGCCGCGCGGGCGAGCGCCTGCCACCGGTCGGTCCGCGGGAGCAGCGTGATGCGCTCAAGCAGGTTGTCGACCTGGAACCGGTCATAGACCGCGTAGTAGACCCGGGCGATGTCCTCAACGGGTTCGTCGACCCGGCGGGTGCTGTACGCGATGTCGAGCAGTGCGAAGGATTCGAACTGCTCGGCCCACGTGGAGCGGATGGACTCGGGGAGGCCCCGCTCCTCTGCGGCTGCCCGCCACTTCTCGACGCGCTCAAGGTCGCATCCGCGGACAAAGGAGGCGAGCCGGGACCGCAGCGGATCGATGAGCGGCTTGAACGCCGCAATGTCCTCTTCGACTGTGGTTCCGGCTTCGACGTGGTTCACGAACCAGCGGACGGCACGGTCGAGCAGACGGCGCAGGTCGAGGTGGACCTCGCACCAGTGCTCGGTAGAGAAGTCGGCGGGCAGGTCCTCAAGCGCGCTGACGATCGAGTCAAGCTCGTAGATCTCGCGCAGCGCGACGAAGGCCCGGGCTACGACGGCTTCGGGAACGGAGGTCTCCTCCATCACCCTGAAGGCGAAGGTGATGCCGCCCATGTTCACCATGTCGTTAGCGATCGTGGTCGCGATGATTTCCCGGCGGAGCGGGTGCGTATCGAGCATGTCCCCAAAGCGCTCAACGAGCTGGTACGGGAAGTACTGGCGCAGGGTTCCCGAGAACCACGGGTCGTCGGGCAGGTTGCTCGCGGTGAGTGCCTTGGCCAGTTCGATCTTCGCGTAGGCGGCGAGGACCGACAGTTCGGGCGAGGTGAGGCCCTTGCCTGTCTCGAGCCGCGCGCGGAGCTCCTTGGTCGTCGGCAGGGATTCGAGGCCGCGGTCGAGGTCCGCCTTCACCTCGAGCCAGTCCATCAGCCGCTCAAAGCTGGGGCTCCACTCGATGATGCGCTGGCGGTCGTTCAGCAGCAGCACGTTCTGGTCGATGTTGTCGCGCAGGAC
Organism: Arthrobacter sp. TJ-254; assembly: GCF_058269175.1. Taxonomy (NCBI): domain Bacteria; kingdom Bacillati; phylum Actinomycetota; class Actinomycetes; order Micrococcales; family Micrococcaceae; genus Arthrobacter; species Arthrobacter sp. TJ-254. The sequence goes on along the minus strand of NZ_JBZCNF010000001.1, from coordinate 189,634 downwards.
GAGCTCGCTGACCTGATCCGTCATTGAGTGAAGGAACGCCGGACGTTCCTCCTCCGTCATCCGGCCGAGCCTCACCATGCGGTCGACGAAGATCTTGATGTTGACCTCGTGATCGGAGCAGTCGACCCCGGCCGAGTTGTCGATCGCGTCGGTGTTGAGGACCACCCCGTTGAGCGCGGCCTCGATCCGGCCCCGCTGGGTCATGCCCAGGTTGCCGCCCTCTCCGACGACCTTGACCCGCAGGTCACTCCCGTTGATCCGGATTGCGTCATTGGCGCGGTCGCCGACTTCTGCGTTGGTCTCCGCGGAGGACTTCACGTAAGTGCCGATGCCGCCGTTGTAGAGCAGGTCGGCCGGCGCGCTGAGGATGGCCCGCAGCAGCTCCGGCGGGCTGAGGGTGCTGACCGAGTCGTCAAGGCCCAGCACCTCCCGGACCTGCTGCGACACGGGAATGGTCTTCGCCTGGCGGGGGTAGATGCCGCCGCCCTCGCTGAGCAGTGAGGCGTCGTAGTCCTCCCAGCTTGAGCGCGGCAGCTCGAACAGCCGCCGCCGTTCGGCGTAGGAGGCCGCGGTGTCGGGATTCGGGTCGAGGAAGATGTGCCGGTGATCGAAGGCCGCAACGAGCTTGATGTGCTCCGACAGGAGCATTCCGTTGCCGAACACGTCGCCGCTCATGTCGCCGACGCCAACGACGGTGAAGTCCTGAGTCTGGGTATCGATGTCGAACTCGCTGAAGTGGCGCTTGACCGATTCCCAGGCGCCGCGGGCCGTGATGCCCATCGCCTTGTGGTCGTAGCCCACCGAGCCGCCCGAGGCGAATGCGTCGCCAAGCCAGAAGCCGTACTCCTCCGACAGGCTGTTGGCGATGTCGGAGAAGGACGCAGTGCCCTTGTCAGCAGCAACGACGAGGTAGGAGTCGTCGCCGTCATGGCGGACCACGCGGTCGGGAACGACGACGGACTCCTTTCCGTCAGTCGTCACGAGGTTGTCGGTGATGTCGAGCAGGCCCCGGATGAAGGTGCGGTAGCTGGCCTGTCCTTCAGCCATCCAGGCGGCGCGGTCGGCGCTCGGATCGGGCAGCTGCTTCGGGAAGAACCCGCCCTTGGCGCCGGTGGGAACGATGACGGCGTTCTTGACGGTCTGCGCCTTGACCAGGCCGAGGACCTCGGTGCGGAAATCCTCGCGGCGGTCGGACCACCGCAGGCCTCCCCGGGCGATTTCGCCGAAGCGGAGGTGCACTCCTTCGACCTGCGGCGAGTAGACCCAGATTTCGTACTTGGGACGTGGGAACGGCGCGCCGTCGATGATCGGGGTGTTCAGTTTGAAGCTGACATGGCGCTTGTCCTGGAAGAAGTTCGTGCGCAGAGTCGCTTCGATCAGGTTGACGAAGGTGCGCAGGACCCGGTCGGCGTCGAGAGTGAGGACCTGCTCGAGCCCTTCGGTAAGCTCCCGCCGCACCGCATCGGCGGCCTGCGTGCGGTCGCCCGCCAGCTCGGGATCGAACCGCGCCTCGAAGAGCGCCACGAGCGCCCGTCCAACCACGGGGTTGCGCAGCAGGGTGTCGGCGACGAACCCGTAGGAGTTGGTGTTGCCGATCTGGCGCATGTACTTGGCGTAGCCGCGCAGGATCAGCACCTGGCGCCACTTGAGGTTCTCGCGCAGGACGAGGCGGTCGAAGGTATCGGATTCGCTGTCGCCCACAACGGCCGCCGCGAAGGCCTCCTTGAACAGGTCGGCGGTGGTGAGGGGATCGATTCCGGCAGGGTACTTCAGGCCGAGGTCGTAGAGGAAGAACTGCTCGCCGTCGGCCCGGGAAATCTCGAACGGACGCTCGTCGAGGACTTCGAGCCCCAGGTTGTGCAGGAAAGGGAGGATCTGCGTGAGGCTGCGCGGTTCCCGGAGGTACAGCTTGAGCCGGGCGTCTTCCTCGACGGTGTCTCCGGCGCCCTCCGGCACGTAGACGTGCATGCCGGGCGCGCCTGTCCGCGAGGCGCCGAGCGACTCGAAGCGGACGACGTCCTCGAGTGCTTCCTCCACCTCGTAGTCAACGCGGTATCCGGCCGGGAATGCCTCATCCCAGAGGGAGGCGAGGTGTTTGGCGGTCTCGGCGTCGAAGCGCGTCTTGGCCACCTCGTCGATGCCTTCGGACCAGGACCGGGCCGCCCGGACCAGGCGCCCCTCCAGCTCTGCCGTGTCGACCGCCGGCACCTCCTCGCCCCGGGGCAGCCGGATGCGGAAGAACAGCCGGGCGAGCGCCGACTCGCTGACGCGTGCCTCGAAGTCGATTGAGTCGGCGTCGAAGGTGCGCTTGAGCTCATCTTCGATGCGCAGCCGCACGCTCGTCGTGTAGCGGTCGCGGGGAAGGAAAACGAGGGCGGACATGAAGCGTCCGTACACGTCGGGGCGCAGGAACAGCCTGGTGCGGCGCCGTTCCTGGAGGCGCAGGATGCCCATGGCGGTGTTGATGAGGTCCTGGACCTCGATCTGGAAAAGCTCGTCGCGCGGATAGGTTTCCGCGATCGACAGGAGGTCCTTGCCGGAATGGGAGTTCGAGGGGAACCCGCAGCGGCTGAGCATTTCGGCGACCTTGTCGCGGACGATCGGCACGTTGCGCACGGAGCCGGTGTAGGCGCTGGTTGCGAAGAGGCCGATGAACCGCCGCTCCCCGTTGACGTTGCCCTGGGCGTCGAAGCTCTTGATGCCGATGTAATCGAGGTAGGCCGCACGGTGGACCGTGGAACGTGAGTTGGCCTTGGTGATGAGCAGGGCCCGCTTCTCGCGCGCCTTCGCCCTGCCGGCCGTCGTCAGGTGCTGGATGCGCCGGGTGTCCCCGCCGTGGCGCAGCAGGCCAAGCCCGCTGCCCGGCCTCACCCGAAGCGCGTCGATACCGGAATCTTCGACCAGGTCGTATTCCTTGTAGCCGAGGAAGGTGAAGTTGCCGTCGTCGAGCCAACGAAGCAGCTCATGTGCCTGCCGCAGGTCCGGGATGTCTCCGGCGCCTTCGACCGACCCCAGGGAATCGGCGATGCTCTGCGCCTTGCTGCGCATTTCCTGCCAATCCTCGACGGCGAGTCGGACATCGCCAAGGACTTTCCGGAGCCCGTCGATGATTGCCTGACGGCCGGCTTCGTCCCGCACCCGGTTGATCTCGATGGAGATCCAGGACTCGATCGAGGTGATGCGCTCGTCGTGGGGGTCGGAGATGCGGGGAAGGGCGGCGGTGTCGCCGCTTGAGGCTCCTGCCGTTGAGGGAACCCGCCGGAGGTTGGTCAGGGAGGAGGAGCTTCGGTCGCGCTCCACCATGAACGTCGGGTGGATCACGAGGCGGATTGCCGCGTTCTGGCGCACGAGCTCGGCGGTGACCGAGTCGACGAGGAACGGCATGTCGTCGGTCGCTATCATCACGACACTTGAGTCGCCGACATCGATGACGTCGACGACGGGCTGTCCTACCGGACGGGACGCTGCGAGCGTCCTGTGTGCGAGGGCCCGGCTGCGGAGCCCTTCACCGCTGATGGTCTCTGCGTCCTCCCCGGCGAGGTGTTCATAGTAGTGCTCAATGAAATCCTCAAGCGAAGTGTCTGAACTGAACTGATCCGTGACGCTGGATCCAGACGACATGAAAAACGCCTCCATAACGAGATTAAAGGCCGCCCCGTTGCAGCCCCTTACCTTGGAAGCCTAACGGGCATCCTCGAAAACTTCACTTCGTTGGAGCCCCATCCAAACCGGCGGCGCTGCCGTTGTTCAACCGTCACATCGGCAAGGGCAGCGATGGCCGTCCGGAGGGCCGAAGCGGGCGAGGTTTCAAGGAGAACCGAGCCGGTCAGGAGCGCCGCATCGGCGGCCTCGGAGTCGTCCGGAAGGAACGCCGCTATCCCGGCGGGCGGCCCAAACCTCTCCCACGCCTCGCGCAGCTGCAGTTCGGGGGCACGGCCCGCCGCAGCCGACCTGACCCGGTTGAGGACAACCCGCGGGACCGCCGGGGGAACGGCCTCCTGCAACTGCGCCAGCGCGCGGACGAGCCGGGGCACCCCGACGGTGTCGGCTGCGCCAACGGCCACGACGGCGTCGGCGAGCTCCAGACAGCGCAGCGTGGCGCCGTTGCGCCGCGGTGCGACAGTGTCGAAGCTCAGCTCCTCGTCCGTCTCGAGGCAGAAACCAACGTCGATGATTGTGACGGCGGCCGCGGCGCGTGCAACAGTGATGACCCGGGCCAGGGCGGCGGGCCGCAGCTCGGGCCACCGGTCGGGGCGGGTCAGCCCCGTGAGCACCTGCATCCTCCCGCCGCGCACAGCAACGGTTGCCGAAACCCGGTCCAGGGCGGCGGCGTCGAAAACCCCCTGGTCCGCCAGCCGGCACGCCTTGGCCAGTCCCGCCGATTCATCGAGCAGGCCCAGGAACGCACCGACGCTCGCGCCGTAGGTGTCGGCGTCGATCAGCAGCACCGGTGATCCGGAGGCAGCGAGTTCGGCTGCCATGTTCACCGCCACAGTGGTCCGGCCCGGGGCTCCGGTGGGTCCCCAGACCGCGGTGACCTTCCCCTTCCCCTCCTCGCCGTCGTTGCGGTTTCCGCCCTCGATGGGCCGCAGGGCGGCAGCGGGGTCGGCGTAGGCGGTGCCCGGGTGGCCCGCCGGACCGGAGGGTTCAAGGGTTGCCACCGCGGAGGAGACCAGATCGGCGAGCGCTTCGGCCGCTATTGATGTCGGCGCTGAGGCGACGCCCAGCGCCTGCGTCTGCGCAGCGGACGCGGCGCTGTCGGTGAGCGCCACGACCGCTACCCCGACGGTGCGCAGGCGCTCGAGCAGTGACGCTGTCAGCTCCCCCGCATCGGGCGAGACGATGGCGGCGCGGGCGAGGCCCGTCTGACCCGCGGCGAGCATTTCGGTGAAGTCGGCGCACCGGCGCACGACGGTCACCGGTCCCCGCAGTTTCTCAAGGCCCGTCACCTGCTCGCCTGCCGCCCTTCCGACGGTGACGACCGGAATGCTCACGGCCCGCCGCCGGGATTGAGGACGACCGCTATTCTCGCTTCGTTCGACAGGGCGTTGAGCAGGGCGGGCATCGTGGCGTCTTCGACAAGCACGTGCACCAGGGTTGCCGGGTTTGCGCCGAGGGCCGATTCGTTGACAGTCAGCTCCGCGATTTCTGCCGCCTCAAGCAGCAGCTGCGGCTCCTTGTACCTTCCGCTCTGCCCCTCCAGCGGGAGCGCGACCCATACGTCCACACGCGCTCCGGCCACCGTGCCGGTGGGCAGTGGATCGGAGACGGTCAGGCCGACCGGCTTGCGGTCGAGTTCATCGGGGGTGCCCACCGCTTCCGCGGGCACCAGTTCCCCCGCCCGCACCAGCCGGGTGGCAACCGCGCCCTCGGGCACGCCCACCGCCGCGGGGAGGTAGGCGTTCTCAAGGCTGCCCAGGCGCACAGCCACGGTCGAGAAGTCATCCGGCCCGAGCGGCGCCCCCACCGGGATCTCCCCTTTTGCCGCGAGGACGTCGGTGGTCTTGTCGAGGCTCCCGACCAGGGCGACGACTCCGGCGGTGGAGGCGAGGACGAGGAGCAGGCCAATGAGCAGACGGGGGTCCCTCCACGACGGCTTCCGCAACCGTGGCGCCGGCACCGCGGTCGAGGTTCGGCTTTCGACGCTCATTCGACTCCCCCTGCGGGTCCGCCCTGGCTGGGGAATGTTCGAACGGCGGGGCCCGACTCCCTGCCATTGTTATGCAGCGGTGCGGCAAAATAAACCTCGCCCAGCCAAATGAGCCCATTCTGTGGACAACTTGATTCTTCGGGGCCCATCGATGTCATCATGATGCTGATCGGTGACATCATTAGGGGAAGACAGGGCATCCGGCGGAAGGAAGGGCAATTGTTGTGGCTGAAAAGCGGTTCCTGACTCTTGCGGATGTTGGTGAGGTCCTTAACATCAGTTCCTCCCAGACATACGCCCTGGTGCGCTCGGGCGAGCTGCCCGCGATCCAGGTGGGCGGACGCGGACAGTGGCGGGTCGAGGCGAAGGTCCTCGAGGACTACATCGCGAAGGCCTACGAGAAGTCGGCTTCCGCTCTCCGCGACAACCCGCGCGCCGTCAACAACGCCTAGGGCTGTTCCGACTCTCCTCCGCCGTCCCATCCCCTGCTTGACCGGTCGTCGGCCCAGGGCCGGCCGGCAGGGGTCAGTTCGCGGAAAGAACCGCTGAGACTGCTCCGAACGGCAGCGCGAGGACCGAGACCACGTTTCCCGCGCGGCGCTGCTCGCCCGCCGGAACGACGGCGAGTTCAAGGAAATCCCTGCCGACGCGGTCGATGGTCCCTGTGTATCCCCAGCCCTGGTGCCCTGCGTGGAGCGTCACCAGGGCGCGGTCACGGGCGAGTGCGCGGAATACCGAGCCGAGGCCGAGCCGGGCCTGCACCCGTGGCAGCGCGGGCCCGGGGTGGCGCCCCAGCCCCTCGATCGTCTGCACCGAGGCATACGGAATCAGGACCGACTGCCCGCCCGCTTCGAGAACGAGCCATTCGGAGCCGACGTGGGAGAGCTGGCCTGCGAAGTCCTGCCCGAAAGTGGTCCGCACATTGAGGATGTTCGACGGCTGGCCCGCGAGCCTTTCGGCGAGACTGACCTGGGACTGCTCCGCCCGGTGAAGCTCACCGACCAGGGCCTCTCCTTCGGCGGCGCGCGCCGCAGCGAACTGGTCCTCAAGGTCATCGAATAACGCGTTCCACCGCATTTTCTGACCCTAGGTTTCCGGAAAGCCCCCGTCAACTGCCGTCATCAAAAACAAGTGTAGACAAACTGCATCAAACGGCATCAAATTGAGTCAACCGTTTCGATGGGAGGCACCGTGAGTATTGCTTCAAGAGATGCCGTAGCGGCCGCGGCACTTGCCCTCCTGGGCCTGCTGCTGTGGGGCGCGGGGCGTGCCATTCTCCGCAACGGCCCCGCCGGAACGCGCTTTCAACTAGAGGACGGGCTGGGGCTTGCTGTCACGGTCGCTGGACTTGCGGTCCTCGCCTGCTGGTCTGCGGCACTGCTCTTCGCCATAGCGGCGGAAGCCCTCACCCGTCTCGGGCATCCGCGCTCCGCCGCGCAGGCGCGGCGCCTGTCCCCCGCGTTCATGCGCCGCCTCGCCGCAGCCGTGCTCGGCGCCCACCTCGTTGCCGTACCGATCACCGCCGTCGCCGCGCCGGCAGGGGAGTCCAAACCGGCCGGCGGCACCACCACCGCGCTCTCCCCTGCACGGGATGCGTCGATGCTGGATGCGGCGGTGCTGGATGCGGCGGTGCTGGCGCGTTCCGATCCGCCCGCGCGTTCCGATCCGCCCGCCGAGGAGCAGAGGGTCACACCGCGGTGGAAGCCGCTGCCCTCCTTCTGCCCGCCTGGCCTGCTTGGCCGTCAGCCGGCGCCCCGGCCCTCGACGGCGCATGCCGAGCCCACGGTTGTAGTCGAGGAGGGGGACACGCTCTGGGCGATCACCGCCGAGCACCTCGGCCCCTTTGCCACCGATGCGGAGATAGCCCTCGAATGGCCGCGCTGGTACTCCGCGAACGCGCCGGTGATCGGGCCTGACCCGTCACTTCTGATCCCCGGCCAGATCCTCAAACCACCCGGCGACCGGCGACCCTTCGACCTGTAGCCCTCAGCCCTCCCCGGGCTCGCCGCCTCACATGAAAGGCCAAGACCATGCCGGACCCCGCTCCCCTCACTGTCGATTCACTGACCGCTTCCCGCAGCCATTCCCCGGGCGCGGGTTCCGGCGCACGGACGGCTCCGCCGCCCCCGAATGAACGCAGGGAAGGCTCCGCATGGTCCCCCGGAGTCCCGGCTGGAGCCAAGGCCGGGCAGAGCGGGCCCGGCGCTGACGGGAGCCGGACCGGCGGGGTGGAGGCCCGGGTGGGCGCCATTGCCTGCGCTGTCGCCCAAGGCGCCGTGGAGGTGCTCGGAGGTACCCGCCCGGCCCACCAGATGTCGCGCTGGCTGGACCAGGACAGCTACGACCGGCTTGAGGTGAGGGCTTCGCTCATGCGTTCCGCAGCAGCGGTTCCGAAGGGACACCGGCTTGCCCCGCCCGCAGCGCAGCGGCGCAACCGGGGTGCGACGGTGCGGGCAGCGAGGCTGTGCCGGGTGTCCGACACCGCCTTCGAGGCCGCCCTCGTGGTGCACGACTGCACGAGGGCCCGGGCCGTTGCGCTCCGGGTGGAGGAGCGCCGCGGATCCTGGCGCATCACCGCCCTGGAGATCGGCTGAAGCTACTTCTTCGGGCGCTTGCCGTTCGAGCGCCCTGCCGCGCGTGCCTTCGTTTCGGCTACGGCCGTCTTGAGGCGCTCGACGTGGGTTTCGGCCTCGCCCTGGGCATTCGGTGCCGAGAAGTTCAGCGTCGCGGGCTGCCGCGGGGCTTCGAGGCCCGCCGCACGGACGGTGGGTCCCTGCACAAGCCCGCGGGCGTCCTGAACGCCGGGCAGTCCCGTCGACGCCGGCGCCGCGACCTCGACCTCGAGGTTGAACAGGTAACCGATTGTCTCCTCGCGGATGGCCTCCATCATGGCCTGGAAGAGGACGAATCCTTCGCGCTGGTACTCCACGAGGGGATCCCTCTGGGCCATGGCGCGCAGGCCGATGCCCTCCTTGAGGTAATCCATCTCGTAGAGGTGTTCCTGCCACTTCCGTCCGATGACCGAGAGGACGACGCGCCGCTCAAGCTCGCGCATCGTCTGCTCGCCGAGGGCATCCTCGCGCGCCTGGTAGGCGAGCTTGGCGTCGGAGAGGATTTCGGCGTGGAGGAAGTCGCTGGTGATCTTGGACTTGCCTCCGGCCTCCTCGATCACTTCGTCGATGGTCAGGGTGATCGGATAGAGGGTCTTCAGGTTGGTCCACAGCAGTTCGTAGTCCCAGTCATCGCCGTGGCCCTGCGACGTCGCTTCGTCAACCATTGCCGTCACGACGTCCTCAAGGAAGTAACCGACCTTCTCCTTGAGGTCTCCGCCCTCAAGGATGCGCCGGCGGTCGCCGTAGATGGCTTCGCGCTGGCGGTTCAGGACGTCGTCGTACTTCAGGACGTTCTTGCGCTGCTCGGCGTTGCGGCCTTCGACCTGGCCCTGGGCGTTCTCAATAGCCTTTGAGACAAGCCGCGACTCAAGCGCGATGTCATCGGGCATCGTCGAACTGTTCATGATCCGCTCCGCGCCGCCGGAGTTGAAAAGGCGCATCAGGTCGTCGGTGAGCGAGAGGTAGAAGCGCGACCGCCCGGGGTCCCCCTGGCGGCCGGAGCGTCCGCGGAGCTGGTTGTCGATGCGGCGTGATTCGTGGCGTTCGGTGCCCAGCACGTACAGCCCGCCGAGTTCGCGCACCTCTTCCTGCTCCGCCTCAACGGCCTTCTTTGCCGCCTCGAGGACTGCAGGCCACTGTGCCTCGTACTCTTCGGGGTTATCCGCCGGATCGAGCCCGCGTTTCTCCATTTCGGCGACGGCGTTGAATTCGGCGTTTCCGCCGAGCATGATGTCGGTGCCGCGGCCCGCCATGTTCGTTGCAACGGTGACGGCGCCCTTGCGGCCGGCCTGGGCGACGATCGCGGCTTCGCGCGCATGGTTTTTGGCGTTGAGGACCTCATGGCGGACTCCGGCCTTGGCCAGCTGCTTGGAGAGGTACTCGCTCTTCTCGACGCTCGTGGTTCCGACGAGGACGGGCTGGCCCTCCTCGTGGCGCTCGACGATGTCCTTGACGACGGCGTCGAACTTCGCCACCTCGTTCTTGTAGATCAGGTCCGAAAGGTCCTTGCGGGCCATCTCCTTGTTGGTGGGGATGGGCACCACGCCGAGCTTGTAGGTGGACATGAACTCGGCGGCCTCGGTCTCGGCCGTACCGGTCATGCCGGAGAGCTTGTCGTAGAGCCTGAAGTAGTTCTGAAGGGTCACCGTGGCCAGGGTCTGGTTCTCGGCCTTGATCTCGACGCCTTCCTTGGCCTCGATCGCCTGGTGCATGCCCTCGTTGTAGCGGCGGCCGGCAAGGATGCGGCCGGTGTGCTCGTCGACGATCATGACTTCGCCGTTGAGGACCACGTAGTCCTTGTCGCGCTTGAACAGTTCCTTGGCCTTGATGGCGTTGTTGAGGAAACCGATCAGCGGGGTGTTCGCCGACTCGTACAGGTTGGAGATGCCGAGGTAGTCCTCGACCTTCTCGATGCCTGCCTCGAGCACGCCGACGGTGCGCTTCTTCTCATCGACCTCGTAGTCGGTGTCGACGTGGAGCTTCTTGACGACCTTCGCGAACTCGTTGTACCAGCGGTTCACGTCGCCTGAGGCCTGGCCGGAGATGATCAGCGGCGTACGGGCCTCGTCAATGAGAATGGAGTCGACCTCATCGACGATGGCGAAGTTGTGCCCGCGCTGGACGAGCTCCGCGGCGCTCCAGGCCATGTTGTCGCGAAGGTAGTCGAAGCCGAATTCGTTGTTGGTGCCGTAGGTGATGTCCGCCGCGTACTGCTCGCGGCGGGCCGCGGGATCCTGCTTGGAGAGGATGCAGCCGCTCGTCATTCCGAGGAAGCGGAAGACCCTGCCCATAAGGTCGGACTGGTACTCGGCGAGGTAGTCGTTGACCGTGACGATGTGGACGCCCTTGCCGGTCAGCGCGTTAAGGTAGGCGGGGGCTGTGGCGACGAGGGTCTTGCCCTCGCCGGTCTTCATCTCGGCGATGTTGCCGAGGTGGAGCGCTGCGCCGCCCATGAGCTGGACGTCGAAATGGCGCAGGCCGAGCGTGCGGCTCGAGGCTTCGCGTACCGCGGCGAACGCCTCGGGCAGGAGCGCGTCGAGGGATTCGCCGTCGGCGTGGCGCTTCTTCAGCCGGTCGGTCTCACCGCGCAGTTCGGCGTCGGACATCCCACGGAATTCGTCCTCGAGGACGTTGATCGCGTCTGCGTAGTTCCGGAGTTTCTTCAGTGTCTTCTTATCGCCGGTGCGGAGAACTCGTTCAAGAAGTGATGGCACTGGTATTCGCTCCCAATCTAAGGCTGCCCAAACGTGGCGTGTTCAGTCTACGGGAGAGACGCTCGGTCTCTCGATTTAGTTCCCTGCGGTCAGCTCCAGCGCACTGCCGCAGCCAGCGGTTCGGCAAGGTCGCCGACCGGTTCAACGACGACTTCCTGCAGCCCGAGCCATCCTGCCATGCTCACCAGCTCCTGCGCGAGCTCCGCTGCCGTTGTCGACGGCGCGTCCGGTTCGGCGTGGCTTCCACGCACCAGGAGCCGCCCGGTAAGGCGGTCCGCTTTGAGGTCGACCCGGGCGGCCATCGTCTCTCCCACGAGGAAGGGCAGGACGTAGTATCCGTACCGCCGCGCCGCGGGAGGGGTGTAGATCTCAATCCGGTAGTGGAAGTGGAAGAGGGCTTCGAGGCGGCCCCTTTCGAAAACCATTGAATCGAACGGGCTCAGCAGTGCCCGCCCGAGGGCCCGGCGGGGAAGGACCGCCGCCTCATGCAGGTATGCCTGCCGCTTCCAGCCCCGCACCTCGGCGGGCTTGAGCACGCCGCGCGAGACGAGGATGTCGACGGCCGCCGCGGTGTCGCGGACGGGTGTGCGGAAGTAATCGGCGATATCCCGGACCGACCCCACGCCGAGCGCGGCTGCGGCCCGCTCCGCAAGGATCAGCAGCGCCTCACGCGCATCGACGTCGACGGCGGTGAGCCCGTCCGACGGCATGACCTTGGAGGTGAGGGCGTACCTGCGCTCGAACTGGGCCGTCCTGCCTGCCGAGCTGATCTCGCCCCTGGCGAAAAGATCCTCGAGCACCCGCTTCACCGCACTCCAGCGCCATCCCCAGCCATCGGTGTTCCGAAGCTCCTCGTGGCCGAGCCGCTCCTGGAGCTGCGCCGAGGTCAGCGGCCGGCTCCTGCCGAGCACTTCGAGGACCCTCTGCTCAAGGGAGGCACGCAGCTCGGGGTCCATGCCGGCGGCGCTGACCCAGCTTCGGCGCTGCCAGGGGCGCAGGTAGGGGAAAAGGGCCGGGTCGATGAAACTGGCTTCGTGGGCCCAGTACTCGGTGAGGCGCCGCGGGTGGGTTCCGGAGAACCGGTCGAGCACCCCTGTGTCGTACGGGCCGAGCCGGGAAAAGATCGGAAGGTAGTGCGACCGTGAGAGGACGTTGACCGAGTCGATCTGCAGCAGTTGCACCTGGCCGAGGACCCGGGCCAGGGCGCGCGACGACGGCGTCCCCGTGGGGCGTGGCCGTGCAAGTCCCTGCGCTGCGAGTGCGATCCGGCGTGCCTGCGAGAGGGAAAGGGTCGTCATGGGCGGGCGCCGCGCTGCACGACCCGCGCGTGCGGCGTGCACCGGGCACGATTTGATGAAGCGCCGGCCGCGGCGGCGGAACTCCGCCGCCGCGCCGGCACCGTACTATGCGGTTGCAGCTGTGGCTTCCTTCGCTCGGTAGGCGAGCAGTTCTTCCTGCGGCTCCTGCGTTCCTTCAGCGCACTTGGCATCGAGGGTGATGACGCCATAGGTCCATCCCTGCCGACGGTACACAACGGACGGCGCGCCGGTCGCCGAATCGACGAAGAGGTAGAAGTCGTGGCCGACCAGTTCCATGTTGTCGACAGCGTCGTCGAGGCTCATTGGAGTTCCGGAGAATACCTTGCGCCGGATGAGGACCGGCGAGTCGCCGGCGGGAATGTCATCGGGAGATTCGTATCCATCGGCCGAAGACGCTTCGGTGACCGGGGCGGAGTCGGCCGGCTGCTCGGCGTAAATCGGCTGGGAGGTGCTCACGGGTTCAAGTCCTGCAGTGGCGATGCCGACGGCAACCGGGGTGTGCCGGCCGTGGTGGACCTTCTTGCGGTCGCGGGCCCTGCGCAGGCGCTCGAGGAGTTTGTTGTACGCGAGATCGAACGCCGCGAACTTGTCGGCAGCACTGGCCTCGGCCCGCACCACCGGCCCCTTGCACAGCACTGTGAGTTCGACGGTCAGTGAGGTCTCAGCCATGCGGGCGCTTGATTCTTTGGTGATCTTGGCGTCCACCCGTTGGACCTTATCGCCGAGCTGCTCGATCTTGTCGATCTTCTCTGCGGCGTACTCGCGGAAACGGTCGGATACTGCAAGATTCCGGCCATTGATCACAAATTCCATGGTGCCCTCCAAATCGCTAAGGTGACACAACAGCGGCCCAATACGGCCCCCAGACCGCTGCCGACGGGTTCCGGTCTTTCTCTTGGTTCCCGTACTTCACGGTAGATCACCGAGGCCCTTTATTCATCCCTCCCCACACCGATTTCTTCGAAATTCGCTTTCAGCCGATCCGTTGCCCCAGGCGGCGGTGTTGCTGCCACAATGACCCCTCCTGCCACACGGGCACCGTTCGAACGGAGCACCCTCACCACTTCGGCGATCGTGGAACCGGTCGTCAGGACGTCGTCGACGACGATGCAGGGAGCACCGGCAAGGCTGCGCGCGCGCCGCCGGGAAACCGCCATCGTTCCGGCGGTGCTGGTACGCCGCGCACGCCGGCCGAGGCCTTTCTGCCCGCCGGACCGCCCCCTTCCCAGGACGCCGGCCAACGCGGCCCGGTCCGGGACCGTCCCGCGGCGGAAAACCACGGCCCTTAGCACGATCGCGCCGGCGGGCAGCTCACCGCGCCGGGAAAGCCCGGCGACGAGCATGCCAAGCGGATCGTAGCCTCGCCGCCGGCGCGAGGACGCCCGGGCGGGCACGGGGACCAAAAAGAACGGGGAACCATCGGGGAGGCCGAGTGCGGAACGCGCGTGATGGAGCGCACCGCCGAGGGCTGCGGCGAGCGGCCGGTGGACATCGGTGTGATTGTGGTTCTTGTAGGCGAGGACGGTCCGGGCCACGACGCCCGCATAGCTTCCCGCGGCGATCACCGGCAGCGGGATGAAGTCGGCCCCCTCGCCGGGCCCTCCGTCCGGCCGGGCGAACGGTGCGGATCGGGCCGGGCCCGCGGGAAGGGCGGGGGCTCCGGGAAGATCAAGGTGTTCCGGAAGGGCCAGGGCGTTCGCCTCGGCGAAGAACGGGCGGACGGTGGCGCGGCGGAAAGCCTCGGCACACACGGCGCACATCGAAGCATCGGCCCGGCCACAGCCCACGCAGGACGTCGGAAGCACCAGGGACCAGAAAGCGGCCAGCGCTGCTCCGAGCTCCCTGATGCAGGGGACCGCCCGCAGGCGGTCTGCCGCCCCGGCCACCGTTTCCCATGCCATGCTCCGAGGGTGGGCCGTGGCGGCGGCGCGCAGACCGGGAATCCGCGGTATGTGGAGAACTGCCCGGTTCAGCCGGGGAACGCCGGGTCCCGCACGCCCTCGACGCTGCGGATCCAGCTCCGGCCCACGCGGTTGAAAAGCGCCTCGTCGGTCTGGACGTAGAAATCCTCAGCCGGGTCGCTGCCCGCACTGATGTTAACGATGCCCTTGAGTCCCTTCATCTCTTCAAGCTCGCCGCTGAGCTGGAGGATGACCGGGCGCACCTCCGCCGTCGACGAAACCGGTGATGCGACGATAGTGCTTTCGCCTGCCCATTTCGCCGTTCCGATGTTGTCACCGGCGTTCAGCATGAGCGGCTCACCGAAGCTTTGCGGAATGCCCTGCGCACTGCGGGTGATGCCCGCCAACAGCACCTGCGACACCCCTCCCTGTTCGACGACGAACAAGGCTCGTGCGCCGTCGCGTGAGATCCGCAGGTCCTTCACCGTCCGGTCGGCGAGCCATGAGGCCGAAACGACAACGGCGTTGGCTGCAACCCCGCCCGGGGGCACGGCGATGACCTCGGACCCACGGCCCGTCGGCCCGCCGTCCACGGCCCGCGCGGTCCACACCCAGTTCTCCGGGTCGAAGCTGGGGGCGGTGAGGCCCGAACCTTCAATGACAGTGCGCACCTCGCTGCCCGGCGCTGTCGCGAGCAGGGACGTGGCACGCCCGTTGAGGAAGGCGAAGTTGCTTCCCTCGACGGATCGAGCCGGGTCCCGGGGCCTGTAGGAGGCAACCGAGGGAAGGCCGTCGATGGGGGCCACACTGAGGTCCCGGTAGGCCTTGATCTCATTCTGGGCGATGACCACCTGCTCGTTGCCCACCGGCGGGCTTAAGTCCGGGATGACCAGCGCGGGGTCGGGTGCGCCAAGATCGATCGGCTGGCCGGCCGTCATCTCGACGGAGGTGACATCGTTGAGGGTCGTCAGGTTCGCCCTCAGCTGCTGCTCCATCTGCTGCAGCCGAAGGTCCGTCGCATCCTGGAGCACTGACGCCGAAAGCTCAACGGACGCGACGCCGGATCGGATCGGCACCGATTCCTGGGCCAGCGTCACACCTTCCGGGAAAGCGCTTGTCACGGCGCCCTGGAGATACGGCGCCGGGCCGGCGAGCATCGTCTGCACGATGCGCGCCGCAATCCCCGGACGGCGGACGAACCACCGCACATCGGGCACCCAAAACCGGTAGCTGCTGCTGTAGAAGTAGAGGTTGTGCGCGGTGGCCAGCAGCGAGGCGTTGCTTTCGGTGACCATGATGCCGTTGGGAATTTCGCTGATCCGCCACTGCCCGTTGAGTTTCACCATCTCGGCACGGATGCTCTCCGTCGTCGGGTTTGGCGGATCGGTGCGCACGCCCTGGGAATCGATGATCCCGGTGATCTCGAGTTGGATCTGCAGGGACCCCTCGGCTTCACGCTCGACGATCCGCGGATCAGCCTCGAAGATCACGATGCGCTCCTCCGGCTGCCAGGTCCGTGCAAGCGCCGGGGTAAGGAACTCGCGGGCCACCTTGTAGCCGTCGGCGGCTCCCGTTCCTGCGGTGATGAATTCCTGGAGGAGGGCTTCGGGCGGGGCGTTCTGGCGCGGCCCCTCGGGGGAAAAGACCTGCGAGGTCGAGTCCTGCTCCTCATCCGCGGCGGGGAGGGTCTGCACCGGGCCGCCCGTGGGAATCGATGAACAGCCAGCAATGGCGAAGAGCACAACGAGAAGTGCGGCAACTGTCCGTGCGGCCCAGAACGGCCTACTGAATCTCACTTTTTTCCTTTTCCGGTTCCTGCTGCTGCCCGTCCGGCACCGTCCCGGCATCCGTGGTCGGGCCGTCCCCGGGCTCCGGTGCAGGGGCGGATGACGCCGGCAGTTCTGCCACTGCACGCGGCGGCAGCGGCAGCGGTGAGACCTTGAGTTCGCTGTCGCGGTGTTTGGGGAGGGTCAGCCGGAAGCACGAGCCTTCACCGGGCGAGCCCCAGGCCTGGAGCCACGCGGAGTGGAGGCGCGCGTCCTCGGTTGCGATCGACAGGCCAAGCCCGCTGCCGCCGGTGGTGCGGGCACGGGCGGGATCCGCCCGCCAGAAGCGGTCGAAGACGCGGGAGGCCTGAAGGGGCGTCATGCCGATCCCGTAGTCCCGCACTGCCACCGCCACGGCGTCGGGGCTCGACCCAATGAAAATATCCACCGCCTTGCCCCTGCCGTGTTCAAGGGCATTGACCACCAGGTTGCGGAGGATGCGGCCGATCCTGCGCGGGTCGGCGTCGACGACGCAGGTTGTCTCGTCGGAGATGATCTTCAGTTCCGATCCGAAACTGTCGGCGAGGGGCTGGGCACCCTCGATCACGTGCCTGACCACCTGGAAGATGTCAGTGGGCTCGGGCTCGAGCACCGCGGCGCCGGCGTCGAACCGGGAAATTTCGAGAAGGTCCGCGAGGAGCGCCTGGAAGCGCTCCACCTGGTCGTAGAGGATCTCCGCCGACCGCTTGTTGACGGGGTCGAACTCCGCTCGCGCGTCGTGGAGCACCTCGGCCGCCATGCGTACCGTCGTCAAAGGGGTCCTCAGTTCGTGGGACACGTCGGAGACGAAGCGCTGCTGCATCTGGGACAGCTGCGCGAGCTGGGTGATCTGGTCCTGGAGGCTGTTGGCCATGTGATTGAACGAGGCGCCAAGCCGCGCCACCTCGTCCTCTCCCTTGACCTCCATGCGCTCGTGGAGTTCACCGGCCGCGAGCTTCTCGGAGACCATGGCGGCGTGGCCCACTGGGCGCACAACGCTGCGGGTCACGAACCAGGCGATGGCCCCGACACTGGCCAGCAGCGCGAATCCGGCGATCCACAGCACGATGTGGATGTAGCTCAACGTCTTCTGCATGGAGGAGAGGTCGTAGATGATGTACAGCGCGTAGGCGGTGCGGTCCGGCGGCAGCGTGACCTTCGTTCCGAAAGCCACTCCCGGGACGTTCCGGTCCCCCGTGGTTGCCGAAACCGGAATCTGAATCGGCGTCCAGTACTGCTCCTCGCCGTTCGTTATGGCGTTCTTCAGGTCCGGGGGGATCAGCGCCGACTCGGTCATGTTGTCGTGGCTGGCCCGCGGGGGAACGAAGTAGCCCTGCTGCCCGGGGAGCGGTGTCAGCAGCCACTGCCGGGGGGCGTCGGCGCCGCGTCCCTGGAGCCTCAGGAGCGTGTCCTTGGCCAGGCGGTCGGTCGAGTCGCGGTCGGTGGTCGTTGTGTCGCGGAAGACATCCTTGATGTCCGAAAGGCCCCGGCTCGCTTCGCTCTGGAACTGCCCAAAACGCTCCTTGTACAGTGCGTTCGCGATCTGGTTGGACAGGAAGCCGCCGACGACGATGAACGCGAGCGCGGTCAGCAGCACCGTCGATACGACGGTGCGGAACTGCAGGGAACGGCGCCAGTGCGCCGCGACGTCCATCGCGATACGGCGGGACCGCCTGAGCAGTTCCTTCGCCGTCTGCGCCGAACGCCGTGCGGCGCGCTCTGCGGCGGTCTTCAACTCAGCCTTGGCCTGCCTTGTACCCGACGCCACGGACGGTCAGGACAATTTCGGGTGCTTCGGGATCGCGTTCGATCTTCGAACGCAGGCGCTGCACATGGACGTTCACGAGCCGGGTGTCCGCCGCGTGGCGGTATCCCCATACCTGCTCAAGGAGCAGCTCGCGGGTGAAGACCTGCCAGGGCTTCCGTGCGAGCGCAACAAGCAGGTCGAATTCGAGCGGGGTCAACGAGACGCGGTCGCTGCCGCGGGTCACGGAGTGGCCGGCGACGTCGATGCTCACGTCGCCGATGCGCAGGGTCTCCGGCGCCTTCGTGTCTCCGGGGCGCAGCCGCGCCCGCACCCGGGCCACCAGCTCGGCTGGTTTGAACGGTTTGGGCACGTAGTCGTCGGCACCGGATTCGAGGCCGCGCACCACGTCGGAGGTGTCGGACTTGGCGGTCAGCATGACGATCGGAAGGTCGGATTCCGCGCGGATCTGGCGGCAGACTTCGATGCCGTCGAGCCCGGGCAGCATGAGGTCGAGGAGGACGAGGTCGGGCTGCGTCGATTTGAATACCGCGAGTGCCGCCGCGCCGTCGGCGCAGAACACCGGGTCGAAACCGTCATTGCGCAGCACGATGCCGATCATTTCGGACAGTGCCTCGTCGTCATCGATTACCAGAATGCGTGCCTTCATAGGTCCATAGTGTCCCATTGAGCCTCCAATGTCCCACTGGCGGCGTTTCCGCGCGCCGCGGAAGCGCTGCGGGGCTGCTGCCCTGCAGAAGGAGGAAAACCGCTTCGGACCGATTCGGCCTGCCGCGGCGCTGCACGTTCGACGTGCTGGTAATTATAGTTCAAGATGACAACCCATGGCCGCGCTTGTTTCCCGAAGGACAGCATGAGCAACGATCCGCAGGACAGGCGTCCGGACAACACTTCCTGGCACCCTCCCGGAGGCCAGCCGCCGGCCGCACCGGGGCCCGCCGCGGGGTGGCCGGCGCCGGGCGTTCCGGCCGGGCCCGGCCCCCGGCCGGCCGGCACCCCCTGGGGCGAGTCCTGGGGCAGCGGGGCAAGCCGGTGGGGCGGGCTGCAGCCGGGCCCGCCGCAGCAGTCGGGGTATGTGGCTCCGCCGAAGCCGGGCGTTATTCCACTGCGGCCCCTCGGCCTCGGTGAGATCCTCGACGGCGCCTTCCAGGCGTGCCGCCGGAATCCCCTTTCCACCTTTGGAACGGCGATCCTTTTCCAGTCGTTCGTAGCCGTGGTCACGGTGCTGATGTCGACTGGCCTGATCACCAGCCTTGACCAGATCAACCCTGAGACGGCTTCGCCGGAGCAGCTCGGCGGCCTCCTTGCCTCACTCGCCTCCTTCACCACGGTCATCTCGGTTGTGTCGGGAGGGGCCCTGCTCGTCCTGCAGGGCGTGCTTGTCATTCCGGTGGCCCGCGCCGTGCTCAACCAGCGGACCGGGTTCGGCCAGCTGTGGCGGCTTTCGGCACGGCGGCTGCTGCCGCTGCTGCTGCTCGGAGTGATCGGCACCATCGCCTCGGCCCTTGTTGTCGGCGTGGTCGTCCTCATCGCCGTCGCCGCCGCCGCGGCAATGGAACTCTATTCGCTCTACATCATCATTCCGCTGGCCCTTGCTCTCGCCGCAGGTGCCGTCTGGGTCAGCATCAAGCTCGTGGTCGCACCCGCCGCACTCATGCTCGAAGGGACCGGCCCGATTCACTCGTTCCGGCGCTCGTGGAGCCTGACCCGCGGCAACTGGTGGCGGACATTCGGCATCCTGATCCTCACCAGCATCATGGTGTCGATCATCTCCACCGTGATTGCCACCCCCGTGTCCTTCCTCGTCACGGCGCTCTTCAGCTTTTCCGACGCCCCGGCGGCCTCCACGATGGATGCCCTCGACTCCCTTCCGGTGCTGCTGATCACCCAGGGCATCACCTCGTTCTTTGCCGCGATCGGCTACGCCTTCCAGGCGGGTGTGACGGCGCTGCTGTACATTGACTTGCGCATTCGCAGGGAAGGCTTCGACGTCGTGCTTATGAAGGAACACGAGCGTTCGGTGGACGGGGTGCCCGGCTTCCCCGCCGGCGGCACCGGGCAGTTCGGCGCGGCCGCGCCGGAGGGCCGGCGCGGCTGGGGCAACCCCGCATGAACCTTCCTGAAAACGGATCCCGCTGTCCGCGCGGCGGTGCGGCCCAATGATCCCTGCGCCGATCCATGCGCCGCACGCGGTCACGATGTCCACTGCCGGACCGGGCAGGGACGAGGCACGGCGGCTGCTGGAGGGCGAGTTGGCGAAGCCCGCCTATCGGGAGGCGCAGCCCTCGCTTCTGGATCAGGCCTTCCAGTCGGTCATTGACTGGTTCCTCGGGACGCTCTCCGAGGTGCGCTCCCTCGACGCCGGGCTCGGCACCGTCCTGCTGGCGGGCGGGATTTTCCTCGCTGTCGCAATCACCGCCGTACTCGTTGGGCGGCGCATCTCGCCGTCCGCCCGAGCCACCCGGCAGGTCTTCACGGGGTCGGACATCTCGACGGCGGCGGATCACCGCCGTCGTGCGGCGGAGGCCGCTGCGGCCCAGAACTGGAATGAGGCCCTCACCGAGCGGCTGCGGGCCGTGATCCGCGAAGCCGAGGAGCGGGTCATCCTCGACCGCCAGCCGGGACGGACGGCAACCGAGGCCTCCGACCAGCTCAGCGCCGTGTTCCCAGGCGCCGCCGCCGACATTGCCTGGCTCACCGAGCGGTTCAACGAGGTGGTTTACGGCGGCGCACGCGCCGGCCATGCCGACTGCACGCGGGCGGCTGCCCTTGATGCTTCCCTCCTTTCCAGTTCTCCTGCGCGTAGCTCGGCCACCGCCGGATTGGCGGCCCCGCGGTGACCCCGCGGCACGCGGCACGCGAGGATCCGACGGCCAGCGCTGCACCGGCCGGGCTCGCGCCTGCGGAAAACCCGGACCCCGCGCCGCCCGGGCCTGGACCGCAAGCCGGCGCCCTGGACGGCACCTCGAGGGCCGTACGGCGGCGGCTGCGGGGGGCGCGCACGGTCATCCTCCTTGGGTTGCTGATGGTAGGTGTGGTGGTCCTGGGCCTGCTCACGCGCGCCGACGCGCCCGCACCGCTCTCCCCCGCCAACGCCGCTCCCACCGGAGCGCGGGCGCTGGCACAGGTGCTGCAGGACCGTGGCGTCCGCGTGGTTGCTCCCGGCTCCCTTGCCGAAGCCGAGGAGGCCCTTCGAGCGGGCCCCGCGACCCTGTTCCTCCACGACCCGAACGGCTGGCTCAATGAGGATCAGCTCGGGCTCCTGAGCGCAGCTGCCCAGCGGAGGGTGCTTGCCGCGCCCTCGGAGGTTCAGCTGCGCTCCTTCGCGCCGGAAGTGGAACCGGCCGGCGCGGTCGATGACGGTGCGGCGCCGGCACCCGCGGACTGCCCGGTAGAGGAAGCCGCCACGGCGGGCACGATCAGTGCCGGCGGCCTGGCGTACACCGGCGGCACCGGATGTTTCACTGCGCCCACCCTGTCGGAAGAAACCGGTGCCTCCTACGTTGCATCGAAGGACGGGCGGACGGCGGTCCTTGGCTACCCCGAGATCCTCTCGAATGGCCGCATCACAGAGGAGGGCAACGCGGCGCTTGCGCTCGGCGCCCTCGGGCGCGACGCAACGCTGGTGTGGTACCAGCCGACCACCGCGGACCTCGCGGTGACAGGAACGCCCAGCGACCCGTTGAACCTGCTTCCGGGCTGGACGAACACCGTGATGCTGTGGCTGCTCGGATGCGCGTTCCTGGCGATGGTGTGGCGCGGCCGGCGGATGGGGCCGCTCGCCGCAGAGCCGCTTCCCGTGCTTGTCCGCTCCGCGGAGACCGCCGAGGGCCGTGCGCGCCTCTACCAGGACTCGCGGGCGGTGGCGCATGCCGCGGCAACCCTGCGGGCGGCCTCCCTGAGCCGGATTGCCGTCCGCCTGAGGCTGCCGCACACCGCCGCGCCCGCCGAGGTCATCGGCGCCGCCTCACGTGCCACGGGCCGCCCGCACGGGGACCTCGAACGCATGCTTGTAAGCTACGCCCCTCCCAATAACCGGGAACTGGTGCAGTTATCGCAGGAACTTCTCGAGCTGGAAAAGGAGATCATTTCCCAATGAATCAACAGTATGAGTGGGGGCGCAGTCCGGGCGCGCACGCCGCGGTCAGCACCGACGGTCCCGGAGCCAACGGCACCGGCGCCGGAGCCGCCGCACAAGGCCAGGGAGCGGATCCGGCACGCCGGGCGCTCCTGGCCGTGCGCTCCGAGGTGGGGAAAGCGATCGTGGGCCAGGACGCCGCGGTGACGGGCCTGCTGATCGCCCTGCTCTCCAACGGGCACGTGCTCCTCGAAGGCGTCCCGGGAGTGGCGAAGACCCTGCTGATCCGCACCCTTTCGGCGGCGCTGAGCCTTGACACCAAACGCGTGCAGTTCACGCCTGACCTCATGCCCGGAGATGTCACCGGGTCGCTGATCTACGAGGCGCGTACCTCCGAGTTCACCTTCCGGGAAGGGCCCGTCTTCACCAACATCCTGCTCGCCGACGAGATCAACCGGACCCCGCCCAAAACCCAGGCGTCGCTGCTCGAGGCGATGGAGGAGCGCCAGGTGTCGGTCGACGGCGTCTCCCGGGCCCTTCCCGATCCCTTCATCGTCGCCGCGACGCAGAACCCGGTGGAGTACGAGGGAACCTACCCCCTGCCCGAGGCCCAGCTTGACCGCTTCCTCCTGAAGCTGACCCTGCCGCTTCCCGGCCGCGACGACGAGATCGAAGTGATCCGGCGGCACAGCGAAGGATTCGATCCGCGGAACCTCGCCGGTGCCGGCGTCCGCGCGGTCGCCGGCCCCGCGGACCTTGAGCGGGCGCGCGCGGCGGTGCGCCGAGTGTCGATCGCGCCGGAGGTCCTCGCGTACATCGTGGACCTGGTCCGGGCAACGCGGGAGGCCCCTTCCTTCCAGCTCGGCGTCTCGCCGCGCGGGGCGACGGCGCTGCTCGCCACGTCACGGTCCTGGGCCTGGCTGTCGGGACGGGCGTTCGTCACTCCGGACGATGTCAAGGCGCTGACCCTTCCCGCCCTGCGCCACCGGGTCGCCCTGCGCCCCGAGGCGCAGATGGACGGGGTGAGCGCGGACGAGGTGCTCGCCGGGATCCTCGCCACCGTTCCGGTGCCGCGGTGAGAATTACCTCCGCCGGCTCGCCGTGTCCACCACGGGGCGGGTTGGCACATGGCTCTTAGCGGGCGCCTGCTGCTGTTGGCGCTCCTTGGGGTCCTTCCGATCGTGCTGTTTCCCGGCATCACGCCGCTGCTGGTCTGGTCCGGGTTGCTGGCCGCCGGGGTCGGGGTTGACCTGATGCTTGCGGCTTCGCCCCGGCGGGTGGGAGTTTCGCGCAGGATTCCCGAGAGCGTTCGCCTCGGTGAGCCCTGCACGAGCTCCCTGACCGTCGCGAACCACAATCGGCGGCGGCTGCGGGCGACAATCAGGGAGGCCTGGCAGCCCTCCGCGGGAGCGGTCAATCCCGAGCAGCGGCTCGCCGTGCCGGCCGGGGAGGCCCGGCTCCTCGAGGTCGCCCTGCGTCCGGAACGCCGCGGGCTGCTGGCGGTGACGGGCGTGACAATCCGCAGTGCCGGGCCGCTCGGGCTTGCGGCGCGGCAGGCTTCACTTCCGGCTCCCGGCAGCCTGCGGGTGCTCCCGCCCTTCCACTCCCAGCGGCACCTCGGGTCGAAGCTGCGCCGGCTGCGGGAACTCGACGGCCGCGCCGCCGTGCAGATCCGTGGAGCCGGCACGGAGTTCGACTCGCTGCGCGACTACGTGCGCGGCGACGACGTGCGCTCCATCGACTGGCGCGCCAGCGCCCGGCGCCGTGACACCGTGGTGCGCACCTGGCGCCCTGAACGGGACCGGCGAGTCGTCATCGTCCTTGACACCTCCCGGACCTCCGCCGCCCGCATCGCTGACGAGCCGCGCCTTGACACCGGAATCGAGGCGGCGCTGCTTCTCGGAGTGCTCGCCCAGCGCGGCGGTGACAAGGTCGATTTCCTTGCCTTCGACCGTCGGGTCCGGGCAAGGGTGAGCTCGGCGGCCAAGGACAACCTCCTCAACTCCCTGGTCCGGGCCATGGCCCCGTTGGAACCCGAACTGATCGAAGCCGACTGGTCCCGCCTTCCTGCCCAGATCCGCGCCGTCTCCCCCCACCGCGCCCTCGTCGTGCTGCTCACCTCCCTGGATTCCGGCGCCGCGGAGGAAGGCCTGCTCCCGGTGCTTCCCGGCCTCACGGCCCAGCACGCCGTGGTTGTTGCCTCGGTTCGGGACCCCCAGCTGAACGAGATGCGCGCGCAGCGCTCAACGGCCTCGGAAACGTACCGGGCCGCCGCCGCGGAACGGGCGCTGCTCGACCGCGAAGCCATGACGGCTGCCCTGACGGCCCTCGGCGCCGACGTGGTCGATGAGGATCCGCTTGACCTGCCGCCGCGCCTGGCGGACACCTACATCAGGCTCAAGGCGACCGGGCGGCTCTAAGGCGCGGCGGGCCGGCCCGTGGTTGACTTGAACGAGTGACTTGGCCGGACGACATGTGGGGCCCAGCGCGACAAGGGAGGCCCAATGGAAGCCGGTGCGATGAAATCTGTGTACCAGGAAGTGCTCGGCTCGGATTTCGGGCGGCTTCAGCCGGAACTGAGGGAGTATTTCGGGCTCCACACGGGAAGCGGCACCTACGGTGTGGGAACCGGGGAGTTCGACGTCGCGGGATCCCCGGCGTGGTTCACAAGGCCTGCGTTCCGGCTGACCGCCCTCGACAACGCGTTCTTTCCGGAATACGAAGGCCAGGTTCCGTTCACCATCGCCAACTACGCCCACACCGATCCGTTCGGCCGGCCCGCCCTGACGGCCCGCCGGGAGCTGCGCTTCCGAAAGGCGCTGCGGGTCTTCGAAGATACGACGGCGCTCCAAGACGGCCGGCTGACCGACTACGTGGGGTCCCGCCGCCGCATGGCGACAGCGCTTGAGTGCTCGGTGACCCCGGACGGGCGCATGCGCATGGTGTCCTCGCGGACCCGGGTGTTCGCCGGGATCCGGCTTCCCGTTCCCGACGCCGTCGGCGCCAAGGCATACATGGAGCAGTACTGGGACGAAGCCACGGGCCGCTTCCGCATTTCGACGCGCGTTGTGCACCGGCAGCTGGGCACCCTGCTCGTTTATGCCGGCAGCTTCGATTACGCCCTTGCCCCGTTTGACGGCGTCCTGCCCCCCGAGGTACGCCCGCTGCGGTGGGAGGGCCGCGTCTAGTCCCGTCGGCTTAGTTCTCGCTGAGCACCTGGGTGAGTGCGTCGGCAGTCTGGACCAGCCGCCCAAGGACCTTCCGCGCCTCACCGGGGGCCAGCGCGGCAAGACCTTCAACCGGAGCCACACTGACGCCAGCGAGCGCAGCCACCGAGAGCCCGACCCGCTGCCAGGGGTCAAGGACCCTCCGGACCAGGGCACTGACCTGGGGAAGGCCCGACCCCGGCTCGAGGATGCCCGCGCGGAGCGCCCTGCCCGACTCCACGGCCGCCGCGAGCACCTCCCACTGCCGATCCGACACCGCGGTGAAGGGCAGCCCCAGCACCTGGGCCGGGCTGGCGATCGCCGCTTCGAGCACGTCGTCACCCCCCGGCAGGGACAGGCTGAGGCGTGACGCCCCGGCCGCCGCCACGGCGTCGGCGACGAGGGTCCACGCGTCGGTCGCTTCCTGGCGGGGAAGGGCGCGGAGCGTGCGGTAGCCGCTGGCTGTGGGGATCCGTCCGGCCAGCACTTCCCGGGCTTCGGGCTCGTCAAGCTGGACCTCGAGTGCCGCACCGCGGGAGACGGCCGCCGCGCGCGCTGTCAGCGCTGCCGCTCCTGCCGCAAGCGAGGCATAGATCTCGCGCCGCGCCCCGGCGTCGAGGAGCGCCCGCTCCCCATTGTGAAGATGGACATTCGCCGCGACCGACAGCGGGCCGCGGAGGTGGAGCTTCAACCGGCGGGCGGGAAACTCCTCGGCGCCGGCGATATCGCCAAGGGCGTTCAGGTCCGAGGACAGCGCGGACTCGGCCCTTCGCTGATCCTTCCCCGGGCGGCCCGTCAACCGCCACCCATGCGGCTGAAGGTCGAAGGGAAGCTCGACCAGGACCCCGAGCGTGCGCCCGACAGGGTCGCTTCCCGGGCCGCGGTGGGGCAGCGAGGCAAGGAACGGCAGGTGCGGGTCGCCCAGTTCGCCGCGCACACTGCGGTGTGCCTCAAGCGGGTTGGTGCCCGGCCACTCGCCCAGCGCCGTCGCCGTGACCTGCGCCGCGCCGGCGTCAAGCGCCACTTGGACCGCCCTCGCTGCGCGTGCCGGGCTGGGCGTTGCGGGTATCGGAGATGGCCTGGTGGTGCCGGATGACCTCCGAGATGATGAAGTTGAGGAACTTCTCGGCGAAGGCCGGATCGAGGTTCGCTTCGGCTGCGAGCGCGCGAAGCCGGGCGATCTGAGCCGCCTCCCGGTCCGGATCCCCCGCGGGAAGCCGATGCTCGGCCTTGAGGTGCCCCACCCGTTGGGTGGCCTTGAAGCGCTCGGCAAGAAGATAGACAAGCGCGGCATCGATGTTGTCGATGCTGCTGCGCACGGCGAGCAGTTCGGTCATCACATGCGGCTCGATCTCGCCCGCCAGCGAGCTTGCCTCGGGATTGAAGGCGCGGGGCTGTTTGGTCATAACCTCAGTCAAGCAGATGGATTTCCCAGCGAAGAACCGTGTCGGCGCCGGGCTGCGGGCCCGGCAGCCTCCACGTCAGCTTCCCGCTGCTGCCAGTTCCGGCCGCAGGGCCGACCGCGCCGAGTCGATCGTCGCCTGGCCCAGCACGCGGATTCCCTGGTAGAGGACAACCGTCTGGCCGGGCGCCACGCCGCGCATCGGCTCGATCAGCCGCACGACAAGCTCCTGCCGGCCGTCCTGGCCGGATTCGACCCAGGCCCGGGCCGCGACGGGGTCGCCGTGTGCACGGACCTGCGCCATGCACTCGAATGCCTCGCCGGCTTCGACCTCGCCGATCGGCAGGCCCGCCCACGAGACCTTGATGCCGCGCATCTCGTCGATCGCGAGCATCTGCTCGGGTCCGACGACGACGGTGTTGTCCTTGGGCCGGATCTCGAGGACGAAGCGCGGCTTGCCGTCGGCGGCCGGCCGGCCCAGCTTCAGGCCCTTGCGCTGACCCACGGTGAAGGCGTTCGCCCCGGGGTGGCTGCCGATCTTGGTGCCGTCGACGTCGAGGATGTCGCCCTCGCTGAGGTCGATGCGCTCCTCAAGCCAGCCGCGTGTGTCGCCGTCGGGGATGAAGCAGATGTCGTGGCTGTCGGGCTTGTTGGCAACGGACAGCCCGCGCCGCTCGGCTTCGGCGCGCACCTCGGCCTTTGACGGAGTCTCCGCCAGCGGGAACATCGAATGCTTAAGCTGCTCGTGGGTGAGCACGCCGAGCACGTAGGACTGGTCCTTCGCCCAGTCAGCGGCACGGTGAAGCTCCGGGTTGCCGTCGGCGTCCTCGATGACCTTGGCGTAGTGGCCGGTGCACACGGCGTCGAAGCCGAGCGCTATCGCCTTCTCAAGCAGGGCGGCGAACTTGATCCGCTCGTTGCACCGCATGCAGGGGTTCGGCGTGCGCCCCGCTGCGTACTCGGCGATGAAGTCGTCGACGACGTCTTCCTTGAAGCGCTCCGAGAAGTCCCACACATAGTAGGGAATCCCGAGGATGTCGCAGGCCCGCCAGGCATCCCGGGAGTCCTCGATGGTGCAGCAGCCGCGGCTGCCGGTGCGGAGGGTGCCCGGCATGCGCGAAAGTGCGAGGTGGACGCCGACGACGTCGTGGCCGGCGTCGACCGCACGGGCCGCGGCAACGGCCGAGTCAACGCCGCCGCTCATTGCTGCAAGTACCTTCATGATGAAAAACCTGTTCCTGCTGTCTGGATGGATGATGCATGGCCCGCCATTCCTGCCTTGCGGGCGCGTTCGTAAGCTTCGGGAAGGGCGGCCAGGAGCGCCTGGACGTCCTCGCGCGTTGATGTGTGCCCCAGGGTGAAGCGTTGGGCGCCCCGGGCTTCGTCTTCGGTCAGGCCCATGGCCAGGAGCACGTGGGAGGGCCGAGGCACACCTGCTGTGCAGGCCGAGCCCGTCGAGGACTCAACGCCCGCGAGGTCCAGCAGGAACAGCAGGGAATCGCCCTCGCACCCGGGAAAGGTGAAGTGGGCGTTGCCGGGGAGCCGAAGCCCCTCCCCCGCGTCCGGGGGGACCCCGCGCAGCACGGCGCCGGGAACGGCCGTGCGGACGCCGTCAATGAGGAGGTCGCGCAGTGCGCCGATGCGCTCGGCTTCCTCGGGCAGGTGCCGCACCGCGTCCTCGGCGGCGGCGGCAAATGCAGCGGCTCCCGGGGCGTCGAGGGTTCCGGAGCGGATGTCGCGCTCCTGCCCGCCGCCGTGCTGAATCGGCGTGAGTTTCACCGCGCGGCCAACGAACAGCGCGCCTATGCCCACCGGCCCGCCGATCTTGTGGCCGCTCACCGCCATCGTGGCCAGCCCCGACTCGGCGAAGGAGATGGGAAGCGACCCGAAGGCCTGGACGGCGTCGGAATGGACCGGCACCTGGAAGTCGGCCGCGGCCCCGGTGATTTCCGCGATTCTCTGGACCGTACCCACCTCGTTGTTGGCCCACATGACCGTCACAAGCGCCACCGAACCGGGGTCCGCGGCCAGTTCCGCGCGCAGCGCGTGGACTGAGACGACGCCCTGGGCGTCGACGGGCAGCCAGGTGACGCGGGCCCCTTCGTGGCGCTCGAGCCATTCGACGGCGTCGAGCACCGCGTGGTGTTCGACCGGCGAAGCGAGAATGCGCACCCGCCGGGCGTCCTCGCTCCGGCGCGCCCAGTACAGGCCCTTGACCGCGAGGTTGTCCGCTTCGGTGCCTCCAGAGGTGAAAATCACCTCGGAGGGGTGGGCGCCGGCCGCCCGGGCAAGTGTTTCGCGCGAGTCTTCGACGCTGCGCCGGGCACGCCGGCCGGAGCCGTGCAGCGAGGAGGGATTTCCGCTGCGGCTGAGTTCGGAGGTGAGTGCGGCGAGCGCTGGCGCCGAAATTGGCGTGGTCGCCGCGTGGTCCAAATACACGGGCATCCCTCGATTCTACCGGCGCGCCGCCGATGCGCCGATTCGCGGGCCGTCCGTCCTTCCCGTCCGGCACCGCAGGGCGTTTTCCAACCCCGCACCGGGCCGGCTCTGGTAGAAATAGCGGGTGGACAGTCAAGCCGTGGCTCCTCCCCCGCCCGCGATGTTCCTGCCGCGCTTTCGACACCCCGTGCACGTGTTCGGGTCGAAGGCGTTCGACTTCAGCCGGCGGGTCGCGCTCATGGCGATCATCAACCGCACCCCCGACTCGTTCTACGACGGGGGTGAGACCTTCGGGCTTTCCGCGGCGGTCAGGGCCTCCCTCAGGGCCGTCGAGGACGGAGCGGACTGGATCGACATCGGGGGCGTTCCGTTCGCCCCCGGCACTCCCGTTCCGGCCGCCGAGGAGGCCGCGCGCATCGTTCCGGTGATCGCGGCGGTCAGGGCCGTGTCGGACGTGGTCATCTCCGCCGACACGTTCCACCCGTCTGTCGCAGCCGCGGCCCTCGAAGCGGGGGCGAACGTGGTCAACGACACAACCGGGCTGCGAAATCCCGACCTCGCCGCGGTGGTGGCCGAACACGGGGCGCATCTGGTCATCACCCACAGCCTCGCCCAGCCGCGCACGGTGTATCCGCGGCCGCATTATGAGGACGTCATCGCCGACGTCGTCGACTTCCTGCTGCGGAAGGTGGACCAGGCGGTAACGCTCGGGGTTGCCGAGGACCGCATCCTGATCGACCCGGGCCACGACCTCAACAAGAACACCCTCCATTCCCTGGAGATCACCCGCCGCTTTTCCGAGATCGCAGGGCTCGGCTATCCCACGCTTGCCGCCGTATCCAACAAGGACTTCATCGGGGAGACCCTCGACCTTCCAAAGCAATCACGGGTTGAGGGCTCCCTTGCCGCGGCGGTCATCTGCATCCTCGGCGGCGCACGGGTGATCCGCATGCACAACGTTGCTGCAGCACGCTCGGCCATCCAGCTCACCGAGGCCGTCCTCGGCTGGAGGCAGCCGGCGTACCTCCGCCACAACATGGGCGAACACAACGGGCCGGCGGCGCACTGATGGAGGCCTTCGTTCCGCACAGTCCCGGACCCCTCACCGAGGCGGACCTCCAGCGGCTTTACGCCTACCCCGACGCGCCCGGGCCCGTGATCCGGTTCAACTTCATCGCCGCCGCCGATGGTGCCGCAACCGCCGGCGGGCTTACCGCGGGCCTGGGGAATGCCGGTGACCGCCGCATCTTCGCGCTCCTGCGCGAACTCGCCGACGTCATCCTGGTCGGAGCGGGAACCGTGAGGTCCGAGGGGTACGCGGGGAACCTCGTCGGCGACGACGCCCGCGCCCGCCGCGGGCATCGAGGCCTCGCCCCGCACCCCTCGGTCGCCGTGATCTCCGGCTCCCTCGACCTTGACCCCGCGGGAAGGTTCTTTGCGGCACCGCCCGTCCGACCGCTGATCCTGACCTGCGAGGCGGCCGACCCGCTGAGGCGGCGGGCCCTGGAGGCCGTGGCGGAGGTGGTGGACTGCGGCACCGAGACGCTCGAGGTTGCACGGCTCGTCAGCGCCCTGGGCGAGCGCGGCCTCACGCGGGTTCTGTGCGAGGGGGGCCCGTCGGTCCTTGGCTCCTTCACGGCCGCGCAGGCGGTGGACGAGCTCTGCCTTTCGATCAGCCCGCTGCTGGTCGGCGGTGAGGGCCCGCGGATCTCCATGGGCGGAAGGACGGGACCAGCCCAGGCCCTTACCCTCGCGTCGCTGCTGCACGAGGACTCGGCCCTTTATGCGCGGTATGTGCGGGCGGGGTGAGGACGCCGCACATTCGGGCTCCGGGGGGCCGCTCGGGTGTTTGGCGCAGCGCCCTTCGGCGGCTTAAGGTCAGGCAGGAGCACCTCGGCCGGAATGAACCGCCGGGTGAACCGTTAAGTGAGACAGCAGAGACAACCCGTTCATTGAGCCAGCCCGCGGAGCGCCCGTTCCCCGCAGGCGAGCCCCGGCGCAGGAACCAGCACAAAGGAAGGCGTGAGATGCCTGAACCGTCGGAGCGGTCCTACTACGACATTTTGGGCCTTGCCCCCGGAGCCACCGCCAAACAGGTGAAGGACGCCTACCGCCGTGCGGCGCGCAGGGCCCATCCCGACCTCGGCGGAAACGCCGAACTGTTCCACTCGGTCGCCGTCGCCTACGAGACGCTCAATGACCCGGTCAGGCGCCAACGCTACGACAAGGGAACCGGCCAGGAGACCCCGAGGCGGTTCGGCGCCGACGGCGGCGCACCCGGTGCGGGAAGCCCGGCAGGGCCCGCCCCGGCGGTAAACAACGACGCCTACCAGCGCCCGCCCGAATACGTCCCGCCCTTTTCACCGGGTCGACCGCCCGTGGTTCCGCTGCTCCTGGCCGGCCGGCAGTCCCACGGATCGCCGCGCCAGCCCGGACTGTTCGCGAGGCTTGGAGCCGGCACCCGCTCCCGGCTCGACGGTGAAGCGCGGACTGCCGGGCTGATCGAGACCGCCCTCCTCCCCTCGTTCCCTGCGGCACGGCTGGTGAACGGCCTTGAATTCGGCAAGAGCTCCGCCGCCGCCGGGCACGCCCTGCTCGCCGGGTACCGGATGGCCGTGATCGACTCGTTCACCGCCTCCCCCGGCAACTTCAATTGGGATGGCCGCACCCTTCGCCACCAAGGCCGCCAGGTGCCCGGACTGCGGATCCAGGGGATGGTCGGCGCGGTGCAGGAACTGTTCCCTGAATGCAATGTCAGCGGCTGGATCGTGATCCACGGAGCACCGGACAATCCCTTCGACCCGGTGATCGACGTTCCGCCCGGGTTCGACCGCACTGCGACCTCCATGGTGCAGGTGGTCAACGCCGGAACAGCGGTCCGCTCGCTCAGGGCGTTCCTCGCCTCCGGGCCACAGCCCTACGTGGTGCAGCTTCCCGTCCTGGGACGGCTGATCGGCGCGGCCGCGGGCTAGGATGGACCGGTGTTCCGTATCCTCTTCCATTCCCCCGAAATTCCGGGCAATACCGGCAACGCAATCCGCCTTGCCGCCGTCGCCGGTGCGGAGCTGCACCTCGTAGAGCCACTTGGCTTCAGCCTCGAAGATTCGAAACTGCGCCGGGCGGGCCTGGACTACCACGACCTCACCGTGCTCCACGTGCACCGCGACCTGGAGAGCGCGTGGGCCGCGCTGCAGCCGGAGCGGGTTTTCGCCTTCACCTCCCAGGGCGAGGTCTCCTACACCGACATCCAGTACCGGGCCTCCGATGTGCTCCTGTTCGGCCCGGAGTCGGTGGGCCTGGCCGAAGAGGTCAAGCACGACCCCCACGTCACCGCGAGGGTGCGCGTGCCGATGCTCGCCTCGCGGCGTTCGCTCAACCTGGCCAACACCGCATCAATCGCCCTCTATGAGGCCTGGCGCCAGCACGACTTCGCCGGCGCCGTCCGCTGACCGATCTAGGAGCCAGAAAATGACCCCCCGCCATGCATCGGCCGCACCCGACCAGGGCGCAGAGGATTTCGAGCAGCTCGCCCCCGCCCTGTGGAATCCCATCGGCAACGCCGTTGTGGCGGCGGCCGACGTGCTGCTCGGCGAGCGGATTCTTGACGCCTGGGCAGGGACCGGCGCGGGCACCATCCCCGCGTCGCAGCTTGCGGGGCCGGACGGGTTCGTCGACGCCGTCGACCCGTCATCGGCGATGCTTGAACTCGCGCGGGGGAAGGCCGAGGCAATGAACCTTCACAACGTTCGTTTCACTGTCGCCGACCCCTCCGACTGGCGCACCGACGCCCCCTACGATGCCGTCCTGTGCTGCTACGGGCTCTTCCTCGTTGCCGACATGGCAGCGACGACGTCGCGCATCGCGTCGCTGCTTCGCCCGGGGGGCCGGTTCGCCATGAGCACCTGGGACGAGGGAACCGTCAGCGAGTTCGAGGACCATCTCCTTGAGGCATGTGCGGCCGAGCAGGAGGACCCGTCCCGCCCTGAACTCCCGGCGTTCGCGGCGAACTGGCAGCGGCTGGCATCCGAGGAAAAGCTTGGCGCATGGCTCACCGGGCACGGCTTCAGCGAAACGATGGTGCAGCGGGTCCCGCTGTCCGTCCCGCTTGAGCCGGCCATGGCGTGGTCCCTTGCCCTGGGCAGCGGCTACCGCACTGTGCTTCCCCAGGAACCGCAGGCTCTGGAGCGGGTGCGCACCCGTCTTCTGGAGAGCCTCGGGGAGAACTTCGTGCTCCAGGCCGATTCCCTCGTGGCCGTCGCCCGCACCGCGGAGTAAGGATCGGCAGGGGCCGGCCCCATCCGCCGCCCCCGGCACTCCGAATACCTTATGTCAGCAACGCCCGCTGCAATTCGGCGGGGAAGCGATCCCACCGCAGAAGCGCGGCCGGCGTATCTGAATCGGAATTCCGGAGCACTTTGAGCAGGGTGGGTGATGGAGTGAGTCAACTAGTGCATCGTGTGCGCAGTGCGCCATGCGCATACAGCCGTTTTGTACCGGCTCCCGGCAATCGCGCTTTATGCTTGGACTCTATGGACACGCCACGAGTAAGCCGGACCGGCCCCGGGGGGCGCGCAGCGAGGGGACTCGACGAGGCGTCCACCGCCGAGCCCACCCTGACGGAACTCCTCCAACGCATCGCGCAGCAGGACACCGGCGCGTTCGCTGCCTTCTACGAGCAGACCTCCCGGCGGGTCTATGGCCTGGCTCGGCGCGTGCTCATCGACCCCGACCTCAGCGAAGACGCTACCCAGGAGGTCTACCTTCAGGTGTGGAACAGCGCCGGCCGGTTCGATCCCGCCGTCGGCAGCCCCATGGCATGGCTCATGACCCTCGCCCACCGCCGTGCCGTGGACAAGGTCCGCTCCGAGCAGAGCTCCACGGACCGCGAGGCCCGGTACGGCGCGGCAATGCAGACCCCCGACCACGATGACGTGGTCGACACAGTGACCCAGCGGCTCGAAGCCGAGACCGTGGTCAGGTGTCTTGAATCCCTCACCGACACCCAGCGGGAATCGGTGAAGCTCGCCTATTACGGCGGGCTCACATACCGGGAAGTCGCAGAGAAGCTCGGCGTTGCCGTGCCCACCATCAAGTCGAGGATCCGCGACGGATTACTCCGGCTCAAGGCATGCCTGGGAGTGAGCTAAGGTGCAGGACAAGGATATGAACAAACAATTCGCCGATGATCTCCATCAGGATCTTGAGCGGGGCAACGTCCTCGAGTGGGCGGAACTGTACGCCCTCGACGCCGTCACCGATGAGGAACGCCGTTCGATCGAAGCGTTCCTCGCGGATTCCGATCCCGCGCTCCGCCGTTCGTTCGACGAGCGCGTGCGGTCCGGCCGCGAGGCGATCACCCAGGCCTATGCGCTCCAGGAGGAAGAGCCCCCTGCGGGCCTGCTCGACCGGATCCTCGACCAGCTTCCCGGCCCCCAGGGCACAGGCCAGGAGCCCCCTGCCGGAACCGGAGCCACACCGGCGCCGCCCATCGACGAACTCGCCCAGCGGCGACGCCGCCGACTGCCCGGAGCCCGCTGGCTCCTCGCGGCCGCCGCGGCCGCCGTCGTGGCCGTTGGCGGCGTGACTGTGGCCCAGAACCTTGACCAGCCCTCCGTGCAGGACGAGGTGCTTTCAGCCTCCGATGTGCGCCAGGATGAGTTCACCATCCCCGCAGGCGGCACTGCCGGGCTGGCGGTGTCGCGGGAGGAGAACGCGGCAGTCGTGACGCTGAAGGGAGTACCGGCGCCCCCCGAGGGATCGGTCTACCAGATGTGGCGCCTGCCCGCCGACGGTTCCGCGCCCGTCTCGGTTGGAACGATGACCGCCGAGGATGTCTCGGGAACGAAGATCACCGAGGTCGAGGGAATTGTCACCGACCGCGCCCTGGCGATTACGGTTGAGCCGGCCGGCGGCTCCGCTGCGCCGACCCTGCCCGCCGTCGCGGAGATCCCCTTCCAGACGTGAGCGGCCCGGGAGGGCCCGGCGGATCCGGAACGGCTCAACCCGGTGGCTAGAACCCGGCGATCGTCTGCTCGGTATTGACTGCCACTGCGTGGAACACCTCTGCGCTGCGTCCGGCGGGCAGCCCGCCCCGTGCCCCGTAGCTTTGGAGGATCTGGCGCACGGCTGCGTCCATCCGCTCCGGGTCCGGGTGCTGGCTGGCATGGACCCGGATTGCCGCAAGCTTCTGCTCAACATGGTCGGTGATGTCGACGAAGGTGTTCTCCAAGGCGTCCGGGCCGCCATAGAACCAAAGCCACGGCACCCGGAATGCCTGCAGGCCCGCCGCCGCGAGGTCGGGGAACGCAAAAGGGTTCTCCGCAGCCGGATACACGGCCCGGGTTACGGCCTCGCCGCACGCGAGGTGGTCGGGGTGGCTTTTCTGGATCCGGTCCCAGTTCCGCTCCGGGTGCATTGACAGGACGACGTCCGGCCGGACTTCGCGGATGAGGGCGACGATCGCCCTCACCACGGGCTCGCTGGGCTGCAGATACCCGTCCCGCTCCCCCAGGAATGTCACCGAGGTGACGCCGACCAGGCCTGCGGCAGCACGCTGCTCGGCGCGCCGTGTCTCAAGGATCTCGGGGCGGTCCTTTTCGGCGAACCCGCCGGCGTCGCCGTCGGTGAGGATGCAGTAGCGCACGTCCACCCCAGCCGCGGTCCAGGCGGCGATGGTTCCCGCGGCGCCGAAGTCGAGATCGTCCGGGTGGGCACCAAAGCACAGGACCCGCCGGACAGAGCCGGAGACCGGGTTGTACACGGCCACGTCAGCCCTTCCGTTTCCGGATTTCCTCGGTGGCCTGGGGCAGGACCGTGAACAGGTCTCCAACGATCCCGAAGTCGGCGATCTCGAAGACCGGTGAATCGGCGTCCTTGTTGACGGCCACGATAACCTTCGCGGTCTGCATTCCCGCCTTCTGCTGAACGGCGCCGGAAATGCCGGCGGAGATGTAAAGCTGGGGTGAAACCGTCTTGCCGGTCTGCCCGATCTGCGCTGAATGTTCGATCCATCCGGCGTCGGTCGCGGCCCGCGACGCCCCAACCGCTCCGCCGAGGACGTCGGCGAGTTCCTCAAGGGGCCCGAAGTCGCCGTTCACGCCACGGCCGCCCGCAATCACGACCCTGGCTTCGGCGAGGTCGGGGCGTCCGGTGGCGGGCTTCTCAACGCGCCCGGTGATGCGTGCGGCGGCCGCCGGCGGCTGCACCGCGACGGAGACCAGCTTCGGGGACGAGGGCAGTCCGGCTTCGACCGCCTCAAAGGTGTTGGGTTTCACCGTCAGGATGGGAACCCCGGAGGTGACCTTCGCCTGCACCGTGTAGGACCC
The DNA here is from genome assembly GCF_058269175.1 of Arthrobacter sp. TJ-254. Classification (NCBI taxonomy): domain Bacteria; kingdom Bacillati; phylum Actinomycetota; class Actinomycetes; order Micrococcales; family Micrococcaceae; genus Arthrobacter; species Arthrobacter sp. TJ-254. The sequence goes on along the minus strand of NZ_JBZCNF010000001.1, from coordinate 153,418 downwards.
GGCAAACACCGACTTCGTCGCTGTGAGATCCGGGGCGACGTTGACGACATCGGTGATGACCCCGGAATTGAGCCGGATACCCACCCGTGCCGCAATCTCCTTTGCCTCATAGGAGTTGCCGAGCAAAATCGCGCCCGCGCCCGACTGCCGCGCTGCCTCGGCCAGGAACGCGGCCTTGCCCGCCACGAGGGTGTCCGCGAGCGCAGGGTCCTCGGGCACGTAGGCGAGGGCGACGCCGTAGGAACCGACGCCGTCAAGGTAGGGCTGGTCCGCCGTGGTGGGCATCGCCACCGCGGGCTCCCCGAGGGAGGCTGCGAGCGAAAGCAGTTCACGCTCGCTCTTGGAGAGCACCGCCCCGCGGTCGTCGAGGAATACAAGTACCGTAGCCATCGTGCGGCCTCCTGAAGGAAATGTTGGGGTCGGCTGCAGCCGGCCTAGAGAAGCTTCTGCCCGGCGAGGAAGTCAACGAGCCGCAGGCCCGCGTCGCCCTCGTCCGTTATCACAATGCCCTGCGTGCGCGGTGGCCGCGGGCTGGCGGACTGGACGGCGGTCCACGAACCGGCGAGGCCTACATCGTCCGGCGTCAGCCCCACGTCGGCGAGGGCCAGGGTGCGGATCGGCTTTTTCTTCGCCGCCATGATGCCCTTGAAGTTCGGGTAGCGGGGCTCATTGATCTGATCGGTCACCGAAACGAGTGCAGGAAGGGACGTTTCCAGGGTCTCCGAGTAGGAATCGCCGTCCCGGCGGGCGGTGAGCCTCCAGCCGGAGTCGTCCCGGGCTACCTCGAGGGTTGAGGCGAAGGTGACCTGCGGAAGCTCAAGGCGCTCGGCAAGCTGCGCCGGGACCAGGGACGTCTCGCCGTCGGTGGAAGCCATCCCGGTGATCACCAAGTCGAACCCGCCGAGGTGGCGCAGCAGGGCGGCAAGGGCCAGTGACGTCGCCGCCGCGTCGGAGCCTGCGAGGGCGTCGTCCGCGAGGTGCACGCCCTCGTGGGCGCCGATCTGCAGGGCTTTCTTGACAGCGGACACCGCCGCTGCCGGGCCCATTGTGACGGCGGTGATCCGGTGGTCGCCGGCTCCGCCCTGATCCTTCTCAGCGAGCTGCAGCGCAGCCTCGAGTGCATACTCGTCGAGTTCCGAGAGGATGCTTTCGGAGCGCTGGGTGGTGTTGTGCTCGCCGCCGATGTGCCGGTCGAACTGTGCGTCGGGCACATGTTTGACCAGGACGGCGATGTTCAGTCCCGCAGCGTCAACTCCAGCGGCCTGGGCCTCGTCCATGGGTCCCTTTCTGATCGGATGCGGCAATTCAACCCGCAACATAGCTAACCATACTGGCGCCCGGGCAGGCCGGTGCGCCGGCGGTCCCGGCCGCCGGCCGCGGTGCTCAGGCTGCGGGCGCTTCGGCGAGGGTGACCGGGATGGTGAGGGTCTCGCCGTCGCGCTGCACCTCGACCGGCACGCTCTTGCCGACCTCCTGCATCCGCACGGCCGCCGTCAGCGCCTGCGGATCGCCGATGGGGAATTCGCCCACCTTCGTGATGACGTCGCCCTCCTGGATTTTCGCCGCGGCTGCCGGCGAATCCGGCTCGATCGTAGCCACCTTCGCGCCGACGGTGAAGGTCGAGGACGTGCCGGCGGCGGCTCCCTGGACGCTTACGCCGAGGAAGCCGTGGCTTGCCTTGCCGTCCGCGATGAGTTCCTCGGCCACGCGGTGCGCATAGTTGATCGGAATCGAGAAGCCGACGCCGATGTTGCCCGCGCTCTCACCGGATCCGCTTGAGGCGATGGCCACGTTCACGCCGATGATGCGGCCCTGCGAATCGACGAGGGCACCCCCGGAGTTGCCCTGGTTGATCGCGGCGTCGGTCTGGATCACGTTGAGGTAGATCGAGCCCTGCGACTTCGGCTGCTGGTTCCGCGAGCCGTCGGGCGGCAGGAAGTTGAACCCGTCGCCCGGATCCCCTTCGGGTGTGTCGGACTGGCCTTCGGGCACCGCCGATGACGCAACGCTGATCGTGCGGTTGAGCGTTGAGATGATTCCGTCGGTCACGGTCCCGCTCAGGCCGAGCGGGGCGCCGATGGCGATCGCCGTGTCGCCCACGTTCAGTTCGTCCGAGTTGGCCAGGGTCGCCGGCGTCAGGTCGGGCGCATTGATCTTGATGACGGCCAGGTCCGAGAGCGGGTCGGTTCCTACGACCTCTGCCTTGAACACCCGACCGTCATTGGTTTTCACCTCCACCTCGGGATCGGAAACCTGGCCACCGAGAGTCACGACGTGCGTGTTGGTCAGGATGTGGCCCTCTTGGTCGATGATGATGCCCGAGCCCGATCCGCCGGATCCGTTTCCGCTCACGGCGATCGTCACCACGCTGGGGGAAGCCTTTACTGCTGCGCCGGTGATTTCGGTGACGCTGTCGGCGTTGTTAACGACCACCGATCCGCCGCGTTCTCCCGTGACGCCGGCCGCCGGATTTCCGCCGTCGAAGACTCCATCGGCGGCTGCCGCGACTCCGCCGCCGATCAGGCCGGCCGCGAGCACGCCCGCCACGAAGGTCGGAACTCCGATGCGCTTCCGGTCCTTCTTCCGAGGCGTTGCGTAGGGCGCCGGCTGAGGGCCGAAGGTACCGTGGTGACCCCCGGCGGCGCCGGGGAACTGCTGGGTGGCGGTTGGTGAAGGGTAACCGGCGGTGGGCTGGTCCTCCGGCCGCGGTCCGCCAACGGCGGGAAAGGGCGCGGTGTCGGCCTCCCGTGCAGGCGGCACGCTCGGCCTCGGCGGAATCGGGCGCTCGGAACCGAAGGGTCCGCCAAACTGGTCAGCCATCTACTTTTCCTTTCATCTCGGTGCCTCAACTATCGTCCCTGAGGCTGGAGCTTCCTCGAACGTTTGCTGGACGTGTGCTGGAAGTCTCCGGGGCACCGGTGGACTATCCATTATTCCCCTTTGGCGGCCGCCTCGCCTGCCCTGCCGGGAACGGCTGTTTCGCTTGTGGCATAGACCCTGCGGTGGACGGCCCCAACCACCGGCCATAGAATCAAAAATCAGAGAGCCCCGGCGTCGATCGCCTTTCTTCCCGACGGGCGTGACCGGGGGAACATGCTGAAGGGTATTGAATGCAACCGATGACCAGGCGGATGGGCGCCGCCACGGCGCTCAGCGCCCTGATTGCGCTGCCATTGTGGACTGCCGGTGCAGCATTTGCCGCTGATCCGATCGATTTCCCTGACGGCGAGACTGTCGTCGATGAGGCGGGGGTGCTCACCCCGGCGGACGTCAGCGATGTCGAGGCCGCGATCAGCGACCTCGAGGGCCAGTACGGATACACCGTCCAGGTCGTCTACGTTGACACCTTCGCCAACCCCTCGGACCCGCTGGCCTGGGCTCAGCAGACAGCCGAGGCGAGCAACCTGGGCCCGGACGACGCACTGCTGGCGGTGGCGGTCGATTCCGGGCAGGCCCGGTTCGTCGCGGGCAACGGCACCGAGGTCGCGGGGAATACGAACGACATCTTCGCCCGGCAGATCGACCCGCAGCTCGATGGCCAGAACTACGCCGAGGCAGGCATTGCGGCAGTCGAGGGAACAGAGGCGGTCCTTGCCGGCGCCGACACACCCGGCGGGGCGGCCGGTGACGCCGGCGGACTGGGCGGTCTCGGGTTCGTTGTCGGGCTCGTAGCCCTCGCAGGCGCAGGCGGTTACTTCTTTCTGCGCTCCCGCAGGCCCAAGACGGCTGAGAACAAGGCCATCACCTACGGCCCGGGGCAGGCTGCCGACGGAGCGGTCGTCGACCCGCTCGCCTCGCTCAGCGTTGAGGACCTGCGCAAGCGCGCCGGAAGCCTGCTGGTTGCGGCGGACGACGCCATCAAGTCCAGCGAACAGGAGCTTGGCTTCGCCCAGGCCTCGTACGGCGACGCCGCCGTGAAGCCGTTCGCAGCCGACATCGCCGCGGCCAAGGTGCACATGAGCGAATCGTTCAAGCTGCAGCAGCAGCTCGACGACCACATCCCCGATACCGAGGAGCAGCAGCGGTCCTGGCTCGGTGACATCATCCGACGCTGCGAGGCGGTCAATGAGTCCCTCCAGGCACACAAGGCCGACTTTGACTCCCTGCGCGAGCTCGAGCGGAATGCACCCAAGGCACTTGAGGCCGCCCGGAGTGCGGCCAACGCGGCAGGCACCCGGTTCGTCGCCGCCGAACAGCGCCTTGACGCCCTGCGCCGGCGGTACGCGGACTCCGCGACCTCGCAGGTCCAGGACAACGTCGACCAGGCGCGGGAACGGCTGGCCTTCGTCGAAAGTGCCGCCGCCGAGGCCCGGACCAGGATGGACGCCGGTGAAACCGGCCCGGCCGTTGTCGCCGTCCGCGCCGCCGAGGAGGCAGTCAGCCAGGCGAACCTGCTGCTCGATGCGATCGACAAGCGTGCCACCGAACTCGAGGCAGCGCAGGCGGAACTTGAGCGGGCCGTCATAGACACCACCCAGGACCTCGCGCAGGCCACTGCCATGGTCCGCACCGGACGCCACGACGACCTTGTCGGCCCCGTGGCTGCGGCGGAGTCCGCGCTCCAGACGGTGCGCTCGCAGCGGCAGGCAGGGCCGTTCGATCCGATCGCGCTGCTCGAACGCGTCGAAGGCGCCCACCGGCAGCTGGACGGCGCCATCGGAGGCGTGCGTGACCAGAACGACCAGGCACGGCGGGCCCGCGAATCCCTTCAGCACACCCTCGTCGCCGCCCAGTCGCGGATTTCAGGGACCGAGGACTACATCCGTGCCCGGCGCGGAGGGGTCGGCAGTGAGGCCCGGACGCGCCTCGCCGAAGCCGGACGAAACCTCGACTATGCGCTGGGTATTCAGGATTCCGATCCGGTCACTGCCCTCTCCCACGCCCAGCAGGCTGTGATGCTTGCCGACCAGGCGGCCCAGCTCGCCGAGCAGGATGTCTCGGGCTTCGGAGGACGCGCGATGGGCGGCTACGGCGGCTACGGGGGCGGCTACGGCGGCCGGTACGGCGGACGCGGCGACGGCGTGGGCGGGGCGCTGCTCGGCGGCATCCTGCTCGGCGGCCTCCTCAACAGCGGTGGCGGCGGATTCTTCGGCGGCGGAGGCGACGGCGGTGGCGGCGACGTATTCGGCGGCGGCGGATTCGGCGGCTTCGAGGGAGGCGGCGGCGGATTCGGCGGCTTCGACGGGGGTGGAGGCGACTTCTAGCACCGAGGAGCGGCAGCAGGACCGCCGCATCAGAACGAACGGAAAACATTCACAGATCGAGAGGAAACCTCATGGTAAAGCAGTCAATTTTTGGTCGGATCGCCCAGCTCGCCAAGGCGAACATCAACTCCGTGCTCGACCAGGCCGAGGATCCGCAGAAGATGCTGGACCAGATGGTCCGCGACTACACCAACAGCATCGCCGAGGCGGAGAGCGCTGTAGCGCAGACCATCGGGAACCTCCGGATGATCCAGGACGACTACAACGAAGACGTGGAGAACGCCCGCAGCTGGGGCAACAAGGCCCTCGCCGCTTCGAAGAAGGCGGACGAGTACCGGGCCGCCGGCGATGCAGTGGATGCCGAGAAGTTCGACAACCTGGCGAAGGTGGCGCTCCAGCGGCAGATTGCCGCGGAGAACGAGGCGAAAGGCGCCGAACCCACCATCGACTCCCAGACCGAGATCGTTGAGAAGCTGAAGACCGGCCTCAACCAGATGAAGGGCAAGCTGGGCGAGCTCACCAGCAAGCGGGACCAGCTCATTGCCCGCGCGCGGACGGCCCAAGCGCAGCAGCAGGTCCACGACGCAGTCAAGAGCATCGACTTCCTCGATCCCACAAGCGAGGTGGGACGTTTCGAGGAGAAGATCCGCAGGGAGGAAGCCAAGGTCCGCGGACAGCAGGAACTTGCGAGCTCGAGCCTTGACGCGCAGTTCGAGAGCCTCGAGGATCTCGGCGAGCAGACGGAGATCGAAGCCCGGCTTGCCGCACTGAAGTCCGGTGGATCGCCGGCTCCGTCGGCAATCGGTCAGGGCACGGAAACCACAACTTCCTGAGCCCGCCGCCCGGGCCCCGGGTCCGGTTCCGGTTCCGGCTGGAATTCCAGCTGGCCGGTGGACAAGCCATGAGTAGTGCCGCAGCGGATCCGCTGCGGCACTGCTGTTTTAACCGCGCTGCGGCACTGCTGCTTTAGCCGCGCTGCGTCAGGCGCGGCCTAGCGCGTGCGCTGCCGCCCGCCGGTCATCCCGCGCCTCACCGGCACTCCCTTCCAGATACGTCAAACCGAATCTGGAAAAGGTGGCACCCCTGCCGCCCCGGTAGATTGGGCGAATGGGCGTAACTCTGGTGTGGCTCCGTGACGATCTTCGGCTTCAAGACAATCCCGCGCTTGCCGCTGCGGCGTCGAGCGGCGACGACGTCGTCGTCTGTTACATCCTTGACGAAGAGAGCGACGGAATTCGCCCCCTGGGAGGCGCCTCACGCTGGTGGCTCCACCATTCCCTCGCCGCCCTGTCGGCGTCGATCGCGGACCGAGGCGGGTCGCTGGTGCTGCGCCGCGGGGCCGCCGGGGAGGTGCTGCCGCAACTCATCGAGGATGTCGGTGCCACCGGTGTGGTCTGGAACCGCCGGTACGGCCTTGCCGAACGGGAGGTCGACGCCGCACTGAAGGCGTGGTGCACCGAACGCGGGATTGCGGCGGTCAGCCACAAGGCGAACCTGCTGTTCGAGCCATGGGAGGTGCGCAACGGGTCCGGCGAACCCTACAAGGTGTTCACCTCTTTCTGGCGTGCCTGCCTCAAGGAGCCGGCCCCGCGCGCCCCGCTTGCCGCTCCCCGGTCACTCGCCGGCCCGGCTGCGTCCTCGGACGATCTCGACTACTGGGGCCTGCTTCCCACCAAGCCGGACTGGGCGCAGGGGCTCCGTGACACCTGGGTGCCCGGAGAGGAAGCGGCGCTGGATCGGCTCGACTCCTTCATGGAATCCCGGGCGGAAGGCTATGCGGCCAACCGGGACCTCCCCGGCGCTGAGGGAACCAGCCGGCTCTCGCCCCACCTGCGCTACGGCGAGATCAGCCCCTACCAGGTGTGGAAGGCACTTCAGGAGCGGACGGAGCCGCAGGTTGCCGATGACCTCCGGGTCTTCGGATCGGAGCTCGGCTGGCGGGAGTTCTGCTGGCAGCTCCTCTACTTCAACCCCGCGCTTGCGACGACGAACTACCGCAAGGAGTTCGACGCCTTCGCCTGGGAGAGCGAAACCCGCGACGAGCTCGCCGCCTGGGAGCGTGGCCGCACCGGCTACCCCATGATCGACGCCGGAATGCGTCAAATGCGCCAGACCGGCTGGATGCACAACCGCGCGCGCATGGCGACGGCGTCCTTCCTGATCAAGAACCTCATGATCGACTGGCGGATCGGCGAGCGCTGGTTCTGGGACAACCTCGTTGATGCCGATGCTGGGAGCAACGCTGCGAACTGGCAGTGGGTCGCCGGTTCGGGGGCCGACGCGAGCCCCTACTTCCGCATCTTCAACCCGGTGACGCAGAGCAGGAAGTTCGATCCCGAGGGCGCCTACCTGCTGCGGTATGTCCCCGAACTCGCCGATGCCGAAAACCTCCACGAGCCGTGGAAGGGCTCCGCACCGGGGTATCCGCCGCCGATCGTCGACCTTGCCGAGACACGCGCCCGGGCGCTGGCAGCCTACAAGGCCATCTCGGGGACCTGATCCGCCACCGGACTCCGGCTGTCCGGCCTGTGCGGGAACCCGCGTGGCAGTGGGCTAATCCTTCCCGCCGAGCCACTCCAGCCGGCGGGGGCTGAAGCCGAATTCCTCGCGCGCACGGCGATTGCTCGCGCCCCTCATCGCTGTCGCGTAGAAGACGCCATCCTTGTCCGTCTCCTCCGTGATCGGGTACACGGCGGGCCGCTCAGCACCCACAAACGCGGCGAAGGCGGGGATCACCTCCCGCATGGGGAGCGGGTCGCTGTCCGTGACGTTCACCAGGCCTGTTGCATCCGAGTTGACGGCGGCATGCGCTGTGAAGTCCGCTGCGTCCTGAAGATGGACGAATGACCATACGCCATCCCCGGAGCCGAGCACCCCCAGCTGACCCGCACGCGCCTGCTCGCCCATGTCGCCATCTTGCGAGTACCAGGTTCCCGGGCCGTAGAAGAACCCGTACCGAAGCACCAGGCCCGTGGTTCCCCCCCGAAGCCCGAGGATCCGCTCCTCGACCTGCTTGAATGCGGAAACGTTCCCGGCGACCAGTGAAGGCCCCTCCGAGACGAAGGGCTCCGATTCTTCGGCCAGCCCCTCGCCCGGCTCGTAGAAGTAACAGCCGGACTGGCCCACGAAGCGTTTCGCTCCGGCCCTCAGGGCGGCCTGCTGCACGTTCCCTCCCCCGATCACGCGCACGTCATTGGTGTGGGCCAGGGAGTCGCGCATAGCCTGCGGCGTATAGCGCTGGGGCAGGGCCGTGAGCTGGTCGACCACCACTTCGGGCCGGGCTCCCGCAACCGCCTGCTCGACATGGTCGATGTCCAGCACGTCGGCGATGACGGGGGTGCCCCCGTCCTCCCGAACGCGCGCAGCCCCGGCATCCCCCCTCACGAGCCCGGACACCTCATGGCCCCAGGACACAAGACGGCGGACGATAGGGCGTCCGATCGCACCACCGGCACCGGCAACAAGGACACGCATTGTTCCTCCTAGGGCATCCGCGGCACTCGACCCGGGCACGAGCGCTCCTGATTCGAGTGTGGAAGTTCCGGTGGAGGGCAGTCAAGGGAGTTGGGCGATGTTGCCGCTTTCATTACCTCCCGCGGGAGGCGGGCGGCCCTTGCACGGCGAGATCGGCGTGCGGCTGCCGGTTAATGCAGAAGTCCCGGCCTCTTTCGAGGCCGGGACTTCTGTTTCTGTTGCGGGGACAGGATTTGAACCTGTGACCTCTGGGTTATGAGCCCAGCGAGCTACCGAACTGCTCCACCCCGCGGCGTGGTATTTACATTACCGGCCGCGGGGCACTGAAGCAAATTGGAGAGGGCCTATCCGCCCGACTCCGGCGCCTGGGAAGGAGCTGCTTCGGCCGGGGCTTCGCCCTCGGCTCCGGCCGGCGGAACCTCGGCTCCCTCAAGGCCGCCCTCGGCGTCGATCGCCCGCTGCAGCGCTGCGTTCAACCGGTCCTGTGCCGCGCCGTAGGCCGCGAAGTCACCTTCCGCCAGGGCTGCCTGCCCTTCCTGAAGCGCATCGCGTGCGTCGGCGAGGGCGTCCCGGAGGGCCTGCTGGGCCGAGGGATCCTCGGCCGGGACCTCCGGGTCGGTCGGTGTCTCACCGGCGTTTTCGGAATCTCCGGCATCTGCCCCCGAGTCGCCGCCGAACACCTGGTCAAGCGCCTCATCGAGGGTGGGCGCGAACCCGACCCGCTCGCCGAAGCTGGCCAGGACCCGCTGCAGGGTCGGGTACGACGACGCTCCCGAGGACTGGACGTACACCGGCTGCACGTACAGCATGCCGCCGCCGACGGGCAGGCTCAGCAGGTTTCCGTTCCTCACTTCCGAGGCGCCCTGGCGCAGCAGGTTCAGCGCATTGGAGACGGTCGGATCGGAGTTGAAGCGGTTCTGCGCCTGGCCCGGGCCCGGCACCGACGTCGAGCGCGGCAGTTCGAGCAGCCTCAGCTTTCCGTAGTCCTCGGACTTCACGCCGGCCTCCGTTCCCGCGTCCGCTTCGGCGGAGAGGAAACCGTAGAGCACGTTGCGTGCTTCCCCACCGGGTTCGACGAACGGGATGAACGGCGTCGTCAGGGAGAACGCCGCTTCCTCCTGGCCGGGCACCTTGAGGGAGAGGTAGAACGGCGGCTGCTTGACGTCGGTGTCGCCTCCGGTCGGATCGTCCGGGACGCTCCAGGCATCGCTGTTGGCGAAGAACACGTCAACGTTCGTCACGTGGTAGCGGGCCAGCAACTCGCGCTGCACCTTGAACTGGTCCTCGGGGTAGCGCACGTGCGCCATCAGGTCGGCCGACATCTCGGAGTACGGCTGGATCGTTGTGGGGAACACCTTCTGCCAGGCCTTCAGGACTGGGTCTTGGTCGTCCCACGCATACAGTTCGACGGAGCCGTCGTACGCGTCGACCGTCGCCTTGACAGCGTTGCGGATGTAGTTGACCTGATCCGCAGGAAGCGGCGTTGAAAGGTTTTCCGCGGTCTGCGAATCGATCGTCGCCGACTCCAGCTCCTGCTGGGTGGAGTACGGGAAGAACTTGTTGGTGGTGTAGCCGTCAACGATCCACTTGACCCGTCCGTCAACGATAGCCGGGTAGGTGTTCCCGTCGATGGTCAGGTACGGAGCGAGCTTCTCGACGCGTTCACGCGGGGTGCGGTCGTAGAGGATCTGCGATTCGCCGTTGACAGCATCCGAAAGCATCAGGTCTGTTGACTGGAACTTGATCGCGTAAACGAGCTTGTTGAAGAGGTTTCCGACACTCGGGCCGCCCTCACCCACGAAGGTGTTCTTTGATTCCTCGTCGGAATCGTCGCTCTGCGGCCGGTCGATCTCGCGGGGCTCGGATCCTTCGGGTGCGCCCACGATCGAGTACTCGGGTGATGCTTCGCCGAAGTAGATCCGGGGCTCATACGTCTCGTCGGTGCCCAACGGGCCGGCGGACGGGATGCCCGAGAGGGTGAAGGATGGCTTTCCGTCGGCCTCCACGACCGAACCGCGGGCGGCGACGACGCCGTAGCCGTGCGTGTAGAGCACGTGCTCGTTGACCCATCCCGCCGGGACGCCTTCGGGCTTGAGTTCCCGGGCGGCGATCACGGTGTCCTGGACCTCGCCGTCGACCGTGTACCGGTCGACGTTGAGGGTGCGCGGGAACTGGTAGTACTGCCGGAACTGCTGGAGTTGGCTGAAGGCGTCGGAAACGAGGTTCGGGTCGAGCAGCCGGATGTTCGCCGTCGTCTCGGCGTCCTCCCGCAGGGCCCCGGACTCGGGATCGGTGACGGCGTTATAGGGAACCGCTTCGACCTTGTCGAGCCCGTAGGCCACCCTGGTCAGGTCGATGTTGCGCTGGATGTATTCGCGTTCGAGGGTGAGTTCGGAGGGGGTGACCTGGAAGCGCTGGACCACCCACGGGTACACGCCTCCGGCGAGGATCGCGGTGATGATCAGCATCGCGGTGCCGATGATGGGAAGCCTCCAGCGGCCGATGACCGCCGACAGGATGAACAGGACCGCCACGATCAGCGCCGCGACGGCGAGGATTGCCTTAGTCGGGATGACGGCGTTGATATCGGTGTAGAGCGCGCCGGTCCAGCGGCCGCCCGAACCCTGCAGGGTGCCGTAGCGGTCAAGCCAGTAGTTGATGCCCTGCAGGATGAGGAAAAGCGCGGCGAGGACAGCGATCTGGACGCGCGCCGCCTTCGTGGTGAAGAGCCCCTTTTCCTCAAGCCGGATTCCGCCGTAGAGGTAATGGGTGAGCACCGCGGCGATTGCGGCGATGACCACAACGCTGGTCAGGAACCCCGTGAGGAAACCGAAGAAGGGCAGGGTGAACATGTAGAAGCTGAAGTCGAGGTTGAACTCGGGGTCCGCCTGCCCGAAGGGCTCCTGGTTGATGAACAGCAGGATCTGCTGCCACTGCGAGGCGGCGGCGGTTCCGGCGAAGGCGCCGAGGACCACGGGGATGCCGATCATCAGCAGTTTGCGGATCGGCTCAAGCTGCGCCTGATAGCGGTTGAGGTTGTCCTGCATGACGCTGTCCGGCGCGTAGATGGGCCGGCTGCGGTAGGCGATCTGGAGGCTGGCGTACACGGCACCGGCCATCACCACGAAGGCGATGACGAACAGGGCAATCCGTGAGAGGTTCTCGGTGAGGAACACCTCGAGGAATCCCAACTGGTTGTACCAGAGGATGTCCGCGTAGACCTGCGAGAAGTAGACGAAGGCGATGACAAGCAGCGCGACCACGATGATCGTCGGAATCAAGGGGCTGCGTCGTCGTGGGGCGTTGGCGGCGGTGGAACTTGAGGGGCTCGGCCTGCTGCCGAAGGGCCGGTCTGGTCCGGATGTCACATTTACCTCATCGTTGGCTGCATCGGGTCACGACGACGCTGACTGAACAGTCTGTCGCCGACCCGGGGGGCGGAAACGGCGTGCAGCCTCTGTCTTCGTTGTTCCATTCTGCCCTGTCCACGATCGGGCGGCGCAATTCAGTTCCTGATTTACGCCCCGGGAGGCCGGATCGTTTCCCAACCGTGTCCTAGCTGCGCTAAAGCGCCGGGATCGGGACCGCAGACGCGCTGCTCGGGCGGCTCCGCGGCCAACCAAGGAGCCGCCCGCGGTCAGCTGCAGGTCGGAAGGGAGGAGCCGTCGGCCCCGGATCCGAGCAGTTCGACAGCGTCGACGGCGTCGTCGAGCGTCTCCACCGCGACCACCTGCAGTCCGTCGGGCACGTGGCCGATGACCTCGTCGCAGTTCTCGGCCGGTGCGAGGAAGAATTCGGCCCCGTCCGCCTGCGCCCCAACCAGCTTCTGCTGGATGCCGCCGATCCTTCCGACGTTTCCGGCCGAGTCGATGGTTCCGGTGCCGGCGAAATGGCGTCCTCCGGTGAGGTCGCCCTCGGTCAGCTTGTCGATGATGCCCAGCGCGAACATGCTTCCCGCCGAGGGGCCGCCGACGTTGTCGAGGGCGATCGTCACGTCGAAGGGGAAGTCGAACTCCGAGGTGAGCAGCACGCCCAGCTGGTAGTCGCCTTCGGCCGACCGCCGGGGCGTCACCGAGACCTCGGTCTCCGCGCCCTCGCGCAGGACACCGAGCGTGACGCCGTCGCCGGCGGCTTTCGCGACGGCCGAGCGGAGCGTGTCGATGTTGGTGATGGGCTTCCCGGCCACCGACTGGAGGACGTCGCCCGGTTCGAGGATGCCCTCGGACGCCGAGTCCTCGGCGAGGTCCATCACCGAGAGGCTCTCGCTGAAGGGGATGTCGAGGTGCTCAAGCGCGGCGGCAATCGCCGCTTCCTGCGAGGAAACCATAGCGACGGCGTTCTGTTCCCGAACGTCGGATTCGGTCGTCCCCGGCGCGTACACCAGCTCTTCCGGGGCGACGTTCTGGCTGGGGTCGATCCAGGCGTAGAGCGCGTCGAAGATGCTGACGCTTCCGTTCGGGCCGCCGCTCACATACACGGTCGTCAGGTCAAGCTCGCCCTCCGGGGTGAAGGTTTCCCGCCCGGTGATCTCGATGAGGGGCTTTGAATCCATCTCGCCGATGGTGTTGAACGTCGGCCCGGGAGCCTCGAGGACGTAAGGCGCCGGAAGCACAAGCGCCGCTCCGCCGAGCAGGAGCGCCAGCGCACCTGAAACAACCATTGCCCCAAACCGGGGATCCTTGGGGCGTCGGGGCCCCACCGGGTCCAGCGTTGCGGGCTGGGCTGACTTCGACACGGTTGAACATCCTTTTCGATGGCATGGGCCTCGTGGCCGGGCCAGCCACAACATATCCGGGGTCTAAGCCTAAACGCTCCGGAACGGCGGCTTGCTCCCGCCCCTGCTTTGCCCTCAGCGAACGCCCAGCGCCGTTCTAGGCCACGGGCTGGCCTGCCGGTAACGTTGGCCCCACAGCTGCTCGGACCGGTGCAATCGCATGCCGGGACGGGCAGGACTTTCAAGCGACTCCCAGGACCGGTGGTATCAGTGACCAACCCATCCAACCCCTTCGGCGACGATGATTCGCCGAAAGACCCGCTGTCGGAGATGATCGCCCGCATGCTTGGCGGGGACGCCCAGGGGTTCGATCCCCAGGAAATCGCCAAGGCCGCCGGCCTTCCCTCCGACCCCCAGGCCATGGCGATGATGATGCAGCAGGTTCAGGCGATGTTTTCCGGCACGAGCGAAGGCCCGGTCAACTGGAAGCTGGCCCACGACCACGCCCGCCGGGTCGCCGCCTCCGACAACGACCCGTCGGTAACGCCGCTGCAGCGGCGTTCCGTCGATGAAGCCCTCCGCCTTGCCGAACTGTGGATCGATCCGGTCACGGCCTTCCCAAGCACCGGCCAGCTGGGCCGTGCATGGTCGCGCGCCGAGTGGGTCGAAGCGACAATGGACACCTGGCGCCAGCTGACCGAGCCCGTTGCGACGAGCATCGCGAAGGCGCTCTCCGACACCATCTCGGGACAGCTGCCCGAGGAAATGAAGTCGATGATGGGCATGCTCGGCGGCCCGTCCTCGATGCTCCAGAACATCGGCGGGGCAATGTTCGGCATGCAGCTCGGGCAGGCCGTGGGCGCCCTGTCCAAGGATGTCGTCGGCTCCACCGACATCGGCATACCGCTGGCTGACGGGCGCATGGCACTGCTCCCGGCGAACGTGTCAGCCTTCGGCGAGGGCCTCGACGTACCCGAGCAGGAAGTGATGCTCTTCCTCGCCGCCCGTGAAGCCGCGCACGTGCGCCTGTTCACGCACGTGCCCTGGCTTGCCGGCCACCTGATGGGCACTATCGAAGGTTATGCGCGGGGCATCCACATCGACATGACGAAGATCGAGGAGGCCGCGCGCGACATCGACCCCACCAACCCTGAGTCGATGCAGGCCGCCCTTTCCCAGGGTGTGTTCATGCCCGAGCGCACCCGCGAGCAGGAGACGGCGCTGGCCCGGCTTGAGACAACCCTGGCCCTCGTCGAGGGCTGGGTCGACGAAGTCACCGCCGCCGCGGCCGAGAACCTGCCCTCGGCGCCGGCGCTGCGCGAAATGGTGAGACGGCGCCGTGCGACAGGCGGCCCTGCCGAGCATGCCTTCGCCTCACTGGTCGGGCTTGAGCTCAGGCCCCGGCGCCTCCGCGATGCGGCGGTGCTCTGGTCCCACCTTGCCGACGAGCGCGGCATCGAAGGACGCGACGCGATCTGGCAGCACCCCGACCTCCTGCCGAGCGCCGAAGACCTCGATGACCCGAAGGGCTTCACCGAGAGGCGCAAGCTGCTCGAGTCCTCGGGCGCCGACGTCGACGCCGCCCTCGAACGGCTGCTGGACGGCGGATTCGACGACCCTGCCTCCCCCGATGATGCTCCCGGCGGATCCGCTGCCGGTACCGATCCGGACGTCGGCAGCACGGACGGCGACGCCGGTGACGGTGCCGGAAGCGGCGCGGGCGACGTCGACGGCGGCGACAGCCCGAAGGGCCCGTCGGCCGCCTAGGCTTCTCCGCCCGGGCCGTGACCCGAAGTCATGGCCCGGGGTCGCAGGTCCGGGTCTGCGGGCGGGGTCATCCGCGCTCAGATGATCGGCTGTTGAGGCAGTCGGCTGAGGTGACCGGCCGGGCTCGCCGCCCTGGTCCGTCACGCGGGAGTGGAGCCTTGGGCCTACCGCCCGGACAGGCCCCGGTCCGCTGCGAACGCGGCGCCGGCGAGGAAGGCCTTGGCTTTCTCGGTGTCGGCGTACCCCTCGAGCAGTGCCCAGAAGACCCGGTTGTGCGAGGGTTCTATGAGGTGGGCCATCTCGTGGAGGAGCACGTAGTCGACAACCCAGTCAGGCATTCCCTGGAGTTTGTGCGAGAGGCGGATCGACCGGCTCGAGGGTGTGGCCGATGCCCAGCGGGTGTTTTGTTTGGTGACCCACCCGATGCTGGCAGGGATGCCCTTGCCGCCGAGGTACCGGTTAGCGAGGTCGGCGGCCCGCTGCAGGAGCTCCCCGCCGGCACCAGGGGCGGCTGAGGCTGCGGCGTACTTCCCGCTGATCTTGCGCAGCATCCGGGCAACCCACTCCTCCTCCTGGGCCTTCGAGAAGTGGCCGGGGATTGAGACAATGACCGTCCCGTCGCGGACATCGGCGCTTACCGTGCGCCGGCGCCGCGCCGAGCGCCGCACCTCAACGGGCATCGGGACCGCGGCGTGGCGTCCCCCTGGCCCCGCCTCGGCCCGGGATCCTTCCCGAGCCGGTCCTCCGGCCGCCGATGCCGCGGGCACCGCTTCCGCCTCAGCTGTTGTCGCCGATGATTTCAAGGACCGCCTCCCCGTACCTTTCAAGCTTGGCCGAGCCCACTCCGGCCAGTTCCCCGAGCTCATCGAGCGTCTGCGGCCTTGCCTCAGCAATGGCAATCAGGGTGGCATCGGTGAAGACAACGAAGGCCGGGACGTCCTTCTCGCGCGCCTGTTCAAGACGCCAGCTGCGAAGGGCATCGAAGGTCTCCTCCGAGTAGCTGACCGGACAGTCGCCGCACCGGCCGATCTTCCGCTCCGAGCCGGTGCCCAGGGCGCGTCCGCAGACCCGGCACACCGCGGGGGCCGACGTTTTCCTGCTCCGCTTGGCCACGGGCTGCCGGAAGACCCGCCCTCCGGATCCGGCAGGACGCAGCGCATCGAGGAACCGCGAGGGCTTCCGGGACGCCCTGCCGCCCGGCGAGCGCGAGGTGGACCAGGACAGGGAAAGATGGGCGCGCGCCCGGGTGATGCCGACGTAGAGGAGCCTGCGCTCCTCGTCGACGGCTTCCTGGGTGTCCGCAAAGGAAATCGGCATGAGGCCTTCGCTGAGTCCGACGAGGAACACCGCATCCCACTCCAGGCCCTTGGCCGAGTGGAGCGAGGCGAGCGTGACACCCTGCACTGTGGGCGCGTGCTGGGCCGCGGCGCGCTCTTCGAGTTCCGCTACGAACTCCCGAAGGGTGATGCCCCCGCGGGCCTCGTTCATTTCATCGGCGAGGCCCACCAATGCGGCAAGGGATTCCCACTTCTCACGGACGGCCCCCGAGTTCGCCGGAGCCGTCGAGGTGTAGCCGAGCGAGGCGAGCACATCCCGTACCTGCTGCGGGACGTCGTCGTTGCCTTCCGTTCGTGCCGCCGCCCGAAGCTGAAGCAGTGCGTCGCGCACCTCGCGCCGGGCGAAGAAACGCTCGCCGCCCCGCAGCTGGTAGCCGATACCGGCGCTGGCCAGCGCCTGTTCGTACGCCTCCGACTGCCCGTTCGTGCGGAAAAGGATCGCGATCTCGCTTGCGGCGACGCCGGACTCGAGCAGCTGGGTGATCTTGCGGGCGACGTCGGCCGCCTCGGCTTCGTCGTCGCTGCATTCGGTGAAGACCGGTTCGGGGCCCGAAGGGCGCTGCGCGATGAGTTCGAGCGGTGCCGACCAGGATGTGGCCCCGGACCTTGTGTCCTTCTCGCCGTCGCGGGCCGCGAGGAGGGTGTTGGCCAGCCGCACCACCTCGGGCGTCGACCGGTAGTCGCGGACAAGCTTCACAACCTGGGCGCCCTCATACCTCCGGGTGAAGTCGAGCAGATGCCGTGAGGTGGCCCCGGTGAACGAGTAGATGGTCTGGCTGGCGTCACCGACAACGCACAGCTCCCGCCGTTCGCCGAGCCACAGGTCGAGGAGGCGCTGCTGGAGCGGCGAGACGTCCTGGTATTCGTCGACGACGAAATGCCGGTACTGGCTCCGCACCGCGGCGGCGACCTTGTCGTCCTCCTCGAGGATCCCCACCGTGGTCAGCAGCACATCCTCGAAATCGATCAGGTTGCGGTCGATCTTGAGGTCCTCGTAGGTGGAGAAGATCCTCGCCACGGTGGTGGCGTCCATGCCGGCGGGCTGGGATCGTCCGGCCGCCGCTGCGACATAGCTGTCGGGCATCAGCATCGACACCTTCGCCCACTCGATCTCCGCCGCAACGTCGCGGATGGCCGCGCGGTCGGTGGCGAGCCTCAGCCTGCGGGCCGATTCCGCGATGAGCTGCGCCTTGTGGTCCACCAGCGCCGGGAGCGGGCCGCCGACGGCCTGCGGCCAGAAGTACTGCAGCTGCCGCAGGGCCGCCGCGTGGAAGGTCCGGGCCTGCACCCCGCCTGCCCCGAGATCGCGCAGGCGGGTCCGCATCTCGGCGGCCGCCCGGGCCGTGAAGGTGACGGCAAGGACCTGCTGCGGCTTGTAGACGCCGGTGTGGACCCCGTACGCGATGCGGTGGGTGATGGCACGGGTCTTGCCTGTACCTGCTCCGGCCAGCACGCACAGGGGGCCTGCAAGCGTGCTCGCAACGGCGCGCTGTTCCTCGTCGAGACCCTCGAGGATCCGTTCTTCCACGGTCAGGTCGGTCACTGTCCGGAAACCTCGCCGGGCGTCTGGTCGAGGGGGCCGCCGTACCAGCGTTCGATCATGGCGCGCGCAATCGAAATCTCTCCGGCCACCGTGATGTGTCCGGCCCGGACCTCCTCGTGGATCTCGGCGCGGGTGAACCACCGCAGGTCGCGGATTTCGACGCCGTCGGGCACCGGCTCGGTGCCGGAGGCGACAGCGGTGAACCCGAGCATCAGGGACGCGGGAAAAGGCCACGGCTGCGAGCCCAGGTACTCCGCTGAGTGAATCTCGACCCCCGCCTCCTCACCGACCTCGCGGGCGATGGCAGCTTCGAGGGACTCGCCGGGCTCAACGAACCCGGCAAGGGTGGAGAACCTTCCAACGGCCCAGGAAACCGCCGAACCAAGGAGGATGCGGTCGTTGGAGTCGATCACCGAGACGATGATGGCCGGGTCGGTCCGGGGATAGTGGAGCGACTCGTCCGCGGGGCAGCGGCGCACCCATCCGCCGTCGATCGGGAGGGTGGCCGTTCCACACAGCGGGCAATGCTTGTGGGTGGCATGCCAGTTCGCGATCGCCGCGGCCTGGACGAAGAACCCGGCGTCGCGGGCGCTCAGCGAAGCCGCGACGTCGCGCAGGCCCTGCCAGGAATCCGCCGGGGCAAGTGCGGGGTCGGGCTCCTCGAGCGTCACCAGCACCACATGGCGGCCCGCATCGGGGGCGCCGTCGAGCACCTGCCCAAGGTAGATCGGGTTCTCGGGCCGTTCAACCTCAGCGGCACCGTACAGCCGCAGCGCGCCGTCGGCGAGCGGGGAGCGGCCCTCCGCCAGCAGCATGACCCGTGTCTCAGGTGAATCCCACAGCGTATCGAACAGGCCGGGCATCATGCGGAAATCCCCGCCGCGATCGGCGTCGGACCGTGCCAGGGGTAGCGAACCAAGCGGCGGGAGGACAGCGGTGCGCAGCGGTTCACTCATCCTTCTACGGTACTTTCTTGCTCCCTCAAAAGACATTTGGCTGCTCCCCGGTGGAGGAGGAGTTGAAGAATTACAGCCATCTGACGACTCGCCGCAGGGGAACGGGACGCTGCCCGTTGATGCACCTACCGTTGACAGTGTGAAACGGACACCCATGGAACTTGCTGCAATTGCCAGCGCCGCTGTGCCTGGGCTAGCCCCCACCGGCGTCACCGGCGCACCCGACGACGCCGCCGACTTCGACTCGGCGCTGCTGGTCGACGCTGCCGGAAAACAGTGGCGGGTCCGCTCCCCCCGGCACCCCGAGGCGAGCATGCGGCTGGAAACCGAACTGCAGGCACTCCGGGCATTCACACCCGCGGTCAAGGCGGAACTGCCGTTCCTCATCCCGCACATTGCCGGCAGCGTCCGTCAGGGCAACCTCAGCACCTTCGTCTATTCACACCTCGAAGGAAGCACGCGCGACCTTGGGTCGCTTGCCGCCGCCGGGCGCCCCATGGCCGCCGAACTGGGGCGGGTGCTCGCCGCAATCCACGACCTGCCGCAGGACCTCGTCCAGCAGGCGAACCTTCCAAGCTATGAGGCGAACGAGTTCCGGCAGCGCAAGCTCAACGAGCTTGACCAGGCCGCAACGACAGGGCGCATCCCCCCGATCCTGCTGCGGCGCTGGGAGCACGCGCTCGAAGACGTGACCCTGTGGCGCTTCAGCGCCACTGTCGTCCACGGAGACCTCCATGAAGACCACCTGCTGATCGCGCGGGGGAAGGTCTCGGCGGTGACGGGGTGGACCGACCTGCGCATCGGCGATCCGGCCGATGACTTTGCGTGGCTTGCCGCGGTGGAGGACAGCGGGTTCGTCGAGGCCGTCTACGCCGCCTATGCGCAAGCCCGCACCACCTCGGTCGATCCGCATATCGCCCGGCGCGCCGCCCTTGCCGCGGAATTCGCCCTCGCGCAGTGGCTGGTGCGCGGCCTGGCGATGGAGGACCGCCAGATGATCGCCGAAGCCCAGGAGATGATGTCGATCCTCGAGGCCGACGTTCGGGAGATTGAACTGGCGCAGCACGAGGCACCGCCCGCCGCGGCACCTGCGGCGTCGGGCCCCACGGGAGGCGCCCGCACCGAGGGTGAAAAGAACGTCCCGCACGCCGGCCTTCGCTCCGGTGCCACGCTCCTCCCGCCGACCGGGGAAGCACCCGCACCATCAAAAGACGCTTCCTCCGGCGCGGGCCGTCCCGATGCCGGATCATCGCCGGCCGATCCGGCCGCCCCTTCGGCTGCCGCTGCCTCGCCGGGAATCGCCGGAAGCGCGGGAGGCACCGGAGCCGCGGGCCCGGAGGACGACGGACTGCCCGCTCCGGCCGAACCTTCTCCCCGGGTCACCGTGGTCGGCGCCGTGCACGATGACAACCCGCTCGACGACGCAGCCTTCGGCGGCGGAGCCTACTCCCCCAGCGTTTCCGGACGCGCCGGTGGCTCTTCGGCCGTGACCGTCCTCCGCCCCGGCACTGCCGGTGCGGCGAACGACACCGAAACGACGGCACTGCCGATCGTTTCCTCCCGGAGCTAGCCGCGCCTTTCCACCCTGCCGCGTCCCACCCTTGGCGTACGGCCCCGTCATCCCGCCCCATCGCGGGCCGCACCGCGGCGCACGCAGCCACGCTCCATCGCGTGCCTCACGATGTGGCCGGGCGCGGCCTGCGCTTCACCGGGGTGAGTCGCCCTGCTGCTGTCCTGCGTCGACGGCCCGCACAATGATGCGTTCGAGTTCGGCCTCCCCCGCGAGGTCGTGCGGGCGGACCAGCAGGTTGTCCGCCACATAGAAGAATGCTGCGCGCACCTCGTCGAGCGGGACGCCCTTGAGCCGGGACCAGGCCAGCCGGTAGAGGGCCAGCTGGACAGATTTCGCCGCGCGCTCCGCCGCGCTTGGCGGCCTGCCGGTCTTCCAGTCGATGAGGTCCCAGGCGCCGTCGGGATCCCGGAAGACGGCATCGATCCGGCCGCGGACGACGACGCCGCCGACGTTCGTCTCAATTGGCACTTCGATGCCGTCGGGCATCCTTGCCGCCCATTCCGAGCTCCGGAAAATGTCGGCCATGTCCGCCAGCCCGAGCGCCGAATCGACATGGGCATCCGCGGCCCCGGGGTACTCCCCGAGGTCGAGCATCCCGCTGGTCCCATAGAACTCCTCGATCCACGCGTGGAATGCGGTCCCCTTGCGCGCTGCAGACCCCGGCTGGCGCGGCACCGGCCGGCGCAGCTGCTGGATGACCGCGGCCGGATCCTCCCCCAGCTCCACGAGGGTCGATGCCGAGATGTGGGGCGGGAGCCGCACGGGAAGCACCTCTTCGTCGCTCGCCTGCCGGGCCAGCGCCAACTCAACCTCGTCCGTCCAGCGCCCGTTGCGTGGAAGCAGCAGCTGCATCCGTGCGTCGTCCGCCTCGGCGAAGGCCGCGGTTGCCGCGGCAACCGCCGCGGCCGCGTCCTCGACGGCGGGGCGGCGGAGTCCGAGGGGATCGATTGGCCACACCGCCCGAAGCGGAACAGCATTGGCCGGATTCTCGCTCCCCTCCTCATCCTGTCCCACCCACGACGAGACAGTGAAGCCCGGTTCGCCCTGCTCGGCCAGCCCGTGAAGGTCAAGGAGGTACCCGGAGGGAGGCGTCGGCTTGCTCCGTCCGCTGCCCCAGACGGACGAGGTGCACACGAGCACATGCTTGGCCCGGGTGAAGGCGACATAGGCGAGCCGTCGCTCTTCCCGTTCGGCATGGGCACCGGCCTCGTCGGCGAACCGCTTCTCGCTGTCGAGCCATTCCTTCTGGTCGGGCTGCTCCCAGTCCCACTGTGGCAGTTCGGGGGCGTCTCCGCGGAGGTTCCAGGGAATCGCCGAATCGCCGCTGCTCCACCGCGAGTTACCTCCGCTGGGGAAGCTTCCTTCGTTGAGCCCGGGCACAAGCACGACATCCCATTCCAGGCCTTTGGACGCATGGACCGTCAGAAGCTGAACTGCCTCGCGGCTTGCCTCAAGCTGGGCCACGGGGAGACCGTCCTCCTCCGCGTCGGCCGCCTCAAGCCAGGCGAGGAAGGCGGGGAGGTCGACCCGTTCGGCGCTTGAGCTGAAGCCTGCCACCGCTTCGGAGAAGGCGTCGAGGTTCCGGCGCGCCTCATGGATGCCGACGCCGGGCTTCGCCGCGACCTCGATGTCGAGCAGGATCGAACGCTCGACCTCTCCGATGATCGTGCCGAGGTCGTCCCCCACGTGGTCCCGAAGCCGGCGCAGCTCTCCGCGGAGCCGCTCAAGCCGGTGCCGTCCCGGCACGCTGAGGGAGCGTCCGGCGGATGAAACCCAACCCGCAGGAGGAAGCTGGTCCACCGCTTCGACGAGGCTCCCGCTCTCCGCTGCATCGTGCTCGACGACACCCTCGACGGCGCCGCCGTCCTCCGGCGCAAAGCCGTCCATCATGCCGCCGACAGCGGGTGCGGGCCGCACGGTGCCCGGCGCGGGAGCCGCGCCGGCCGTTCCCGCGGGACCGCCTCGGGGATCGCGTCGTGCCGCCGCTTCCCGCGTGCGCGCCAGTTGCCGCGACCAGTCGCCGAGAGCCATGAGGTCCGCCGGCCCGATCCGCCAGCGGGCTCCGGCAAGCAGCCGCAGCATCGAGTCGGACCGGTCGGGGTCTCCGAGGACCCGCAGTACCGCGAGCAGTTCGACAATCTCGGGGGTGCGGAGCAGCCCGCCGAGTCCGACAATCTGCACCGGGATGCCGTGTTTTTCGAGTTCGCGCCGGATCGGCTCGAACTGCTTCCGTCCCCGGCACAGCACGGCGATGCTGGGGCGCACCCGGGCTCCGTCCTCGTCCCGCTCGAACGTCCTGCGTGAGTGGTGGATCACCTGCTGGGCCAGCGCTTCAGCCTCGCTGACAGGACCGGGCGCATGGCGCTCCCCGTCCGCGGTTCCGGGCAGCGTGTCCCCGGCGGGCCGGGCATCGAGGAGGTAGCGTCCGAGAAACACCTCCCCCCGGGGCGCGCCCGGTTTGGGCAGCAGCTCCGGCACCTCAAGGGACGGGGCGAACCGCAGCCACGGCGCGGGAACGCCCAGCGGACCCGAGACGGTGTTGGCGGCGGCGAGGATCGACGTTGAGTTGCGCCAGGCCACCGACAGGTTGGCCACCGGCGACGGTGTCCGCCTGCCCCCTTCCGCCGGCGCGGGGAACGCGGTGCGGAACGTGCCCAGCTGGCCCGCGGAGGCTCCGCGGAAACCGTAGATCGACTGATGGGGATCACCCACGGCCGTAACGGCGCGGCCGTCGGCGAAAAGGCGGGAGAAGAGAACCATCTGCGCGTGCGAGGTGTCCTGGAACTCGTCGAGGAGCACCACCTGGTACTTCCTGCGCTCCATGGCGGCTGCCTCGGGAATCTCCTGGGCGATCCGCGCCGCCAGGGCGACGAGGTCGCCGAAGTCGAGCTGGCGGCGGGCCAGTTTCGCCTCGGCGTACTCCTCGACAAGTTCGGTGACGCTCACCCGCGTCCGCAGGCGGTCGAGGAGGCCGCCCACGGCCTGGGCGGGGCGGCGGGAGGCCGTGGAGGAATAGGGCAGCGCCTCCACCGCATCGATGTGCGCGCGGAGGACAGCACGCACCTCCGCCGGGGAGGTGAGGTGTTCGGCGCACTCGCCCGCCATCGCGAGCACCGCCTTGACGAGGGTTGACTTCGCAGCGGTGAAATGGCTCCATTCGCCGCGGTACGCCTCGACGACGGAACTGGCCAGCTGCCAGGCCTGGGCCGTTCCCAGCATCACCGAATCGCGTTCGACGCCGATCCTCAGCCCATAGTCCTGAACGATCCCGTTGGCGAAGGAGTGGTAGGTCGACACCGCGGGGTCGAGGCGGTCCTCCCCGGCTTCGAGGCCGTCGCCGTCGATGATTCGGTACAGGGAGGCGAGGCGCTGCCGGATCCGCGTGCCGAGCTCTCCGGCCGCCTTACGGGTGAAGGTCACGCCAAGGATTTGTTCGGGTCGCACCAGCCGGTTCGCGACAAGCCAGACAACACGGTCCGCCATCGTCTTCGTCTTGCCCGAACCCGCTCCAGCAATCACCAACAGCGGTTCGAGGGGTGCTTCGATGACGCGGGCCTGGTCGGCCGTCGGATACAGCACCGGCGACCCGGGATCGGTGTGGAGAAGCTCGGCCAGTTCACGTGCGGAAAACCGCATGCCGGCGGTCTCGGGCTCCGGGCGGTTCACTCGGTTACCTGCTTTCCTTCGGCGCACAGCGGACAGATTTCCGGCAGGCGGCACCCGGTGCCGCCATACCCCGACCGTGCCGGGTCGTGCACCGTTTCGAAGTCCGCTGCGGCCATCCGTCGCGCGGCCTCGGCGATCATGGAGTGCGCCCACTGCTCACCGTGTTCGAGCGGCTGCTGTTCCTGGGTTGAGACTTCCTTGTTCTTCGTTCCGAGGTGCACCAGCGCCGCGCCTCCGGGAACCTGGCTGCCTGCGGCGTCGTTGAGTCCGCCCTCGGCCACTGCGGCCTGGTAGGCGGCAAGCTGGGGGTGGGCTGCGATCTCCGCCTTGGCGGGGGCCGACTTTCCGGTTTTCAGGTCCACCACCACGAGGCGCCCGTCCGCGTCGATTTCGAGCCGGTCGATCTGCCCTTTCAGGCGGGCGACCCGCTCGTCGTCGTTCACCGTCACTGGAATATCGACAGAGAAATCGACCTCCGTCGCCACGAGCTTCCGGCCCGTCGACCGGGCCGTAATGACGTACGCGGCAAGCTTCCGCACCATTGACTCGGCACGCCGGAAATCGACCTTGCCTTCCCAGTTGTCCTTCATGCCCAGCGAAGGCCAGCGGCGGACCAGTTCCTCCACGTACTCCCCGCCGCTCGCCTCCGGGAGGTCCTGGGCGATCTGGTGGACCAGGGTGCCCAGCGAGCGTGCGAAGTCTGTGGCAGGTTCACCGCCGGCTGCCGAAACGAACCAGTTGAGCGGTGAGCGGAGGACCGACTCGACCTTCGACGGCGACACGGGGATCGGAGCCTCGGGCGGCACCACAGGCTCGGTGGAGCTCAACGGCAGCAGCCCCCACCACTGGGCGGGGTGGGCGCCGGGAACCGGCAGGGCCGAAGCCGCCATCCTGCCCAGGTGGGAGACCGCTTCGGCGGCCAGCACGGGATGGCGGGCGGTGTCCTGGGCGGACTTGCGCAGCTCGGCGACCAGCGCCCGAAGGGTCAGGGGCCGCTGCACTTCGGTCATCGCCCGCTCGCTCACGCCGGCCGGAAGCGGATCGACGAGATCGAGGAACTGCGACGGCTGGTCGTCCTCGGATGACACGGCGCAGCAGATAAGCTCCTCGGTCGCCCGGGAAACGGCTGTGGAGAACGTCCTCAGCTCGTCGAAACGGATCTCCCGGAGCAGGCTGAGCGGGTCGCGGTAGTCCCGGAACGACGCACCGTAGTCGAGAAGCGCCCGGAGCTCGCCGGAGCCAAGCAGCTCGCCGCGAAGGCGCAGGTTCGGCCACGTGCCTTCCTGCAGGCCGGCCACGATGACCACCGGCCAGTGCCGGCCCGCGGCGCTGGCCGGGGTCAGCACGGACACCGAGGCCCGCCGGTGCGCCCGGGCGGCGAGGGTGTCCATCGGGATCTCCTGGCTGAGGAGGTACTCAAGGAAGAGTTCGGCCGGCGCGCCGGGCATCTGGTCAACAAACCGCTCGGCCGCCTGGAAAAGGGCGAGCATCGCATCGAGGTCGCGGTCGGCCCGGACCGCCCCCGGCCCTTCGGCGAGCGCGGCAGCCGACCACCGCGGGGAGAGCCCCGAGGCGGACCACAGCGCCCAGAGGACCGATTCGGGGTCGTTGGCCGCCGACTCAACGGCGGCCCGTCCCGCCTCGATCATGCGTGCAATCCGCAGGGCGGGCCGGGCCTCCCGCGGCAAACCCGCGCCGTAGGAGGGGTGCGAGAGGAGTTCAACGAGCAGTTCGTCGCTGCTGCGCCCGCCGCCGTCACCGAGCTCACGCCGGCGCAGCACCTGCCGCAGACGGCGTAGCTCAAGGCTGCTTGCCCCGCCGATGCGCGAGGTCAGCAGGGCAACGCACAGCTCGGGGGTGAGATCGGTCTTCCCGACGACGACCGAAAAAATCTCGAGCAGCGGGCGCACGGCGGGCTCGTCACGGATGGCCGTCTCGGCGGCGGGAACGTTGACGGCAATTCCCTGCTCCGAAAGGAAGCGCTGAATGGAACGAACCTGGCCGCCCGTGCGGACGATCACGGCGATGTCCTCGAAGCTCCTTCCACCGAACAGGTGCGCCTCGAGGATCCTCTGGGCGATGTACCGCTGCTCGTGGAAGACGGAGTTCACGAGGTGGGCTCCGACACGGCCACCGGTACCGCGGGCGCCAGGAGCCGGTGGTGCATTCTCCGGCGCTGCGCTCTCCGGTGCTGTGTTCTCCGGTGCTGTGTTCTCCGATGCTGCGTTCTCACACCCAGTGTCCTCCGGCCCGACGGAACGGGGCCAGTCCGCCCGCGGTGCGGCATGGCGGTAGGCGCTGCTTCCGCCCGCCGTGGCGATGCGGGAGGCCACCGTCCGCCAGGACTCAAGCAGCGGTGCCGGAAGGGTGAAGGAGGCGGGCAGCACGACGGTGCGGAACCCGCGGCCGGCGTCGAGCTGATCCGCGAGCAGGTGCGTCAGCTCCGGGCGGGCGCCGCGGAAGCCCTGGACGGCGGTGTCCGGGCACGACGTGACAACGACGTCCTTGTCCCTGGCGAGCAGCCCCAGCAGGGCGTGGACGGCGGGATTCGCCTCCTGGTAGTCGTCGACAAGGATCAGCTCAAGGCGCCGCCGCTCGTCTTCGAGGAACTCCGGGTCCTGTTCCAAGAGCTCCCGGGCGGCGGTCAGGATGCCGGCGGGGTCGAAAGCTTCGGGCATCCTGAGGTCAAGCACGTCGCGGTATTCGCGGTAGAGGTGGGCGGCGGCCACCCAGTCGGGGCGGTCGAAACGGACACCCCAGTCCCGGAGCTCGCCCGCCGAGGCCCCGTACTCGCTCACCCGGTCGAACAGCTCGCGGATTTCCTGGCGGAACCCCCGGGTCCCGAGGGCCAGGGCAAGACTCTGCGGCCAGGCGATGGCCGGTGCGCCCTCCCTGCCGTGGCCTGCGAGCAGCTCCTTGATGATCAGGTCCTGTTCGGCGCCCGAAAGCAGCCGCGGCGGGCGAAGCACGTGGGGCATGCGGCCCTCGGCCCGTGCCCTGCGGATCAGGTCGAAGGCGTACGACCCCCAGGTCCGGGCCGGTGCGCCGCTGAGGCTTCGGTCGAGGCGCTGCGTGAGGTCGTCGCGCAGGCGTGCCGCCGCGGCCCGGGAAGGGGCAAGGAGCAGCAGGGCCGACGGATCGAGCAGACCCGAGTTGATGCGGTGGAGCGCCGTATCGACAAGCAGCGTTGACTTCCCCGTGCCCGGTCCGCCCAGAACCAAAACCGGGCCCGACCCCGGGGCACTCGTCATGACCGAGGCGGCCTCCGCGGAGGAGGCTTCGCCGGGCGCAGCCGCTGGCCCTGACGGCTGGACGGCAGGCTGGTGGACGGTTGTGGTCATGCTTCCACTTCATCATCCGGCGCCGACAGTCTGAGCGACGCGCGCCGGTGGGAGCCCGACATTCCGTCCCGCTGCTGCCGGCGCGCCCGGGCAATCATCGAGAGTTCCTCCTCCGACGGGCTCCACCGGGCGCGGCGGAGATCGACCGCGTAGTCGGCGTCGCCCGCGCGCGCCCGTTTCCGTGTCTTGAGCGGGGTGTCTTCGGCCTGGTAGTGGGCCAGGGCGTCGCGGGCGAGCCCCCGGGGCGGATAGCCGCCGGAACGGATGACCCGCCACCACGGAACGGCTCCTCCCGCCCGGCTCATTGCCGCACCAACCTGCCGTGGGCCGCCGGCTTCAAGCAGTTCGGCAATGTCGCCATAGGTCAGCACACGGGCCGGTGGGATCAGCGCCACAACATCGAACACCGACTCTGCGTAATCCAGCAGCAGCGGCGGCACTGAGCGGTCCTCCCCGGTCGGCCCGGAGTCGGAGTGCGCGGCTCCAGCGCCGGTTCTGCGGCGGTCGGGCGGATCCTGGCACATGCCCTCAACCCTAGCCGGAGCGGCTCCCGGGAAATGTCGTCGGGCCCGGTTAGCGTTGCCCCATGAGCAGTTGGCACAGTCTTCCCCGCGCGGCGTTCGATCTCGAAACCACCGGACGTGATCCTCGGGAGGCACGCATTGTGACTGCGTCGATTCTTGTGGTGGACGGCGCGGGAAGCGTTCTTGAACACCATGAGTGGCTCGCCGACCCGGGAGTCGTTATCCCCGACGAAGCGGCCGCGATCCACGGGGTCGACACCGAGCACGCCCGGGCCCACGGACTTCCACCGGCCGTTGCCGTCGAACAGATCAGCAGCGTGCTCCACCGGCTGTTCGATGCGGACATGCCGGTTCTTGCCTTCAACGCGCGCTACGACTTCACCGTCCTGGCCCGGGAAGGTATCCGGCACGGGGTACCGACCCCGCACCCGAGGCTCGTGCTTGATCCCTATGTGATGGACAAGCACGCCGACCGGTACCGGCCCGGCAAACGCACCCTGACCGCAATGTGCGACCACTACGGGATTGGGTTCGAGAATGCGCACACCTCCGCGGCCGACGTCGCCGCCACGTTGCGGGTGGCCGACGCGCTCGCTTCACGCTTTCCCACGCTGTGCCGCCCGGCAACCGAACTGCATGAGTCGCAGGTGACGTGGGCGGCCCGGCAGGCCCAAAGCCTCGAGGAGTACCTGCGGCGCTCGGATCCCGCGGCAGTTGTCGAGGGTGAATGGCCCGTCCTCGAGGCCGCCGACGCGGCCGAAACGGGTGCGGGCGCCGGCCACGGGGGCACGGAAGCGGCCCTGGTCGGGGTGTAGCCGGCGGCGGACCGCCGCCGCTTCGCAAGCAGCGGAATTGGGGCGTTGCCGCTGCCGTCGAGGCGATACAGCGGCGGAATCATTACCTTTCTTTACGCCTTTCGTGCGTTCTACGGGTGACGCAACGCACACAATTTCAGGCCGTTTCGCCATGCGTGCAACGATGAGGCCGTGCTTTTCCGCACCTCCCCGCACCTTCCCGCAGACCCAATACTGAGGACCTATGATCACCGTCACCGATCTGCGCAAGACATACCGTCAGGGTGACCGCACCATCGCTGCCCTCGATGGCGTCAGCCTCGAGGTCCCCCGCGGTTCGATCCACGGCATCATCGGCCACTCTGGTGCGGGAAAGTCGACGCTGGTGCGCTGCCTGACCCTCCTTGACCGCCCGACGTCGGGGTCGGTGTCAATCAACGGCCGGGACCTCACGCGGGTCGGCAACTCCGAAATCCGCAGCGCCCGGCGCCAGATCGGCATGGTCTTCCAGCACGCAAACCTCCTTGACTCACGCACCGCCGCCGGGAACGTCGCGCACCCGCTTGAACTCATCCGGACCCCGAAGACCGAGATCGAGGCGAAGGTCTCGCGCCTGCTCGGCCTTGTCGGGCTCGAGGGTTTCGCCGGCGCCTACCCCTCGCAGCTCTCGGGCGGGCAGAAGCAGCGGGTGGGGATCGCGCGGGCGCTTGCCGCCGATCCCGAGGTGCTGCTGTGCGATGAACCGACCTCCGCCCTCGACCCGGCCACCACCGAGGGCATCCTCGAACTCATCCGCGACCTTTCGGACACGCTCGGACTGACCGTGTTGATCATCACCCATGAGATGAACGTCGTGAAAAAGGTGTGCGATTCGGTCTCACTGCTCGAGAACGGGCGCATCGCCGAACACGGCCAGCTCCGCGACCTCGCCGGATCCCTCAATGGAAAGCTCATGCAGGCGCTGCTCCCCCTTCCCGCCCGCGACGCCGTCACCGGCTGGCCGGAGCTTGAGCTGCTCACCTCGGGCGAGGGCGGTTCCGACCCGGTCCTCTCCGACCTGGCGCGGCGGTTCTCGCTCGACATCACGCTTCTTGCCGGAAGCGTGGAAAAACTGGCCGGCGAGCGGTTCGGCCGGCTGCGCGTTGAACTGAAACCTGCCGGATCGGCCACGGGCAGCGCGCCGGGTGAGCCGCACCGGCTGCCGGTGGACGACGTCGTCGCACACCTGCGCGCACGCGGCGTCGCTGTGGAGGTTGCGGCATGAACTTCCTCGAAGAGCTCGCAAACAATCCAGGCATCACCCGGGCCCTGCCCGAAGAGTTCATGGCGACAATCCAGATGGTGTCCATCGGAGGGTTCTTCACCGTACTGATCGGGCTGCCCCTTGGCGTGTTCCTTCACACGAGCGCTCCCGAAGGCCTCCGCCCGCTTCCGGTCGTCCACCGCCTGATGTCGGACGTCATCGTCAACATCACCCGGTCCGTCCCGTTCGCGATCCTCATGGTGTCCCTCATCCCGCTCGCGCGGCTGCTCACCGGAACGTCGATCGGCCCCGTCGCAGCCTCGGTGTCGCTGAGCATCGGCACCATCCCGTTCTTCGCCCGCCTCGTTGAGACGAGCCTGCGGGAGGTCGGCGCAGGCAAGGTCGACGCCGCGCTGGTCATGGGTTCGACGCGCATGCAGGTCGTCACCAAGGTCCTGCTCCGGGAAGCCCTCCCCGGCCTCATCGCCGCCTGCACCACAACGCTCGTCACCCTTGTCGGGTACTCGGCAATGGCCGGAATCATCGGCGGCGGAGGGCTCGGGCGCCTCGCCTACAACTACGGCCTTCAGCGTTTCGACACAACCGTCATGGTGGTCATCATCGTCATCATCGTGCTGATTGTTCAGCTCATCCAGCGGGTGGGCGACAGCGCGGCGGCCCGGTTCGACCACCGCACCGCCGCGACCGCCGGGTCCGGGCGCCAGCGCCGGGCGGGGCTCCGCCAGCCGGACACCGCGCTCTGACCCGGACGGCGCCGCCGGCCCGCGCCACCTAAGAATTCCCGCCTGCCCGGGTGCTTTTTCCGGGAGGGCGCGGACGGCAGCCAGTAGCCGCTAGCTGCCCCACTTCCGGCCCTTCGGGCGCCGGGCACCTGAAAGGACACGTTCTTCGTGCGCAAACTACTCTCAATCGCCACGGCCGGCATCGCCGCGTCCCTCGCCCTTTCCTCCTGCGGCGGCGCCACGGCCGAAGCCGAAGTCACCGAGTCGCTCGACCCCGCCAAGCCTGCCACCGTCACCGTCGGCGCCAGCCCCCAGCCGCATGCACGCATCCTTGAATTCGTTGACGAGAACCTCGCGGAGGGCAGCGGCATCGACCTCGACATCGTCGAATTCGATGACTACACGACGCCGAACATCGCCCTCCGCGACGGCGACCTTGACACCAACTACTTCCAGCACCTCCCCTACTTCGAGCAGCAGGTCGAGGGCCAGGGCTACGAGTTCTCCCATGGAGAAGGCGTGCACATCGAACCGTACGCGGCGTTCTCCGAGAAGCATAAGAACGTCGCGGCGCTTCCCGACGGCGCCCGCATCGCGATCACCAACGACCCCTCGAACCAGGCCCGTGCGCTTACCCTGCTCGCGGAGGAGGGCCTGCTTGAAGGCATCGCCGAGGACGCCTCGGTGCTCAACCTGACCGAGGAACAGAATCCCCGCAAGTTCGAGTTCATCGAGAACCAGCCGGAGCTTCTCCTCAACGACGTCAAGGATCCGAGCGTCGACCTGGCGATCATCAACGGCAACTACATCCTCGATGCCGGGCTGAGCACCGAGGACGCGCTCATCGTCGAATCAACCGAGGGCAACCCGTACGCCAACTTCCTCGCCTGGAACACGGCGTCGGAGGGTGACGCCCGGATCGAAAAGCTCGAAGAGCTGCTCCACTCCCCCGAGGTGCGCACCTTCATCGAGGAGCAGTGGCCAAGCGGAGACGTAACCGCCGCGTTCTAGCCTCCAAGACAATCCACTGCGCAGTAATGACAGGAAAAACCCTCCTGGGGCCGTCATTACTGCGCAGTGGATCTGTTCTTAATGCTGGGCGGCTGCTGCTGCCTTGGCGGCGGCCGGAAGCGCCGCAAAGACCCTGTCCATCGCGGCGTCGTCGTGGGCCGCGGAGAGGAACCACGCCTCGAAGACCGACGGCGGGAGGTAGACCCCCGAGTCGAGCATCGAATGGAAGAACGGGCCGTAGCGGAACGCCTCCTGGGCCTGGGCATCGGCGTAGTTGCTGACGCCCCGCTCGGAGGTGCCGAAGGCAACGCTGAACAGGTTTCCCGCCCGCTGGATCGAGTGGTCGACCCCGGCCCGGCCGAGCTCCTCGGACAGGGCGGTCGAGAGTTCGAGGGACCGGGCGTCGACGTGGCGGTACACGTCGTCGGTCGCGGCCGTCAGCGTGGCGACCCCGGCGGCCATCGCGAGCGGGTTGCCCGAGAGCGTACCGGCCTGGTAGACCGGCCCGAGGGGTGCGAGGTGGTTCATGACGTCCGCGCGGCCGCCAAGGGCGGCAGCGGGAATGCCGCCACCGATCACCTTGCCGAAGGTCAGCAGGTCCGGCGTCCACGGGTCCGCGGCGTCGGGGGCCCCGCCCGTCAGCCGCCAGTACCCGCCGCGGTGGGTGCGGAAGCCCGTCATGACCTCGTCAACGATGAACAGCGCGCCGTGTTCGGTGGTGATCCGTGACAGGAACGCGTTGAACCCGTCCTGCGGAGTCACGACACCCATGTTGGCGGGCGCGGCCTCCGTGATGACGGCGGCGATGTTCTCGCCGTGCTCCCGGAAAGCTTCCTCGACGGCGGCGACGTCGTTGTAGGGAAGCACGAGGGTCTCGGCGGTCGTCGCCTCGGTCACGCCTGCCGATCCGGGCAGGGCGAGGGTCGCGACGCCAGATCCGGCGGCGGCAAGGAGGCTGTCCACATGGCCGTGGTAACAGCCGGCGAACTTGATGATCAGGTTGCGGCCGGTAAAGCCGCGGGCGAGGCGGACGGCGGTCATTGTTGCTTCGGTACCCGTCGAGACCATCCGGAGCAGCTCGACAGCCGGCACGCGTTCCTTCACGAGCTGGGCGAGGTCCGCCTCGGCCGGCGTTGAGGCGCCGAAGGTCAGCCCGTGGTCGACCGCGCGGTGGACCGCCTCAATCACGGCGGGGTGGGAATGCCCAAGGAGGGCGGGACCCCATGAGCAAACGAGGTCGACGTAGTCCTTCCCGTCCGCGTCGGTCACGTGGGCGCCGTGTGCGTCGACGAGGAACCGCGGAGTGCCGCCAACCGATCCGAAGGCGCGCACCGGGGAGTTGACGCCGCCGGGCATCAGGCCGCGGGCACGCTCATAGAGTTCTTCGGAAGTGCTCATTGTCGGTTTTCCTTCAGCTCGGGGTTTCATTGAGCCAGAGCGCAAGCTCCGAGGCCCAGTAGGTGAGGATGATGTTGGCCCCGGCCCGCTTGATGCCAAGGACCGATTCCTCGATGGCACGCCGGCGGTCGATCCAGCCATTGGCCGCCGCAGCCTCGATCATCGCGTACTCGCCGGAGACCTGGTAGGCGGCTACCGGGACCGGGGACATCGCCGCCACGTCGGCGAGGATGTCAAGGTAGCTCATTGCGGGTTTGACCATGACCATGTCCGCTCCTTCCTCGAGGTCGAGTTCCACCTCGAGGAGGGCCTCGCGCCGGTTCGCGGCATCCATCTGGTACGTGCGACGGTCGCCCTTGAGCTGGGAGTCCACGGCTTCGCGGAAGGGGCCGTAAAAGGCGCTCGCGTACTTGGCGGCGTAGGCAAGCACCCCCGTGGTCGTGTGGCCGGCCTCGTCGAGGGCCTGGCGGATGACGGCGACCTGCCCGTCCATCATGCCGGAGGGACCAAGGACGTGCGCTCCGGCGTCGGCCTGCGCCACGGCCATCTGCGCGTAGACGGCCAGGGTCGCATCGTTATCGACGGTTCCGTCGTCGGCGAGCACTCCGCAGTGGCCGTGGTCGGTGAACTCGTCGAGGCAGACGTCGCTCATGACAACGAGGTCGTCGCCCACCTCGGAGCGGACGTCGGCGATGGCGCGGTTGAGCACACCGTTCGGGTCGAGGCCCGCGCTTCCGGTCGCGTCGCGGTGCGCGGGGATACCGAAGAGCATGATCCCACCGACGCCGCGTTCCACGGCCTCGGCGGCGGCCCGCCGCAGCGAATCGGTGGTGTGCTGGAGCACTCCGGGCATTGAGGTGATCGGCGAGGGCTCCGAGAGGCCCTCGCGGATGAAGGCGGGAAGGATCAGGTCCGAGGCGCTGACACGGTTCTCCGCCGCAAGCCGGCGCAGCGCGGGGGTGGCCCGCAGGCGGCGCGGCCGGTGCTGGGGAAAGCTCATTGTGGAACTCCATTCGGTGAGGGTGGACGTGTGGTCTCGGCCGCGGCGCGCACGGCGTCGGCGACTCCGCGCGGGGTCGGGGCGGCCGCCGTGGCGCCGACGACCAGGCCCATGCCGGCGGCTTCGGCTGCGGTGCGTGAACCAATGGCGACGACGTGGAACCCTGCGCCGGCAGCTTCGGAGAGCACCGCGCAGAACCGGCGGACGGTGCTCGGGGAGGTCAGCACGACAGCGTCGACGCTGCCCTGCGCGGCAAGGTCGCGGAACCGTGCGGTGTCGATCAGGCGTAGACCGGCCGGCGCGGGTCGGGAGGGCAGGCGCCGGGACGGGTCCGCCGGGTAATCGACGGTCCGGTAGGCATCGACGCGGCTCACCTGCAGCCCCTTGGCGGCGAGGCCGTCGGCAAGGACATCGTCGGCGATCGCGGCCTGGGGCAGCAGCACCGCTCCGGGGCCCGCGGGCATGGCGCTGATCAACCCGAGGGAGGATTCCTCACCCGGCGGAACCAGGGCCACCGGGATGCCTTCCCCGGCCAGGGCCCGCCGCGTTGCGTCGCCGACTGCCGCGACGGAGACTCCCGCTCCCACAGCGGCGGACAGCGGATGCCCGCGGCGGGACGCGGCAAGCTTCAGCGAGGCCACGGTCGTGGCACTTGTGACGATCAGCCAGGCATACTCCCCTGCGGAGAGCGCCCCGAGCGCCGCCTCGAGCGGAACCGGGTCCTCGGGCTCCTCGAAGTCGATCAGCTGAAGCACCAGGGGTGCCGCGCCCCGCCGCTCGAGCTCGGCGGCCATTCCCGCGCACCGCTCCGGGGCACGCAGGAGGACCACCTGCATGCCGTCCAGGTCGCCGCTGTCCGGGTGTTGAGGCACGACGGTCAGCTGCTCAGGGGAGCAATCCGCGCAGCTCCCGCCTCAAGGAGCTCTTCGGCCAGGAGGACGCCGAGCCGTGCCGCGCCCTCGGGGCCCGTGTCGGGTGTGGAGCCGGCACGCCGCAGGATCGTCCGCCCGTCCGGGCTGCACACAACGGCTTCGAGGCGCAGCACTCCCCCGCGCACTTCCGCAAGAGCGCCGATCGGTGCGGCGCATCCGGCCTCGAGCTGCAGCAGCACCGCCCGTTCCGCCGTGACTGCCGCCCGGGTCTCCGCGTGGTCGTAGGCGGCAAGCGCCGCGTCGAGGGTCCCGTCGGGTTCGCCGAGCCGGCGCTCGACCGCGAGCGCTCCCTGGCCGGGGGCCGGGAGCATCACGGCAGGATCGATGAGTTCAGTGATCGCCGCCTGCCGCCCGAGGCGGTGCAGGCCTGCCGAGGCCAGGACGACGGCATCAAGGTCGCCGGGGGCGCCGTCGACGAGGCCCGCCACGCGTCCCAGACGCGTGTCGACGTTGCCGCGGATGTCGACGATTTCAAGTCCCGGCCGCGCGGCCTTGAGCTGAGCTGCGCGGCGCGGCGAGCCGGTGCCGACCTTCGCGCCGTCGGGCAGGGTGGCGAGGGTCAGGCCGTCGCGGGCGCACAGCGCGTCGCGGAAGTCGGCACGCTCGGGGACGGCGGCCACCGTCAGCCCGGGAGCGGGTGTGGTGGGGAGGTCCTTGAGTGAGTGGACGGCGAGGTCGCAGCGCCCGTCGAGGAGCGCCTCGCGCAGGGCGACGACGAAGACACCCGTGCCGCCAATCTGGGACAGGGGGCCCTTCAGGACGTCGCCGTCGGTGCGGACGCGCACAAGCTCGTACTGCTCACCGGCCAGTTCGGAGATCCGTTCCGCCACGGTGGTGGTCTGGGTCAGCGCCAGGGCGCTGCCGCGGGTTCCGACGCGGATTGAGGCGTTCATCAGGCTCCGGGGTTGGGCAGCGCGGTTCCCACGGTGGAGTCCACTGCCGCGATTGTTGGTTTTTCGCCCCGCCGGTTCGCGCAGCAGTTGGGCCGGCACACGTCGAACCAGGGGCCCAGCGCGGTGGCGGCGGGCCGGTCAGTGATGTTGTTGCTCACCGTGCGCTCTGAGACGAGGTCGATCAGGCCCGCGACGAACTTCTCGTGCGTGCCCGGGGTCGGCACCCGGTCGGCGACAAGCCCGAGCTCGGCGCAGGTTTCAAGGGCCTCGGTGTCGAGGTCCCAGGCGACCTCCATGTGGTCGCTGACGAAGCCGAGGGGAACGATGACGACACCCTTCACTCCGGTTTCGGCGCGGTCACGGAGGGCGTCGTTGATGTCTGGTTCGAGCCAGGGGATGTGCGGGGCGCCGGAACGGGACTGGTAGACAAGCGACCATTCGACGCCGGCGGCTTCGGG
The DNA here is from genome assembly GCF_058269175.1 of Arthrobacter sp. TJ-254. Lineage (NCBI taxonomy): Bacteria > Bacillati > Actinomycetota > Actinomycetes > Micrococcales > Micrococcaceae > Arthrobacter > Arthrobacter sp. TJ-254. Next base: position 116,847 of record NZ_JBZCNF010000001.1, on the reverse strand, counting down.
GACGCGGTCGAGAACTGCCTGCGCGGTCGCAAGGTGCTGTGCCACATAGGCGCCGTCCTCGTACGCCGGGCCGCCCTCGGCGTTGCGCGGGCCCGACGCGTCGGCGTCGCCCGTCGGAATGGAGTGGGTGGCGAACATGATGTGCACCGGGGCATCGCCCTCGTTGCGTGCGGCGAGGCCGGCGCGCACAGCCGCGAGCCCGTCCGTGACGCCCTCGACGAAGGGCTCGACGAACCCGGGGTGGTCGAAGTACTGCCTGACCTTGTCCACCTCGAGGCGGCCTTCCAGCCCGGCCTCGATCAGGGCCATCCCGAGGTCTTCGCGGTACTGCCTGCAGCTCGAGTAGGAGGAGTAGGCGCTGGTGGTGACGGCGAGGACGCGGCGGTGGCCGGCGTCGTATGCCTCCTGGAGGGTGTCGGCGATGAACGGGGCCCAGTTGCGGTTTCCCCAGTACACGGGCAGGTCGATGCCGCGCCGGCGCAGTTCGGCCTCCAATGCCGCGCGCAGCGCCCGGTTCTGGCTGTTGATCGGGCTGACGCCGCCGAAGGTGCGGTAGTGGTGGGAGACCTCTTCGAGCCGTTCGTCGGGGATGCCGCGCCCGCGCGTCACGTTGCGGAGGAAGGGGATGACGTCGTCCTGGCCCTCGGGCCCGCCGAAGGAGGCGAGGACGATCGCGTCGTAGTCCTTCGGTGCCATGCGGCCGGATTCGTCGACGCCGTCGAGCGGGTTGAACGCCTGGGCTGTCACTGGAGCACCTCTGCGATTTCGTTGGGGCTGATGCGGCGTCCCGTGTAGAACGGGATCTCCTCGCGCACGTGGCGGCGGGCCTCGGTTTCGCGCAGGTGGCGCATGAGGTCCACAAGGTCGACGAGGTCGGGCGCTTCGAGCGCGAGGATCCATTCCCAGTCGCCCAGCGCGAAGGAGGAAACGGTGTTGGAGATGACCTGCGGGTACTGGCGGCCCTTCATGCCGTGGTCGTAGAGCATCTCGCGGCGTTCCTCGGTGGGCAGGATGTACCAGTCGTAGGAGCGCACGAACGGGTAGACGCAGACCCATTCCGCTGGGGCGACGCCGCGGGCATAGGCGGGCACATGGCTCCGGGAAAATTCGGCGTCGCGGTGGACGCCCATGGCGGACCAGGCGATCTCGGTCTCGGCGAAGACCTCGGAGCGGCGGATGTGGCGGACCGCTGCCTGCAGGTCCTCGGCACGGGGGCCGTGCAGCCATACCATGACGTCGGCGTCACCGCGCATGCCCGAGACGTCGTAGAAGCCGCGGAGGGTCACCCCCGACTCCTCGAAGGAGCCGAGAACGTCCTCAAGGGAATGGGCGGAGGCACCGGGGGCCGCGGCGGCCCGCTTGAAGACCGTCCACAGAGTGAAGAACAGCTCCTCGGGCGCTTCGGCTTCACCGGTTTCCCGGGAGTCCTGGGCGGGGGCTGTGGATAGGGTGTCGCCGGTTAGCTCGGTCATGCTACTAGTCTGCCTCCTGCGCCGATTCAATCCGAAATTCCCTACTTCTACGCACTGTAGAAGTAGGTGGTCTCACCTTATCGCATCAGGGGGCGGCGCGCTCAGGCAGCGGCGGCAGTCCGAGGCGGTCCGCGAGCGCCTCGGCGCGCACTGTGGCGTCGTCGATCACTGCCACGAGGCCCGTTCCCGAAAGCCAGGCGCCGGTGAGTTCGAGCATGCCCGCCTCCGCCGCAGCAGCCCGGATGCGCGCCACCTTTTCACGGTGGCCCACAGCCGCATGCGGAAGGGCTCCGGCCCAGCGCACGACGTCCCAGTCGACGACGTCGGAACGGCCGATGGGGACGCCGAGCAGTGTCGACGCGTCGGCGAGCGCGAGTTGGAAAAGCGCCTCGTCGCCGGTTTCCGGACCTGCCTCACCCGGGCTCCCGCCGGCCCTGCCGAAGGAAAGCCGCAGCACGTGCGAGCCGGGTCCGGCCTGGTCGCGCAGCCACTTCCACTTTGCCGTCGCATGGGTCAACGCCTTCGCGCTCACACCGTTGATGCCCCGCGCGACGAGGACACCGGTGCCGCGCGGGGAGGCGTCCAGTTCGGGCACGTCGACCACCAGCGTCACCAGGGCGACTCCCGGAACCGAGGCGGGTCGTTCTGCGGCGAGCCGTGGAAGTTCGCCGGCGAGGAGGTCAACGGCAGCCGGCCCCTCCGTGGCGAGGACCACCGCCGCGGCGGTGATGCTCCGCTGCAGGGTCGAGTGCTCGGTCGACACCGCCCAGCCGCCGGAGGGTGAGCGCCGAAGGCCGCCGACTGTCTCACCGGTGCGCAGGTCAGCCCCCGCATCAGTGAGCGCCTGGACCAGGGCGTCGCGCAGCACCAACATGCCACCGCGGATGCCGGCCACCGCCGAACCTGCCGGTGCGGCCTGCCGCAGCGCGCCGGCCGCAGCACCCAGCGACCCCAGGCGGGCCATTGCGGCGCGCAGCCCCGGCGCAACGGAGTCGACGTCGAGGGTGTCGGGGTCGGCCGAGAACACCCCGCCGGCCACGGGCGCCACCAAGCGGTTGAGCACCTCGTCGCCCATCCGGGTGCGGACCAGCTCTCCGAGGCTCACAGCGGGGCGGGTGGCAAGCGACCCCAGCGGCAGGACCCGGTCAAGGGAGGCGCGCAGCGCTCCGGCACGGCCGATTGCCGCAACCGTCTGGGCGTCGGCGGGATCGGCCGGGATGCCGAGGATCCCCGAGCTCGGCAGCGGCTGGGCGCTTCGCTGCAGATCCTTGCCCTGCAGCTGCACCCAGGCCCCCGGGCCCTCAGGGGAGACAATCCGGTCAGCCAGTCCGAGGGCGGCGGCGACGTCGGGCACAGTGCTCGACCTCGTGGAGAACGACTCGGCCCCGCTGTCGAGGCGGAACCCGCCGAGCTCGTGCGCACCAACGCAGCCGCCGAACTCCCCCGCCTTCTCAAGGACCGTCACCGACGCGCCCCGCAGCAGGAGGATGCGTGCGGCAACAAGCCCTGCGATTCCGCCTCCGACGACAACGACGTCGGGACCGCCCTGCGGCACGGTTACGGCTCCACCGAGTGGATGAGCTGAACGACCCGGGTGAGGACATCCGGGTCCGTTTCCGGCGGAACGCCGTGTCCGAGGTTCACCACGTGCCCGGGTGCGACGCTTCCGGCCTCGAGCACCGCACGCACATGCCGCTCGAGCACCGGCCAGGGGGCGCTCAGCAGCGCGGGATCGATGTTGCCCTGCAGCGGCACGGTGCCGCCCAGGCGCTTGTTGGCCTCATCGAGCGGGAGCCTGTAGTCGACCCCGATCACGTCCACCCCGACGTCGCGCATCGCCACGAGCAGGTCGGAGGTCCCGGTCCCGAAGTGGATCAGCGGTGCGCCAAGGCCCCGGACGTGGTCGAGCGCGCGCGTTGACGCCGGCGCCGCATGCCGCTCGTAGTCCTTGAGGCCCAGTGAACCGGCCCAAGAATCGAAGAGCTGGGCGGCACTGGCTCCCGCCTCAAGCTGCGCCCGCAGGAACTTCCCGGATGCATCGGCAGCCCAGTCGGCGAGCGCGTGCCAGGTGCCGGGGTCGGCGTGCATCATCGTGCGCGGCCCGAGGTGGTCCCGTGAGGGTTTGCCCTCGACCATGTAGGCGGCGAGGGTGAAGGGGGCCCCGGCAAAGCCGATCAGCGGCGTCGAGCCGAGCTCAGCGACGGTAAGCGCGACCGCCTGGCGGATCGGTTCAAGGGATTCCTCGGTGAGCACCGGGAGGGCCGCCACATCGGCCGCGGTGCGCACCGGGGAGCCGAGCACCGGGCCGACGCCCGGAACGATGTCAACGTCGACGCCTGCAAGCTTGAGCGGAATGACGATGTCGGAGAAGAAGATTGCGGCGTCGACGTCGTGGCGCCGGACGGGCTGAAGCGTGATCTCCGAGGCCATCGCCGGATCGAGGCATGCGTCAAGCATCGCCGTGCCGGTGCGCAGCTCCCGATACTCGGGAAGCGACCGCCCGGCCTGGCGCATGAACCAGACGGGCCGGCGGTGGGGTTTCCTGCCGCGGTAGGCCGCCACGAGGGCGGAATTCGAGGTTCGGCCGTCCACCAGCGGGTGGGTTGCTCCAAGGGTCATACCTTGATTCTGCCGAAGATCGCCGCCGATCGTTAACCCGCAGGGGCGGGCACCGGGGCGGGTAACCAAAATCACGCCCGGGCAGAAGCCGAGTTCTCCCGCGGAATCAAGCGGATTCCCGTTTTTGGGTAAGGTGCACCTATTACCTCCAGCGGGCACGACCTCGGTATGCTGAACACGCCGTGGTTTTATTATCTCTTGTTGCGACACACTCGAATGTGGATCTGGAAACTGTTGCCCGCCTCAGCGTCGGAGCACCCCAGGTCCCCTCAGCCGTGCTCGCCGAAGGAACCGCCGTCTCCGGAGCGGTTGTCCTCGCCACCTGCAACCGGTTCGAAATCTACTGCGAAGCTCCGTCCGAGGAAGACGTCGAGGCGGCCCGTTCATCGGTGATCTCCGCGATCAGCAGCTACGCCGGGATTCCCGAATCCTCGGTTTCCTCATCCTTTGTTACAAAGACCGGCGAATCCGTCGCCAAACACCTCTTCGCCGTGGGCGCCGGACTCGACTCGGCGGTGGTCGGCGAGCGCGAGATCGCCGGCCAGGTGCGCCGGGCCCTGATCGAAGCGCAGGCCTCGGGTGCCGCCAGCGGCGGCCTGGTCCGCCTGTTCCAGGCGGCGTCGCGGACCGCCAAGGACGTCGGCGCCCAGACAATCCTCGGCAGCCACGGCCGCTCCATCGTGTCGGTGGCCCTTGAGCTTGCCGGAGACATCTCCGGAAGCACCGACTGGTCGGACCGCAAGGTTGTGCTGTTCGGAACCGGCGCCTACGCCGGCGCGACCATGGCGTTGCTCAACGAGAAGCACTGCACCGACATATCGGTCTTCTCCTCCTCCGGCCGTGCCGAGGCCTTCGTTTCCTCCCGCGGCGGAAAGGCACTGAGCGCCGCGGAACTGCCCGAAGCCATGCGCGGGGCGGACGTGATCATCGGCTGCAGTGGTTCCGACGCCCGCATCGAAGCCTCGGAGCTCGAGACCATCCGCAGCGGCTCCGACAAGCCCCTGGTCGTCGTGGACCTGGCCCTGAGCCACGACTTCGATCCGGCCGTGGCCACCCTCCCGAACGTCGAACTGATCACCCTCGAATCGGTGCGGCTCGCAGCCCCCGCAGAGCAGGCCGACACGCTGCGCCAGGCGAGCGACCTGGTGCAGGAGGCCGCACAGAACTTCCAGCAGCAGCAGACAACCCGCGCGATGGACTCGGCAATTGTTGCGCTGCGCAAGCATACCCAGCAGGTCCTCGACGCCGAGATGGAGCGGGTGCGCGCCCAGCACGGCTGCACCGCTGCCGCCGAGGAAGTCGAGTTCGCCCTTCGCCGCATGGTCCGCCAGCTGCTCCACGTCCCCACGGTGCGGGCACGCGAACTCGCGGCCGACGGCAGGCAGGACGACTACCTCGCGGGCCTTGAAGCCCTGTACGGCCTCGACGTGAAGCCGGCGGCCGAGGCTCCCGCAGTGCCCCTGCGCGCTGCAGATGCGCCGCACGGCTCCGGGCACCCCGGACACGCACAGGCGGTGCAGGACGGCATCCAGTGCCCGGTCGTCCACGAGCCCCCGGCAGCCTCCGCCTGACTCCTCGCCCCCAGCATGTCCCGGCCGGCGAAAATAGGTCCGGCCCGGGCAGGAGCGCGCGGCGACGCGGCCGAAAAGAATCGTCAGTAGACGGGTTTGTCCGGTTCAATCCGCCGAACCCACTCAAGGATTCCGCCGTCGACGTCGAACACCGTGTCGAACCCGCGCGCCCGGAGCCGGCGGACCGTTTCGGCCGAGCGCGCCCCCGACTTGCAGTGGAGGTACACGGTCCGCGTCGGATCCGGGGTGTAGCTGCCCGAGAGGATGCGGTCCTTCGGAACGAGTTCGGCACCGTCGATCCTCACGATCTCGTACTCGCCGGGCTCGCGGACATCGAGAAGGTCGAAGTCGGCCTCTCCCCTGCGCCGGCGCCCCAACAGCCCGGCGAGCTCGGTGACGCTGATTGACGGCGGCGCAGCGGCCGTCGTTCCGGTGCCGCAGAAGGCCTCGTAGTCCTGGAGCTCCCGCACCGGCTCCCGGTCCGGGTCCCTGCGCACCTTGAGCTCCCGCCAGGACATGCCCAGGGCGTCAAAGACAAGGACCCGGCCCAGCAGGGTCCTGCCGATCCCGGTGATCAACTTGATCGCCTCATTCGCCATCACCGAGCCGATCTGCCCGCAGAGGACGCCCAGGACTCCGCCCTCGGCGCAGGAGGGGACGGTTCCCGGGGGCGGCGCCTCCGGGTAGAGGTCGCGGTAGCTGGGCCCATGCCTGTCCCAGAAGACGCTCACCTGGCCGTCGAAGCGCAGGATCGACCCCCAGACGTAAGGCTTGCCCAGCAGCGAGGCAGCGTCATTGACGAGGTAGCGGGTTGCGAAGTTGTCGGTCCCGTCGATCACGAGGTCGTACCCGGAAAACACCTCGAGCGCGTTCCCGGTGTCGAGGCGCAGCGGATGCAGCACAACCTCGACCAGCGGGTTGACCGACCGGATGCTGCGTTGGGCGGACTCGGCCTTGAGGCCGCCGACGTCGCCCACCCCATGGATCACCTGCCGCTGCAGGTTCGAAGTGTCCACCACGTCGTCGTCGACCACCCCGAGGGTGCCAACCCCGGCGGCTGCCAGGTAGAGCAGCACGGGCGAACCGAGACCGCCGGCACCGATCACCAGCACCTTCGCGTTCTTGAGCCGCCGCTGGGCCTCGCTGCCGAACTCGGGGAGCGTGAGGTGGCGGGAGTACCGCTCGGTCTCTTCGCGCGTCAGCTCCGGGAACGGTTCAACGAGCGCCGGAAGGGCGGCTGCCTCGGCCTGCGCGGCGGCAAAATGGGGAGCGCTCATGCACTCAATGTATGCCCGCGCCGCCGCCCCTGCCAGCCGTACGGGGGCGCTGGAGCGCTTCATAGGTAAACTGAACCCGACGACACCAAGGAACAGAGGGTTGCAGGAAGTGAGCGCAGAAGCATCATCGGGCGGAAAGGCCCTGCGGCTGCCGCGGAACGAACGCCGGCGCCAGCTGCTCAATGCCGCCCACGAAGTGTTCGTCGTTCACGGCTTCCACGGCGCCGCGATGGACGATATCGCCGAAGCGGCCAAGGTGAGCAAACCGGTGCTGTACCAGCATTTTCCGGGGAAGCGGGAACTGTACCTTGCCCTGCTTGACAGCCATCTCGCCGAGCTGACGGCCCTGCTGCTCGAGGCGCTGCGGTCCACTGACGACAACAAGCTCCGCGTCCAGGCAACGATGCGCGCGTACTTCAAGTTCATCGCCCAGGACAGCCGGGCCCACCGGCTCGTCTTTGAATCCGATGTCAGCAACGACCCCGATGTCAGCAGCCGGCTCGAGGAGTTCAACGCGCACTTCGCCGCCGAAATCGCCGGCGTCATCGCCGAAGACACCCAGCTGTCCGAGGTCGAAGCCACCCTGCTGGGCCGTGCGCTGGCCGGTATGGCGCAAATCAGCGCCCGCTTTTGGCTTGAGACCGACGGCAGCCTCGACATCGATTCGGCAAGCGAGCTCATCTACCGTTTAGCTTGGCGCGGAATCAGCCGGTTCCCCAAGGAAATCTAGAGTAGGTTTCCAAGAGCTCATTGGTTAACAACACAGGAGGCATCCGCCGTGGAAGTAAGAATCGGTATTCAGCACGTCAACAGGGAGATTCTGCTTGAGTCCTCGGAATCCGCGGATGCGATCGCCGAGACGGTGGCGCAGGCAATGAACGGGGGCGCTGAGCTGCGCCTGACCGACAACAAGGGCCGCAGGGTCATCGTTCCCTCGAGCGTGCTCGGGTACGTGGAGATCGGCGCAGAGGAACAGCGCCGCGTAGGCTTCGGGGCGCTCTAGCCCGGCGGAGTTGCCTGTTGGTTCCGACGGGGGCCGCCCGCCGCTGCGGCGGTCCCCGGTCCGGGACACACCCCCGCACCGCTCAGGCGGTGAGGCCGAGCGCTCCCATCCGGCGTGAATGGTTCCGGGTGAGCTGCGCGAACAGCGCCGTGGTGTGCTCGACGTGGTCGGCCGTATCGGCGAAGAGCAGCCCCCCGAGGAACTCGCGCTCGATCCCGATCCGCTGCGCCTGCGTCAGCGCCTCCCCCACAAGCCGCCTGCCCCACAGAGCCAGACGCGACGCAAGGCGCGGGTCGTCGCCCAGCGCCTGCTTGAGCCTGCGGTGAAGCAGGGGCGTTCCGTCGTCGGCCTCGATCCGTCCGATCAGGTCGCGGGTGGCGGGATCAAGCCGGTCCGCGAGCGCACGGTAGAAGTCCCCCGAAATCGAATCGATGACGTACGCCTTCATCAGCGATTCGTACCAGTCGGCCGGCCGGGTCCGTTCGTGGAACGCGTCGACCGACGCCTGGAAGGGCGCCATCGCCTCTTCAACCTCGACCCCCAGGGCGGCGAGGTGGCTGCTGACGAGTTCGAAGTGCTCGAATTCCTGGACGGCAAGCCTGCCGATGCTGGCCCGGTCGGCAAGGGTCGGTGAGAAGCGCGCATCGGAGGAAAGCCGTTCAAAGCCTGAAAGCTCGCCGTAGGCAATAACCCCCAGCAGGTCGGCAATGAAGCGGGCATACCGCGGATCCTCCACGCGCTCATCGGCCGGCGCTGCTGGGTTCGGGGATGATCCGGCGGTATCCGTGCGGGAATTGACGCCTTCGTTAGCGCGGTTGCTCATTCTCCTAACAGTACAGAAAGCGCGGCCCGCGCAGGCCTCACGCTGTCCTTCGCACAGGCGAAGGCCGGCGAGACGCGGAAGCGGCATGTGGAAAAGGCGTTGACGTCGCTGCGCGGGACCGGCACACCGGCGTAGCGGCGCAGCGGGCCTCCCTGCCGGTAGGCGGGTGCGTGTATTACGGTGAGCGTGTGCCGTTTACGCATCTTGAAATCAGGAACAGCGCTTCGCATCATCACCTCACCCAAGCGCTGAGCGCTCTGCGCGATGACCTCGAACTGAGCGAGGACTTCCCGCTGGAGGTCACCCGGGAAGCCCGGCAGGCCGTAACCGCCTACGAACTGCCGGCCGAGGACCTCACGGATCTTCCCTTCATCACCATCGATCCCCCCGGCTCCACCGACCTCGACCAGGCCGTGCACCTGGAGCGGGCCGGCGCCGGGTACAAGGTCTGGTACGCCATCGCCGACGTCCCCGGATTCGTTGAACCCGGCGGTGCTGTTGATGCCGAGGCGCGGCGGCGGGGCCAGACGATCTACGCCCCCGACGGGCGCATCTCACTGCATCCCGAGGAGATTTCCGAAGACGCCGCGAGCCTGCTGCCCGGGCGGCGCCGCGGCGCTTACGTCTGGGAGTTCGACCTCGACGCCGCCGCTCACGTCTCCTTGGCCACAGTGCGGCGCGCAACGGTGATGAGCCGGGCCCAGCTGACCTACGCACAGGTCGAGGAGCAGCTTCGCTCGGGCACGGCCTCCGACGGGCTGCTGCTCCTGCGGGAGGTCGGCACCAAACGCATCGACCTGGAACTCCAGCGCGGAGGGGCCAGCCTGAACCTGCCCGCCCAGGAGATCGGTTTCGAAAAGGGCCGCTACACCCTCCTCACCGCGCCATCGCTGCCCTCGGAGGACTGGAACGCCCAGATTTCGCTCATGACCGGCATGGCTGCAGCGCAGATCATGCTCGACGGCGGGATCGGCATCCTCCGTACCCTGCCGGCCCCCGATGATGCCGCCCTATCGAAGTTCCGCAGCCAGGCCAGCGCGTGCGGTGCGCCGTGGCCGACGGACGTTGCCTACGGGGAGTTCCTGCGCAGCCTGAACACCGACCACCCCGAACAGCTCGCCCTGATGCATGCCGCAGCGTCCCTGTTCCGCGGCGCCGGCTACACCGCGTTCGACGGCGATGTGCCCGACGCCGTGACCCAGTCGGCCATTGCCGCCCCCTACGCGCACACCACCGCGCCGCTTCGGCGCCTCGTCGATCGGTTCGTTCTCGTCACCTGCGAGGCGCTGTGTGCCGGAGACGAGGTTCCCGGGTGGGTCCGTGAAGCGCTGCCGGAACTGAGCGCCCTGATGGCCGCCTCGAACACAATCGCCTCCCGCCTCGAATCCGGCGCCGTCGACGCCGTCGAGGCCGCCCTGCTCAACGACCGGGTCGGGAGTGTCTTCGATGCCGTCGTGCTCACCGGGTCCAAGCCAAGCAACGGCGACGCCTCGGCAAAAACCCGCCCCACCGGAACGGTCCAGCTGATCCAGCCGCCCATCGAGGCGAAATGCTTCGGAGTGCTCACGGCAGGCATGCGCGTGCGTGTCCGGCTCGTCGAGGCGGACATCCTGCGCCGCACCGTGCGCTTCGAACTCGACGGCGCGCCCGGCGTTGAGACGGCACCGCCCGAGGCGAGCCGCTCGGCAAGGTAGACTTGACGGTATTAATGGATGCCCGGTCGTTATCGCCAATCACCGATGACCCGCAGTACCTCCTCGATCCCGAGTAGTTCCGCCGGCGCTGGCCCTCAACGCCCAGCCGGCACGCAGTTGCAAGCCCGCGATCGGCTTCCACTGGACGCCCTGTGCCTCCAATGTGCTCCGAGCTGGACCCAATCCTTCAGCCGCCGTCGAGCCTTGGTTGCCGCCGGGCCTAATTGAACGGTACCTAATTGAACACTCCGAACACCCCGAACGCTGAGCCCCTGCACCTTCAGGCGGACAACAGCGACGACGCAATCGACGTCGAAGAAAGCCTCGTCACCACCGAGGAGCCGCACAAGGAGGTCCCCGAAACCTTCGCCGACTTCAACGTGCGCCCGGACATCGTCGAGTCGCTCGCCGACGCCGGCATTCTCCACCCCTTCCCCATCCAGGCGATGACGCTGTCGATCGCCCTGGGCGGGCACGACATCATCGGCCAGGCGAAGACCGGAACCGGCAAGACGCTCGGCTTCGGCATCCCCGCCCTGCAGCGGGTTGTCGGCCCCGACGACGCCGGTTACGAGAAGCTGCCGGTGCCCGGGGCCCCCCAGGCGCTCGTCATCGTCCCAACGCGCGAGCTGGCCGTTCAGGTCGCCGGCGACCTCACAACGGCGGCGAAGAAGCGCAACGCGCGGATCGTCACCATCTACGGCGGCAGGGCCTACGAGCCCCAGATCGAGGCGCTGCAGCGCGGCGTCGAGATCGTTGTGGGAACGCCGGGCCGCCTGATCGACCTGCACCGCCAGAAGCTTCTGGTGCTCAAGAATGTCAAGACCGTCGTCCTCGACGAGGCCGACGAGATGCTCGACCTCGGCTTCCTGCCGGACGTCGAAACCCTGATCGCCGCCACGCCCCCGGTGCGCCAGACCCTGCTGTTCTCCGCGACGATGCCCGGCCCCGTCATCGCCATGGCCCGCCGCTACATGACGCAGCCCACGCACATCCGGGCGGCCGATCCCGAGGACGAGGGAATCACCAAGAAGGACATCCGCCAGGTCATCTACCGGGCCCACAACCTCGATAAGGCTGAGGTCGTGGCGCGGATCCTGCAGGCCCGCGGCCGCGGACGCACCATCATCTTCACCAAGACCAAGCGCACCGCAGCAAAGCTCTCCGAGGAGCTGATCGACCGGGGCTTCGCCGCCGGCGCCATCCACGGCGACCTTGGACAGGGCGCCCGCGAGCAGGCGCTCCGTGCCTTCCGCGGCGACAAGATCGATGTCCTGGTGGCCACCGAGGTCGCCGCGCGCGGCATCGATGTCGAAGACATCACCCACGTGATCAACTACCAGTGCCCCGAGGACGAAAAAGCCTACCTGCACCGTGTCGGACGCACCGGCCGGGCCGGCAAGAAGGGCACAGCCGTCACCTTCGTCGACTGGGACGACGTCCCCCGCTGGGGCCTGATCAACAAGGCCCTGGGGCTGAACTCGCCCGAGCCGGTTGAAACCTACTCCTCCTCGCCGCACCTTTTCACGGACCTTGACATCCCCGAGGGAACCAAGGGCCGGCTTCCGCGCAATGCCCGCAAGCTCGCCGGAATCGACGCGGAGGTGCTTGAGGACCTCGGCGAGACCGGCAAGAAGGGCCGCACGGGCGGTGCCTCCTCGGCGGGCCGCGGCGAGGAGGCACGTGGCGGCAGCGGCCGCTCCGGCCGTTCGTGGTCCCGCTCCGGCGCGGGCCGGTCAGACAACCCTGAACCGCGCGGACAGTCCGACGCCGCCGGCAGCCGCCGCCGTCGTCCGGCTGCCGCCGGTTCCGACAGCGGCACCGAGGCTCCCGCCGCGGCAGGCACCTCTCCCGAGCGGCCCCGCCGCAGCCGCACGCGCAGGCGCAACGGCGAGGTCGTTGCCAAGCCCGCCGGCGGCACGGAGGACTAGGCGGCAATGACGGTACCTGTCTGGACCCCGGACGGCGACAACCTCGTGGTCCACGCAGACAACGCCGACTATCTTCCAACGCTGCCCGATGCCTCGTTCGCGATGGTCTACGTGGACCCGCCCTTCAACACGGGGCGGGCCCAGCGGCGGCAGCAGACAACGATGGTGCGCAGCGAGCCCGGAACCGGCGACCGGGTCGGGTTCAAGGGCATGAGCTACTCCACCGTCAAGGGGATGCTCGCCAGCTATGACGACGCGTTCGAGGATTACTGGGAGTTCCTCGCACCGCGCCTCGTCGAGGCCTGGCGGCTCCTCTCGGACGAGGGGACGCTCTACCTGCACCTGGACTACCGGGAAGTCCACTACGCCAAGGTGATGCTTGACGCCCTGTTCGGGCGGGAATGCTTCCTCAACGAGATCATCTGGGCGTACGACTACGGCGCCCGGGCCAAGCGGAAGTGGCCCGCGAAGCACGACAACATCCTGGTGTACGTGAAGAACCCTGAGCGATACCACTTCGACAGTGCGGAAGTGGACCGCGAGCCGTACATGGCGCCCGGGCTCGTGACGCCGGAGAAGGCGGCGCTGGGCAAGCTGCCAACGGACGTGTGGTGGCACACGATCGTCTCCCCCACCGGCCGGGAAAAGACGGGATACCCGACGCAAAAACCGGAGGGACTCCTGCGGCGCGCCGTCGCAGCAAGCAGCCGCGAGGGCGACTGGGTGCTCGACTTTTTCGCAGGATCCGGGACCCTCGGCGCCGTTGCGGGGAAACTTGGCCGCAGGTTCGTCTGCGTTGACCAAAACCCGCAGGCGGTGGCGGTCATGCGCACACGGCTCGCCGCGTACTGCGGAGCCGAGGCCGGGCGCACGCCGGCCTGAGTGCACCCGGACCGGGCGCAGCTTTGCCCAGCCCGTCGTCCGGTCAGCGCAGGGCGCGGCCGGTGGCGCGTTCGGCGATGCGCGCGAGCGCGTCGGGCTGGGTGAGGTTCTCGCCCAGCCGGTTGGGTTTGCCCGTCCCGTGATAGTCGCTGGACCCTGTCACCAAGAGGTCGTGCCGGGCGGCGATCCGGTGCAATTCGATCCGTGACGGCTCGGGGTTGTCGCGGTGGTCGATCTCCAGCCCGAGGAGCCCGGCGTCGATCATGTCGTTGAACACGGGGTTTCCCACCACCCTGCCCCGGTTGGAGGCGCAGGGGTGGGCGAACACCGGAACCCCTCCGGCGAGGCGGATCAGCTCGACAGCCTCGGCGGGCGGCGGCGCGTAGTGCCCCACCCAGTACTTTGAACGCACTGTGAGGATCTTCTCGAACGCCTCGCTGCGTGTGGGCACCGCCTTCAGCGCCACCAGCGCGTCGGCGATGTGCGGACGCCCCACCGTTGCGCCGTCGCTGAGGTGCTCCTGGACGAGGTCCCACGAGATCGGAAAGTCTTCGGACAGGAGTTCAACCATCCGGCGGGCCCGGGTCCGGCGTGCGGTGCGGGAGCGTTCGATCTCGGCACGCAGGCCCGGGTGCTCCGGGTCGTGAAGGTAGGACAGGACGTGGACGCTGATCCCGGTGTCGGTCTGGCAGGAGACTTCCATACCGGGGACGAAGGTCACCCCGAGGGCCTCGGCCCGCGCGGCGGCGGCGTTCCAGCCTCCTGTCGAATCGTGGTCGGTCAGCGCCACGGCATCGAGCCCGGCCCGATGCGCCGACTCAATCAGCTCCGCGGGATCTTCGGTGCCGTCGGAGATGTTTGAGTGCGTGTGCAGGTCAATTCTCACCACCCCAATCTACGCCCTGCACAAAGGGGCAGCGCACCCGCAGCGGGCCGGATCCGCCGCGGCATTTGGCCCGCGGAGCCCCGGGGTGCAGCCCCGCGCCCAAATGTTTGGCCGCCCGAGGGACCGGTGAGACGATGATCGGGTGACTACAGCAGAGAATCCGAAAGCGCCAATGACCGAACCCGATGCCACCCCGGTGACCCCGGAAGAGCAGCCCCTATCCAGCCGCAACGAAAACCGGTCACAGCGCCCGGATTCGGATGCCTTCAAGGCCTTCATGGCCTCAAGCTGGGCCGCCGACGCCTCCGAACTGCCGGAGAAGGCGCCCGTGGCGTCCTTCGCGGCCCGGCGGCGCAGGGCCATCTCCGAGCAGTTCCCGGGTGAGCGCCTCGTCGTGCCCGCCGGCCCGCTGAAGGTGCGCTCGAACGACACCGACTACCGCTTCCGCCCCCACTCCGGATTCGCGCACCTCACCGGTCTCGGGCTCGACCACGAGCCCGAGGGGGTGCTGGTCATGGAACCCGTCGAGAACGGCACGGGCGACGACGGCGGAAACCACGCCGCCACCCTGTATTTCCGTGAGCTCGCCGGCCGCGACAGCGCGGAGTTCTACGCCAATGCGCGGTACGGAGAGTTCTGGATCGGCCCGCGCCCCTCCCGCGCCCAGCTCGGAGCCCAGCTCGCCCTCGAGACCGCGGACCTCGCCGAGCTCGAGACCGCGATCACCAAGGACGCCGGAGTGCCGCAGATCGGGGGGCGCAGCATCCGCCTGCTGCGCGAGGTCGACTTCAACGTCGACGCGCTCGTGGACACCTCCCGCATCAACACCGGCGTCGACCTGGAGAAGTCCGACGCGCTCGATGCCAAGCTCGCCGAGGCCCTCTCGGAACTGCGCCTGATCAAGGACGAATGGGAGATTGAGCAGCTCCGCACGGCGGTCGCCGCGACGGTCAACGGCTTCCATGAGGTGGTCCGCCAGCTCCCGCGGGCGATCTCCCACCCGCGGGGCGAGCGCGTCGTCGAGGGTGCGTTCTTCGCACGCGCCCGGGAGGAGGGCAACGACCTCGGGTACGACACGATCGCAGCCTCAGGGAACAATGCGACGGTGCTCCACTGGATCCGCAACAACGGCCGCGTCGACGCCGGGGACCTGCTGCTTCTCGACGCCGGCGTCGAAGCGGAAAGCCTCTACACCGCCGACGTCACGCGCACCATCCCGGTCAACGGCACGTACTCCGAGGTGCAGCGCCGGGTCTACATGGCCGTGCTCGAGGCCGCCGACGCAGGATTCGCCGCAGCGCAGCCGGGGCGGAAGTTCCGCGACGTGCACACTGCCGCGGTGACCGTCCTGGCCGAGCGTCTCAACGAATGGAACCTGCTGCCCGCACCGCTTGAGCAGGTCCTCTCCTCCGAGGGCCAGCAGCACCGGCGGTGGATGCCCCACGGCACGAGCCACCACCTGGGCATGGACGTCCACGACTGCGCCCAGGCCCGGAGGGAGCTGTACCTCGACGGGGTCATCACCGAGGGCATGGTCTTCACCATTGAACCCGGGCTCTACTTCAAGGCAGAAGACCTTTCGGTTCCCGAGGAGTACCGCGGGATCGGCGTGCGTATTGAAGACGACATCCTCATCACTGCGGATGGCCCCGTCAACCTCAGCGCCGCGCTCCCCCGCGATCCTGACGACGTCGAAGCCTGGATGGCGGGAATCTACAGCCCCACCGGCGAGTAGCCTTCCACATCCCGTCAACAGCGAAGTGCCCGGCACCGATTCCCGGTGCCGGGCACTTCGCTGTCTTCGCCGCTTGTCGCCTGCGCTCGGTTCTGGCCGCCGGCCGCGCCGGTCAGCGGTCCTTGGGTGGCTGGACCTGCGTTGAGCCGGAGGCCTCGGGGCGGGCCTCGGGCTCGGAGCCGGGGTCTCCGCGGGGAGGTGCAGGAGTATCAACCCGCACCCCGTACTGCGGGCGTCCGTCGGGGAGGTCGGGGAACTGCCCGCGCCGCGGTCCTTCCGGCTCCGCGGCTGGCCCCTCGGCGTCCGGCGCTGCGTCGGCCGGTGCCGCCGGCACGGCCGGCCGGGCCTCCTGCGGAACCTGGGGCCTGGCCTCGGGCTGTCCGGCAGCACCCTGCGGAGGTCCCCAGACCGCACCGCCGCCCGGGTGCTGGGCCTGGCCGTTCATCGGCAGGTCCTGGAGCCTGCGGCGGGCGTCGGCTGCAACCGTCGGGTCAACGATCACGTCGTAGCTCGTCGCGACGACCTGGCTGGTGGAGGTGAAGTCGCGCTTGCCCCGCTGGAACGCATAGGTGAGCACTCCGAAGAGCATCCAGAAGACGGCACCGAGCGCCATCGAGGAGAGCAGGCTCGTGTAGGGCTCACTTCCCCCGAAGAGGGTGAGGATGAGGCCGACGAAGAAGCCGAACCAGGCGCCCGTCGCGGCGCTGGCCAGCGCGACGCGGGGGTAGCTGAGCCGGCCGGTGACCCGCTCGACGGTCTTGATGTCATTGCCGATGATCGAGACCCGTTCGACGGGAAACTTATTGTCCGCCAGATAGTCGACGGCCTTTTGCGCGTCGAGGTAGGCGGTGTACCGGCCCACGGTCTCACCGCGCGGGAGCGTGCGGGATTCATCGCGGGAGGGTGTGCGTCCAAGAGGATTCGACATGGGCCCATTCTTCACCACATCCGGCCCACCGCGCTGGAGTATCGCTGGGAGTGAACTCGCGCCGCTTCCTCCTGTCCCCTGTCCACGCGGAGCACCGAAGGCTGCTAGTTCCCTTCGCGCTCCCGCAGCCTCGCCCGGTGGGCGGCGACGTTCGCCTTGTTGCCGCAGGTCTCGAAGGAGTCCCATTTCTGCGTGCGGCTCCGGGTGGCGTCGTAGAACGCCATGTCGCACAGGTGGTTCGGGCACACGCGCAGGCGCGGCCAGCCGTTCGCCTCGACGAGGGTGTGCACCGCTGCTGCGATGCCTCCCAGGTCGGCGTCGCCCGCGACGGGCCGCAGCCGAAACTTCCGAGGGTTTGAACACACGCTTGAAGGTCATCGAGCTGAGCAGTTCCGACACCTCTGACCATGCGCACTCCTGATCCGCCGGGTCTTCATCCAGAGTCCGGAACAGCGCATCGCGCAGCCGTCCGACGGCATCCAGATCGGGTGGCCCGGCGTGCTTCCCGCCGGCGCGTGCTGCTCCGGGACGAAAACAACATCGCCGACCACGGTTTCGCTGCAATCCTGCTCGACGTCGACGACGTCCGGCTCTCCGGCTGAACCCGCAGGTTCAGCCCGGCATCGCCTGGACCTCGGCTGGACGAAAGGCGGGTTGCGCGTTCATCCAGATGCCGGATGAGTGAAAGGCGCCACCAACTGCGGTGGCTCCACCCGCACCGGCGGATGTCAGAGCGCCGGAGCCGCCGTCACCGATTCCCGAAGGCTGCTCGACTCACTCACACGCCCCTCGGCGAGCGTCGGAGACGGGAGGACCGGCGAGGAAGAGGTGCTCGACGAAGCCGTCGTTGAAGGTCCGGACGCTGCGCGTGTTGCGGTGGAGCCGGCGCATGCCGCAAGTGTTGCGGCGGCCAGGAAGGTCAGGGCCGCTGCACGCAGCGACGTGAAATTTGCCATCGGATCCTCTTCGGTCGGGCTGGGCGGTTCGGGAAGGGTCGGGTAGAGGGCAGCGGTTCAGGCAGCCAGGGCCGTGACCTGATGAACCCGGCCGGCCTCGGCGAGGCTCTCCCCCGCGGCGATCGGGTCAAGCAACAGACAAACTTGCTCCTCTGTGAGCAACTGGGGAAAACTGATGGCGAGATGGGCCATCGTCATTGCGGCAACCATCCAGTAGGTTCCCTCGACCCGGCCCATGGTCCGGGCAACGAGCGCCCGCAGGGCCGCGCGGTCGATCACCTGGGTCTTCGGGGCAACCCGGACTGCGGTGCTGCTGTACAGGGTGTGCGACTGGATGAACTCGTAGCGCTCCGCAATGGCCTGAAGCTGGGCCGGGGTCCAGTCGGTTCCAAAGATGCGGTCCGCGGGGATGACTGCGGTTTCCATCGTTGCTCCTCGATGCGCCGGGTGATTCTAGTAGTTCAAATGTAGGACAGTTGGATCCTTGCCTAGTACCAACTTCTGCGGCTGCGATATAATTCCCATATGGCACAAAGAAGCTACGACGACTCTTGTGGAGCGGCCCTCGCGATGGACGCGGTGGGCGAGCGGTGGTCGATGCTGGTTGTCCGCGAGCTCCTGCTTGGACCCAAGCGATTCAGCGACCTGCGGGCCGGCCTGCCCAACGCAAGTCCAAACGTCCTGAGCCAGCGCCTCAAGGACCTCGAGGGATCCGGCCTCCTCCATCGCGTCAAGCTGGGCCCGCCGGCGAGCGTTCCGGCCTACGAACTTACCGAGCGCGGGTACCAGCTTGAGACAATCCTTCTCGAACTCTCGCGGTGGGGCTCCCATATCGCACACCGGCCGACCAAGGGCATGAGCTCCGACGCCTTTATCCTCCTGCTGAAGGCGCTCTACTACCCCCCAACGGAGTCGATGTTCGAGGCGAAGCTTCGCCTTCATATCGGGCGGGACGTCTTCACGGTTTCCGTTACGCCCCAGTCAATCGATGTCCGGCGGACCCCGGCCGGATCGGTCGACGTGGACGTGACAGGCGATGTGCTTGCCCTGTGGGACCTGATCTTCAGTGGAGAGATGGTCCCGGATGCCCTCGCCTCCGGGCGGATCACCTTGGAGGGCGACCCCGCCGTCGCGGCTGAATTCTTCACCCTCTTCTCCGTACCGCCTACGCAGCTGCGCGGGGTTGCCGAACTGGCCAGCTAAGCCTCGAACTCCCGGCCAGCCCCGCCAGGGCATGGCCGACCGCTCCACCGCGCCCATCCCGCGGCAAGGTCGAGCGGGTGCGGCGGGGCGCGCTCCCTGCGCAACCGCGGGCGAGCGCGCAACCACCTGACGCCTATGCCTGCTCCCACTGGAGGGCCCGTACAGCCGGCGCAGCGCAGCCTCAGGAAGGGCTCCTGCGGAGCGATCGGGGTTCCCGCGCCTTGGAAGCCTCCCCCCGCTTTCTCCGAACAAGGAATTATCGCCGGCTGGTGCGAGTTGGTAGTTTACTGGGACTGAATAGTCCTAACCGAGGACATGATACCTGCGTGGTACACAGCCTGGCGGCCCATACGGTCCGACAGACCAGAAAAACGCTCCCGCGCGCTTCCTCGCACCACTTCCCCCTCCCCCGCCCCTCAAGGACACCCAAGGAGATCCCGATGGCGCTTTCGGATCACGAGCAGAGATTGTTCGACCAGCTTGAGAAACAGTTCCGGGACGACGACCCCCAGCTTGCCGCGGCACTGGCCCCAGCCCCAACCTCCGCCGTCTCGAACCGCCGGATCGTCCTCGGCGTGCTCGCCGACCTCGCCGGGTTCCTGACCCTGCTCATCGCGGTAATGCTGTCCAACCCGACCACCAGCATCCTGGTCGGCATCCTTGGCTTCACGACAATGGGCGCCGGAATCTACTTCGCCCTCGCAAACGCCACCCCGGGGCCGCGGTTCCGGGAAGCCGAGTAGGCGCCGGCACCCCCTCCCCGTCCCCCGTCGATGCCCGCCCGGGGCTCCGGCGGTGCCCGTCCGGTGGGAGCCAGGGCTCAAAACCGTCACCGAATACACCGGAAGGCACGCCGGGAAGTAGCCTTGGCATGTGAATACCAATCCGACCCGCGTCTTCGTAGCACGCCTGCTCGGCCTCGATGTTTTCGACCCCTTGGGCGACCGTCTGGGCCGGCTGCGCGACGTCGTCGTGATCGACCGCGGCCCCCTCAAGGAACCCCAGGTAGTCGGAATCGTCATCGAGGTCCCCGGGAAGAAACGCATTTTCGTCCCGATGACCCGGGTCACTTCAATGGACACGTCGCAGATCATCTGCACGGGGCTGGTGAACCTGCGCCGCTTCGAGCAGCGCGGCGCCGAACTGCTCGTTGTGGGTGAGCTTTTCGACCGGCGGGTCACCCTGCGGGACGGCTCCGGCGACGCGGTCATCGAGGACATCGCGATGGAGAAGAACAGGACGGGCGACTGGCACGTGTCGCAGCTGTTCATCCGACGCGGCGGCCCCACCTCTGCACTGCGCAGTCTTCGCAGGGGAGGTGAGCGTCTCATCATCAACTGGCTCGATGCCTACCACGGCGCCGCGGACGAGCCCCAGGGCGCCTCCCAGTTCGTCGCGCAGCACGAGGACCTCAAGGCCGCCGACTTTGCCGAAGCCCTTCACGAGATGAGCAACAAGCGCCGCCTCGAGGTGGCCGGGGAGCTTCAGGACGACCGGCTGGCGGACATCCTCCAGGAGATGCCCGACAATGACCAGGTCCAGATCCTTTCCTCGCTGAACCGCGAGCGCGCCGCCGACATCCTCGAAGAGATGGACCCCGACGACGCCGCCGACCTGCTCAACGAACTGCCCGAGGCGCAGAAGGAGGAGCTGCTCCAGCTCATGGAGCCCGACGACGCCGACGACGTGCGCCGGCTCCTGCAGTACGAGGAGGACACCGCCGGTTCCCTGATGACGACCGTCCCTGTCATCCTCCCGCCCGAGGCGACGGTGGCCGAAGCCCTGGCCCACGTGCGCCGCGAGGAGCTCACCCCGGCCCTTGCCTCATCGATCTTTGTCTGCCGCCCGCCGCTTGAGACGCCCACCGGCAGGTACCTCGGCGTGGTGCACATCCAGCAGCTCCTGCGATACCCGCCACCGGAGCAGCTGGGCAATATCCTCGATGCCGACCTCGAACCGGTCAGTGACCAGGCCAATATCAGCGAGGTCTCCCGCATCCTTGCGACCTACAATCTCAACTCGCTGCCCATCATCAATAAGGAGGGCAGGCTGGTGGGCGCCGTCACCGTCGATGACGTGCTTGACCATCTCCTGCCCGATGACTGGCGGGCCCAGGACGACACACGCGCACTAAGGCGGGGAGGAACACGTGGCTGAGAGAATCCGATCGACCTCGACCGGTCTTGACACCCCACGGGAGAGCCGCAAACGGGTGATTCCCCGGCTGCGTCCCAACCCCGACCGGTTCGGCAGTGCAACCGAGAACTTCGCGCGCTTCATGGGCACGCCGCAGTTCCTCTTCTACATGACCGTGTTCTGCGTGCTGTGGCTGGTCTGGAACACCTGGGGACCGGCGGACGCCCGGTGGGACAGCGCGGCCCTGGGGTTCACGGCCCTGACGCTGATGCTTTCCCTCCAGGCCTCCTACGCTGCACCGCTGCTGCTGCTGGCCCAGAACCGGCAGGATGACCGTGACCGCGTGTCGCTGCGTGAGGACAGGCAGCGCGCGGAGCGGAACCTTTCCGACACCGAGTACCTGACCCGGGAAATCGCGGAACTCCGCATTGCCCTCCGTGAGGTTGCCACAAGGGACTATGTCCGGTCCGAGCTTCGCTCGGCCCTCGAGGAAATCCTTGAAGCGGCCGACGGCCAGGAGATAGCCCTCACCAAGAAACCGCGCAGGAAGCCGTCGGAGAACACCATGGGCCTGCCCCGCGTGACCCCACCGGTCGCGAGCGACAGCCAGTGATTTCAGAGGCTGCGGTCCTCGGGGCCCTCGGCTCCGTTCTTGACCCCGAACTCCGCCGGCCGATCACCGAGCTGGGAATGGTTGACCGTGTGGACGCCGATCCGTCAGGTGCAGTGACGGTGAGGGTGCTGCTCACAATCTCCGGCTGTCCGCTGCAGGAGACGATCACCGCAGACGTTGAGCACGCGCTGGCCGGGGTTGAAGGCGTCAATTCCGTCAGCGTCGATCTTGGAGTGATGAACCAGGAGCAGCGCGATGCGCTCAAGACGATGCTGCGCGGCGCCGGCGGTCAGCGGGGAATCCCCTTCAATGACCCAGGATCCCTCACCCGCGTCTACGCCGTGGCGAGCGGAAAAGGCGGAGTGGGCAAGTCTACGGTCACGGTGAACCTTGCGACGGCGATGGCCGCCGAAGGCCTGCGCGTGGGCATCATCGATGCCGACGTCTACGGTTTTTCCGTTCCCGCCCTGATGGGGATCACGCAGCAGCCAACGCGTGTTGACGAGATGATCCTTCCGCCTGTTGCCTACGGGGTGAAGGTCATTTCGATCGGCATGTTCGTCAACACCAACCAGCCGGTGGCCTGGCGGGGCCCTATGCTCCACCGGGCGCTTGAGCAATTCCTCACCGATGTCTACTTTGGCGACCTCGACGCCCTGTTCCTCGATCTGCCGCCGGGAACCGGGGACATCGCCATCTCGGTGGCGCAGCTGCTGCCCCGCTCCGAGCTCCTCGTCGTCACCACCCCGCAGAGCGCGGCCGCAGATGTGGCCGAACGAGCCGGGGCCATGGCGGCCTCAACGGGCCAGAAGGTCGTCGGGGTGGTCGAGAACATGTCCTGGCTTGACCTGCCCGGAGGGGACCGCATCGAGCTGTTCGGTTCCGGCGGAGGGCAGGCACTGTCCCAACGGCTGAGCGCGACCCTTTCAGCGGAAGTGCCCCTGCTGGGCAGTGTCCCAGTCGAAATCGCACTGCGCGAGGGCGGCGACGCCGGAGCCCCGATCGTGCTCGAAACGACCTCGTCGCCGGCCGCTGGCGCCCTCCGGAGCATCGCCCACTCTCTGGCGCGCCGGCCCCGTGGCCTTGCGGGAACCAAACTGTCGGTATCGCCCCGCTGACCGCCCTGCGGACGCCTGCCTACGTCGCTTCGGCGTCGTACGGTGCCGGCTGGCCCGAGGCGAGCCGCACCGGAGCCGCAGCGGTGTGAGCCGACGGCGGCATGGTGGATCGGGCGGCCGCCGGGCCGTCGGGGCTGACGGGCTTGAAGGTGTCGTCGAGGTCCTCGAGGAGCGCTTCCTTGATGATGCGCCGCGGATCGTACTGGCGGGGATCGAGTTTCCGCCAGTCGACTTCGTCGAGTTCGGGCCCCACCTCTTCGCGGAGCTGCTCGCGGGCACCGCTGGCCATCCTACGCAGGCCCTTTACCAGGCGGGCGAGCTGCGCCGCGTACTCCGGAAGCCGCTCCGGACCCAGGATCACAACGGCGAGCATCGCCAAGACCACAAACTCGAGACCGTTGATTCCGAACACGTGAAAAGACTACCTTTCCCTCCCGCGGCCGGGCGATTCGTCGGCCGCCGGGGGAACTACCCGATGCCGGCGATCCGCGGGAGCTGCAGCACGGGAGGCTTCGCGGGCTTACGCGGGTCGCGGTGCGCCAGCTTCTCGCGGAGGATCGTCCTGCCCCGATGGATCCGCGAACGGACTGTTCCAAGCTTCACGCCGAGGACACGCGCCACCTCGTCGTAGGCGAGCCCCTCAAGGTCGCAGAGGACCACAGCGGCGCGGAAATCCGGCGGCAGCTCATCGAGGGCCGCCTGGACGTCGATGTCGAGATTGTTGAACTCGAAGCTGCGCTCGGGGCCGGGGTGCCCGGTGGGCAGCCTGGCTTCGGCTTCCTCGGAAAGCCCGTCGAACCGGATCCGTGTCCTGCGCCGGGCCTGGTCGAGGAAGAGGTTGGTGGTGATCCGGTGCAGCCAGCCATCGAGAGTTCCGGGCTTGAAATTCGCCAGCGACCGGAACACGCGGACGAACACCTCCTGGGTAAGGTCCTCCGCGTCGAACTTGTTGCCGGTCAGCCGGTATGCGAGCCGGTACACCTTTGGCGAGTGCACCGTAACTACTTCTTCCCACGTCGGTGCGACCCAGTCGGCCTCCTGCGCGTCGCCCCCGTAGGGACGGTCGACATGCGGGACGGTCTGCTCGGCGGCGGCTGCCGCCCTTGGGCTAGACATCTGTTTCCCCTTATCGCCTTTCAACAGCCATTTCGCTGCGGTGCCGTTCAAGGCCGCGGTGATGCGGTCCTGATCACCGTGATTCGTTGCGGCGGGGTGGCTGGATGCCCCAATAAAGAAAATTCTTCAGTACAAAGCTGGGAACTGGCTGGTAATTATGCGGGAGCCACCGGGCAGCGGTGCGCGCGGGGCTCCGGCTTCGGCAGTAGTGTTGGAGGCGGGTTGGGGGACCTGCGACATTGCACATTACTAAAGAACGGACACCGATGGCCGCGGACAAGCAGAGCAGCTGGTCATACACTGAGGGACTTCCCGTCGAGGACGAAGTACTCCTTCGCGCCCGCGACCGCTCCTACGAGCTGGGAGTGACGCCGGTGTCCCCCGGAGTCGGTGCCGCGCTGACCGTCCTCGCCGCAGGCTCCAAGGCACAGACAGCCGTCGAGGTGGGTGCCGGGGCAGGAGTGTCGGGGGTATGCCTCCTGCGCGGACTGGGCCGGAACGCGGTGCTCACGACGATCGATTCCGATGTCGACCACCTGCGCACGGCGCGCGAGGCCTACGCCGAGGCCGGGATCCCGGGCAACCGGACGCGCACGATTTCCGGACGTGCCTCGGATGTCCTCCCGCGCCTCACCGACTCCGCCTACGACCTCGTCTTCATCGACGCCGACAAAGCGGGACTGCCGCTCTACGTCGACCAGGCGGTGCGGTTGCTGAAGCCGGGCGGGATGCTGATCGTCAACGACGCGTTGGACGCCGACCGGGTTGCTGATCCCGCGATCCGGGAGTCCTCGACGAATGCCCTGCGCCAGGTGGGTAAGACGATCCGCGAGAACGACCAGCTCCTCTCGGCCCTGGTCCCGACTGGGTCGGGGCTCCTGCTCGCCGTGAAACGCCAGAAGTGAGCGGCTGCTAGCCGGTCACCGTCAGCAGGCAGTCCTTCAGCTTCCCTGCCTCTTCGGCATTGAGTTCGACCACCAGGCGACCTCCGCCGTCGATGGGCACGCGCATGATCAAGCTGCGTCCCTCCTTAGTGACTTCCATCGGTCCGTCGCCGGTTCGCGGTTTCATGGCAGCCATAAGGATCGTCCCTTTCAACAGTGCGTTGCCGGCCAGCGGCGCCGCGTCAGTAAGCGGTGTGCGGCAGCGCCCTGCTGGGCACGACGCGCCAGCACACGTCATCGAATACATTATTCAGCACAATCAACCGGCGAGCTAATCCGCGTGCGGCGTGGATCACAGTTTCATGGTGGATAGTCGGCATTTCCCACCACCGGGCTCCAGGCCCAGAGCACCCGTACCCACACGATCTGGAGGACAAGGCACACCGCCAGGACGGCCCACCGGTACGTTGGGGACCGCGAGGCGAGGGCCGCCGCGAGCGCGAGGGGAAAGAGCGGAAGCAAGATCCGGAAGGTGCTCGACTGGGGATTCCAGAACGCGGCGAGGTACACAAGATAGGCCGCGCACCAGCTCACGGGGCCGGCGCCCAGGCTGCGGACCGGCCGTGACCGGAACAGGAGGAAGCACCCTGCCGCGAGGACCAGCAGCGCCAGCGGGCCTCCCACCGGCCCGAGGTAGGCCGCCGCCGCGTTCGGCCAGGGTGCGAACGGTGCAAGTTCCTCACCGCGCCACGCCGTCTCCGTTTCGACGTACGCGTTCGTCTCCCCCGTGACGGCCCACGCCGCGGCAGGCCAGGCCAGCGCCGCGGCTCCGGTGACGAGGCCCAGCACGGCGAGCCGGAGCGGCGCGCCGCCGGTTTTTCGGTCGGCTGGGGCATCCGGGGGCCGCCGGCGCAGCGCCAGCAGTTCGATCACGAACAGGATCAGCAGCAGCAACGCGAAGGGGACCCCCGCGGGCCTGGAGAGGCACATGGCGACGACCACCGGAACGGCGGTGAGGTACCGGCGCGTGAAGACCAGCAGCAGCGACAACGCCAGCAGCAGCAGGTTCAGTGACTCCGCGTAGGGAATCTGCAGGATCGGGGAAACCGGAAGGAACGCGACAAAGGCCACGCCCCACAGCGCGTCGCGGGGTTCCGCGGCGAGCCGGAACAACCGGTAGATGACCAGGGCCGCGGCGAACCCGCACGCCGTTGCGGCGATTGGTGCGAGCACCGGCCATCCTGCGCCCGTAAGGGAGTGGAGCAGCCGGACCAGGGCCGGGAACAGTGGGTAGAACGCCCACTGGTTGGGTGAGACGGCGCCGTCGATGTCCCGGGGAAGCTCCGGTGGATACCCTTCCTCGAAGATCCTCTCGTACCAGCCGCTGTCCCAGAACGCGACGAAGGACAAGTATCCGGGCGACGCCGCCGCCCAGGGGCTCGGCGCCTGGACGGCCGCGGCGGCAAGGAGCACCGCAGTGGAGACGATGCGCGCCGCACCGTAGACCAGCAGGACCTGCACCGGCCAGGGCCAGGCGCGCGGATGCACTCCAGTCAAGGCGCCGACGGGGCGGAGCTGGTATCCGCGGGCCGGGTGTGCCGGACCCAGCAGGCGTCGAGGTGGTCGTTGACGTAACCGGTTGCCTGCATCATTGCGTAGACGGTGGTTGGGCCAACGAATCGGAAGCCCAGCCGCTTCAGTTCCTTGGCCAGCGCCGTCGACTCGGGCGTGACAGCCGGCACTTCCTCAAGGGACGCCGGGGCCGGTCCGGCCGGCGGGCGGAAGGCTTCGAAGACCCCGCCCAAGGTGGTGCCTTCCGGGAAGGCGGCGACGACCTTGGCGTTCGCGATCGTGGCAAGGATCTTCGCCCGGTTGCGCACGATACCCGCATCAGCCATCAGCCGCGCGACGTCGTCGTCGGTGAAACGGGAAACGCGCAGCGGGTCGAACCCTGCGAACGCCTCCCGGAACGCTTCGCGCTTGCGCAGGATGGTCAGCCAGCTCAGGCCGGACTGGAAGCCCTCGAGGCTGAGCCGTTCGAACAGCGCGGCGTCGCCGGTGACGACCCTGCCCCACTCGTCGTCGTGGTAGCGCTCGTACTCGGTGGTGGACACCGCCCACCCGCACCGCAGCCGCCCGTCCGATCCGGGAACTGCGCCCGTCACCGTTCCGCTCCACCGCTGGGGCACCGCCGCAGCAGGTCCTCGATCCGGGCGTCCCGCGCTGCGAGCGCTTCGGCGAGGCGGTCAAGGACCTCGTCGACCTGATCCATGCGGTATCCCCGCAGGCCTAGTCCGAAACGCACCCGTCCGACGTCGGCAGCGGCGGGGTTGTCCGGCAGGAGCACCGGGGGCAGGGAGGCGACCGGTTCGGCGAGCCCGGGAACCGCCGCAGGGACCCGCCGGCCGCCCCGGAGGGGGAACCGCAGGCCGGCGGCCAGCACGGCGGTGCCGCCCAGCAACGCGATCGCGAGGAGAACGAGGAAGATACTCACAGAGCCATGGTGCCAGAGACCGCCGGTCAGGGTTCCTTATGGGTTTTGGTGTCGGCGATGACGAGCCGCACTGCTTCCTCGGCGTCGTCGACCAGGTGGACAAGCCCGAGGTCCTTTTCCGAGATCATTCCTTCGGCAAGGAGGGTTCCCTTTACCCAGTCCCACAGCGGGCCCCAGTAGTCGACGCCGATCAGCACGATCGGGAAGGAGGTGACCTTCCGGGTCTGGACGAGGGTCATCGCCTCGAAGAGTTCATCGAGGGTGCCGAAACCGCCGGGCAGGACGACGAAGCCCCTGGCGTACTTGACGAACATTGTCTTGCGGGCGAAGAAGTAACGGAAATTGATGCCGAGGTCGACCCACTCGTTCATTCCCTGTTCGAAAGGCAGCTCGATGCCAAGTCCGACCGACATTCCTCCCGCCTCGCAGGCGCCCTTGTTCGCCGCCTCCATGGCCCCGGGGCCGCCTCCGGTGATGACGGCGTACCCGGCACCGACCAGGCGCCGCCCGATGTCCTCACCGAGCGCGTAGAACGGCGAGTCGCGGGGTGTGCGGGCCGACCCGAAGACGCTTATTGCCGGGCCAAGCTGGGACAGGGTGCCGAAACCCTCGACGAACTCGCTCTGGATCCGCAGCACCCGCCACGGGTCGGTTTTCGTGAAGAGGGGCCCCTCCTCCGAGTCCAGCAGGAAGCTGTCGGATTGGGGCACCGCCGTCTGCGCCCGCCGGAGTTCAACCTGCCCGCGGCGGCGCGTGGCAGGAGGCGTCTGTCCGGGGGTTTCCGGCTGGCTGGCGTCGTCGTTCGGGGCTCGGTTCAGGTGAGGCATCCTCCTAGGCTAGCCGCCCCGGAGCCCGCCCGGGATTTGGTTGCTCTTGAATCACAATTTTCCTTTTTGGGCGCGTAAGTGTTGCCAGAGGGCATTCGTTCGCTAGATTCTTCCCATGACAAGTGAACCGCAGCCGTCTACGACCGCGTCTTCAGCGGCCCCCCTCGTATCCCTGAAAAAGGTGAACAAACACTTCGGCGAGCTGCACGTTCTCAAAGATATTGATCTCGAAATTGCCCGCGGCGAAGTGGTTGTTGTGATCGGCCCTTCGGGCTCCGGAAAATCGACCCTGTGCCGGGCGATCAACCGCCTCGAAACCATCGACGACGGCGAAATCCGCATTGACGGGAAAGTGCTGCCCGCCGAGGGCAAGGCGCTGGCCAAACTGCGCGCCGACGTGGGAATGGTGTTCCAGTCCTTTAACCTTTTTGCGCACAAATCGATTCTTGAAAACGTCACCCTCGGGCCCGTGAAGGTCAAGGGAATGAAAACCAGGGAAGCCAAGGACCTCGCGATGTCCCTCCTGGAACGCGTCGGCGTTGCCAACCAGGCCCAGAAGCTGCCGGCGCAGCTCTCCGGCGGGCAGCAGCAGCGCGTGGCGATCGCGCGGGCGCTGGCCATGAAGCCGAAGGTTATGCTTTTCGACGAGCCCACCTCGGCCCTCGACCCCGAGATGATCAACGAAGTCCTCGATGCGATGGTCTCGCTCGCCAAGGAGGGCATGACAATGATCGTTGTCACCCACGAGATGGGCTTCGCCAGGAGGGCCGCCGACCGCGTCATCTTCATGGCGGACGGCCAGATTGTCGAGCAGGCCACCCCCGAGGAGTTTTTCACCAATCCGCGGAGCGACCGCGCGAAGGACTTCCTCGGGAAGATCCTCGCCCACTGACCCACACCAAGTTTCATCACTGCACCGTCAAGGCCTGTTGGCCGCAACGCAAGGAGAAATCATGCGAAAGACCCGTTATGCAGCTGCCGCCATGGCAGCAGCCGCAGCCCTCACGCTCTCGGCCTGTGGAGGCGGGGGCGGAAATGAGAGCGGTGGAACCGGCGGCGAGGGCGACGCTGAATCCGTCAAGATCGGCATCAAGTTCGACCAGCCGGGCCTTGGATTCGATGAAGGCGGCTCCTACTCGGGCTTCGACGTGGACGTTGCGAAGTACGTGGCCAAGGAGCTTGGCTACACCGAAGAGCAGATCGAATTCGTCCAGGCTCCCTCGGCCAACCGCGAGAACCTCCTGTCGAACAACGAAGTCGACATGATTTTCGCGACCTACTCGATCACCGACGAGCGCAAGCAGACAGTCGACTTCGCCGGGCCGTACTTCGTCGCCGGCCAGGATCTTCTTGTCCCCAAGGACAGCGACATCAAGGGCCCCGAGGACCTCGCGGGGAAGAACCTGTGCTCGGTCACCGGCTCCACCTCGGCGCAGAAGATCAAGGACAAGTACCCGGACGTCAACCTCGTTGAGCAGCCCGGCTACGCGGAGTGCGTCAGCGTGATGGGCGGCGGCCAGATCGATGCCGTCACAACCGACGACATCATCCTCGCCGGCCTTGCCGCCCAGGAGGCCAATGCCGGCCAGTTCAAGGTCGTCGGTGCCCCCTTCTCGGAGGAGCGCTACGGCGTCGGCCTGCCCAAGGGCAGCGAACTCTGCGAAGACGTCAACACGGCCATCACCAAGATGATCGACGATGGTGCGTGGGAAGAGGCGCTGAAGGTCAACACCGAAGGCGCCGACTACTCGTACAACAAGGAACTGAACCCGCCGGAGCCCGAGGCCTGCGCGTAATCACCTCCCGGTATTGGTGGGGCTGCCCGTCGGGCAGCCCCACCATCGCATGTTCAACACCAACAAAGAGGTGAACCTTGGATAATTTCCTGTCGCTCTTTCAGACGTACGACGTCCCGGCCGCGTTCTGGGTCAATATCCAGCTGACGTTCTGGGCCGCGCTGTGGTCCCTGCTGCTCGGCACGCTGCTCGCACTGATGCGCATCTCGCCCATCCCAAGCCTGCAGTGGCTTGGCGCCGCCTATGTAAATATCTTCCGCAACACGCCGCTGACCATCATCATCGCGTTCGGCGTGCTGGGCCTGTACGGCCAGTTGCAGGTGGTGCTCACCCAGGACTTCGACCTCAACTTCTTCCGCCTTGCCGTGCTCGGCCTGTCGCTCTACCACGCGGCGTTCGTCTGCGAAGCGATCCGCAGCGGCGTCAACACGGTTCCCCTCGGCCAGGCCGAGGCAGCGCGGGCGATCGGGCTGAGTTTCCTTCCCGCCGCCCGCCTGATCATCCTGCCGCAGGCCTTCCGCGGAGCGATCGCCCCGCTGGGCAACGTGCTGATCGCGCTGATCAAGAACTCGACCGTTGCGGCTGCCGGGTCCGTTGCCGCTGAGGCCTCAAGCCTGATGAAGACCATGATCGAGTTCCGCGCCGACCTCGTGATCCCGATCTTCTTCACGTTCGCCCTGGGCTTCGTGATCATCGTGATCCCTGTCGGCCTCCTTACCACCTGGGCGTCCAGGAGATTGGCGGTGGCTCGATGAGCGCCCAAAGCGTCCTGTTCGACGCGCCGGGGCCCAAGGCGCGGCGCACCATCCTCGTGGGAAACCTGATCGGCGCCCTCCTGGTCGCCGGCCTCGTGGCCTACATCATTTTCCTGCTGGCCGGAAAGGGGCAGCTGGAGCCCGCCAAATGGACGCCCTTCCTCGAGGGCCGCACCTGGCAGTACTTCATCCTTCCGGGCCTGCTCAGCACCCTGAAGGCGGCCGCCGTCGCGGTGGTCACCTCCATCGTGTTCGGTCTGGTCTTCGGGCTTGGACGGCTCGCCCCGTTGGCTCCGGTGCGCTGGGTGGCAGGGATAGTCGTCGAGTTCCTCCGGGCGGTTCCGGTGCTGCTCATGATGATCTTCCTTTGGCTGGCGCTGGGGCGTTCGAACCTTGTCGACGACGCCCCCTTCGTGGCCGTCGTCGTGGCACTGACGCTCTACAACGGCTCGGTGATCGCCGAGCTCATCCGCTCCGGCGTCCACGGCCTGCCGAAAGGCCAGCGCGAGGCCGGCCTCGCCATCGGCATGACCCCAATGCGCTCGCTGCGCAGCATCGAGGTGCCGCAGGCGCTGATCGCGATGCTGCCCGCCCTGGTCAGCCAGTTCGTCGTGATCCTCAAGGACTCGGCCCTGGGCTACATCATCGGCTTCCCGGAGCTGCTGCAGAACGCACGCCGGCTCGGGGTGGGCGAGGGCAACCTGCTCCAGTCCCTGCTCATTGCCGCCCTGATCTTCATCGTCATCAACTTCGCCCTCTCGGCGCTGGCAACCCGGCTTTCGGGCCTGCTGAGCTTCCGCACCAAGGTGAAGGTGGGCAATGACAAACAGGACGGGGTCGTGAAGGCCGAACCCGAAGGGGTGACGGCGGCCTAGCCCCGCCCCCGTCCGGGGCCCACGGCATAAACAGTGAAGGCAGGGCACGCACCGCGGCGCGTGCCCTGCCTTCGTTTTGCTGCTGTTGCGGCGCCGCGGGAATCCCGGCCGGCGCCGCGGAGATCCGGGCTAGGCCGACAACCAGGTCCGCAGCGCCGTGAGGCACTGCCTCACCTCGTCGGCGTGGACGTGCTCGTTGTCGGAGTGGGCAAGAAGCGCATCCCCCGGCCCGAAGTTCACGGCGGGAATCCCGAGTTCGCTGAAGCGGGCCACGTCCGTCCAGCCGTACTTCGGCTGCGGAACCGCCCCGACCGCCGCCACGAAGTCCGCCGCCGCAGGGTGCTGGAGGCCTGGGCGCGCTCCCGCCGCGGCGTCGGTGCGTTCCACCTCGAAGCCCTCGAGCAGCCGGCGGACGTACTGTTCGGCCTCGTCGGGGCTTTTGTCCGGCGCGAACCGGTAGTTCACTTCAACAACGGTGCGGTCCGGGATCACGTTGCCGGCGGTTCCTCCGTGGATCATCACCGCGTTGAGGCTCTCCCGGTAGTCAAGGCCGTCGACAGCAACGGTGGCCGGGACGTGGTCGCGGAGCCGGGCCAGGACTTCGGCG
Source organism: Arthrobacter sp. TJ-254 (assembly GCF_058269175.1). NCBI lineage: Bacteria > Bacillati > Actinomycetota > Actinomycetes > Micrococcales > Micrococcaceae > Arthrobacter > Arthrobacter sp. TJ-254. The sequence goes on along the minus strand of NZ_JBZCNF010000001.1, from coordinate 84,646 downwards.
GCGGCGTGGATGGCGTTCTCCCCCATCCAGGCGCGCGCCGAATGCGCTGCCCTTCCGGAGAGCGTGACCTCGAAGCGGGCGGTGCCGTTGCAGCCTCCCTCGACAGTGCCCGCCGTCGGCTCGAGCAGGACGGCGAAGTCGCCCTCCAGCCACGCCGGGTGGTTCCGCACCAGCCGCCCCAGCCCGCTCAGCGACGCCTCGACCTCCTCGTTGTCATAGAAGACGTAGGTGACATCGCGCTGCGGGTCGGCGAGGGTTGCGGCAAGGGCGAGCTGCACCGCCACTCCCCCCTTCATGTCCGTCGTTCCCCGGCCGTAGAGCACGTCGCCGTCCCAGACCCCGGGCACCGTGCCTCGTGCGCCGGCGGCCCCGGGCAGGGGCACCGTGTCGAGGTGGCCCGCGAGGATGACCCGCTGGCCGCGGCCCAGCGAGGTGCGGGCGATGATCGCATCGCCGTCGCGGAGCACTTCGAGGCGGGGCAGCGCACGCAGCACGCTTTCGATGGCGTCGGCCAGTGCGTTTTCATTGCCCGACACGCTGGGAATGTTCACCAGGTCGGCCGTAAGCAGGGCGACGTCGGTTGTCGGATCGAGGAGTTTCAGGCTGGGCTGGGTCATTTTCCAACCCTATCCCTCGGTAGACTGGGGGCCATGACGCAGAGCGCAGTTGATCTTTCCGGAACTGATGCAGGATCGCGGACGGCCTACGGCCTGGGTCTTGCGACAACCGCCGAGGATGGCGCCGTCCTCGATGTCTGGTACCCCGCGCCCGGCTTGGGTGGCGCGCCGGCCGCCTCGGAGGAACTCCGTGCCCGGCTCGAAGGCCTCGCCGGGGAGGGCGCCGACCCCCTGCGGCGCACCTCGGCCGGAGTGGTTTCGACGTCGATCCGCCTCGACGAGCCGCCGAGCGACACAGCCGACGCCTACCTCCGGCTGCATCTGCTGTCGCACCGGCTCGTCGCGCCGAACAGCATCAACCTCGACGGCATCTTCGGCATGCTCGCCAACGTCGTGTGGACCAACCATGGCCCATGCGCGGTCGCGGGCTTCGACGAGGTACGCCTCGCGCTGCGCGCCCGCGGTCCGGTGACCGTTTTCGCCGTTGACAAGTTCCCGCGCATGGTCGACTACGTGCTCCCCTCCGGCGTCCGCATCGCCGACGCCGACCGGGTGCGGCTAGGCGCCTACCTCGCTGAAGGCACGACGGTGATGCACGAGGGCTTCGTCAACTTCAACGCCGGCACCCTCGGCCAGTCGATGGTCGAAGGCCGGATCTCCGCGGGCGTGGTCGTCGGCAACGGGTCCGACGTCGGCGGCGGCGCCTCGATCATGGGCACCCTGTCCGGGGGCGGAACCCAGAAGATCACGATCGGAGAGCGCTGCCTGCTCGGAGCGCAGTCCGGTGTGGGCATCTCCCTCGGCGATGACTGCGTTGTCGAAGCCGGGCTCTACATCACCGCCGGCACAAAGGTCACCCTGCCCGACGGCAGCGTGACCAAGGCCGCCGAGCTTTCCGGGCAGTCCGGAATCCTCTACCTGCGCAACTCGACAACAGGGGTGGTCGAGGCCCGGCCCAGGACGGGAACCGGGATCACGCTGAACGCCGCGCTCCACGCGAACTGAGCACGCCTTCCTGTGACGAGCGGATACGCACGGCCACCGGCCCCGCGCCGCACCCTGAGGATCGCGGTTCCGGCTGCACTGGTCGCCCTCGCAGCGGTTGGGGCATGCCTTGCGGTTGCCCAGTTCAACGACTCGGAGATCCTGGTCCGGGAGCGCTGCACCGCTGAGGTCGGCGGAGTCCAGTACGAGCTCACTCCGCCGCAGACGCAGAACGCCGCCCTGATCGCGGGAGTGGCAGTGGCGCGCGGGCTTCCCGCGCGGGCCGCGTCGATTGCGATTGCCACGGCCATCCAGGAATCAGGGCTTCGGAACCTTGACTACGGTGACGACGCCGGCCCCGATTCACGGGGGTTGTTCCAGCAGCGGCCCTCGCAGGGCTGGGGCACCGAGGAACAGATTCTCGACCCCGGGTACGCTGCCGGAGCCTTCTACGACGCACTCGTGCGGATACCGGGCTACGAATCGCTGCCCATCACCGAGGCGGCGCAAAGCGTCCAGCGAAGCGCCTACCCCGAAGCCTATGCCGACCATGAACCCGAGGGCCGCGCCTTCGCGTCGGCGCTCACCGGGCAGTCCCCTGCGGCCCTGACGTGCGTGCTGCGCGAGCCCTCAACGGCGGGCAGCACCGTCGAGGTCGCCGCAGCCGCCGAGGCCGCGTTCGGCCCCCTCGGCGGGTCGGCCGAAGGTGAGGTGTACACGGTCGACGCCGCGGAGGCGGCCGGGTGGGCGGCCGCGCACTGGGCGGTCGGCAACGCCGAGCGGCTGTCCATCACCGCCGTGTCGTTCGGCGGGCAGCAGTGGCAGCGCTCTGAAGGAACCTGGCAGACCTTTGCGACCACCGCGGACCGGCTGACCATCACGGTCGCCGGAGAACCCGCATAACCACCCGATCAGGCGAGCATTTTCACAACCGGTTCGACATAACTGCGCAGCGCGGCCTCATCATCGGCAAGGTCCTGGCACATCAGGAGCCGGTCGGGCTCCACCCACCACGCCCGGCGGGCCCCGAGGGGCAGCTCGACAACATCGAGCGTGAACCGCCGCGCCCGCCGCCCCAGTTCGAGTTCGCGCTCCTCAAGGAGCCGGGCCAGGGTTCCTTCGAGTTTTCCGCCGCGCACCCCGGAATGGATCGCATACTCGGCGCACCGCTCCTCCGCCCATTCGATCGCGGTACCGAAGTGGGCGCGGGCCACCCGCTGCAGGGCCGGAGAGCCGTTGAGCTCGGTGAAGTCGGGAGGCGACGGGAGGACCGCATCGGACAGCTTCCCGGAAACCAGCAGGTGCCACCATGCTTCCCATTCGACGCGCAGGGTTTCGTGGCCGCCCACGTCGTCGATCAGCTGCGTGGGATCGACGCTCCGCACCTCCGGGCGCACCGGCGGCATCGCGGGTTCGCCGATGCCGTGAAGGCCGACACGGTCGCGCAGATAGAGGGCAACGAGAAGTACCTCCGAGGTATCGACGCTGAAGCGCCCGCCGGGAAGGGACGGCTGATGCGTCATGGGCCTCCTTAGGCACGAAGGTACTGCTCCCAAGGATAGACCTAGGGTCCCGAGCGCTCCAGAGCCCTGTCCGGGAGGCCCTCCGCCGCGGTGCCGGGACGGCCGCCGCGGCAAACTAGAATGGCAATCATGAGAATTCTTGTTACCGGAGGAAGCGGCTACATCGGCTCGCACACCGCGCTGGCGCTCCTCGAGGCCGGGCACGACGTCATCGTTGTCGACAATCTTGCAAATTCCACGGAGACCGCGCTGACGCGGGTCCAGGAACTGGCGGGACGCAAGCTGCGGTTCCACCGGGTCGACCTGCTTGATGAGCAGGGGCTCAATGGAGTCTTCGACACGGAGGACATTGAAGCAGTCATCCACTTTGCCGGGCTCAAGGCCGTCGGCGAATCGGTGGCACAGCCGCTGAGGTACTACCACAACAACGTCAGCGGCACCCTGAACCTCCTGCGAGCCATGGACGCCCACGACGTGCGCACGCTCGTGTTCAGCTCCTCCGCCACGGTGTACGGCGCATCCGAGGAGGTTCCCCTGACGGAGAAAATGCCCCTCGACGCGGTCAACCCCTACGGCCGGACCAAGGAACAGATCGAAGACATCCTCACGGACCTCGGCGCCGCCGACGGCCGGTGGAACATCGCCCTCCTGCGGTACTTCAACCCGGTGGGCGCCCACGAGTCAGGACGGATCGGTGAAGACCCGACGGGCGTTCCGAACAACCTCCTGCCCTTCGTCGCCCAGGTCGCGGTGGGCAGGCGGGAGAAGGTGATGGTTTTCGGAAACGACTACCCCACCCCCGATGGAACCGGCGTGCGCGACTACATCCACGTCGTCGACCTCGCAGCAGGGCACCTTGCCGCCCTGAACTACCTCACCAAGCACACCGGGGTGCACCGGTGGAACCTGGGCACCGGCAACGGTTCATCGGTCCTTGAGGTCCTTGCCGCGTTCTCCAAGGCGGCCGGGCACCAGATTCCCTACGAGTTCGCTCCCCGCCGGCCCGGAGACGCAGCGGTGAGCTACGCCGACCCCTCCTCGGCCCTGGCCGATCTTGGCTGGTCCGCGGTGCGCACCCTCGACCAGATGTGCGAAGATCACTGGCGCTGGCAGAAAAACAACCCCCAGGGCTACGCCACCGGCGAGTAGCCCCGGCGGTCCGGGATTAAGTGACGGCGGCGGCCGCTCTCCGAGGAGAGCGGCCGCCGCCGTTTGCCGTACCGCTGCGCCGCCGGGACCACCGTCAGAGCGCTGCCGTGCGGCGGGCTGCGGCGTCCGCCGCAGCCGCCCCGCCCTACCTGGCCGGGTAGTTGCGCTCGAGCGAGCCCGTGTAGAGCTGGCGGGGCCGGCCGATCTTCGTCTGCGGATCCTGCATCATCTCGCGCCACTGGGCGATCCAGCCCGGGAGACGTCCGATCGCGAAGAGCACGGTGAACATCTTCTCGGGGAAGCCCATCGCCTTGTAGATCAGGCCGGTGTAGAAGTCCACGTTCGGGTACAGCTTGCGTTCGATGAAGTAATCATCGGCAAGGGCCTTCTCTTCGAGGCGCATCGCGATGTCGAGCAGCTCGTCGTTGCCGCCGAGCTTCGTGAGGATGTCGTGGGCCGTGGCCTTGACGATCTTCGCGCGCGGATCGTAGTTCTTGTAGACGCGGTGACCGAAGCCCATGAGCTTCACGCCGTCTTCCTTGTTCTTGACCTTCTCCATGAAGTCCTCGGGCTGCATGCCCTTGGCCTTGATGTCGCGGAGCATGTTCAGCACCGCTTCGTTCGCCCCGCCGTGCAGCGGACCGAACAGGGCGTTGATGCCTGCCGAGACCGACGCGAACATGTTCGCGTGGGAGCTTCCGACGAGGCGTACCGTCGACGTCGAGCAGTTCTGCTCGTGGTCGGCGTGAAGGATCAGGAGGAGGTCGAGGGCCTTGACCACCATGGGGTCGAGGTCGTACGGCTCGGCGGGAAGGCCGAAGGAGAGCCTCAGGAAGTTCTCGACGAGGTTCATCGAGTTGTCCGGGTACAGCATGGGCTGCCCGATCGACTTCTTGTGGGCGTAGGCGGCGATGACTGGCAGCTTGGCCATGAGGCGGAACGTGGAGAGTTCCACCTGCTCGTCGTCGAACGGGTCCAGGGAGTCCTGGTAGAAGGTCGAAAGAGCGGATACGGCTGAGGAAAGAACCGGCATCGGGTGCGCGTCACGGGGGAAACCGCCGAAGAAGCCCTTGAGCTCTTCGTGGAGCAGGGTGTGGCGGCGGATGCGGCCGTCGAAGGTCGCAAGCTCCTCCGGCGTCGGCAGGTTGCCGTAGATCAGGAGGTAGGACACCTCGAGGAAGCTCGAGTTCTCGGCGAGCTGCTCGATGGGGTACCCGCGGTAGCGCAGGATGCCCGCGTCGCCGTCGATATAGGTGATTGCCGAGGTCGTCGCGGCCGTGTTCATGAAGCCCGGGTCGAAGGTGACGTTCCCGGTCTGCTTCAGGAGCTTCGAAATGTCGAAGCCGTTGTTGCCTTCAGCCGCGGCCAAAGTGGGCAGGCTGAGTTCGCCGCCGTTGAAGTGCAGCGAGGCACCGTTCTGCTCGGTCATTGACTCTCCTTCAGGAGCTGGAGTGAATTCATCGCAACGATGGAGGACACGGTCCGCGCGACGTTGGCATATTCAGCTGAAACGCTACCGCCAAGTTATCCGTGAACACTAATCCTGCGGGGGTTCGTTGTTGAAAAGCAACAAGGCCCCTTCGCTCAGCGGCCGCCCTGAAGCCTTGACGCGGCGGCGTCGACGCGCTCGTCACTGCCGGTCAGCGCCACCCGCACAAACCCATTTCCCGCCTCGCCGTAGAAGGTCCCCGGTCCGACCACGATCCCCAGATCGGCGAACCGGCCCATGGTGTCCCAGGTGGCCGAACCGTCGCTTGCCCAGAGGTAAAGCCCGGCTTCCGAGTCGGAAACCGTAAGCCCGAAGGACTCAAGTGCGGGGAGGAGCTTGGAGCGGCGGGACCGGTACCGGTCCTTCTGCGCCTGCACATGGGCGTCGTCTGCGAGCGCCGCCCGCATCGCCTCCTGCACGGGAAATGGAACGATCATTCCGGCGTGCTTGCGGGAATTGATGAGATTGGCCACAATCGCGCCGTCTCCGGCTACGAAGGCCGCCCGGTAGCCGGCAAGGTTCGATTGTTTGCTGAGCGAGTACACGGCAAGCAGCAGGTCGTTGTTCCCGCCGGAAACACGCGGGTCGAGGACGCTCGGCACCGGGTCGCCGCCCTGCGAGCTGTCCCACCGGCCCCAGCCCAGCTCCGCGTAGCATTCGTCCGAGGCGACAACCGCCCCGAGCGACCTCGCATCGTCCACGATCGCCCGCAGCGCCTCCGCCGGCAGCACCGAGCCAGTGGGGTTGGCCGGGCTGTTAACCCACACGAGCCGGACCCGTGCGCGGTCCTGCTCGGTCAGCTCCGCGAGGGAGTCTGCGGCGACCGGTGTCGCACCCGTCAGGAGGGCACCGACGTCGTAGGTGGGGTACGCGACTCGGGGGCGCACGACGATGTCGTCCGGGCCGAGCCCGAGCAGCGTCGGAAGCCACGCGACGAGTTCCTTCGAACCCACGGTGGGCATGATGTCGGCCGGGTCGAGGCCCGGGACGCCCCGGCGCCGGGCGAACCAGTCACTGATCGCTTCGCGCAGGGCAGCGGTGCCGTGCGTCGTGGGATAGCCGGGAGCGTCGGCGGCGCGGGTCAGCGCCTGGCGGATAAGTTCCGGGGTGGGGTCGACAGGCGTTCCAATGGACAGGTTCACGATCCCACCCGGATGCTTGGATGCCCGTTCAAGATAGGGAGCCAGCGCATCCCACGGGTAATCCGGCAGGCTCAGGCCGAAGGGACGCCCCTCCGGGTTCATGCGGGCTGGTTTTGCGGAGGGAGCGCGGCAATGATGGGGTGGTCCTTGCCCGTGTTGCCGACCTTGGCCGCGCCTCCCGGCGAGCCGAGGTCGTCAAAGAACTCGACGTTGGCCTTGTAGTACTCGGCCCACTGCTCGGGGGTGTCGTCCTCGTAGTAGATCGCCTCGACGGGGCACACCGGCTCGCACGCACCGCAGTCAACGCATTCGTCGGGGTGGATGTAAAGCGACCGTTCACCTTCGTAGATGCAGTCAACAGGGCATTCTTCAATGCAGGCCTTGTCCTTAACATCCACGCACGGCTGTGCGATTACGTAGGTCACTTCCCACGCCTTTCCTTGAGACGGTTGAGCTTCGGGCACTCTCAGGTGCCCTACCAGCTTACCCAGTTCCGGGACGGCGGCGGCACTGCTCCCCCGGTCCCGTGCCCACGGGCTCCCGGGCGGACGGGCTCCGGGTACACGATCTCGGGATGCGGGGCTTCCGGCGACCGCGGCCAGCCGGTGCGGGCTCCGCAGCCGCGGCTGCTTCCGCCCGCCGCTACGCTGGGACGATGACCGACCCCGCCGAACTCCTGCGCTCCCTTCCGGTGGGCACCCGGGTGGTTGTGCGTTACCGGGTGGAGGGCGGCCTGACCGACGCGCTCGGGGACGTAATGGCGGTTGACGATGCTTCGTGCACTGTCCGCACCCGCCGGGGAGACGACGTCGTGCCGCTGGCGGATGTCATCGCCGCCAAGCCAGTTCCGCCCGCTCCCCCGCGGCGCGCGCCCCGGCGGCCCTCCTAACTCCCCTTTACAGCCCCGTCCCCCGCACGACCCGCCATGCCCAACCCTGCCCGCCAACTTCAAGCCTGCCCGCTGGTCGAACCCGATCGGTGGGCATATCCGGACATGCCCACCCGCAAGAGGCCATCGGTGGGCAGCAGTACTGCGCGGGAAACGGTCACCGGGCTTCGGACACCCTTGGGCGGCGCCGAGGACGTCGAGGGGCGCGTCCGCCGGAGTCAGCGGGCCGGAATTCCCGCCAGTGCCTGCCGAACCAGGGTCAGAAACAGCTCCGGCCGGTGAACCACCATGGCATAGGTGACGCGCAGGACCCGGACGCCGGCCACGGTCAGCAGGTTCCACCGGCGGCGGTCCTCAGCGAAGTCGCCGTCCCCGCTGTGGTACTCCCTGCCGTCAACCTCAACGCCCAGCTCTCCCTCGACGAAGAGGTCGAGGCGGCCCACCCCGGCCACGTACACCTGGGTCTGCACGCTGAGACCGGCCTTGGTGATGTGGAACCGCGCGACCGTCTCAATGATCGACTGGGAATGCGGGTTGATCCGCCCGATCGTTGCGCGGGCCCGCCCGTCACGCCGACCGGAAAGGCGTCCGCGCAGTTCCTCGAGCCTGACCCCGTGCTGCACCACGGCGCACTCGACAATGCACAATGCGTCGAGTTCCGGGAGGCACCGCAGTGTCTGGAGGCAGATGTCGATAAGCGTCAACGGCCGCCGTGCCCGGTGCACCAGCAGGCCAGCGGGCAGCTGACGACCGTGATCGACCGCAACGTGAACCAGAACCGGCTTCCGGAGCACCCAGAGCCCATGCCACTGCGCGGCGCTGACGCAGGCCAGTTCGGCCCTGGCGCAGCATGCGGCAAGGAGGGATGGATCGGCGCCGGGAACAGCGAAAACTCCGCGTTCCGGCCTCGACATGCGGCCAGCCGACAGTGCTGCGGTGATCTGTGAGCCACCCACTCCGGCAGCCGTGAGCTGATGCCGCCGCGCCACACCGCCAAGCCCCCAAGAACCTGAACAACGTCCATCCGCCTACTCTGGCGGCGGGCGGGAAGTGCGGACTTTGCCAAGTGCCCTGTGTGGACAATCCGAGCGCACCTAGCCATTATCGGGCCCGAGACCGGCCCGCCAGGTCCGCCCGAACAGCGCGTTTGCCCACCGATCGGTACCTTCCGGTGGGCATATCCGGACATGCCCCCCGGGAGCGGCCGGCCGGTGGGCAGGGGCGCCGCGGGAGGTGATTCCGCTCCCGGATTTCGGCATTGGGTTTTACCAATCGTGGAGGCCTGCTGCCGTATGATAGGCCTATGCACAGCGACGAGGACCTCCAGGCACGCGGCCGGGCCCTGAGCTCTCCGGTCCGGCTACGCATTCTCCGTCTCTGCCTTCACAAGGCACGGACAAACAAGGAGATCGCCGAGGTCCTCTCCCTCAATCCCGCGACGGCGCTGCATCACGTTCGGACGCTGCTTTCGGCGGGGTACCTGCGCGCCGAAGAGCCCCGCGCCGGGAACCGCGGGGCCCGTGAGATCCCCTACCGCGCCACCGGCCTGTCCTGGGGCAGCAGCCTTCCCAATGCCGCCCCGGTGCTTGTGGAAACGTTCCTGCAGGAGATCGAGGGACTCGCGCCCTCCGAAATCGACGTGTGGCGCCTCGGGGTGCGTCTCAATGAGGCGAACCGCTCGGAAATGATGGACCGCATCCGTGCGATTTTCGAGGAGTATGCGGCGCGCGGCGACGACGACGGCACCGCCACGTCGATCATGCTCGCCCACCACCTCGACCGCACCGCCGACTAGCTGCACGGCCGGAAGCGCCGCCGGCAGCGGCCCGCCAGCCGGCAGCGGCCCGCCAGGCCAGGGCTCGGCGGGGGCCGGCGTTCAGCGGCGCCGGCCGGTGCCCAGCAGCGCGGCGCACACTCCGACCCCGATCAGGGTCACGACGGCGAGGCCGAAGATCCAGATGTTGCCTGCCGCGGCCGAGGGAAGGTCGGGGCCGCGGTCGGTGCCGGTGAGGATGAGCGTCTCGCGGCTCATCGAAATCAGGGCCACGAGCACATACGCCGTGCCCCCGCTCAGGGCCGACACCAGGATGCTGCGCAGGCGCAGGCCGCACCAGACCTGGATGCTTAAGGCCAGGAGCAGCGCCGCGAGGGCACCCGCCGGAAGGTCGACGGCGCCGAGGCGCAGGATGTGGGCGTGAAGCGCGGTGCCGAGGACGGCGGTGACTATCCCGCCGGCCAGACCGAGCACCAGTGCGCGTGGCCGTGACGCCCGGTTAACCGGCTGACGCCGGCCCTCCCGGAGATCGGGAAGGCCGGCGTCGACGTTGGAATGCACGGGAAGCGGTCCGGGCCTAGGCGCGGGCCCGCGAGCGTGAGGCACGCATGCGCTCGTTGGCGTCGAGGATCACCTTGCGAATGCGGATCGACTCCGGGGTGACCTCAACGCACTCGTCTTCGCGGGCGAATTCGAGGGACTCCTCAAGGGTGAGGTTGCGCGGAGGGGTCAGGTTCTCGAAGCTGTCCGATGAAGCGGCACGCATGTTGGTGAGCTTCTTTTCCTTGGTGATGTTGACCTCCATGTCGTCGGCGCGGGAGTTCTCGCCAACGATCATGCCCTCGTACACCTCGGAGGTGGGCTGGACGAAGAACGAGCCGCGCTCCTGCAGGTTGATCATCGCGAACGGCGTCACGACACCGGCGCGGTCGGCGATCATCGAACCGTTGGTGCGGTATTCGATGTCGCCGGCCCAGGGCTCGTAGCCCTCGGAGATCGACGCCGCGATGCCGGCGCCGCGGGTGTCGGTCAGGAAGCGGGTGCGGAAACCGATGAGGCCGCGGGCCGGAACGATGAATTCCATGCGGACCCAGCCGGTGCCGTGGTTGGCCATGTTGGTCATGCGTCCCTTGCGGGCGGCCATGAGCTGGGTGACGCCGCCGAGGTATTCCTCGGGAACGTCGATGGTCATGTGCTCCATCGGCTCGTGGATCTTGCCGTCGATGGTCTTGGTGACAACCTGCGGCTTGCCGACGGTGAGCTCGAAGCCTTCGCGGCGCATCTGCTCGACGAGGATGGCCAGCGCCAGCTCGCCGCGGCCCTGAACCTCCCAGGCGTCGGGACGCGCGGTGGGCAGGACGCGCAGCGACACGTTGCCGATGAGCTCCTTGTCGAGGCGGTCCTTGACCTGGCGGGCCGTGACCTTGGCGCCCTTGACCTTGCCGGCCAGCGGCGAGGTGTTGATGCCGATGGTGACGGAGATCGCGGGGTCGTCGACGGTGATCAGCGGCAGCGGCTGCGGGTTGTCGACGTCGGTGAGGGTCTCGCCGATGGTGATGCCTTCGATGCCGGCGACCGCCACGATCTCGCCGGGTCCTGCCGACTCGGTCGGAACGCGGTCCAGTGCCTTGGTGGCCAGGAGTTCGGTGATCTTGACGCTCTTCAGCTCCCCGTTCTGGCGGGCCCAGGCAACGGTCTGGCCCTTGCGGAGGGTTCCGTTGAAGATGCGCAGCAGGGCGAGGCGGCCGAGGAACGGCGAGGCGTCAAGGTTGGTGACGTGCGCCTGGAGGACGCCGTCCGGGTTGTACGAGGGGGCGGGGATGTGCTCGATGATCGTCTGGAACAGGGGCTCCAGGTTGTCGTTCGAGGGGATCGTGCCGTCCGCGGGCTGCTCGAGCGAGGCCGCACCGGCGCGCGCCGCGGCGTAGACGACGGGGACGTTGAGGATCGAGTCGAGGTCCAGGTCGGGAACCTCGTCGGCGAGGTCGGACGCCAGGCCTAGGAGCAGGTCCATCGACTCGCTGACAACCTCTTCGATGCGGGAGTCGGGGCGGTCGGTCTTGTTGACGAGCAGGATCACGGGGAGCTTCGCGGCAAGGGCCTTGCGCAGCACGAAGCGGGTCTGGGGCAGCGGGCCCTCTGACGCGTCGACGAGGAGCACGACGCCGTCGACCATTGACAGACCGCGTTCCACCTCGCCGCCGAAGTCGGCGTGGCCCGGGGTGTCGATGACGTTGATGGTGATCGTCTCGCCCTTGGCCGAGGGGCCGTCGTAGAACACCGTGGTGTTCTTCGCGAGGATGGTGATGCCTTTTTCGCGCTCAAGGTCGCCCGAGTCCATGACCCGGTCGGCGACGTCGCCGTGGGCGGCAAAGGAGTTGGTCTGCTTCAGCATGGCATCGACCAGCGTGGTTTTTCCGTGGTCAACGTGGGCCACGATGGCTACGTTGCGGAGATCGCTGCGGACAGCGGTGTTGCCTGTGGTTTCAGACATGCTTAATGACTCAATTCAGTATCTAAAGCGGGGAATTGTCGGCGGCAGCAATGCGCGCCCTGCATCAAGTCTACGGGTTTGACAAAACGAGACCTAATGAGCCATCAACGCGGGGCCCCGCGGCGGGCGGTTTAAACAGCGAACGACGGCGGCGTTCCCCGGATTAAAGGGAGCGCCGCCGTCGTTTCGGCTGAGAGCGAAGCCGACCTACGCGGCCTCTGGAGGAAGCACGAGGCCCGCCCCCGGAATCGCCGCAAGCAGGGCCTGCGTGTAGGCGGTCTGCGGGTTGTCGAAGACCTCGTCCGTGGAGCCCTGCTCAACGAGCTTTCCCTTTTCCATTACGGCCACATGGTCGGCAATCTGCCGGACGACGGCCAGGTCGTGGGTGATGAACAGGTAGCTCAGGCCAAGTTCGGCCTGGAGGTCGGCGAGCAGGTTCAGGATCTGGGCCTGCACCAAGACGTCGAGCGCCGAAACGGCCTCGTCGCAGATGACGACTTCCGGATCCAGTGCCAGCGCCCGGGCGATGGCCACGCGCTGGCGCTGTCCGCCGGAGAGTTCGTTCGGGAAGCGCTGCATCATCGATGCGGGCAGCGCCACCTGGTCCAGCAGTTCACGGACCTTCTTTTCGCGGCTCTTGCCGTTGCCGACCCCGTGCACCCGGAGGGGCTCTTCGATGGTGCGGAAGATGTTGTACATGGGGTCGAGCGAGCCGTACGGGTCCTGGAAGATGGGCTGAACGCGGCGGCGGAAATTGAACAGTTCCTTCCGGCCCAGTGTGGTGATGTCCACCCCGTCGAACCGGATGTTCCCCTCCGTCGCCGTTTCGAGGCCGAGGACCATACGGGCAACGGTTGACTTGCCGGAGCCCGACTCCCCCACGACGGCGGTGGTTGTGCCGCGGGCGATGGAGAACGAAACGTTGTCGACCGCGGTGAAGTCGGTGGACTTGCCCCAGTTGCCGCGGATCTTGAAGACCTTCGACAGGTCCTTGACCTCGATCACCTTGTCCGTGGTGTCGGCCTTCGCTGGGTTCGGGGCGAGCAGGTCGTCCGTTTCGACGCCAAGCTTCTTGGCCGACTCGATCCGCCGCGACGCAATCGAGGGCGCCGAGGCGACGAGCTTCTGCGTGTAGGGGTGGCGGGGGTTGGTGAGCAGCTCGAGGGCGGGACCGGCCTCGACGACCTGGCCCTTGTACATGACGATGACCTTGTGGGCGCGCTCGGCGGCAAGGCCGAGGTCGTGCGTGATCAGCAGCACCGCGGTGCCGAGCTCGTCCGTCATCCGGTCCAGGTGGTCAAGGATCTGGCGCTGCACCGTCACGTCGAGTGCGGACGTCGGCTCGTCGGCGATCAGCAGGCGGGGCCTGCAGGACAGCCCGATCGCGATCAGGGCCCGCTGCCGCATTCCCCCGGAAAACTCGTGGGGGTACTGGTTGGCCCGGGACGCCGCGTCGGGCAGGCCGGCCTCGGCGAGGACCTTGGCCACGTCCTTCGGTGCGGAAGGCAGGCCGTTGGCGCGCAGCGTCTCACGCACCTGGAATCCGATCTTCCACACCGGGTTGAGGTTCGACATCGGGTCCTGCGGAACCATGCCGATGGAGGATCCGCGCAGTTCGACAATGCGCTTTTCGCTGGCGTGCGTGATGTCCTCGCCGTCGAACAGGATGGTCCCGTTCGAGACCTTGCCGTTGCCGGGCAGGAGCCCGATCGCGGCCAGCGCAGTCGTTGACTTGCCCGAGCCGGACTCGCCGACGATCGCCACTGTCTCCCCCGGCATGACAGTCAGGTGCGCATTGCGCACCGCCGGGACGTCGCCGTTCGAGGTGGTGAAGGTGATGGCGAGATCGCGGAGTTCAAGCAACGGCTTGGCCGCCGGATCCGCCGCCGGGGTCGGGATCTCATTTCCAATGCTGGTGCTCATCGCTTGCGGGCCTTTGGATCGAGAGCGTCACGCAGGGCATCGCCCAGCATGATGAAGCTCAATACGGTGAGGGACAGTGCGAGACCGGGCCAGAAGATCGCCATCGGGTTGCTGCGCAGCGAGGACTTCGCGGAGAAGATGTCATTGCCCCAGGACATGACCTCCGGGGGCAGGCCGATGCCGAGGAACGACAGCGTCGACTCCGCGACGATGAACGTGCCAAGCGAGATGGTCGCGATGACGATGACCGGTGCGATGGCGTTGGGGATCACGTGCTTGACCAGTGCGCCGATCGGCGAGACACCGAGGGATCGGGCCGCCATCACGAAGTCCGCGTTGCGCACCTCGATGACGGCGGCACGGGTGATCCGCGCGATCTGGGGCCAGCCGAAGGTCACGAGGATTGCCACGAGCGTCCACACGTTGCGGTTCTGCTGGAAGAACGGGAGCTGGACGATGACGATCGCGCCAAGGATCAGCGGCAGCGCGAAGAAGATGTCGCCGATGCGGGCCAGGATCGCGTCAACCCAGCCGCCGAAGAAACCGGCAAGGGCTCCGAAGAGCCCACCGATGATGAGCACGCCGAGGGTTGCGAACAGTCCAACGGTCAGTGAGGACTGGGTGCCGTGCACAACGCGCGAAAGGATGTCGCAGCCCTGCTGGGTGAAGCCGAGCGGGTGTCCGGGGGCGGGCCCGCCGTCGGAGTTGGCCAGCAGGCAGTTTGCGTTGGGCGGTTCGTTGGTGAACAGGCCGGGGAAGATTGCCACGAAGACAACCGCCAGGATCAGCGCAGCGCTGACCAGGAACAGGGGCTGGCGGCGCAGGCTCCGCCAGGCCTCGCTCCACAGGCTCGAGGGTGCGGCATCGCTCGTCGCACTGTCGGTCGGACGCACGGGAGTTTCCTCAACGTCGGCCACGAAGTGCTCGATGGGGTAGGCGGAGGTCTTTGTCCGGACCACCGTCTTCATATTCTTTTCAATCTCAGGCATACCGGATCCTTGGGTCAAGCCACGCGTACAGGAGGTCCACCAGCAGGTTGGCTAGGCAGAAGATGAGGATGAGGAACGTGACGATTGAGACAACCGCCGGCCCGTCCCCGTTCAGCACGGCGCGGTACAGCGTGAGGCCGACGCCGTTGACGTTGAAAATTCCCTCGGTGACGATCGCCCCGCCCATGAGGGCGCCGAGATCGGCGCCGAGGAAGGTGACCACGGGAATCATTGAGTTGCGGAGGATGTGCACGACGACGACGCGCTTGCGGCTGAGCCCCTTGGCGGTGGCCGTGCGGACATAGTCGGCGTTGATGTTCTCGATGATGCTCGTGCGGGTCAGGCGCAGCACGTAGGCAAACGAAACAAGCCCGAGGACGACTGCCGGAAGGATCAGCTCGGTAACCGTGGCGTCACCGCTCACCGTGGGGTTCGTCCAGCCGAGCTTGACGCCGATCAGGAACTGCATGAGGAAGCCGAGCACGAAGATGGGCACCGCAATGACCACGAGGGAGAGCACCAGCACGGAGGAGTCGAACAGCTTCCCCTTACGCAGGCCGGCGATGAGGCCGAAGATGATGCCGAACACGGCTTCGAAGATCAGGGCCATGACGGCGAGCTTCGCCGTTGTCGGGAAGACCTCGGCGATGATCGTGGCGATGGAGCGGCCGGAGAAGTTGGTGCCGAGGTCGAAGGTCAGGATGCCCTTGAGGTAGAGCAGGTACTGGACCCAGAACGGCTGGTCGAGGTTGTACTGCTCGCGGAGCGCGGCAATGACGGCGGGGGTACACCCGCGCTCGCCACAGATGGCTGCCGTGGCATCGCCGGGAAGGCTGAAGACCAGGAAATAGACGAGGAGGGTTGCTCCGAGGAAGACAGGGACCAGCTGCAAGAAGCGCCGGAAGATATACCAGGCCATTAGCGTGCACCTCCCGGCGCATCAGTCGTTCGGACGGAACGCTGCTGTGGGTTGTTCATTGGGGTTTGAACCTTTTCGTTGGAGCACGGAAAAGGGGCCTGCCCTGTGACAGGCAGGCCCCGATGCCGAGTTCGGGTTACTTGCCGGTGATGGCGTGGTAAAGCGGCACGCCGTTCCAGCCGAATTCAACATTGTCCACGTTGTTGCTCCAGCCGCCCTGGGCGACCTGGTACCACAGCGGAATGGCGGGGAGGTCCTCAAGGAGGGTCTCCTGCGCCTTGTTCATTGCCTCGTTGCCTTCTTCGATCGAGTCGGCGGCAAGGCCTTCCTTCAGCGCCTTGTCGAACTCCGGGTTGGTGTACACGGAGTCGTTCGATCCGGCGCCGGTGGCGTAGATCGGTCCGAGGAAGTTGTACAGCGAGGGGTAGTCAGCCTGCCAGCCGGAGCGGATCGCCCCGGTGAGGGTCTGCTCGGTCGCCTCGGTGCGGACTTCCTTGAAGGTGGCGTACGGCTTGCCGGTGATCTCGATGCCCAGGGTGTTCTTGACGCTGTTGACCAGTGCCTCGACCCAGGTCTTGTGATCGCCCTTGTCGGCGTTGTACGCGATGGTCAGGGCTTCGGAATCGTCGTAAGGCTCGAGCTTCTCGGCCTCGGCCCACAGTTCCTTGGCCTTCTCCGGGTTGTACTCAAGGTTTTCGCTGCCGGGCAGGTCTTCCTTGTAGCCGGGGAGGACGGGAGCGGTGAACTCCTTGGCAGGGGTGCGGCCGTTGTTGAAGATCACCTTGGTGATCTCGTCGCGGTTGATGGCCATCGACAGCGCCTGGCGGCGCAGCTTGCCTGCCTCGCCGTCCCAGTTTTCGAGGTAGTACGGCACGGCGATGGTCTGGTTGCCGGCGTACGGGGACTCGATCGAGCGCTCACCAAGGTCGTTCTTGAAGTTCTTGATGTCGGACGTCGGGATCGTCTTGAGGACGTCGAGGTTGTCCGAGATCAGGTCCTGGTAGGCCGTGGTGTCGTTCTGGTAGATCTTGAACGTCACGCCGCCGTTCTGAGCTTCCTGGGGACCTTCGTACTCATCATTGGGTACGAGTTCGATCTGCTCGTTGTGCTTCCAGGCACCTTCGGAAGCGAACTTGTAGGGTCCGTTGCCGATCGGGTTCTCGCCGAAGGCCTTGGGGTCCTTGAGGGCTCCCTCGGGCAGCGGGTAGAACGCGCTGTAGCCGAGGCGCTGGGTCCAGTCGGACTCAGGCTGCGACAGGGCAACGGTGAAGGTCTTGTCGTCAACGACCTTGAGGCCGCTCATCTCGGTGACGGTTGAGCCCTCGGCGCTTGCCTCGGCGTACCCTTCGATGCTCTCGAAGAAGTAGCTGCTCAGCTGTGCGTTCTTGGCTGCTGCGCCGTAGTTCCACGCGTCAACGAAGGAGGCTGCGGTAACGGGATCACCGTTGGTGAAGGTCTTGCCCTCCTTCAGGGTGATCGTGTAGTTCTGGGCGTCCTCGGTCTCGATGGACTCCGCCATTTCGTTCTGAACCTTGCCGTCGGCGTCGTAGCTTACGAGGCCAGCAAAAATCAGATCGAGGATGGCGCCGCCGCCAACCTCGTTGGTGCTCGTGGGAATCAATGGGTTCTGGGGTTCAGAACCGTCCACGACGATCACGGCATCGGTGTTGCCGCCGGTTGCAGCTTCATCATTGCTTCCGCCGCCACCGCATGCGCTCAGCGCGAAGACAGCGACCGCTGCCACGCTGAGAATTTTGGAATTGCGCGCAAAACGCATTCCGCCTCCTAGTTGTAGGTATCGACCCAGAGCATGTTACATCCGGGACTGCTGGCTTGGTTGGTACGCATGAGCCAACTCACACCGGGAAATCATATGCCCGAAATGATTGTGCAACGCAACAAAAAGAGGTGCGGCGCGCTGGACGACTCCCAGCCCGGTCACAGGAAGGCGGCCCCAACCCCGGGGTTTCAACGCTGGAGCAGTTCCCTCCGCCGGAAGGTAACGTTTTGGTAACGCGCCGTGGCGGCGGGCCCCGTGCTGTGCCCCGGGGCATTTCCGTGAGCGATAACACTTCCCGCAGGGGTCGCCGGCAGGGCCCGAGGGCCCTGTAGTAGGCCGGCGCGGGCGGCTAGTCCGACGACGCCAGAAGCCTTGCGCGCAGCTCCCGGCGCTCCCGCTGCTGTTCGGGGTCGGGAAGGGGAACCGCCGCCAGCAGCCGCTGGGTATAAGGGTCCTGTGGACTGCGCAGGATCTGGTCCCTGGTTCCCTGTTCAACGATCCGGCCGCGCCTCATCACGCAGATGTGGTCGGCGAGCACGTCGACCACCGCGAGGTCGTGGGTGACGAAGAGGCATGCGAACCCGAGTTCGCGCTGCAGGTTCTGGAAGAGCTCGAGCACCCTCGCCTGGACCGACACGTCGAGTGCCGACGTCGGCTCGTCGGCGACCATGAGCTTCGGCCTCAGCGACAGCGCCCGGGCGATGCCCACGCGCTGCTTCTGGCCGCCCGAGAGTTCGTGGGGATACCGGTTGCGGTAGCTACGCGGCAGTTCGACCTGGTCAAGGAGCACCTCGATCCGCTTCTGCAGTTCGGCGCCCTTCGCCTCGCCCGCAAGCAGCATCGGCTCGCCGATGCTTTCACCGATCGGCAGCCGCGGATTCAGGGATGAGGCGGGATCCTGGAAAACCATGCCGATGTGCCGGCGTACTGCCGCAAGTTCCTTCGACGTCGGTTTCATGGCGCTGATATTGGTGCCCACGACGGTCAGGGTGCCCTCGGCCACGGGAAGCAGTCCGACAGCCGCGCGGCCGATCGTGGTCTTCCCCGAGCCCGACTCCCCCACCAGACCGATCACCTGTCCGGGATAGACAACGAGGTTCGCCCCTTCGACCGCGCGGAACGCGGGGACCCGGCCCTGCTTCGGGTACTCGATGGCCACATCCTTCAAGGACAGGACCGGCTCCGCGCCCACCGGGTTGTCCAGTTCCTCCTCGAGCCCTGCCAGCACTTCCCGCTCCCGGCGGACGAGCTCGTCGTGGTCAACCCCGTCGAGCTCCGCGTGCGTCGCCGCGGCAAGTGCGGCAGTGATGTCGACGTCGCCGCCGGCGCCCTGCCCCAGGTGCGGGACGGCCGCAAGCAGCGCGCGGGTGTATTCGTGCTGCGGGTTCCCGAAGATCTGGGCGGCGGTCCCGGTCTCGACGATCTCACCCTTGCGCATGACGGCGATCCGGTCGGCCAGGTCGGCCACGACGCCCATGTCATGGGTGATGAGCACGATGGCGCTGTCGAGCTTGGTGCGCAGGTTGCGCATCAGGTCGAGGATTTCGGCCTGCACCGTGACGTCGAGCGCTGTTGTCGGTTCGTCGGCGATGAGCAGCCGTGGGTCGCAGGAGAGGGACTGCGCGATCATTGCCCGCTGGCGCTGCCCTCCGGAAAGCTGGTGGGGGTAGGAACGGAACGCCTTCTCGGGGTCCGGAAGCTCAACCATGGCGAGCAGCTGCAGGGCGCGCGCCTTTGCGTCGTCGGGGGATATCTGGCGGTGCAGGCGGAGGGTCTCCACGATCTGGAAACCCACAGTGTAAACGGGGTTCAGTGCGGTCATGGGTTCCTGGAAAATCACGGCGACGTCGCGGCCGCGCACCTCACGCAGCTGGGCGGGAGACATCGTCAGGACCGACTTCCCGTTGAGGATCACCTCCCCGGTGACCCTGCTGTTCGAGGGAAGCAGCCCGAGCAGCGACATCGAGCTCGCGCTCTTGCCCGACCCGGATTCACCGACGATTGCCAGGACCTCGCCGGCGTTCACGTGGTAGTTCAGGTTCTTGGCGGCGGGCACCCATTTCTTGTCAACGCCGAAGTCGACACAGAGGTTACGGACCTCGAGGACCGGCCCGCGCGTGCCGGTGGCGGAGTCGTCGGCACTGCCGATGATGTTGGCCGTCATGATGCACTTCCCTTCAATATGGCGCCCACCGGGTATCCCCGGCGATCCACCCGGCATTGCTTGATTGACCCGCCTGAGCGAAATCCTGAAACTATAGAGCGATGAGCAGCCCCCGCAGCACCTCCGGCGCTACAGTCTTCAAGGCCCGCACCAGCCTCTGGTTCACCGGGCTGGCCTTCGCGATCTCCGCGGTGGGCATCGCGTCGGTGCTCGCCTTCGAAGGATCGGCCGGACTCGGCTCGGTCGTGCCGCTTGCAGCCTTCGCTTATGTGGCGTGGTGGCTGTTCTGGTACCCGTGCGTCATCCTCGACAATTCCGGGGTGACCCTGCGCAACCCGCTGAGCACCGTGCAGGTGCCCTGGCCGGCACTGATCCACGTCGATACAAAGTACGCCCTGAAACTTGTGACTCCGAGCGCGTCGTTCACCGCGTGGGCCGCACCCGCTCCCGGTGTCTGGGGCACCCACGCGGGCAAGCCCGAGCACCTGACCAACCTCCCGGGAACGAGCTACGGTCCCGGCGGTTCGGTCAGGCCCGGCGACCTGAAGCACACCGACTCCGGCCATGCCGCCTACCTCGTTCGATCCCAGTGGGAGAAGCTTCTTGCCGAGGGCATCATCGACATCGACGCCACCGATTCCGCCGTCGTTGCCAAGCGCATCAACGCAGCGCCGATCCTCGTCGGTGTGCTCCTGATCGCCGGTGCCGCCGCGGCGGGCGTGCGCTGACGGGCGCGGAACCGCGCTCATGCGTCCACGGCGGGGCTTGATTCCTTGGCCTTGCGCGCGTTGAACTTCTTCTGCCGGGGGTCGAAGGCATCGCGGAGGCCGTCACCGATGAAGTTGATTGTCAGGCAGATGAGCACGATGAAGATCCCGGGAAACCAGAACAGCCAGGGGCGCGTCTGGAACGCTTCCTGGTTCTGGCTGATGATCAGGCCAAGCGACACATCCGGGGCGCGGACGCCGAATCCGAGGAAGCTGAGGGCCGTCTCGAGCAGGATGGCCGCGGACATCAGCAGCGTGGTGTTCACGATGATGACGCCGACGGCGTTGGGCAGGATGTGCTTGAAGATGATCCGCGCGTTCGACGCACCGGCGATCTTGGCGGCATCGACGAACTCGCGTTCGCGCAGGGAAAGGAACTCCCCGCGCACGAGCCGCGCCATGCCCGTCCACGCGACAAGGCCGAGGAAGATCCCGAGGAAGTAGACGGCCGCTCCGCCGGTGAGACCGCCCCCGACGGTGCGGCCCAGCACCGCTGCGAGGACGATGAGGGGGATGATAATGACGATGTCGGTGAAGCGCATCAGCACCGCTTCGGTCATGCCCCTGAAGTACCCGGAGCAGGCTCCAACAACCACGCCGACGAAGCCCGCAATGGCTCCGGTCAGGAACATGATGATGATCGAGTTCTGCGCGCCCCGCATGGTCATCGCGAAGTAGTCGCGGCCGATGGCGTCCTGGCCGAAGGGATGGTCGCCCCAGCTGAAGGGTCCGGTGACGGTTGGGGCTCCGCCGCCGACGACGGGCAGGAACTGTGTGTGGTTGTACTTCCACCACCCTGGGATCCCTGCAAAGCCCAGGGAGGTGAACGCCAGGATGAAGATCAGGGCGAACACGACAAGGCTGATGATCGCTGCGGTGTTGTCGAAGAACCGCCTGCGGACGATCTGGCCCTGCGACATGCCCTTCAGCTCGGGATCGGCAACCGGCCCCGTCTCCCGGGGCGAAGGGCCTACTTCGCCGCGTGGGGTTTCGGACGAATCCTGGATAGTCATGCTTTCACCCTTACGCGTGGGTCAAGGACCGAGTAGACGAGGTCTGCAATGAGGTTGAACAGGAGCGCGAGGATGCCGACCACCAGGAAGAATCCCATGATCGGGTTGGGGTCGGTCCGGTGGAGGGCCTGGACGAAGAGCTGGCCCATGCCGGAGAACGCAAACACCTGTTCGGTGATGACGGCGCCGCCGATCAGCGCCCCGATATCGAAGGCCACCAGGGTTGCCAGCGGGATCAGGGCGTTGCGGAACGCGTGGCGCATCACGACGACGCGCTCGGAGAGGCCCTTGGCGCGGGCGGTGCGGATGTAGTCCATGTTCATGATTTCGAGCATCGACGCCCGCGAGTAGCGGCTGTAGCTCGCTAGCGAGGCCAGCAGCAGGGCCAGCGTGGGAAGCAGCAGGTGGGTGAAGCTGTCCAGCCCTTCGATCCAGAAGTTGCCCTCCAGCCCGGGGGTCGACGCGCCGATCGTGGCGATCGGCCGACCGCGCACGCGTGAATTGTCGACGTAGGAGGGCCAGGTGACCATGAACCGGTCGAGGACGATGAGCCCGCCCATGAGCAGTCCGGTCAAGGCCGCGGCGCGCATGCTCTGGCCGCGGTCGTAGCCGCCCATCGCATAGCCGACGCCGATTCCCACAAGGACGGTGAGGACGCCGAGCCCGAGCATCAGCCAGATGGTTGCCGCGCCGAGCACTGGATTCACCACGTAGTAGGCGACGAGCCCGAGCGCCACCATAATCATCGCCGAGCCGAGCGCCCGGCGGTTCTTGAGGCCCGCCGTGAGCAGTGTGATTCCGTAGGCCAGCGCCACACCGGATACGAGGATCACCACCGGTCCCAGGCCGGGGTTGGTGAACCAGTCGACGAGGTTGAGGACGGAGAAGAACGCTGCCGCGGCCAGTGCCCCGAGCGCGAAGGCCACGGCTTTGCGCTTGGCCGAGCCTCCGGCGAACAGCATCCAGATCACGCCGCTGACAACGGCAAGCACAACGATGCTCGAAGCGGGAATGTCCGGGTCGCGAAGGAAATTGTTGAAGCCGATGGCGCCGAACTCCTTGAGCAGCACCGCGAGCCAGAAAATGGGAAGGGAGAAGAACAGGAAGGACATGAAGGTCACGCCGTAGTCCAGCCCGCTGTACTGCCGGAGGGCGGTGATGATGCCCAGGGAGATTCCGATGACGATCGCGAGGATCGTCGCGGTTGTGACAAGGAGGATTGTGTTGCCCGTTGCCCGCATCAGCGCGTCGGTCACGGCTTCGCCCTGGATGCTCCGCCCGAGGTCGCAGTTCCCAAGGAACGGCACAACGCACTGCACCGCGCCGGAGAGCCAGCCGAAATACCGCAGGGGGGCCGGCGTGTTGAGGTCGAGCAGTTCGGTGCGCGCCTGGATGAGCTGCTCCCGGTTGGGGGCGTTGCTGGCGCGCAGTTCCTCCAGTGGATCCCCGGACGCCGCCGTGAGCAGGTAGACGAGGAATGAGGCGCCGAACAGGATGAGGAGCGCTGTTATAAGACGCCGAACGATGTAGGTGACCATGCTGACGAGGCCTCAATATCTGTGTCGCCGATTTTCCGGGCTATCGCTGAATTCTAATCCAAGCGCACAGTGTCCGGAATTATGTGGACCGGGGGCGGGGAAATGCGAAAGGTGCCGGAACCGGTTGACGCGGTTCCGGCACCTTTCAGGATTCGGTGACGAGGTCGACCGAAACTACGAGGTGACTTCCCAATCCCAGAAGTTCCACCAGATGCCGGTCTGGTTCGGCATGTACACGGGGCCCTTGATGTTGTCGGTATGGGCGTTGATTCCGGGCAGCTGGAACAGCGGCAGCCCGTACTTGGAGTCCCAGATCAGCTTGTCGATCTGGATCTGCAGATCCTGCTGGACGGCAGGGTCGGTCTCGACGATGAGCTGGTCCATGAGCTTGTCGGCTTCGGGGCTTGAGAACGTGTTGAAGTTCGAGCCCGCGTCGGTCTTGAAGATCTGGGGCACGCCCGAGACCGAAACACCGTTGTTGATCCAACCGAAGATCGTTGCGTCGTACGTGCCGTTGCCCAGGGCCGCTGACCAGTCAGAGGCTCCGAGCCCGCCGTCGACGATCTTGAATCCGGCCTGCGTCGCTGATTCGGCGATCAGCGTGTAAGCGTCAAGACGGTTCGGGTTGTCCCGGTTGTACATGATGCGCACCTCGGGGGTTGCCCCGTCGAGGAGTTCCTTGGCGCCTTCGATGTCGACCTCGTTGTACTCTTCCGACCCGTTGTTCTCGGCCGATTCCTCGTACCCTTCCTGGTCGGCCAGGAACAGCTGCGAGTTCAGCGGAGTGGCCTCGGGGTTCAGCTTCTTGATGATCGAGTCGACGATCTGGGTCCGCGGCACCGTCTTCATGAACGCTTCGCGCACGTTCTCTTCCTTGAAGACTCCCGTGAAGTTCAGGTCGAGGTGGTCGTAGGACAGTTCATTGCCCCGCAGGACCTGGATGCCTTCGAGGGCTTCGAGCTGCTCGGCGGTGTCGGCCGATGCCTGCGGCGCGATGATGTCGACCTCGCCGTTCTGCAGGGCCTGCACCTGGGCAGGAGCCTCGCCGATGTAGCGGATGGTGATCTCGTCGACCTTGGGCATTGGCCCCCAGGTGTAGTCCTCGTTGCGTACAAGGGTCATGCTCTGGTCCGGGGTCATGGCCGACACGATGAACGGGCCGTTCGAGAGGAACAGCGAGGGGTCGGACGGCAGTGACTTGGTGTCGAAGCCGGTGTTCCAGAAGTCTGCGACAGCCTTCAGCTCCGGGCGGTCCTGCGGGTTCTCCGGATCGCCCTTGGGCTCCGTCTGGATCAGTTCGATGAGCGCGTCTTCGTCGGCGAGCCCGGCATTCGTAGCGACGACGTGGGCGGGCATCCCGATGCCGCCCTCCGTCATCGTGCCGAAGGCCACTTCGTAGTCGGCGAACGGCTCTGAGTACGTGAGCGTCATCGACCGGCCGTCGTCGCCGATCTCGGGAACGTCGGTGAGGGCAAGTCCGCTGGTGTCGCCCGCGTAGTCGAAGTAGTTGGTTCCCGACGTCACCTCGCCGGCGTCGTCGGTTTTCGCGTCGTTGAAGTGTCCGGAACCGACGGCCCACGCCAGGAGCATGTCACCCGCATCGACCGGTTCGCCGTCGGACCACTTGACGTCCTCATTGATCGTGTACTTCACGGTCAATGGATCTTCGGAAACCACATCGAGGGTTCCGAAATCGGTGTTGGGGACCACTTCAAGTTCATTGTTGATGTAGTTGAAGCCGGAATGCGTGATGTAGGCAATATTGCCGTTGATATCGACATTGCCTTCCGAGGTTCCGTTGTTGAATGAACTGAACGCGTTCACTTCAACAACTCGGATTTCGCCGCCGGTTTGTTCTCCGTCAGTGCCTTCGGTGTTTTCGGCACCGGTATTGGCAGCGCACGCGCTAAGAGCAAGTGCAGCGGCAGCCGCGACACTCACCGCTTTGGAAATACGTCCGAAACGCATTCCGCCTCCTATTTTATTGGTGTGGATTCAGCCCCCCATGTGGTCTTACATGGCGGGCCACGCGCCATATTGTGGGGTGGCGCCCCTCACATGAGCAGAAGCCTAGTAGCCGACGGTTACTAGCGGGTATCGATTCAATTGCGGCGCTGCGGTTGTTACCGAGATGCAACCAAAGCAGGACGCCGGCCACGGCGGCGCCCGGGCCGGCGGAGCTCACGGGGAGACTCCGGGGGCGTTGTCTGATTCAGGCCCGGGCATTAGTGTGGTCTGGGCCGCCATATAGGTCTCACAACGCTCATGGCGGTGGCATCGGGCCCGTCCGGTATGGGGATCGGACGGGCTCCCGCCTGCCTCATCCTCGTACCGGACGGCGCCCAGGCAGGTATCCCGCGTCCCGGACGGGTGTCCGCCCCTGTGGCGGCAGGAGCGGGCAGGCGCTAGTTCCTTCGGGCAGGCAGTTCCCCGGGACCATCCTGGTGCGGGGAATCAATCCGCTGCCGCTAAGCTTGCGGCGTGACCTCTCCCGCCGAAGCCGCACTGGCTCTGCTTGCAGCGGCGGTGATTCTCACCCTCCCTGGTGCCGCCATCCTTCGAATGCTGCGCGTTCGCGGCTTCGCCTTTTCCGCACTCACCCCGGCACTCTCAGTGTCGATTGTCAGTGTCAGCGCCATCGTGGGGCCGTGGCTTGGTATGAGCTGGGGCTGGTGGGTTCCAGCAGCCGGACTGGCTGTGGTCCTGGTGGTGCTGGGAATCCTTCGCAGGCTCCTACCGGCGGTGGCCGGGGAACCGGCACCGCAGACCCTGGCACGGACCTCGGGTGGACTGGAAGGCACGGCCCTGCGGTGGGGGCTGGCTGGAGTAGCCGCAGCCGCGGTGCTCGTGACCCTGAGGTTCGCCATTGCGGCCGGCGGCCTTGAGAGCATCACCCAGAACTACGACACCGTCTTCCACCTCAACGCCGTCCGCTACATTCTGGTCGACGGCGACGCTTCATCCTTCGCGATCAACGCCTATGTGCGTCCCACAGCGGGCGGATCCTTCTACCCGGCAGCCTGGCACGACGTCGTGAGCCTGGTGATCCAACTGTCCGGGGCGAGCATCCCCGCGGCAACGAACCTCGTCTGGATCCTCACCGCCGCCGTCGTCTGGCCGCTGAACGTTCTGTTCCTCACGCGCACGCTGGTCGGCCCGGTCCCCGGAGTCCTCGCAGCGGCGGGCGTCTTGGCCGCCGGGTTCTCCGCCTTCCCGTACCTGCTTCTGTACTACGGATCGGTCTACCCGAATTTCCTGGCGAACGCGCTGCTGCCCGGCGGCCTCGCTCTGGCCCTGATCCTGCTCCGGCAGGGCCGGGAACCGGCCCTGGCGCTCACCGCTGCCGTCGTGCAGTTCGTGCTCTACCTGCCCGGCCTCGCGCTTTCGCAACCCAACGCGGTCTTCTCGCTGGTGTTCCTGCTGACTCCGCTCATTGTGCTCATGGTTATGCGGTGGTTCAGGGAGGGCTTCCGCCGATCCCGCGCCTCCGGGCTGAAACGCCTGGGCTCGGTCCTGGTGTCTGCCGCGGTGCTCGGCGCGCTGCTGCTCTCCAACCCGACGTTCATGAGGCTCTTCGGGTGGAAACACCCCCAGGGCATGCCCTTCTACGAAGCCCTCCTGCGGGGATTCACGAACTGGCCCTCCCCCACGATCACCCCGCCGCTTGTCCTCACCATTCTGGTGGTGCTCGGGCTCTACCGGCTGACCCGTCACGAGCACCGCGGGTGGCTGGTCGCCACCGTCGTGCTCACCGCCGTCACCTATGCCTTCGCCATCGGCTCCGAAAGCCGGCTCGCGAACCTGCTGATCGCGCCGTGGTACGGCAACCCCGACCGGATTGCCGCCCTCGCGCCGATGTTCGGCGTGCCGCTGGCCGCCGTCGGCACCGCGATGGTGCTTAAACGGGTCTCCGAGCGCTTCTCGCGGTCCTGGCTGAGGGCTCCCGTGGCTGCGGTGGTGCTCGGCTCCGTCGTCGCCGCTTCATCGGTCACCCTGTGGCAGATGACCGGCAACCTCGGCGATGCCTTCCGCGTGCCCAACACCCCCCACCGCGAAAAGCAGCTGGACCGTGACGAACTGGCCCTCCTGCGGGAGCTTGACCGCCATGTGCCGGCCGACGCCCTGGTGATCAGCAACCCGTGGAACGGTTCGGCTCTGGCCGAGGCACTGTCGGACCGCCGGATGGTCTACCCCTACATGTCGATGGCGGCCCTGGACGAGGACCGCGACCTGCTCCGGCGGCGTCTCGACGAGATCGGAACCGCTGATGCCGTATGCGCCGCTGCCCAACGGCTCGGCGTCGAGTATCTTCTCGATTTCGGGGACGACCTGATTTCCGCGGCGGACATCCCGGGGAAGCTCCGATACCCGGGGGTCAGCCGGGCGGCCATCTCGGGATCGTTCGAGCTGGTCCATGAGGTAGGGCACGCCGGCGTTTACAGGCTCAAGGACTGCGCCCCCTCCCCCTGAAGTGGGCGGGCCGCGAGCGTCCCGTCGTCCGCATTCGCGCCTGGGTCCTTGACGCGCCTAGGTCCTTGAAGCCCTTTCAATTAGGGCGAGGCGGGTGGAAATTGCTCCCGCGGCGGCGGTGAGACCGGATAGAGCCAGCGCCAGCACCAGCACGGGCCAAACACTGGCATCGGCGCCGCCCACCTCCTCCTGATAGGAGGCATGGCCTAGGAATACGCCGAGGGATATCCAAACAAGGAGATGGAATGCAATTGCTGCGGCGGTCGGATAGCCGATCCATGATGACCGCGCCGACCACGACCTGCCGATCGAATGGCCCCACCGAACGGTTCCAAGCCCACATACCAGCAGGAGCAGCCAACAAATAACGAAGAAATGGGCGATGTTCGTGGATCCCCACACGTCGGCTGCAGTAGCCGTGCCTGTTGAACCCAGCAGGATCAGGGCTGCAAGTGCCGTCGCTGCCGTTATCGCTGAAGGAACCGCGATCGGCGCCTTTCCCATGCTCATCCCCGGATCGGTTAGTCGGTCCCCAGGTCTGTGGCACCGCCCGCGAACCCGAACTCGAAATACAGGACCCCCGCCGGGCCCGAGCCGAGCAAGTCGTTTCCCTCCCCGCAGACGCACCCCTAAGCCAGTACTCAAGGTTCCATTTCGAGCGAATGGCTGGGAACTCGAAGTAGTTCAGGGCGTCGCGGCTTCACGGAGTGCCGTGAGTGCGGTGTGAATGAGGCGGGCCCTGACGGGGTGGGTGCGGGTGAAAGCGACGATGCGGCGACCGACGGTAGGCCCGGTGAGGGGCCGGACGGCGAGACTATCGGGCATCCCTGTCAGGGCAATCGGGGGCAGGACAGTAACTCCGAGGCCGGCAGCAGCAAGGCTGAGGGCCGCATGATGGTCATCGAGGCGGGCGACGTACCGCGGAGAAAAGCCGGCTGTCGTGCAGGCCCGGGCAATAATACGGCCGGTTGGCCCGTCGTGGATGTCGTGGTCGATCCATGCTTCGTCACGCAACTGGACCATGTCCACCACGTCCTGAGAGCACAAGGGGTGGTCCACCGGCAGGACCAGCCGCAGTTCTTCCTCGGCCAATACATGCCGCTGGTAGCCCTCGACAGTGAGGGGATCCGCATCGAGTGCTTCGTTGCGGATCTCGATGTCCGGCTGTCGGCGCCCACCGCCCGGGTGCAGTTCGTTGATGCTGATCTCCACCACGGTCCCGGGTGAGACGGTCCGCAGGACGCCGACGACATGCGGCATCCACGCCTGAGCGACCGATGCGAAGCATGAGAATGTAATCCGCTCCGCCCTTCCAACCCGAAGGTCTGCCACCGTCCGCTCAAGGCGCTCCAGATCAGCAAGCGCCCGGCTGCTTTCCTCCGCCAGATGAAGCGCGGCCGGCGTGGCCTCGATGCCACGGCCGCTCTTCTCGAAGAGAACCAGCCCGGTCTGCCGGGCCAAGACGCGCAGGTGCTGGCTCACCGTCGCGGGTGTGAGATGCAACCCTGCCGCAGCACCATGGACAGAGCCGGCAGATATAACGGCGCGGAGAATGACGAGCTTATGAGGATCCAGCATTCATTTATCGTACGGCGATAACTACCAATCCAAAGGGATTACTTGCTTGTGCCACACATTGTGGGCCTGTCATGGTGGACATGAGGGTGCGGCTACCGTACGTCTCCACACCCCCTTCTTCCGCACTAAACACCTCTGCTCGAGAGGCAGAATGGCGTCATCGTCGCCGGCATGCTTGCTCGACGCTGCCCCCGAAAGGCCGCTCCCGTGAACGCATCGAACTACCTCGCCCTTCTCGGCGTAGCCGTCATCCTCGCCATCACCCCAGGACCGGACACCCTGCTGACCCTGCAGCACGCCCTGCGTAGGCGGAGCGCTGGACTTTTTGCAGCCCTTGGTACCGCATCAGGAATCTTCGTGTGGGCAGCCCTGGTCGCTGCCGGTGTCGCAGCCTTCCTCCAGGACTCGCCCGTGACCTTCCACATCCTTCGCGTACTCGGAGGTGCCTACCTCTTCTACCTCGGCTACCGCGCCCTCACGGCGCACATCCGCACCCGGACCACAGCCACGACGCCGGCAACGGCAACGACAGGCATCGCTATCGGAGCGCAGGGACCACGCACCAATACCCTCATTGCGGAAGACCCCGCTGACACCCCTGCCGCTGACCTTCAGCCACGGGGCGCCATGCCGACCGGCTGGTCAGCCTTCAGTGCAGGAGTGTTGTGCTGCCTCACCAATCCAAAAACAGGGCTGTTCTTCCTCGCCCTCATACCGCAGTTCACACCCACCAGCGCGGGCCCCCTCTACGTTGTGGCAGTGATCGGCGGCACCGTAGCAGCAGTTATCGGCGGGTACCTCGTCATCGTCGCCCTAGGGGCACACACCGCCGGTACCTGGCTCAACCGCCCCACCGTCACCCAAGGGATCCAGCGCGTCTCCGGCCTGGTCTTCATCGCACTCGGGCTCATGACCACCATTCCCGTCCTTACCGCACTGCTTTAACCGACCATGATGTTCGCTTCAACCGACAACGATGTTCGCGCGGACGGCAGACACTCGCCCCAAGAGAGACCTCCCATGCTGTCCCTTGTGGCACGCTGACTGGCTTGGCCGATAACCGTCGATGTGCTGAGCACGGTCAACCCGCTGCGCGAGCAAGGCGTCGTGCGGTCTGTCTCGGACGAGATTGACCGGTGACGGCGACTGGTTTCAGCATGCCGACAGGCGCGGTATGGAGCCTGCACGCCTGCTGTGCAGTTTCTGGATGGAGCCTTTGAATGGTGTTGCGGTCAGGTCTCGCCCATTCCCCTGCTGGCCCGGACCTGCATACGGTCGAAGGACGTAAGCGGAACCGAAAGTCCTCGAGGAGCAGCCGTGCACCCCATCTCGAACCCACCTGACCGACCGCCCACTCGGCCCCGTCGACCCCGCGCCGCCGTGCTGGCAGGGGTCCTCGCCGGTGCAGCACTCGCACTCACTGCCTGTGCCACCGGGGGCGAGGACAACTGGAACTCGACGGCGGTGGGTGATGACAAGAGCGTGGGAGCGGTGGACCTGCGCAGCGTCCTTCTCGTCACCGCCGCAGAGGGTGGCCCCGCCCGGATCCTGGGCACCTTGGAGAACAACTCAGAGACGCCGGTTGAGGTCACCATCAGCGACGCAGACGAGCAAAGGATCGTCGTCGTGCCGGGGCAGGGCAGCCTTCCCTTGGATACGAACCCGACGCTGCTGCACAGCGCCGGGGACGCCCCGGGTGCACGGACGACGCTGACCGCCGAAACCAGTGAAGGTACGGTCGACCTCCTCGTGCCGGTGGTCGATGGCACCCTGGACCCGTATCGGCCCTATCTGCCGGAGTGAGGCCGCCGGCTCACCGGTGGACGCTGCTGGGTTCCGTACTGCCCATGAAGCACCCCTGCCGGAACCGTGAAAGCCCCGGTTGAGAAAGCGGCTTTCAAACGGAAAGCCGCACATGGGCGTAGCGCCGGGACAGGCTCCTTGGAGTGTGCGACAGTGATTCATGACTGCCCTTCTTCGCGCGTTGCCCGGCCTGATCGCCCTGGTGCTGTCGTTCCTCTGCGGATACCTCTGGACTCAGTTCGGACAGCTGAACCTGTTCACGGTCTCGCATATCGGTTCGGCCGTCGTATGCGTGAGCGTCCCGATCGCCTTCGTCTTGGCGGGCCGGAAAACAAGGTGCCGACCCACGCAGCTGAAACTCGGCGCCATCCTCCTTGGGATCGCCGGAGTGCCAATGCTCATAGCCAACGGAATCTACCTCTTCTCATTCCGCACTCCACAGGCAGCCGTTGCAGATATCGGCGGCTTCCTCCTCATGCTGCTGGGCTTGGCAGGTCTCCTCGCCACCTCACTGGCCTTCACCATCGCGCTGCCCCTCACACGTCCAATCAATGCGGTTCGGCCCGCGAACAAACAGGTGGCCTCCAGCCTGTGAACCCTGCGGCCCTGCGGGGCAGTGGGGCGTCCGCCACGTCGGCTGGCAACGCAACGTTACGGGAACGAATTCCAGCCGTAGGGGAACTTCGCGCAACCGGCACCCACAATGGGGTCATGAAGTTCCCTTCGAGGTATTCCGTCAGAACGGTCGAGGGGCGGTTCGTGGGTGCCTTCATGGTGGGGTCTGCGCTGTTCGCCGCCGCCAGTGGATGCTCCTCCGATTTGTTCGCTGAACCGCCATGCTTCCCGCCCGAGTACTCTGTCACTCCCACCACGGCCGGTCCGGGAGATCTGGTCACGGTCGAGGCGCCCGGGGCCGACTGCAACCCCCGCTACGGAGAGAACGCCCAGATCCAGGTGATCGTCACCGATGAGCAAGGTGCGGAGGTGATCAACACGACGGCGCCCATGACCGATGCCGGCGCATTCACCTACACCTTCCCTGTCCCGGCCCAGATGGCGGCTGGAGAAGCTGCCGTTACCGCGATGCCGCACGATGTTGACTGGTGCGACGACACCGGCAGGAACAACCGCGCACAAGGAACCGTGAAACTGGAACGGGCATCCTGCGCAGAGCCGGTCAAGCCGCTCACCATCACGCGCTAACCCGTCCAACTCTGCGCGTCAGGGCACCGTCCGTTCATACCGGCCGCTGGCTGGCCCGGGCCGGTCCTGCTGACGGCGGCGTTCCGAGCAATCAAGGCCCACCGGCGGTGGTCAGGCCACCATGCGCTGGGGACCTTCGCCCACATGAGTCGGTCCCGGCTGGGCTCCAGAAGCACCCGAGCGGAACGCCTTCACATGATGTATCTCACGGGATGACACGATCAGTAAAAGGTTCAACTATTTCGTTGTTAGGGTCATTAGTATGGTTTTCTCTCCCCTCCCCAAATCTTCAGCTGCCCTCGGGCAAATCATCCTCCGCGTCGTCCTTGGCCTTACCTTCGCTCTGCACGGCTGGCAGAAGGTCAATGAGTGGACCATCGCCGGCACCCAGGCGGCCTTCTCCGAGATGGGCATCCCGCTGGCCGTCATCGCCGCCCCTTTCGCCGCCGCCGTCGAACTCGTTGGCGGTATTCTGCTCATCGTCGGCCTGGGGACCCGCGTTGTCGCCGCCCTTCAGGTGCTCATTGCACTCGGCGCCCTCGTACTCGTTCACCTCTCTGCCGGCTTTTTCGTCGCCGAGGGCGGCATCGAACTCGTGCTGCTGCTTGGGGCGGCCGCTCTGTTCTTTGCCCTGGCCGGGGCCGGCCCTCTGTCGGCGGACCGCGCCATCGCCACGCGGAACACCCGCGTGAAGGTGTCCGCCTGAACCGTCCCTGAACCACATTGAAGGAGCCGGGAGATTTTTCCCGGCTCCTTCAATGTCCAGCCGCCTAAGGAGGCCGGCATGTCTCCGAAAACCCGGCTGTATGGAGCAGGAGTTGTCGAGCAGCCGCTTCGTGGTGCCGGCCGGGTTGTTGAGGAGGTCCGCCGCCAGTTACGACGGCGGAATAATGGCTTTGAAAGCCCCAGCGCCGGGAATCGGGAATGCCTTGCGGGCGGCCGCGAAGACCTCTCGAGACTCCTCTTAATCACCCGCATTCCCCAAGTCCGGCCGAGACGTCTAGTCGATGGTGGCGGAGTCGTCTTGGTTCTCATGCCTGTTGCTCTCGCCGCGGGACCGGGTGCGGTAGTCCCACACGATGACTGCCAGCAGCACGGCGTTGCTGGCCCAATTCATGGCCAGCGGCGTAAGGGCGTTCGAGGCGGCGAAGAGGCCGGCGAGCGCGAGGATTCCGGCGATATGGGATGCCAACCACGGCCTGCCGATGGCTCGTTTGAACAGGAGGTTGCCGAGCAGATAGACGGATGATGCCGTCCAAATCAGCAGGTTCGTCGGGATGTACTGGTCCTCAGTTCCTATGTTGTCGCCGGGATGAAGCAGGACGAGTTCATCTGCGACTGCAGTGAGGACTAGACCGAGCACGAGGACCACGGGGGCATAGGTGTAAGCCGATCGGGCGACCATGCCCGAGTTCCGGGACGCGTTGATGAAGCGCCGGCCCCGGCTCTCGTCGTGGGCGAAGTACAGCAGCCACATCAGGACAGTACTTGCGAAAGCCGAGAGGAAGGCGCTCACCTGCGTCGGATTGCCCTCGAGCTCGCCGAATGCAGTGCCCGTGACGATGATCGATTCCCCCAGGACCACAATGATGAAAAGTCCCGTGCGTTCGGCCATGTACTCCCCGGAGACGGTCCATGCGGACGGCGCTGTCGATCCCAGAACCGGCAGCCCGTAGCGGAGCAGGGGTGCCAGCAGGTCGATCGCGATTGCCGCGGCCCAGAAGTACAGGCGTTCCTCGGATGGAGCGAGGCCGCCGAGGATCCAGAACACGCCCGACATTGCGAACCAGATCGACGTTCGGATGTAGTTGAGGCTCACCACCGCATCATGATGACGTAATGCGGCAGCCACAAAGATTGCGCGGCCGAGTTGCAGGCATACGTAGCCCAGCGCGAAGATCAGCCCCTGACCTTCGTCGAATGCCTCCGGTATGGCGCTGGACATCAGCAGGACTATCAGCATCGCGGCGATGAGCACCACCCGGATCAGCGACCGCTCAGGACTCAACCAGTTCATCGACCAGGTCGTGTATACCCACACCCACCACATGGCCATCGTCAGCACGAGGGTCCGGGCGAATGTTCCGCCGTCTGGGTGGTCGATGAGCCCGTGGGCGATCTGTGTGATGGCGAAGACGAAGACGAGGTCGAAGAACAACTCGACAAATGACACCCGGTGCGACTCAGCGTTCGAGCGTGAACGCATGAGGGAGGGTCTGGGCGTGGAGGACGGCATTGGAGTCCTAGGTATGCGATGGTCGGACGGGCAGCATGCCATTCCACAGTAGGATCCGGCAGGCGAAGTGCAAAACCCTCGTGCCAATCAGCGAATGCCGCTACGCGACAACCATTCCCCGGGTTCACCACAGTCACAGATCGCAGGTGTCACCGGTCAGAGCAGTGCGTGGACAAAACCGCCGCGCGAACCATAGAAGAAGGAACGAGGCCGGTGGAACTCCTGTTACCGCTCAGCGTGCTGCTCGACCATAACGACGGCCTAACCGTTCAAGGGCGCAGGGCATCACTGTGACCCGCGTGCTGACGGAGCAGTTGAACACCATGACCAAAATCTCAGCTCAACCACCCGCGAGTCACGCGCCACATCAGGGGTTACGCAAGGAGCCACGGGGACGCTCTCACGGCAGTCCGAAGGACGATCCCCTTAGTGGACGATTCGAACTTTATGACGACGGGGTCTTGGTGGCGTTCGTGCCATACATGCAGCGCGGTTACGACATCGTCCTCTTGCCGAGCACCGTGCGGATTTGGTCCACGGAATTTTTAGCCGACGTCGAAGCGGTGACGGACAGGGCCCCTATGACCTCCCCTTGGTACACCATCTCGTCCGCTGCCGCCGCTGAGGTGCTCGATGTAGACCCGGCTTACGTCCTGCCCAGCGCAAAGGTCAGTGAGCGGATTGGCGAGCGACGGTAAAGGCTTCTCGCAACAGTCCGGATTCCTTGGAGTCGATCCGTACCGGACATCCCACCGCCGGAGCAGATCACCCCCTGGCCCGACAGCGAGCGCGTTCCCGTCCCCCGAAACCTCGAGGACGTCATCGCCTGGTCCCGGCCGCTGGAATGAAGGGCCGAAGTCCTGGCCGGGGTCTGCCCCGAACTGCGAACTGCGGCGTCAAAGACGCGCCGCTTCACACCATGCAATTGTTGACAATAAGATAATCGGGCCCGCACCATGGGACACATGACTTCCCTTAGCCCACTTCTGAAGCAAGCGACCCCAC
Source organism: Arthrobacter sp. TJ-254 (assembly GCF_058269175.1). Taxonomy (NCBI): domain Bacteria; kingdom Bacillati; phylum Actinomycetota; class Actinomycetes; order Micrococcales; family Micrococcaceae; genus Arthrobacter; species Arthrobacter sp. TJ-254. Next base: position 49,197 of record NZ_JBZCNF010000001.1, on the reverse strand, counting down.
TGGTGGTTGATCACGCCCTCGGCAGCTGGCTACACGCTACTGATGGAAAGTCGTATCTTGATTTCACGACCGGCATCGGTGTGACGAGCACGGGTCATTGCCATCCGCGGGTAGTGGAGGCTGCCCGCGATCAGGTCGGGAAGATCATCCACGCGCAGTACACCACGGTGATGCACAAGCCTTTGCTGGCGCTGACCGAGAAGCTTGGTGAGGTACTGCCCGAAGACATGGATTCGTTGTTCTACGCCAATTCCGGATCAGAGGCGGTTGAGGCTGCGATGCGTTTGGCCAGGATGGCCACGGGTCGGCCAAACATTGTAGTGTTCCAGGGCGGTTTCCATGGTCGGACGGTTGCGGCGGCGTCGCTGACCACTGCCGGAACGAAGTTCTCCGCAGGGTTCTCCCCGCTGATGTCGGGGGTGCACATGTCAGTCTTCCCGTATGCCTACCGGTACGGCTGGGATGAGGGGGCAGCAGTGGAATTCGCCTTGAAGGAACTGGACTACCTGCTCCAGACCCGCACCGCGCCCGACGATACTGCAGCATTCCTGATCGAACCGGCCCTCGGTGAGGGTGGGTACCTGCCCACCCCGGCAGCTTTCCAGGAGGGACTGCGCGAACGGGCCGACCGGCACGGCATCCAGCTGATCTTCGATGAAGTCCAGACAGGCGTGGGCCGCATGGGCAAGTTCTGGGGACACCAGTACTCCACCGCCACCCCGGACATCCTGATCACCGCCAAGGGTATCGCCTCCGGTTTTCCGATTTCCGCAATCGCCGCCTCCTCCGAACTGATGTCCAAGGGCTGGCCCGGGTCCCAGGGCGGAACCTACGGCGGGAATGCGGTCGCTGCCGCCGCTGGCGTCGCCACCCTCGACGTCATCCGTGACGAAGGGTTGGTGGAGAACTCACGGATCCGCGGCGAGCAGCTCCAGGCCGGACTCAAAGAAACTCAAGCCCGCTTCCCCGTCATTGGCGACGTCCGCGGCAAGGGCCTGATGCAAGGCATTGAATTCACCACCGAAGACGGCCGCCCCGACGCCGCCACCGCAGCAGCAGTCCAACAGGCCACCACGAACCACGGCCTGCTCACCCTCACGTGCGGCCCCGCAGGCAACGTCGTCCGTCTCATCCCCGCCCTTATCGTCACCGCCGAAGAAATCTCCACCGGCCTCAAACGCTTCGAAGACGCCATCGCCACCGTCACGGCGGCCGTTTCCGCGAAATATTGAGTTCACCATGACGGATGCTGTTCGCTCCCCTGCAGGCCCAGCAACGGGCACCCGCCGAACAGGCGCACCGGATGCCGGTCCCCTTCCAAACAAGAAAAGGATCACCCATGAGCATTCAGCCAGCCTCCTCCCGAACTTCGCAAGAGGCGCTCAAAGCCGTCGCAAACGTCAGCAAGAACCTCTACATTGACGGAGAGTGGACCGAAGCATCTTCCGGTGCCCGGTTCGATGTCATTAATCCTGCCACCGAGGAAGTCATTGCCAGCGTGGCTGACGGGGGCCCCGAAGACGCACGCCGTGCGATCGAAACCGCCGGCCGGGTCCAGAAACAGTGGGCTAAAACCCCTCCCCGGGAGCGCAGCGAAATCCTGCGTCGCGCCTTCGACCTGATCATGGCCCGCCAAGACGAACTGGCTTTGATTATGACAACGGAGATGGGCAAGCCCTTTGCCGAGTCCAAAGGCGAGGTGGCGTACGCCGCCGAGTTCTTCCGCTGGTTTTCAGAGGAAGCCGTCCGCATCGACGGAGACCTGACCACCACCGGCGACGGCAAGAACCGCATCCTCGTCTCGAAGGAACCCGTTGGGCCCTGCGTCTTGGTGACGCCGTGGAACTTTCCGCTGGCAATGGGCACCCGGAAAATCGGCCCTGCCATAGCGGCCGGCTGCACCATGGTCTTCAAGCCTGCCAACCTCACTCCACTGTCTTCGCTGGCACTGGCGGACGTCCTGGCAGAGGCTGGCCTGCCGAAGGGTGTTCTGAACGTGATCACGACCTCCAAAGCCTCCGACGTGGTTACCCCATGGATGGAAAGCGGCATTGCCCGAAAGGTTAGCTTCACCGGGTCTACCGGCGTCGGCATCCGCTTATTGGAACAGGCTGCCAAAAACGTCATGCGTTCTTCAATGGAATTGGGCGGGAACGCTCCTCTGATTGTTTTTGAGGACGCGGACTTGGACCGCGCCGTTGAGGGCGCCTTCGCTGCGAAGATGCGGAACATGGGTGAAGCCTGCACGGCCGCCAACCGAATTTTCGTCCAACGCTCCGTGGCCGCTGACTTCTCCGTCCGTCTCGCACAGCGACTGAGCGCCCTGAAGGTCGGTGACGGCGCAGTGAGCGGCACGGATGTCGGCCCCCTCGTGGAGGAAAAGGCGCTTAACAAGGTCCAGGAGCTCGTAGATGACGCCGTCTCCAAGGGCGCCAATGTGGTTTGCGGCGGCTCCCGCCCGGAGGGCAGCGGCTACTTCTACTCCCCAACAGTGCTTTCCGAGGTCAGCCCCGACGCCGCGCTGATGAGCGAAGAAATCTTCGGTCCGGTGGCGCCCGTCATCCCCTTCGACACCGAAGAGGAGGTGGTGCGGCTGGCGAACGATACCCCTTGGGGCCTTGCCAGCTATGTGTTCACCCAGGACCTGGACCGTGCCTTCCGCGTCGGCGAGGATCTGGAGTCGGGCATGGTTGGCCTTAACACAGGCATCGTTTCCAACCCAGCGGCGCCGTTCGGTGGCATCAAGGCCTCCGGACTGGGCCGCGAAGGCGGACGCGTGGGCTTGGATGAATTCTTGGAGATCAAGTACATGGCCATCCCGCGGGTCTAGGGATTGAGCCTTCCCCTACCTTCCGTTATTTTCCGCGCACCAACCTACTCTCACCACGCCACTCCAGCTAATGGCTTCCTCACTTTCCCGCAGGATATCTGGAAAGTGAGGGAGCGCTGGCGTAAACGTGAGGAAGACTCACACTCCCACGCCGGTTCGACGCCGGGTGGAACTACCTTCTGCTCCAGCGTGCATCTCCTCCGGCGGGCAGGTTTTTGTGCCTCAAAGACGACACGGCTCGAGGCTTGGCGGCCCTCGCAGGAATCGTCAGGAAGCCCAGGGAAACTAAGGAATCAGCCGCATCAGTGCGTCTTCCATGTGCTCGGCCATAAGCTTCTCGGCGAGGTCTGAATCTCTCTTGGAGATGGCTTCAGCGATGCCTTTATGCTCGGCGATGCGCTTGTCAGCCGTAGCGTACGTACTTTTGAGGGCGTTGAGGCACATCCGCGTCTCCGTCAGGAGAGTGTCGTGCATCTTCTTCAGCCGCGGGCTGCCGGCGAGCTCAACCAAGAGGGCATGGAAGCTCATGTCCGCTTCGGTCATAGCTTCGCCGTTGGGGCTTTCCGCCGCATCCTCCATGGCATGCACGGCTTTCATTAGCTGGGCCGCGTTGCCCTCCGGGTTTGTGCTGGCCACACGGCGGATGGCGGCTGCTTCGACCGCGGTTCGGGCCAAGTACACATCCCGGAAGTCGTCCTCGTCCATGCTGACGACAAAGAGACCCCTGTTCCGGTAACTGATGAGGAGCCCTTCCTGGGTGAGCCGCTGCATGGCCTCCCGCAGGGGCCCCCGGCTGACTCCCAGTTCTTTAGCAAGCTCGGCTTCGCCGAGTTGGATGCCCGGAGCGAAATCACCTCGGGCAATTGCATCACGGATCCGACGGGCGATAATGGCCGGCGTAGACTCCTGCACAATCGGGTCCAGCACTCCCCTTTTCATCCTGTTTCCACCCTTGCTGCAATGAGCTTCACCAACAATTGCTGGTTGAGCTGAGTAACCTGCGCTGTCCATGTCATATGTCTTAAGTCGACAATTTCACAGTTTACTCCGTGGCTGGTAGCCCAAAACTGGCGTGGGACGGGGCGCCAAGGGAGCCGGTTCCTGGTGCGGTGCGCAAGGGGCTTCCCACTCGCACAGCAGTCGGTGGCCATCTTCCCGACGGCACACCCGTAGGAATATCGCGCGGGAACACCATCCCCAGTATGGGATCCTAGGAGATGATTCGTTTCCCCGTTCGTGTCGACGTTCCCGCATGGGATAAAAATCGCGGCCTGGCGCGCCTTCCGGGGACACCGCCCCGTGACCAGGATGTGACGTTGGCAGGCCCTGCAGAACCGGTCATACCCATCACCGACTCACCGTCAACAGCGAACTCATCCGCATACTTGCTACAGCAGCTACATGGTCACCCCGACCCGGGCCGCTTCTCGGTGCACCTGACCCCGATCCGGCTAGGCGACACGCTCTGATGGGCACCGCACTGCTGTACCTACTGAGGCCAAAAAGAGACGCGCAAGCAGCATAGAAAAATGTTGATGTGACCCAACTCACGGGCTATGCTGACAGCACCGCTGCAGATTGTGTACAAAAGGCAATCGACCGGATGGCATCTGCGGCGCGGCCTTCGGCTAACTGGGAGAGACACATGAAGCTGAATAGGAAAGCCAATACCATTGGAGCGCTTGCGCTGGCGGCGACCTTAGCGGCAACCGGATGCGGGGCAATGGGAGGCTCCGAGAACGGCCAGACTAGCGAGACCACTGACGCCGGGTCGGCACAGGATTGGACCGCGCCGGCCATCCACACTGCCGCGGACGGCCAGACTACCGAATCGGAATACACTCCCATTGCACGAGACAAGGTTTCCGAGCAATGGAAGCTCTGCGTGCTGTTCCCGCATATGAAGGACTCATACTGGGCCGCAACGAACTACGGAACGCTGATCGAAGCGCAGAGGGATAACCTCGAATACAGCATGTTTGAAGCCGGAGGTTACACCAACCTCGACAGGCAGTTAAGCCAGATGCAGGACTGTATTAACGGTGGTTATGACGCCATTATTCTAGGCGCCATCAACGCTACGGGTGTTTGCCCTCAAGTTGCCGCCGCCCTAGAGAAGAAGATTCCCGTCGTGGATTTCATCAATGGAACCGATTGCCCGGAGTCCGAGGAAAACCCGCTCTTTTCCCACGCACTGGTGAGCTTCCATGATCTTGCGGTGACGACGGCCGAGTACATCATCGAGGACACTGCGGGGTCGCCCGCAAGCGTAGGCTTCTTCCCTGGACCCGAGGGCGCCGGATGGTCGGACGCCGCGGTTAAGGGTTTCGAGGACACGATCGAAGGAACCAAAGTGGAGATCGCGGAGATGCGCCGCGCTGATCCCGGCTTGGAAATCCAGCAGAACTTGATCGAGGACACCCTCAAAATTCACCCGGATATCACCCACATCGTGGGAGTGGACATTGCGGCCGAAGCGGGCGTGAATGCCGTCCGCAACGCCAACAAGACGGGAGAAATCGATGTCTACGCCTTCGATATCATCCCGCCTGTTTACGACGCTGTTGTGGCTGGCGACGCCGTAGGGTCCCCGACGGATTACACAACAATTCAGGGGCGTATGGCGGTCGATCAAGCAGTCCGCATGCTTGAAGGTGAGGAGCTGCAGGCGCCCACCTCCGGACCGGTGCCCATGATGATCACCCAGGAGAATGCCGCCGACGTGCCGTACACCGAGATGTTTGCGCCCCGGGACTTTAAGACGGTGACGAGCTGGACACCCGAGAGCTGATGCGGCGGCGAAGCTAAGCTGCAGTGCCCTCGGTGGACCGCCGGCATGGGAAGAAAGTGAGGCAGGTTTGGAACAGGAACCGGTCGTTTCCCTCAAGGACATCGTCAAGACGTTCGGAGCCGTAAAGGCGCTTACCGGCATGTCCCTCGACCTCTACCCCGGCGAAGTCCACATCCTGCTGGGCGAAAATGGCGCGGGGAAATCGACTCTCGTCAACATTCTCCTTGGCAACTACCAACCCGACAGTGGGACGATCACGGTTCGGGGTACCGAAGTTGTCCACCATTCGCCGGCCCGTGCCCGGAAACTCGGCATCAACGTCGTCCTGCAGGATTTCAGCTTAGCTCCAACGCTGTCGGTGACCGAGAATCTGTTCCTTGGCCGCGAGCTGAAAAAGCTCGGTCTCGTCGACAACGCAAAAATGAGGGCCATCGCCCGGGAAAAAATCGGACAGCTCGGGGGCACGATAGATCCGGAGGTGGAGTGTGGTTCGCTGCCCAGGGCCGAGCAGCAGCTTGTTGAGATCACGAAAGGACTCCTGGGAACTCCCGGCATCCTCCTTCTCGATGAGCCCACTGCTGCGATTAGTGAGCGGGAAGCCGACAGGCTGTTCAAGATCATTGACCGGCTCCGGGACGAGGGGTGGGCGCTTCTCTATATCACCCACCGGATGGAGGAAGTCCGGCGCCTGGGTGACCGGGTGACGGTAATGCGGGACGGCCGGTTCATCTCGACCAATACTCTCGACGAGTTTTCCGAGGAGAGGCTGATAAATGACATGGTCGGCCGTGAACTGGCAGCTGTTTACCCGGATAAGGCGGAAACGAACGGCCCACCGCTGCTGGAGGTCGAAGATCTGTCGACAGCCGACGGCAAGGTCGCTCACGCATCCCTGCGGGTCTGCCAGGGCGAAATTGTCGCTGTGGCCGGCCTCGTGGGCTCGGGGAAAAGCGAACTCGCCAAGGCCATCCTCGGCCTACTGCCCCTTTCAAGCGGGCACGTATTGGTTGGAGGCAAAAAATATACCCGACCGAATCCTCGAGACATGATTCAGTCGGGTATCGGTTTCATGCCGGAGGACCGCAGGCGGGAAGCTCTCGCGCTCGATCTCAGCGTCCAGGAAAACATTGCGCTTGAAGTCAACCGAGCGAAGAAGTACAGCACTCTTGGGTTGATTTACGGATCAAGAATCCGGGTCCTGGCCCAGGCTTTGGCCAAGCGGCTGGACATCCGGCCGCGGTCCGTCACAGCAGAGGTCCGGGCTCTGTCGGGCGGCAATCAACAAAAGGTCGTTCTGGCCCGTGCCCTGACCCGAGAGCGCAAGGTTTTCGTAGTAGCCGAACCTACATCCGGGGTGGATGTGGGGGCCCGCCAGGAGATTTACGCCAACCTGCGCCAACTGTGCCGCGATGGCGCCGGCGTCCTGATGATCTCTTCTGATCTCGAGGAGGTCGTAGGACTCGCCGACCGGGTCTATGTGATGAACGGAGGGCGGGTGCAGATCGAGCTCGTTGGGAACCAGATCACGAACGAAGCCGTAGTTGCTGGTGCCTTCGGGCATGCAGCAGGCGCGGCAGCATAGGACTGTCATGTCAACAACCGAAGTCAAAAGCTCTGCGGCCGCCGCAGGCGCGGGGCAGAAGGAGAACCGCCAGTACTGGCTCAGGTTCTTCAGCAACGTCGGCCCGTTGCCGCCGTTGCTACTCGTAATGGTGGTCGTCTTTGCCCTGGCAAATGACCGTTTTCTGCAGCCCGATAATCTACTCTCCGTATCCCAGCAATCCGTGGCCCTGCTGCTGATCTCTCTAGGACAGATGTTGGTACTCGTCACCGGTGGGTTTGATTTGTCAGTGGGAGCAACCGTTGCCCTGTCGTCAGTCGTTTCCGCCACAATGATGAAACTGGTTTACGGCGGCGTACCTGAATTTGCGGGTCAGTCCATGGTCATGGGATTTGTCGTATGCCTCGCCGTCGGCGTCGTAGTGGGGCTGGCAAACGGGCTCGGAGTGGCTTTCCTCAAGGTCAATCCGTTCATTGTCACACTTGCCACTGCCACGATCGTTGCGGGCGTCACCATGGTCTTCAGCGGGGGAGCAACGGTTTCCGGTCTACCGCGAGAGTACATTGTCGGCCTCGGGGCCGGGTTCACCTTAGGCATTCCAAACCTGGTACTCCTTGCTCTTCCGGTCCTGATCCTTGTCTTCGTCGTATTGAAATGGACAACTTTCGGCCGTCACCTGTACGCGATTGGCGGCAACGCCCTGGCGGCCAAGACCGCGGGGATCCAGGTGCGGCGGAACTTGATCACCACGTACGTGATCTGCGCGGTTCTGGCCTCCCTAGCCGCTTTCCTCCTGACCGCCCGCAGCGGTTCGGGACAACCGACTTTCGGCGGTGCTTTTGCGCTTCAATCCATAACGGCGGCCGTCATTGGAGGAGCGTCCCTGCAGGGCGGCAGAGGCGGCGTTGGCGGTACGGTCCTGGGGGTCATTTTCATCATGTTGCTCGGTAACGGTATGAACTTCATGCGGCTCGATACCAACATGCAAAGCATCGCCCTGGGTTTGGCTCTCATTCTCGCGGTCGTGGCAGACCGTTTCCGGGCTTCAGCCAAGGCCCGCCTCATTGCTAGAGGTGTCACGTCATGACGGAGCCGGTCTTCGAATCGCTGATGGTCGCCAACCGGGGCGAGATTGCCCGGCGGATCATCCGGACGGCGAACGCCCTCGGCATCAGGACAATAGCGGTCTGCTCGGACGTCGACGTGGAGCTTCCCTTTGTGAAGGAAGCCTCCGAATTTGTCCCCCTGGGTGCGGCCAATCCTGCCGAATCCTACCTGAATGTCGACAAACTGATAGACGCAGCCCGGGCTGTCCGGGCTTCGGCCATCCATCCGGGCTACGGTTTCCTCGCCGAAAATCCCGGCTTCGCACGGCGGGTTATCGAAAGCGGCATCGCGTGGGTCGGGCCTTCGCCGGAATCGATGGAAATGGTGGCGGACAAGATCAACGCCCGAAACCTGATGCAGGCCGCCGGCGTGCCGGTGGCGACAGGATCCGCCGAAGCGGTAAGCGACCCCGCAGAGGCAGTCGTGATCGCCAACTCTGTCGGCTATCCGGTCATCGTCAAACCATCCGGAGGCGGAGGCGGCATCGGAATGATAGTTGCCGACAATGACGAAAACCTGCGGGCAGCTTTCGATACTGCACGGTCGCGTGCAGAGCGCTTCTTCGGTGACTCGCGGATCCTCATTGAACAGTTCATTCAGCAAGCCCGCCACGTGGAGGTCCAGATCCTCGGGCTCCCCGACGGCAGGGTCATAGCGCTCGGGGAGCGAGACTGCTCGGTCCAGCGCCGCCACCAGAAGGTCGCCGAGGAGTCTCCGTCTCCCGGAATCACACCCGAACTCAGATCCCGGATGCTGGATGCTGCGGTAAGAGCGGGGACTGCTGTCGGCTACCGCAATGCCGGTACCGTCGAATGCCTGGTCGATCCCGTGCGGCAGACCTTCGTTTTCCTGGAAATGAACACCCGACTGCAAGTGGAGCACCCTGTCACCGAAGCCGTGTTTTCCATTGACCTTGTCGAGGAACAACTCCGCGTCGCCGCCGGCCGGGACGTTGGGTTCGACACCGACAACCTCCAACCATCAGGCCATGCCATAGAGATGCGCATCTATGCCGAAGACCCTAAACGCTTCCTGCCATCGCCCGGGCACATCAGTGAGTGGACGGAACCAACAGGAGAAGGTGTCCGCGTCGACAGCGGCTATGCAGCCGGCAATACCGTGACCACCGCCTACGATCCGCTCTTGGCAAAACTCATCGTCCGGGGGCAGGACCGGGAAGAAGCACTCGCACGTGCCGGGTCCGCCGTCGCAGCCTTCCAAGTATCGGGGCTAAAAACCAATCTCCCCTTCTTTCGGATGCTTTTGAACGATCCGGCATTCAAGTCAGGCCGCTACAGCACCGGCATCGTGGCCGACGTGCAGAAGCGGGCTGCGGAGTCGATAGCAAAAGGCGAGACCGATCAGGAGGAGTACGCACGATGAAGCCCCACGAGGTTTCCAACCAGTACATCTCTGAACAGTGGGCAGGGGTGCCATCCGCACTTTACGAGCAACATGCGGCCACTGACGGCAAACCTGCTGTCACGTACCGGATCGCCGGCGACAGTTATCTCCTCGTTGAATTCGGTGGCATGCATTTTGACCTGAACCTCAACTTCTTTGTCCACAACATCAACACCGAGGTCAACCAGTCTCGCCCTCCGGGACTGGTCGAAACATCCCCCGGTTTCCGTTCCATACTGCTCTCGTATGACCCGGCGGAAACAAACGTCGCGAACCTGGTTCTGGCACTGGATGAGGCCTATGACAATGCAGCCGGTACGGAAAATCTGGTCCTCCCCAGCCGAAGAGTGAATCTTCCCGCTGCGTTTCACGATTCGACGTCCAAGGCAGCTGTTGCCCGTTATGTTCGCAGCATCCGTTCTGATGCCCCCAACTGCGTGAATGACAACAACGTCGATTACACGATCGCCTACAACGGGCTTCGGGACGTTGACGAGCTGATTGAAGTCATAACAGGGACGGACCTCTGGGTTGGATTCATCGGGTTCTTCCCCGGACTACCCTTCACTTTCCCGTTGGATCCGAGGAAGGTCCTCTTCGCTCCCAAATACAACCCCACACGTACCTGGACAGCGGAAGGAGCCATCGGTCTGGGCGGACCGTGCTACTCGATCTACCCCGTGGAATCGCCGGGCGGTTACCAACTGCTCGGCAGAACGCTGCCCGTGTACGACATCCAACAGCGCAATCCTGCTTTTGCCCAGTCGCCTTTGCTGCTGCGCCCATGTGACCGCATTAGATTCCATGCCGTCTCCGAGCAGGAACTAGCGGATTACTTCGAAACCGTCCACCGGGGCGAATACGTCTATGACATACAGGACGAGGACTTTGACGTCGGCACCTATAACGCTTGGTGCGCCTCGCTCGTGGCCGAAGCCGCAGACTTCACCGCCAAGCGGGACACCGCTGCCGCGGCAACCGCCGTCCCGTGAGGAGTCACACATGTCCATTGAAGTTCTTCAATCCGGCATCCAGACAACCGTCCAAGACTGGCCTGGACGAATCGGAATGCTGTCACGCGGGTATTTTCCCGCGGGTCCGATGGATGATTTCGCCTTCCGGCTCGGCAATGTCGCCGTCGGCAACAGCCCTGACGCTGCCGGTCTGGAAATCACACTAGGCAAGACCAAATTCCGGTTCCGGTCCCCCGCCACCGTGGCAGTAACCGGCGCCGCCGGCGAAGTGACAGTCGATGGTAGCCCGGTGCCACAGTGGGCCGCTGTCAACGTTTCCGCAGGTGCCGAATTGAAAATCGGCCTGGCGGTATCCGGGTTCAGGTTTTATCTGGCGGTCAGAGGAGGAATCGATGTCCCCCAAGTCCTCGGTTCCCGGTCCACCTACACCATGGGTTCGCTTGGAGGCGTTGAAGGGCGCGCGCTCGTCAAGGGAGATGTCCTGGAGATCGGAAGTTCGGATACCTCACCAATAGCGGAACTGCCGCAGGAAAGGATCCCCGAGTACCGGCACGACTGGGAACTGGAAGTCGTGCCAGGGCCATTTGCTACGCCTGAATTCGTCACGGAAGCGGACGTCGAGAACTTCTTTTCACGCTCATGGACCGTTGACCAAAATTCAAACCGTACCGGTATCAGGCTGGACCCGGCGAGGCTGCAGTGGGCCCGGTCCGACGGCGGTATTGCCGGCGGGCACCCATCCAACATCCTCGACACCGGCTACCCTCTCGGCGGGATCAACCTCAATGGCGACACTCCCGTGATCCTCGGACCTGACGGGCCAACTTCTGGCGGCTTTGTCGTATTCGGAGTCGTACCCAAGGCGAGCCTATGGAAGACCGGCCAGATGCGGCCGGGGACAGATACGATCCGGTTCAAGCCAATTTCCATCGACGACGCCTACGCATTGGACGAGGAACGATCCATGCTCATGTCTGCAGCAGGAGGGACCGAATAATGGACACAGCCATCGAAATCAACTGCGACATGGGAGAAGGCTACGGCCGCTGGCGCTTCGCGCCGGACGAAGAATTCATGCCCTATATCAGCGCCGCTAACATCGCCTGCGGCTTCCACGCCGGGGATCCGAGAATCATGCGCCACACGGTCCGTGCGGCAGTCGGCCAGGGCCTGCAGATCGGAGCGCACGTCTCGCTGCCGGACCTTCTGGGCTTCGGACGACGACGAATAGCGGTCTCAGCGGAAGAGCTCCGAGACTACACGCTGTATCAAATAGGCGCCCTAAAGGGTTTCGTTGAGGCCGAAGGGTCGAGACTTTCCCACGTGAAACCGCATGGGGTCATGTACCTGATGTCGCTGGAGGACGAAGAGTTGGCCGAAGCTGTCATCGCTGCGGTAGCCGAAATTGACAGCTCGCTCCCTCTCTACTGTTTCGACAAGCGCCACTCGGAGCTCGCCGCCCGTTACGGCGTCCGGCTAGTCCAGGAAGGATTTGTCGACCTCGGCTATGACGACGCCGGCAACCTGATGATCGAGCGGGAGAAGCAGGCTTGGGACCCTGCACTCGTTTCCTCACGTGCGATCAGGCTCGTGAGGGAAGGGAAAGTAGCCACAGTGTCGGGGCGGGATCTCGACATCTCCCCGGAAAGCATCTGTCTGCACGGGGACGCACCGAACTCGGTGGAGGTTATCCGCACGGTCTGGCAGTTCCTGCGGGATGCGGGCATATCAGTGCGTCCGTTGACCGAAGCCGAAAACGTGGCGACGGAACCGGGTTGATCCGGGTGCGCATCTACCTGACCCCCGCAAGGATAGGAGCGACCAGGTGAGTGAACCGGTACTGGAGCCGATCCTCATCGACGGAACAGTGGACACCATTGTTAACCGGCTGCGGGGCGCTATCGAAAAGGGCGCCTACTCGCCCGGACAACAGCTTCGGGAAACCAGTCTTGCCCGGCAGCTGAACGTCAGCCGCTCGCCGGTGCGCGAAGCAATGCAGCGGCTCATCCAGGAAGGTCTCCTGCACCGGGTACGCAACCGTGGGGTTTTTGTCTTGGAATTATCCGAGGCGGATATGGATGACATATCTGTCGCACGTCAGTCTGTTGAAAAGACAGCAGCGGAGGAGCTTGCAAAAAATCCAAGAAAACAAATCTTCGATGAGCTTCACCGCATCATTGTCGACATGACGACAGCCTCGGAAAGCGGACGCCCCTGGTCTGACTTGGTCGACTTGGACCTGGCATTCCACACGGTCTTGGTCGGGAGCCTCGGCAACAAACGTCTGACGGTCTTCTACCAAACCCTCCTCACCGAAACGCGCCTGTCGCTAATGATGCTGGAGAAGTCGTATCCCGATCCAAAAGAGATAGCGGCCGAACACCAGGAGCTCCTGGCAAACATGAAAGGAGGAAACATCGCGGACCTAGACGAGCAAATCAAACAACACATGGACCACACGGGCCAGCGCCGCAGGTCCATGACGAACACAGCATCTTATTGTCCCGGTTTTTCGAGGAGAGGAACGCAAATTGAGTGAAGTGCGGTCGGACCTGGCAGCGAATGTCTGGAAAATTCTCGTGACGCCGGGAGCGTCGGTGGAGGAAGACGAAACGATAATGATCCTTGAGTCCATGAAGATGGAGATTCCGGTTGAAGCGCCCGAATCCGGCGTCGTCACGGACATATCCGTGTCCGAAGGGGATGCAGTCGCGGAAGGACAACTACTCGCCGTTCTCGACTAACCGTTGCGGGCACACCCCAACCCCGGAATGCCCACGTCCAACTTCGCCCGTATAAATGCCGAATCCGCTCATCACGCCCGCAGCGGCGCGCAAATGGGGACCAGCCCAGGAGGCATAGGGCAGTCTGGCGGCGGCTGCACATGGAACTGCTCTATTGGCCTGCCTAGGAGAACAAACAATGGCTACCGAAGCAACCGTTTTCAACCCGGCAAACCGTCCCAAGCACGTGGGCGAGTCGCTATGGAGCGCCCAGGCGCACATGCCCTCGGTCCTGCAACGCCGCGTCGTCATTACCGAAGGGCGCGGCCCGTACCTCACGACCTCGGACGGACGCCGCCTGCTCGACGCCACCGCCGGACTGTGGCATGCAAACATCGGGCATGGCAGGGAATCAGTGGCGAAAGCGGCTTATGACCAGATGTGCAAACTGGAGACTTACCACGTTTTCGGCCGGTTCTCGAACGACGTGGCTCTCTCCCTCGCGGACCGGCTCGTGGCCATGGGTCCGATCCCGGACGCCAAAATAATCTTCAACAGTGGCGGGTCGGACTCCGTCGACCTGGCCTGCAAGATTGCACGACGCCACTGGCAGCTTGAAGGCATGCCAGACAAAAAAACCGTCCTCAGTCGTACGTACTCTTACCACGGGCTCCATGCCTTTGGTACCAGTGTCGCCGGGCTTGACTTCAATCGGGACGGCTACGGCTCCGATTCCCTCGTTCCCGAGACCGCTTTGGTTCCCACAAACGATATTGAAGGCGTCCGGGCGGTCGTAGACGAAATCGGCCCCGAGAATATTGCCGCCATCATGACCGAACCAATCATAGGCACCGGGGGGGTGATTCCGCCTGCCACCGGATATCTTGAAGGTTTGCAGGAAATCGCCCGGAAAAATGACATTCTTCTGATCGTTGACGAGGTCATCACCGGATTCGGCCGGACAGGCTTCATGTTCGCCTCCCAACGGTTCCATCTCGAGCCCGACATGATTCTGTTAGCCAAAGGAATAACATCCGGCTACGCCCCGCTGGGCGGCGTCCTCGTCTCCGACCGGATCTGGGGACGGTTCTATCGAGGACACGACGCCCCCGTCCTGAGACACGGCATGACGTACTCGGGTCATGCCACAGCTTGCGCCGTTGCACACGCGAACCTCGACATCCTCGAGAACGAACGACTCGTTCTACGGGCCCTGGAACTTGAATCCGTCCTCGATAAGGCCCTGGCCCCTCTTGCCTCCCATCCTCTCGTGCAGGAAATCCGCAGCGGCGTCGGGTTTCTCGCCGGCGTCCAGCTCGCACCCGAGGCAGACGCCGAGGCCGTGGCCAACTCATGCATTGACGACGGCGTCGTCGTACGGCCCCTGCGCGGCAACACCCTCCAGATCAGCCCCCCGTTCGTAGTGGGAGACGAGGACGTTGACCTGATCGCAAAGACTATCTCGCGGGTCCTCGACCGGGCAGATCCTCTACGCGGGCAGTAGTACTCCCCCACCGGCATCATGAAAGCACGCAGGAACATGAATTCCCTGGAAACCACCTCCCCTGCGGAAAGAATACTCACATCGCCGTTGCCTCCGATCCGGACTTCGCGATGCTAGTCCCGGTGCCCGACGAGTCTCGCTCGAGTCCTTGCTCTTGCGGCAGTCACCCGGTCGAGCGTCTACCGACACTAATTCCGGACGGGCACGGTTTCCCGACTGTCCACCAGGGCCGCGGTATAGGTGATGGTAGCGCGGACGCCCTGACCTACGGAGACCTGCACGTGGTTGTCGCCGCAGTCGTTGACGTTATGATTCAGCAACTTGCCGACGACGCCGACGGTCTCGCCGCCGCTGTCGAGGAGTTGAATCTTGTCCCATCGGCTCAAGGGGTAGCGATTTGCCAGCAGCTGATCGAGATAACGTAAAACGTCAGCGAGAAGGTGCAATCAAGATCACCTCGGCCAATGGATGCCAGCCGCTCACGCTGAGTCCTGATGGACCTACCCGACAGAGACCACACCCGAGAACAAGACACCGGACCAAAATTTCAACTACACGTTGAATCTGAACTCCACCAACACGTTTCGCAGCTAAGTAATCCCTGACCAAGGTCAAGGGCCAACTACGAGCTGATGGGGCCTGCCCGGTTCCTGCCTTCCGGTTCCCGTTAGCCGCCGGTCTCCGGACGGGCGGGTCGAGCCAGCCCCCTAATTAGCAGTTGGACCAGCCGCTCGGCGTCGTACCGCGGATCCTTGACGTCGCCCGCGCACAGATTTCCGACTCCGCGCATGAGCTCATAAGCGCCTATGTCCGGGTCGATATCTCCTGCTGCCACAGCGGCTTGGAGCAGATGTGCGCACACCGGCACCAGCCGATCAACGAAGTACGTGTGCAGGGCGCCAAAGCCATCCCTGTCGTTTTGCAGTGCAGCGGCGAGGCCGTGCTTGGTGACCAGGAATTCGACGAATAGATCAATCCACTGGCCCAGAGCGGAATGTGGCGACTCCGCGTGGGCCAGTAGGACCGGACCGGCCTCGGCGCAGGCCTCAACCTGGTGCCGGTACACGGCGATGATGAGGTCGGCCCGGGTCGGGAAGTGACGATAGATCGTGCCGACCCCCACTCCGGCCTGGGCTGCAATCTCCCGTACCGGTGCGTCCACGCCGGAGGCGACAAAGACAGCGGCGGCAGCGGCAAGGAGCACCTGTTCATTGCGCCGGGAGTCCGCGCGCTTCCGCTGCGCCCCTTGCCCTGCTTGCCCGGCATCCAGACTCATATCCCTGATCCTCTTTCACCCTTATTGCTAAGTGGAACAGCGTTCCGTATAGTCAAACGGAGCGGCGTTCCTCTTGCAAAGTATGTCAGACCCGTTGCTCTGTAACCCACCAACCCAAACTGGGGCGCGACCGTCGCGGCGCTTGACGAAGACCCCACTCCGCCCGGCCGGGTCGTCTGCAAATAACCCCCATACCCCGATGCACCCGCACTCTGAACGGAAAAGGACATCCTCATGCAGTACAACACCCTCGGCCGCACCGGCCTGCAGGTCAGCTCGCTCGCACTGGGCGCCATGAACTTCGGGAAGATCGGCCGGACAACACAGGACGAATCAACCGCTCTGGTGGACACCGCCCTCGAGGCCGGCATCAGCCTGATCGACACCGCTGACGTGTACAGCGGCGGCCAGTCCGAGGAGATGGTTGGCAAGGCAGTCGCCGGCCGCCGCGACGACGTCGTCCTCGCCACCAAAGCGGGCCTTCCCATGGATAACGGGCGCAACCACCAGGGCAGCTCCCGGCGCTGGCTGATGACCCAGTTGGAGGCGAGCCTGCGCCGGCTCAACGTCGAGCACATCGACCTCTACCAGATCCACCGCTGGGACCCCAGGACCAGCGACGAAGAAACCCTCTCCGCCCTGACCGATCTGCAGCGCGCCGGCAAGATCCGCCACTTCGGCTCCTCAACTTTCCCGGCGTACCGCATCGTCCAGGCCCAGTGGGCCGCCAGCTCCCACCGCCTGAGCCGTTACGTCACGGAGCAGCCCAGCTACTCGATCCTGCAGCGCGGCATCGAGACCCAGGTACTCCCCGCCACCCAGGAATACGGCATGGGTGTCCTGGCGTGGAGCCCCCTCGCCTCGGGATGGCTCTCAGGGGCCATCCGCGAGGGCCAGGAGATAAGCACGAACCGCTCGGGCTTCATGCAGCACAGATTCGACGTCTCCATCCCCGTCAACCGGGCAAAGCTTGACGCCGTTGAACAGCTGGCCAAGGTGGCCGACGGCGCAGGCCTCACCATGATTCAGCTCGCGCTCGGCTTCGTCACAGCGCATCCCGCAATCACCAGCGCACTGATCGGACCGCGCACCATCGATCACCTGCACTCCCAGATCGCCGCCGCCGACACTGTCCTGTCCTCGGACATCCTTGACGCGATCGATGCCATCGTGCCACCCGGCACCGACCTTGCACCACAGGAGAAGAACGACGCCCCGCCGGCCCTGCTCGACCCTTCCCAGCGCCGGCGCGGCTGACACCACTTCTCCGACCACCACATGGTGGCGATATGGGAATTTGACCGACTTGGCTAAACAGTTTAGCTTTAAGCTATGCTTATTAGCCACTTGGAGGCTGTCATGACTGCGTATCTGAACACCCCTGAGGGGACCATCGCCTACGAGCTGAGCGGCGAGGGTCCCCTCGTGGTCCTCACCCATGGCATGGGCGACAGTCGGCACTCCTACCGCTTTGTCGCCCCAGCCCTGGTGGCCGCCGGCTACCGGGTCGCCAACGTCGATATCCGCGGCTGCGGGGAATCCAGCACCGGATGGAAGGGCTACAGCCGCACCGACATCGCCGGTGACCTTGTCGCCCTCGTGCGTGCGCTCGGCGGCCCGGCGGTCATTGTGGGCCACTCGATCAGCGGGGGCGCGGCCACCATCGCTGCCGCCGCGGATCCCGGGCTGGTCGCCGGCGTCGTGGAACTTGCCCCTTTCACCCGCAGACAGTCGGTCAGCCTTGGCGGCCTGTTCCGCCGGAAGAACTACCGGACCGGCACGGTCCAGCTCGCCAAGGTCATGCTCAGCGGGAGCGTGAAGGCGTGGCTGGCCTATCTGGACCTGGCGGTCCCGGCCAAACCCGCCGACTGGGACCACGAGTCCGCCCGCATCCGGACCACCATGAGCCGGCCCGAGCGGATGGCGGTCCTGCGCGCCATGATGAAGACATCCCCGGCCGATGCCGGCGCCCGGCTGCCCGACGTCCGGCGGCCGGTCCTGATCGTCGAGGGCAGTGCCGACCCCGACTGGACCGACCCCCGCGCCGAAGGTGAACGTATCATCGCCGACCTTCCCGACGGCGTCGGCGAACTTGCCGTCATCGAAGGCGCCGGGCATTACCCGCACACCCAGACCCCGGACGAGCTGCTCGCCCTGCTGCTGCCGTTCCTGGGCAGGACGCTGACATCCACAACGGGCGTGGACCATGCCTAGGGCCGGATTGGATGCCGCGGCCGTCACCGAAGCCGGCGCCGCCCTCGCCGACGAGATTGGCTTTGCCCAGCTCAGCATGAGCCTCGTCGCCGAACGTCTCGGCGTGCGGACTCCCTCGCTGTATAAGCACATCGACGGGCTTGCCGACCTCACCCGCCGCATCTGCGTCCTCGCTGTCACTGAACTGAGCGAGGCAGTGCGTGATGCCACGCAAGGCAGGGCACGCAGGGATGCCCTCGAAGGGGCGGCCCAGGCGCTCCGCGGCTATGTGAAGCAACATCCCGGCCGCTACGCCGCGACCCTCGGGGTCCGGCCCACAGGCCCGGACGATCCCCTCGCCACGGCGCTGGAACGCGCACTCACCCCCCTTTCCGCCGTGCTGCTCGGCTACCGCCTTGATCCTAAGGAGGAAACCCACGCGGTGCGGATGCTGCGCAGCATGCTTCACGGTTTCGCAACACTCGAGATCTCGGACGGCTTCCAGATGCCCACCAGCGTCAACACCAGCTTCACCTGGATGATCGACTTCATTGACCAAGGTCTGAGGTCGGCAGCGGCTAATGCCGCTTTTGGGCGTGAGGCGTCCCCACAGAGCCCGCAGCTGTGATCGACAGCCGGGCGGCAGCATGAAAACCAGGCCTGCAGGACCCGGCACCCGGGCACCCGGCCACGGTCCCGTCGCCGGCGTCCTGCGCTTCACGGCCGAGCTCATCGCCTGGGTCGGCTCTGCCTGGGCGCTGTGGCCGCACTCGATTCCACTGGCCGTCGGAGCCGTGGTGCTGCTGATCGGACTTCCCGCCGTCTTCAGCACCCCGGGCGACCGCCCCGGCGGGGATGGGCCTGTCACCGTTCCTGGCGTCGTCACCATCCTCATCCTGATGACTCAGCTCTCGGCAGCAACGATGGCCGCCTGGACACTCTGGCCCGGATGGATCGCCGCCGCGGTGACTGTGCTGTGTTTTGTCGTGCCCATCACCGACCAGCCCCGCTGGCGCGCGCTCACCGGCACCACACACGGGTAACCACGAAGGTTGCAAGGCGTGTATGGCACCCACCTCGGTCGTGGCAGGGTCATGACAGGACCATGACGCCGTGCCTGCCTCAGGGCTCACGTCGCGGATCCCGGAGTTGTGGGCTGTGGAGACCGGCAATACAAGGGTGCGGCGAAGGAGATCCGGACGGAGAGGTGTACGCCAGGCTCTATCACGATGGCATCAACACCGCACGATCGAAGGTTCCGGCGGTCTTTCCCGTCACCAGCGGTCGGATAGAGGTCGCTACCAGCGCTCACGGACTCAGGCGTTGTCATTACGTGACGTACGACGGGACACAACGACAGCTCATTCCCGATCCCGCATCGGCTGAGGGGCGACGAGCACGCCTTGAACGAACCCATCCGGCGTTGAGCCGCACCATGGGCGCGGCGTCCGTCGTCGTGCTCCTCCTCGCCCTCGCGCTCGGCCTGCCCCAGATCATCGAGCAGCTCACATCGATCCCGCTGATAGCGGGGAGCGTCGGTACGCTGAACAGCCCCGTCCACCTGCCCCAGGGGGTGAACGTCGTACTGGTCGTGGCGGCGATCGCTGCCAGCACCGAACGCGCGCTGCGCCTGCGATACAGCCGGATCCTCGACGGCGGGATTCTCGACGGGGACGCCTGACGCGTTCCGGCCGGCGCGACGGCGAGTCAATCGTCACGCTGTTGAATGTCAGGGTTGCTGTTCGCTTGAGTCATGAGGCTGTGATTCTTTGCTCATCCCTCGGAGGAGGCCCTCGAGGTCCCGTTCGCCTTCGACAGTCTGGGCACCGCGCCCGAGGCTGTCGCCGATCAGGTGCCGGGCTGCAGGAAGCCCGAACAACGCACCCCACTCTGTTTCTTCCTGCTCGTAACCCCTGAGCGGTGTCATGGGAGCGAAAATCCGCTTGGCTGCGGCGAGTACCCCCTCGGGCAGGTTGGCGATGTTGTGGGCGAGCCGGTCGACAAACGCATCAAGATCATTGGCAGGGATAGCGCGGTTGATCCACCCATAGGACGCAGCGACATCCGCCTCGACAGCATCGCCAGTCAGAACGAGTTCCAGGGCGCGGTTCCGGCCGACTCGTTCAAGGAGGTACTGGGTGCCGCCTCCGGAGGGGATGATGCCCATCAATGCTTCGATCTGCCCGATGCGGGCGGTTTCGCGAGCTGCGAAAGTCATGTCGGCTGCGGCGATGAATTCGGCGCCGCCTCCGCGGGCGATGCCCTTGAGCTTGACCACCGTGACCTGTGGTTGCTGTCGGAGGAGCTCACCCACAGCCTGAAAGACATTAACTCCCTCCGGCGCCTTGGAGGCAAGCTGTCCCAGGATGTCCATCTGATCGCCGATGTTCATGTCGACGTGCGCGATGAAGAATTCCGGGTTCGCGCTGTCGAAGACGATCACTGCGACCGAATCATCCTCGCGGAGTGCCAGCATCAGGTCCCGAAATTCACGCATCATGACAACGCTGAGCGCGTTCACGGGCGGGTTGTTCAGGGTGATGTACAGGACACGACCGTCCTGCTCAGTCTGAAAGGTCGTGAAGTGGGCGGCGTTCGCTGTCAGCCTTGATTCGGCCACGCTGATCTCCTAGGTATTCAAAAGGCATGTCGGTTTACAATGCATACCTAGTCTTGGAGCTGATGTGAGGCTCGTCAAGAACGCACTTTAAGCATCCTAGGGATACAGGAACACACCGAATGCAGCGTTTCAGCAACATTGTGGACACCACCGCGGAGGTCTTCAGCCCTGACTGTGAGAGTCGCCCCATCCTCGATCAGATAGCCAACAAGTGGTCGATGATGTGCATGGCGGTACTCGACGAACCCAGGAGATACAACGAGATCAAACGACGGCTCGGAGGCGTCACGCAGCGTGTGCTGACGCAGACGCTCCGCAAATTGGAGCGTGACGGTCTCATCGAACGACGGGTGCTGCCGACCTCACCGGTGGGTGTCGAATACGCCATCACCCCTCTCGGGGAATCACTGCGCGAACCATTCGGGCAGCTCTACGACTGGACTGTGACCAACGCCCCGTCGATCCGCCGCAACCAGATCGCCTATGACCAGCGCAAAGAATCCGGCGCACCCTGACTCCTCCGCTGGAAGGCCCCGACCGAAACCGATCAATCTGCCGCACGGTTCCCACGAACCACTCTCCTGGCCCCCGCCCACCACGATGCCACGGGGACGGGTAGGCGAGTGGTGATCTACCGATACAGCGTACTAGTACACTGTGATAGCATGGATCGAGAGGTTGCCCAGCGTCGCCACGGCATCCTGCAGGGCCCAGTGCAATATCAGTGAGCACCAGGCATCCTCCCCTACTCCCGGGGTGGAACCTGTCGGTGCCGGGCATTCCAAGTTGACCCTGTGGTGTGAACACAGTTTCTAATGATCGGCGGGAATCGAAACGCCACGATTCCTCTCCGTTGCCGAAGACATGACGACCCGTCGTGCCCACGTATCCGAGGGCGACGATGTGACGGACGGACCTGCAGGTGGGGACACGCGGTGCTCAGGCGTGCAGAAAAAAATTTCACTTGTATATCGATTTGAAGGATTCTCATGATTGAAGCTCAGACCCTTACGAAGCGCTATGGCGCGAAGACGGCGGTGGATTCCATATCATTCACCGTCCAACCGGGGAAGGTGACCGGATTCCTGGGCCCGAACGGTGCGGGGAAGTCCACCACGATGCGCATGATCATGGGACTGGATAATCCCAGCGGCGGACAGGTGATTGTCAACGGCCGGCCCTACGCGAAGCACAAGGCTCCCCTGCACGAAGTCGGGGCGCTGCTCGATGCCAAGGCAGTCCACACCAAGCGCTCGGCGTATAACCACCTCCGGGCGATGGCGGCCACCCACGGCATCCCGAACTCCCGGGTCAACGAGGTCATCGAGCTCACCGGGCTCGGCGCGGTTGCGAAGAAGCGTGTGGGCGGGTTCTCCCTGGGCATGGGCCAGCGCCTGGGCATCGCGGTGGCCCTGCTGGGGGATCCCCAGACGGTGATTTTTGACGAGCCGGTCAACGGTCTCGATCCCGAGGGCGTGCAGTGGGTCCGCCACCTCGCCAGGGACCTGGCCGCCGAGGGCCGGACGGTGTTCCTGTCCTCGCACCTGATGTCCGAGATGGCCCTGACGGCCGATCACCTGATCGTGATCGGGCGTGGACGGATCATCGCCGACGCCCCGATCCAGGACATCATCGATGGTCAAAGCAAGGCCCGCGTCCGAGTCCGCGCAGACCGGCCGCAGGATCTGCTCGGCCCCCTCGTCGGCGACGGCGTCAGCTCACAGCTCCTGGAACCCGAACTGATCGAGATCACCGGCGTCAACCCGCGCCGGATCGCCGAGACCGCCCAGCGGACCGGCGTCCTGGTCTACGAACTGACCCCCCTGCAGCTGTCCCTTGAGGACGCCTACATGCAGCTCACCCAGGCCGAGGTCGAATACCAGTCACACAGCCTCTCCCCCACCGCCCCGGACAACACCCAGCTCACCATCCCCGTGGAAGGACGCCGACCATGAGCACACAGACAACCGCATCGCCCTCACCGACCAGGCACGCCCCCCAGCCCGGTTCGGGCATCACATTTTCCCGGGTGCTTCGATCCGAATGGATCAAGGTCACCACGGTCCGCTCGACCGTCGTCCTGATCGCCTCCACCGTCCTGGTCATGGTCGGTCTCGCCGCGCTGGCCGCCTTTTCAACCGCGCAGACAATGCCAGCAAGCGGCGACCCGGCCCTTGCTGCTGCTGCGCTCACCACGCCATCGTCCGGATTGATCTTCGGGCAACTGCTCATCGCCTCCCTGGCGGTGGTCCTGATCGCCTCCGAGTGGGCGACGGGAATGATCCGCTCCACCATGGTCGCGGTTCCCAGGCGCACCATGGCGCTGCTGGCGAAAACAGGCGTGGTCGCGGCCGTCGCCTTCCTCGTGGGCCTGCTCAGCGCCCTGGTGTCCTACCTGATCGTCCAGCCCATCCTTGAAGGCCAAAACCTTGATTTCGCCCTCACCGAAGACGGCGTCCTGGCGAGCATCATCAACACCGGGACCGTCCTGGCCCTCGTAACGGTCATCTCCATGTCCCTGGGAACCCTGCTGCGCTACACCGCCGGCGGCGTGGTCACCGCCGTCGGAATCTTCTTCGTCCTGCCGATCATCATGCAACTGCTGTCGGGCCTGGCCGCCTGGGTCCCCGACGCCGCACGTTTCCTGCCCGCGGAGGCAGGCAACAAAATGGTTGCCGTGACCGCGGCCGAGGGCGCCCTGACCCAACTCCAGGGCGGACTCGTCATGGGCGCCTGGGCCCTGGCATTCCTCGCCGCCGCCCTCATCGTCACCAAGAAGCGCGACGTCTAAGGGACCACCCCATCCCTGGCCCGTGTCTGGGCCCCAGAATCCTCGGTGAGGGCTCCACAGAGCGAACGCTGTGGGGCCCTCACCGAGTCTGCCGCACGCTCCCGGCACGCTGACCGCCCGAGGTGCCGGTTGCTGTGCGGCGGACCGAGACAGCACGGACCTAGGGGGCACTACCGGCCTCGCCGGCGTGTTGCCCGGTCGGAGCTCCCGCCGCTGCTGGCGCTTCATCGATGCGATCGGTTCCGAGCACCGCATCAACAGCGAGGTAAAGCGTGGCGGTTTCGGACTGCAGGAGCGACCCGCTCGAGGGCAGGGCCCGCTCGTACAAGAGTCCGTTGAGGACGGTGAGGAGAAACCGCGCCTTCGGTATGTGATCGGCCCGTTCGAGGGCGCCCTCATCGGCGAGGAGAGTGAGCCAGTAGGTGACGCGACGCAGAGATTCCCGCTCGATCCCCGCGTAGGCCGAGCGGAGTTCAGGGGTCTGTTCGGGCTTGATGAAGGTCGTATATACCGCTTCCCAGGCTTTGCGGGCTTCGGCTCCCACTCCGGAGGGAGCGAGGATCTGCCGAAGGCAGGCCACCAGACGATCCCGGGCGGACGACGCAGGATCGCGGATCGGGTCCTCGGGGAAAAAGTGGTCGTAGATCCGCGCCAGCAGGGCATCCTGAAGGGCCTCTTGGGTGGGGAAGTGGAACCTCAGCGATCCGACACTCACCCCGGCACGCGACGAGACCGCGCGCACGCTCAGGTTCGCCGCGGGGTTCTCGGCCATCATCGCTGCCGCGGCAGCAAGGACCTTTTCGCGTGAGCTGACGTTTCCGCCGTCGTGTGTCTCCATGTGTGCCTCCTGTCCCATGTTAGCGATACATCGTGCGAGCCAGCGCGTCCAATGTGCGCACCAAAGGATGAGCCACTGAATACCTATCAATAGATGCACAACACTCGACTATCACGCCGTACTAGTACGGCGTGATAGTGTGCCGTGACAGTCGCGTTTAGCGAGAACCCGGTGCTTCGTTGAAGCACTTTCGACCTGCGGTTCGGTGATGTCGGCCGACGCTATTTTGAGAGGAACACATGATGGTTCTACGGGTGGACGAGCTTCTCGTCGGGGATCCCGGCTCTGCTCCGAGCCGGAGGTTGCAGTTCAGTCACATGGGGGGATTCTTCCCCGGTCTGCCGTGCGCGGGTGCGGCGGGGTCGGTGGTCCTGTGAGCAGCGGCGCCTTCCCTCAGGACCGGCCACGCTCCCTGCAGGAGCAGAGCGGCAAGAAGGCCTCGGCCCCGATCCCCGCCCGGCCCTTTGGCGTGCATATCCGGATGCAGCGGTGGAAGTCCCTGATCATCTTCATCGCGGCGCCCGTGACCTTGCTCGTTGCGCAGATCCTGATTTTCCAGGTTGTGACACTGATCGAAGGTCCCACCGATCCGCTGAAACCGGTGCTTACTCCACTGACGATCCTCGCGGTCGGCCTGGGCACCGCCCTTGCCGGGCTGATCACCACAGCGCTCATGGCCCGGTTGGCACATATCCCATGGCGAAGCCTGTTCAGCCATAACCGGTCCTTCGACTGGCGCCGCCTGCGCCTTTATCTCCTCGGCGCAGCCGTGCTGGTCGCATTAGGCCTTTTCGTTATGAATCTGATCGCACCCGAGGCGACCGGCAGGGGTTCCGTAGAAATCGGGACCACCACCCTCCTCCTCCTTCTCGTGGCTCTGCTAGCGACACCGTTGCAGTCCGCAGGCGAAGAGGTGTTGTTCCGGGGAGCGGTCGTCCCGGCGGCCGGGGCCTGGTTCCGTGGGGTGCGCCCCACGATCGCTGTCGGCATTATCGTCTCGGGGGCCTTGTTTGCCCTGGTTCATGTGTCCGTGGAGCCGTGGTTTGTCAGTTATCTTTTTGTCTTCTCCGCCTGCACAGTGATCATGGGGCTCATCAGTGGAGGGCTTGAAGCGGCGATTGCGTTCCATGTCGCCAATAACGTCGTCGCAGGTATCGTCAACGCCGTGTTCTCCGACAATGGCACGACCGCGCTCGACCGGGGCGTTGATTCCGGTCCCGGGCCGGCCATGATCATTCTGATGCTCATGAACGTCGCAGTGGTGATCATGGTATGGCTGATGGAACGGGCGAAACGTTCCCCGGACCGATCCGACTCCCCTGCCGGCGGGTCAAACCAGGCCTCCCAATGACTGGACTGACTTCACGAGTGCCATGACCTTCAGCGATGGTCGCTCCGCCTTTATGAGCTAGGTCCACCGCGCTTCGGTGTTCCTCAGGCTTGGTGTCGTAGGGACGGGCTCGTAGGTCGGCAACGCGGACGCGGCATGCGCCGTCAGGGCTTCGGGTCAGGTTTCTAGCGGTCAATTGCCACCCATCAGAAGCCCTGGCCGTCCAGGGCTGCGAGGAAGACCTGCGGGTTCCAGTACTCGCGGTAGGTCGCGATCTCACCGGCGCGGAACGTCACGAAGGTCGCATAGCGCATTGCGTAGGGGTTGCCTGTCCTCACGACCGTTCCTGCCACGCTCCACTCCATGACAACGAGGTCGGGGTCGCCGGTCGTGTACATCGTCGTGGTGGGGAGCTCGCGGACGTCAATCGTCTCGGGGTAGCCACGCAGGTACTCGTAAAGCGCTGCCCGGCCCTCGATGACCGACGGGCTGCCTTCGGGTGCGAAGGGAAACTCGGCGACGACGTCCTCCGTGCACAAGTCGGTCCAGGCCTTCACGTCCTTCGACAGGAAGAGGTCGAGGCCGTGCTGCAAACGCTGCACGTTGGTCAGGTCATCGCTCATGACTTTTCTCCGCTCGGTCTTCTCTCCTACATGTGCTCGGAACGATACCGTTCCAAGCACATGTAGGAGGCAATATGTCGACCATGCGTACAGCGCGTGAAGTGGCACAGGAGTCACTACGGCTTCTCCTGACAAGGATATAAAGGGCTACACCACCCGCTGGTCCGACGACGGAGTTTTCCAGTTTCCCTTCGCCGCTCCGCGCCAGGAAAGGCCGGCTGTGGTCCTCAACGGCGATGCGGTGGCGCCGGCTCTCACGGGCAGAGCGGGCCGTGCGTCCAGGACACTGCGGGATGCGCTAAACAGCGGGGTGGGACCCGGCCGTGATGTGAGAAGTCGTCCACGGCATCGATCTCACCCACCCGACAATTTTGGCCTGGACAGTAGACCGGCCAACCGGCCCGCTGCGACCAACTGGGCTCGGCAAGCTCCGCGCGACCCTGTACCTGCTGGGCAGTGCCGGGTTCTGGCGGCGAATTGGCGGGGCTGGAAGAAATGGCGGCTCGGACTAGGATAGTTGACATGTCAAAATCATCTTCAGAC
The DNA here is from genome assembly GCF_058269175.1 of Arthrobacter sp. TJ-254. Lineage (NCBI taxonomy): Bacteria > Bacillati > Actinomycetota > Actinomycetes > Micrococcales > Micrococcaceae > Arthrobacter > Arthrobacter sp. TJ-254. The sequence goes on along the minus strand of NZ_JBZCNF010000001.1, from coordinate 22,089 downwards.
CGCGCTCTCGAAGGCCTGGGCGCTGAGAGCAGTCGTCGCTCACCAACGGCAAGTGAACTGCGTGCTTGGCGGGTGTTCATGGAGACATCGGAGGCTGCGAAGCAGTCCGTCGCACTGCGCCTTCAGGAGGAGTCGGGTCTGTCCACGGGGGATTACGCCGTCATGGTCGCGCTGTACGACCAGCCCGGGCACGGCATGCGTTCGTCACAGCTTGCGGAAACCATCAGTTGGGAAAGAAGCCGGCTCTCTCATCATCTTGGCCGTATGGAGCGGCGCGGCCTGATCAGTCGGCAGGCCGCGGCTGATGATCACCGTGGGGCTGAAATTTTGTTGACTGCGGAGGGTGCGCATCTCTACAGAAAGGCATCGTCTCCGCATCTACACGCAATACGCGAGATATTTGTCACCCCCCTTAGCGCCGCGCAGCTGAGTCTCCTCGAAGACGCAATGCGCAGCCTCGCAGCGCACCTTGCGTCCCTGAGGTGACTTGGAATACAGGAACACTCACGGCACCGTAAAGGGGGCACCACCTAGCTTGGGTGATGCCCCCTTAATCACTGTCTGCGCCGGGTGGCTATGCCACCTTCAGCGCCTGCGCGTTCTCTGCCGCCCAGGTGCGGAAGTCCTTTAGGCCAGGAATGAACCGGCGAAGCCATTCCAGGTCTCGGGCGCCGGTGAACTCGGTGTCGAAGTCCCCGTAGTACTGGAACATGTTGCCCATCTCATCCGCACCGGGGAAGCCGAGTCCCCGGAAGGTGTCGTAGGGCACCGACTGATAACGCACGGGCTCGCCGAGGGCATCTCCGAGCTGGCTGGCGTACTCGGGGCCGGTGAGGTGATCCCCTGCGAGGCTGACAGTCTTGCCGATGTACTCCCCGCCAGCGGCGAAGATGGAGAACACAGCGCGGCCGATGTCCGCAACGTCGACCCCCGAAAGGAGCCGGCCTTCTTCGAAGGCAAGCGATAGCGTGAGGGCGCCATCGTCCTCTCTGCGAGGCGTAAAAACTTCAATAAAGTTCTGGAAGTAGAAGGTTGTGTTCAGGTAGGTCGTCGGCACTCCGGCTTCAGCAAAAAGCGCGTTGCCCTCGCCCTTGGCGTCGAAGTGCGGCACGTTGTAGTGATCCTGCAGCACCGGCATGCGCGGGTCATCGAGGGGAAGCAGTTTGCGGGTGTCCTCGAGGGTTGACCAGACGACATGCTCCACCTCGGCCGCTGCGGCTGCACGGGCGAGAACGGCAGTCTCCTCAAGCTCCCGGCGTGCGGAACCATGCGCCCAGAAGTTAGTTACCAGGAACGCCCCGTATGCGCCCGTGAGTGCTGCAACGACGCTCTGCTCATCCTCGAAGTCCGCGCGGACCACCTCCGCGCCAAGCTGGCGCAGGGCCTCCGCTGATGCAGAAGCGGTGTCACGGGTCAGGGCACGAACTGCGAAGCGCTTCTGCGGATCGGCCAGAAGTGCGCGGACGACCCCACCTCCCTGGGACCCGGTCGCTCCGGCCACTGCAATGATTTTCTGATCACTCATAATTCGCTACCCATCACTAGATTGTTGAGGTGCTGATCGAACCGCTAACTACTTGACATGTCAACCACAATGACGGGCGTTCTATTCCGGACCCTCATTGCGCATCCCAGGCCATTGACCAGGAGCATCAGCTACGCGCGGCCGGCGACAGCCTGGTCCGAACGCACCGCCTCAAGGGTGTTCTTCGGCACGCAGGGCACGCACGGCACGCACGGCACGCACGGCATCGTGACGATCGAGCCCAAACCCCTCGGCGATCTGCCCGAGCTGTTCAAGATCGGAGACGTTTCGGCCTTCGGTGAAGTAAGCGGCGAAGACTGCTTCCTCCGCTTCCAGTTGCTTGCCGTGCGTCTTGCTGTAGTGAATGAGCTGGTGGGCGCGTGAGGTGTTCATGAGCAGGGCGGTGTTGAAGTTCAGATCGAGGCCAGGACCCCGGCCCCTTTCGGTGATCCGCCCCAGCAGGGTCGCACCTGTGGGGCCATTGTGGCGAGGGCGATGTGTATTGCTACCGGGTGCATTCGCTGGTGACTGATCGGATCAGCCGTCGAGGCGGCGTCCCGCTCCGACCTGGCGGCCGCCATCCGGACCCCGCGTCAGTGGGCGTCCGTGGCCCGGCTGGTCCGCTGGCGGCTGGCATGCGCGCGGGCTTTCAATCGGTTCCCACACGTGGTCATCGAGCACCACCTACCGGTCCCCGGTCGACTGCGATCGATGAAGAACAGGTTGCAGTCGCTGTTCGCGCACGCCTTGAGCCGACCCGGCGTCGACTCAGCGGAGAGGGACCACGCCATGGCCGCACGTGCTGCGAGCCGTTTCGGCGGATCCGCCTCCAGCCGCCACTGGATACCTGCAGGAGAGGGCTCCGGCACGAGAGAGATGTCGGAGAGCAATTCGGTCAGGCGCACGGTCGCCCCTTCGGCCCCCCGAATGACGTCTTGAAGTACCTGCCTCATGAGCCGCAGGTGCTGCAGCTCGGCATCGGAGCCGATGCCGCCGAACCTCACCGCAAATTCTCCGGCTGCTCGCGCATCGAGCTCCTCCGTGATCCGGCCGCCCACGGCGGGGGCGCTGTTCAGCAAGGCCAGGAGAAGGTCTTCGTCCGGGCCCGCACTCTGCAAAGCCATCCTTACCCTTTCGCGTTGCTCACCTGTGAAGGGTGTCGACCTTCGTGCTAAATTTCCACTAACCAGTATAGGTTATTTTAGGAGTTAGTTATGGTTGCAGTTCATCACCGGGTCGCCACAGTCAACGGTCTCAGCATTTTCTACCGGGAAGCTGGGCCGGTGGGCGCGCCCGTGCTGCTTCTCCTGCACGGATATCCGACCAGTTCCCACATGTTCCGGCACCTCATCCCCGCCCTGGCGGACGAATATCACGTGATCGCGCCCGACCACATCGGGTTTGGACGCTCTTCGGCGCCGTCGGTGGATGAGTTTGACTACACCTTCGACTCACTTGCGGACATAACGGCCGAGCTGTTGGCGGGCCTTGGCGTCACAAAGTACACCGTGTACACCCAGGACTACGGAGCGCCGATCGCATGGCGGCTCGCGTTGGCCAACCCGGGGTCGATTGAAGGGGTCATTTCCCAGAATGGCAACGCCTATGAGGAAGGCTTCGTGCCGGACTTCTGGGCTCCCATCTGGGCGTATGGCGCCGACCCGTCCCCCGCGAATGAGCTCGCTCTGCGGCCGGCGCTCGAACGGGAAGCCGTGGAATGGCAGTACAAGCACGGGGTTCCCGATGTGACCACGATTGATCCGGACGCATGGGAGCATGACCTCGCCCTTCTGGACCGGGCAGGGATGGACCGGGTGCAGCTGGCCCTGTTCGGTGATTACCACACGAACCGTACGCTGTACCCGGCGGTTCATCAGTGGCTGCGTGAATCGCAGGTGCCTGTCCTGGCGGTTTGGGGCAGGAACGACGAGATCTTCGGCCCGGACGGTGCCAGAGCGTTCCTGAAGGACTCCCCTCACGCCCAGGTGCGGCTGCTTGACGGAGGGCACTTCCTGCTGGAATCGAACCTCGACGAGGTCGCCCAACTCATCCGCGGCTGGCGCGCTGAATTCTAGCGGCGTCGGCAGCCTGACACCGACATACCGTGGCGGGCTCTGCGGTACCGGTCGGCTGCCTCATCGATCCGTCCATCTGCGCTGCGCGGGGTGATCATAGTGGAGGGACTTCCGGAGTCCAACACCGGCCACCGCTCCTGCAACGTGGGTTTGCTCACATCCCCTTGACTGTGTTGTTGGCACAGGGTCTTCAATGACGACGTCAACACATTCAGGGCCTTCACACGACGGCCCGGCCAGGCCGGCGGCGGGGGAACTCCCGGCCGGAAACGTAAAGGAGATAAGCATGACTAGTCGATCTGAAGGCCTCCAGGACTTCGTGAACCAGGTCCCGGAGGTCCTGCAGCCCCTGGGTGTGGGCCTTGTCGGGATGATCCCCTATGTCGAGGGCGAAGGCTCGGCGGCCCTGGGCATCATCGCGGGAGTCAACCCGATCGTTGCAGGGATCGCCGGCGCGGTGGGCAATTTCCTGAGCGTCCTGGTGGTGGTGCTGCTGAGCTCGGGCCTCCGCCAGAGCGTCATCGCGCGGCGGGCAGGCCGCAGCGGACTCGGCGGCACCGTCCAGACGCTCGAGGCCCCGGGATCGACCCCGGGATCGACCCCGCGGTCGGCCCGGCAGGCCAAGGGCCAAACCCGCCTGCGGGGATGGCTGACCAGGTTCGGTGTGCCGGGGGCAAGTCTGCTGGCGCCGCTGGCCCTTCCCACGCAACTGACCGCAGCGTTCTTCGTCGCCTCAGGGGTAAGCAAGCAGCGGGTGCTGCTGTGGCAGGCAATCGCCATCATCGTGTGGACCGCCGCCGTCGCCGCGGCCGCGACCGGAGTACTGGGCCTGCTGGGCTGGTAAGGCGTCCGACGGCCGGAGTCCGATATCTACGTTAGGGAGTGAGCCTGTGAAAGTCTTCATTATTGGTATCAGCGGTGCCGTGGGTGGGCTCCTTGCGGAACGTCTGCTTGAGAGGGGCAGCCAGGTATCCGGGCTGGTGCGCACCGAAGACCAGCAATGCCGATTGGAGGTACGCGGCGTCTCCACATATATCGGTGACCTGGCTGCCATGGACGCGGCGGCGTTGGCACCCCTCCTGGACGGCATGGATGTGCTGGTGTTCGCCGCGGGTTCGAATGGCGGCACGAAAGAGCAGACGGACGCAATCGACAGTGTCGCGGTCGACAACAGCCTGGCCGCGGCAGATCGTGCCGGCATCAAACGATTCGCCCTCGTTTCGGTGTTTCCAGAAGCCTGGCGCGAGCGGGACCTCAGCGACGACGAGGAATACTACTTCGCGGTCAAGAAGCTCGTCGATATCAGGGTCAGCCAAAGCGACCTTGACTGGCTGATCCTCCGGCCATCCCTCCTGCAGGACCGCCCGGGCCAGGGGACGGTCTTCCTTGGCCCCGCGGCCATGCATGAGGATATTTCGCGCGAGGATGTGGCAGAGGTTCTGACCGAACTCCTCCATCAGCCGGAGGTGACCCGGCAGATTCTGGAACTCACCAGCGGCCGGACGCCGATCGTCGATGCGGTCCGATCGATCATCCCGAACCGGTCAATGTGAGGGGAATCCCTCCCTTGAGCGCATGGTGAGAACATGGTGTTCAATCGATCGGAGGCCGGATGACGAACCCGCGGTGGCGCGCATCGACATCTAACTGCCGAAAATGATTCCGAAAGTAGGGACAGGGATGGGTTGGAGCACACGGGAAATCGCCGATCTAGCGGGGACGACCGTGAATACTGTGCGTCACTATCACCAGACCGGTCTTCTTGAGCAGCCGGACCGGATGTCCAATGGCTACAAGCAATACCAGGTCAGACACCTCGTTCGCCTCCTGAGGATTCGACGCCTGCGCGACCTCGGCGTCCCGCTCGACCAGATCGATCAGGTAGCCGTCGACGGCGACTCGTCCTCGGAGGCCCTGCGCGCGATCGACAGCGACCTGCGGGTGAGCATCGAACGACTGCAGCGCGCCAGGGCCGAGATCCAGGCAATCCTTCACGGATCGTCGGTGACGGACGTTCCCCCCGGATTCGAGGACGTTGGAGCCGGAATGTCGGAGGCGGACCGGTCCTTGGTGCTGATCTACTCCCAGCTCTACAGCGAAGAGGCGATGAGTGACCTGCGCCACATGGTTGAAGCGGACACCGATAAGGCAAGCGCGGACCTCGACGCGCTGGCACCGGACGCGGACGAGAGTGTGCGCCAGGACCTCGCCGAACGCTACGCACCCACGCTGGCCAAGTTACTCAACGACTACCCCTGGCTGAGCGACCCGAAAGGCCACGTGACCAAAAGCGCTGAAGTAACCCAGCACACCGTTGTCGAGGCAATCCAGGCACTCTACAATCCCGCCCAGCGGGATGTTATCGCCCGTGCCAGCATCATCGCCAACGGCCTTCTGCACGGCGCAGATCCCCCTGCAGAGGGCGAAGGACCCACGCCCTAAGACCGAAACGCTTATCTACGAACGACGGGAACCAGGATGCACAACGACATAACGAAACCTATGCCGCACACCGGTGAGGCGGGTCCTGCGACAAGTTCTACGGCCGAGGGATGGCCTTCGCTGCGTGTGGCCGATTGGCAGGACACGCAGTCTACTTTGCACATGTGGCTGCAGGTTGTCGGCAAGATCCGGATGGCGCATGCCCCGCTCGTCAACCACTGGTGGCAGGTGCCGCTGTACGTGACGCCACGAGGCCTCGGCACGTCGTCGATACCGTATGGAAACGGCATGTTCGACATCGAGTTCGACGTCGTCGCGCACCGCCTGCTGGTCCGCAGCAGCTCCGGTGCGGACCGCAGCGTGCCCCTCGAGCCGCAGTCCGTCGCCCGGTTCCACGAACGGACCATGACGGCGCTGTCGGAGCTCGGGATCGAGGCGCCGATCCGGCCCGTCCCCACCGAGGTGGATCCCGCCGTCCCGTTCGCCGAGGACCACGCCAACACCTCCTACGACGCGGAGGCCGTCACCGCCTACTGGCGCCAGCTGATCCAGGCCGAGCGCGTCATCACCCGTTTCAGAACCGAGTTCCTCGGGAAGGTCAGCCCGGTGCACTACTTCTGGGGCGCCATGGACCTGGCCTGCACGCGCTTCTCGGGCAGGCCCGCGCCCACGCACCCGGGCGGCGCCCCGAACTGCCCCGACTGGGTCATGGAGGAGGGATACTCCCACGAACTCTCGAGCTGCGGCTTCTGGGCCGGCGGCGGCGAGGAAGGAGCTTTCTACTCCTACGCCTATCCCGAGCCAGAGGGGTACCGGGACGCACCCATCGCCGTCGAAGGGGCGTTCTACAGCGACGAATTCCGCCAGTTCCTGCTGCCCTACGAGGCCGTGCGGACGGCGGCGGACCCCGACGCCACCCTGCTCGAGTTCCTGCGCGCCACCTACCGTGCCGCGGCGACCACCGGGGCCTGGGAGGAGGAACTCCTCGTCAATCCGCACCGGCTCGACAGGCACACCCAATAGGAACAGTAGTCCGACATCCCCCAGCACAACGCTGATTTGGTTTCCAAGAGGGGGGTGGCTCCTAGTGGATACCCTCCTTAGCTTCCGCTCGCTTTCGAGTGCAGGGTCCGAACTCAAGGACCGTGGCATCCGGGTAAACGTGGTGTCGCCGGCGTGGATTGAGACTCTGGGGGGGTACCGCAGCTTTCGGTGATGAGGATTCCGCTCGGACCATGAAGGAGCACGTCGCCGCGACGTTTCCCACGGGCCGCATGGGTCAGCCGGAGGAGGCCGCCGCCGTCGTATCATTCGTGGCCTCGGACCAGAGCAGCTACGTCGTCGGCTCGAACATCCACGTCGCCGGAGGCACGACCCAAATCTGAGAAGGTACCGCACGGAGAGCGGCACCCAACCTGAACCTGCTCATCCCAAGGGTCCCTTCTCTCAGCTTCGAGTTTCGTATTGCTTCGTCCAGCGCTCGACACGCGGGATGACTCTTGCAGAGTCATCCCGCGTTTGCGCGTGTGCCCTACGTTCAGGAGGCGCGAGACTTTCTGACGCCTTGGCGGGAGCGCAGGCTGAGCGACGACTAGGAGCACTACTGCGCCGTAAAGAAAGCAGCTGACGTTGGGTGCTCGGGTGCGGCCGTGGGCACGATACCGTTGGGGACATGGCCGACATTGAAGGTCTCGACGAATTGCTCACCGCACTGGATGCCGGGGAGACAATCCCCGGAGGTTCACCACACCATGAGGCTATGCGCGCCGCGAGCCAGGAGTCGCTGCGTATCACCGCCGAGCTCAACGGGCGGTATCACTCCCCCGGCGAGGTGCGGGCCCTGATGAGCGAGCTGACCGGGCGCGAGGTCCCCGAGTCGTTCCAGCTCTTCCCGCCGTTCAGCGCGGACTTCGGCAGGAATATCCGCTTCGGCGCGGATGTGTTCGTCAACAGCGGCTGCCGGTTTCAGGACCAGGGCGGCATCGACATCGGTGATGGGTCACTCATCGGCCACAACGCCGTCATTACGACCTTGGACCACGACATGGTGCCGAGCCGACGGGCCGACATGCACCCGGCCCGCGTTGTGATCGGCAAAGGCGTGTGGTTCGGGGCCAACGTGACGGTGTTGCCAGGGGTGATGATCGGCGATGGGGCCGTAGTGGGCGCGGGCGCGGTCGTCACGAAGGACGTTCCCGCGGGGGCAGTGGTTGTTGGTGTGCCGGCAAAGCAGGTGGGCACGGTTCCGGAAGGCTGATTCCCTGACCAGGATGTAAACAAACAACCCGTTGCGGAACAGGCGCGTTACGCTGACGAACATACTGGCCGACCGTCACGAGATCCGGATTTTAGACGGGTCCTCGCCGAGGCTGTGGTCCACCGGATCCTTGAGGACTGACCTTCCCTAGCGCCCCAGCGAGCGGCCAATCTGCCGGATGGCGGCATCATAGGCCGCATCCCAGGTCCAGCCATTCGCCGGCGCACCGGCCAGCTCCAGTGACACCAGCCCGTGGACTTGGCCCCACACAACGCCGACCATCGAGGCGATCTCACCATCCGTTGCTCCGGGCAGCGCCGCGGCGACCGCGCCGAACAGCGGCGCGATCGATGGCTCAGCGGCACCCGGCGTCGGCTGGCACGGCACCTGGCCGGCCAGTGAGCCGCCGAACATCAGGCCGTAGAGGATCGGATGCTCCAGCGCCCAGGTTCGGTAGGCCCGGCCCAATGATTCGAGGCCGGCAGCGGCTGCCTCTTGTTGGGAGGCGGCAAATGAAGCGAAGCCGTCGTCGAGCACGGCAGTCAACAGTTCCGCCTTACCCCCGAAGAGTGAATATACCGCCGTCGTCGACGTCCCAGCGGTGGCGGCGATAGTGCGCAACGATACGGAGGCGGCGCCGCCGCGGGCGATTAGGAAGGCTGCGGTGTCGAGCAGCCTGCGACGCAGGGTCTCATCGTGAACTATGGGTCTTGCCATAGGACCAGTATTGCATAACACTGTTCTGTAACAGTGTTACTAAAAGGAGAAGCGCATGTCGAAACAAGTGCACGCGGGACGTTTCACTGCCGATCCCGGGGATGGCCCGGTGACTGTATTCCTGATCGGGATGCGCGCCAACCGGTGGTGGAAGTATGGCAAGGTGGCACGGGTGGGGGCGGCCATGCCCAAGATGCTTGCCCACCTAGCCAAGACGCCGGAGGCCGGATTGCTGAGCTACCAGCAATGGTTTGGGCGGACGACCATCATGGTCAGCTACTGGAAGAGCCCGGAGCATCTGCAGCGGTTCGCGGCCGACCGGTCGGCGCCGCACCTTGAGCCCTGGCGTCGGTTCATGCGCGAATCCGCCGGCACCGGCGACGTCGGCGTATGGCACGAAACTTACGAGACGATGCCGGGTGGCAGGGAAAGCGTGTATAGCGACATGCCGGTCTTCGGGCTCGCAGCGGCCACCGGCCACGTACCGGTGGGAGCGGGGCTGAACACCGCACGCCAGCGTTTGGCGGCGGACGAGGTCAGTCGGCATCTGCCCGGATGAGCCGTCTTGGCTAAGACGCGCGGACTCGCCCAGCACAGGAAACATCCGACGCCGGCGCTGTGCACGACCGGGCCAAGCGTCAGCGTCATCGGCGGATCGCCCTCCTAGCGTTGTACAGTGCGCTTCATCGTCTGTGCCATCACCGCTCGAGGCCCGGCACAGCACGCCCCTGGGTCAGGGAATGGAGGCAGGGGTGCTGACAGGCTCTCACGCCTATGAAGACTTTCTAATGGGCGCTGATACGGATCTCCTTCTGACGGTGGTATGGCCAGGGCGGCCCTTTCGGGTGCAACCTGGCCTGTCGACAAGCGACCTCCTTCGACCGATAGTTGGTCACCTCCGCTCGATCCTGATCAGCGCCTCACCGTTCACACTGCCGGATCCGGTTGCGCCTGGCTGGTTGGCTAATCCCGGGAAGGTCCTCCCTGGGTCGGATGTGGACGCGGCGGTGTCACCCTTAGAGTGATTCTCATGAATCTCCTTCTCCGGATCGCGCGCTGGGCGCGCGCGCATCCGGGCACGGTCGACACCGGCCTCGCTTTGATCCTCCTTGTCGTTTTGGCCGCCCCGTTCGCAGTGGCCGGGCATCTCCTGGTCGTGCCTCTGACGGTGGCCCTGGTGGTTCCGCTGGCCTGGCGCCGCTCCCGGATGCTTCTTTCCGCGGGCATGATCGCCGGGGTTTCGGCGCTGCAGCTGATTGCGGGGATTCCGCCGGTACCGGCGCAGGTTGTCATCCTGATCACTGTCTACACTTTGGCCGCCTACGCCCCCCGGTGGGCGGGCCTGGCCGGGCTGGGGTCCGCCCTGGTGGGGTCCGCCCTGGGGTTCTGGTTGTCATACGGGCCGCTCTTTGGGCCCTATTACGCAGGGCCGGTGCCGACGGTCCCGCCCGTGTTCCTCATCGGATCCGTCGTCTTGCTGGCCTGGACGATGGGGGTTCTCGCCCGGTCTCGGCGCCTGACATACCAGGCGTTGGAGGATAGGGCCCGGCGCCTTGAGGTCGAGCGCCAGCAGGAGCGCGACCTGGCGGCCGCGGATGAACGCAGCCATATCGCCCGCGAGATGCACGACATCGTCGCCCATTCCCTGTCGGTGATCATCACCCAGGCCGACGGTGCGCGCTATGCCAGTGTGCAGGCACCGGACGTCGCGGCGAAGACGCTGGGCACTATCGCCGACACGGGGCGTGGCTCCCTCCGCGAGATGAGGCGCCTGCTCGGGGTCCTCCGCGGTGACGAGAACGCCTCAACGCGCCCGCTTCCCACGCTCGACGACATCGATGCCCTCGTTCACTCGGTCGGTCGGGCAGGAGTCAGTGTCTCCTACCGCCGCATCGGAGCGCCCCGCCGGCCGCTTCCCCTCGGTGCGGAACTGACCGCCTACCGGGTGGTCCAGGAAGCCCTCACCAATGTGCTCAAGCATGCGGGGGCCAACACGACCACCGGGGTCACCCTCGAGTACGGTCCGCGGGGGCTCACCATCACCGTCGACGACGACGGCCGGGGAGCGGCATCCGACCCGTCCACCGCAGGAGCCGGACTGGGCATCACCGGCATGACCGAACGCGTGCGCCTTTACGACGGCACCGTGTCAGCGGCACCACGCTCCGGCGGGGGCTACCGGGTGGAGGCTTTTATCCCGTACACCCAGGCCTGAGCTGTCTCCGATGCCCGGACAACATCCAGGACAACCGATCCAAGGAAAGCAGAACCACAGTGGACACCACCGCAGGGACAATCCCGCTAGAGGTCGGCCCGGCGGCCGAACCCATCCGGGTCGCCATCGTCGATGACCAGCATCTGGTGCGCAGCGGATTCGCCATGCTCATTAACTCCCAGCCTGACCTCGAGGTGGTCGGCGAGGCTGCCAACGGGCAGGAGGCGCTTCGGACACGTGCCGTGACCGGTGCCGATGTCATCATGATGGACGTACGCATGCCCGGCATGGACGGTATTGAAGCCACCCGGCGCATCCTGGCGGACTCCGGCACCGCTGCCGGCGCGGCCAGCGGTGCTGTCCTGCCCCGCATTGTGGTGCTGACCACGTTCGACCTCGATGAATACGCGCTCTCGGCGATCCAGGCCGGTGCCAGCGGTTTCCTGCTCAAGGACGCTCCGCCGGAGGAGCTGCTCGAGGCGATCCGGACGGTGCACCGGGGCGACGCGGTCATTGCACCCTCGACCACGCGCCGCCTGCTCGATCACGTGGCACCGCTGCTGCGCAGGCCCTCACCGGCCCAGGATGTGCACGCCGCCGCGGTGGCCCGGCTGACCCCCCGGGAGCATGAGGTCTTCGAGCTGATCGCCCAGGGGCTTTCCAATCCGGAGATCGCCCTGAAGCTCTTCCTTTCGGAGGCTACGGTGAAGACGCACGTGGGCCGGATCCTTGCGAAACTCGAAGCACGCGACCGCGTGCAGGCCGTGGTCATCGCCTACGAAACCGGCATCGTCCGCCCCTGACCGGGGCCGGTTCCCGGCAGGTCACGGTCGGCGCCGGCCCTGTCATCCCCTGGTATGACCGTCGGCGCCGGAAACTGCGACCTGGCGCTGATTCGCCCCGGAATCATTGCCCCTAGCGTGGAAGCATGACCATTTCCACGAATACACCAGATGCCCGCTCGGGTGCTGCCTCGCCTACTCCTGCTAGTGCCGTCGTAGCCCGGGGCGTGTCCAAAAGCTACGGGCACGGCGGGACGGCCGTCCATGCCCTCCGTGATGTCTCCCTCGACTTCGGCAGGGAACGCTTCACCGCCATCATGGGCCCATCGGGATCGGGCAAGTCGACCCTCATGCACTGCCTAGCCGGTCTTGACAGCATCGACGCCGGGCAGCTGTGGATCGGAGGGACCGAGATCACCGGACTCGCCGATGCGGAACTCACCCGGCTGCGCCGGGAGCGGGTCGGTTTCGTGTTCCAGGCCTTCAACCTGGTACCGACTCTGACTGCCGAGCAGAACATCACCCTGCCGGTGGCCCTGGCCGGAGGGGTAGTGGACCGGGTTTGGCTGCAGCAGATCGCCTCTTCTCTGGGGTTGACCGACCGTCTCTCCCACCGTCCGCACGAGCTCTCCGGAGGTCAGCAGCAGCGAGTTGCCGTGGCACGGGCCCTGCTGACCCGCCCCGACGTCATCTTCGGAGATGAACCGACGGGAAACCTCGATACTGCCACGGGCGCCGAGGTGCTGTCCCTGCTGCGCCGCAGCTCCCGGGAAATGGGCCGAAGCATCATCATGGTCACCCACGACCCGGTCGCGGCATCCTACGCAGACCGGGTCGTCCTCATGAAGGACGGCGCACTGGTCGGCGAACTCGAGAAGTCAACGCCGGATGCCATCCTCGGTGCCCTCGCGAAGCTGGGGGCCTGACATGCTGCAGGTAGCCCTCGCCCAACTGCGCGTTCATGCACGCCGTTTCATCGCCGTCGGACTCGCCGTCATGCTCGGCGTCGCTTTCCTGTCCACGACACTCATGGTCAGCGCAACCACCAAAGCGAGCCTCGCCCAAAGCATCGGAGCGTCCTACGCAAGGGCCGACCTCGTCATTACCGGGACCGACGCCGATATCCCTACGGACGCCGTCGATGACCTGACCGCCGTACCGGGGGTCGAGTCAGTCCATCCGCTCGAGCGCGTCTTCGCCAAGCTCACCACGGGTTCGCAGACCTCCCTCGCCGTCCTCACCTACGCCGCGCCAAAACAGCTGGAGACTGCGGTGATCGACCGTGGGTCCTATCCCTCGGGGGAGCAGGAAATCGCCCTCGACGCGGCGTCAGCGGCGCGGCTCAATGTCGCGCCGGGTGACACGGTCGCCGTCGATTCCGGGGCACCCTCCACCTCACCGTTGAACGCCTTGACCGTCACGGGCCTCATCGAGCCCAGTGACGATCCCGCAGTGGCCGACGCCGTCCAGGTCCTCGCGTCACCGGCGGTGATGCGGGAACTCACCGGCGACACCGCGGGTTTCCAGAGGGTCCAGCTCGCGCTCTCCCCCGGTGCCGATGCCGCCGCCGTCACCGGCGACGTGACCGCCGCGCTCGGCGCTTCCCCGGACGGAGCGGGACCGGTCGTGAGGACGGCTGCCGACCAGACGGTGAGCGACGTCGCGGATTTGTCCGACGGCACGGACCGGCTCACCGGCATCCTGCTGGCCTTCGCCGGTGTTGCCGTGATCGTCGCCGGGCTCGTCATCTCGAACACGTTCTCCGTCCTGGTTTCCCAGCGCACACGGGAGCTGGCCCTGTTGCGCACCATCGGGGCGGACCAGCGGCAGGTGCGAACCTCGGTGCTCGTTGAAGCGGCCATCGTCGGACTGGTATCCGCCGTGCTCGGCGTCCTCCTGGCGGTCGGGGTCATGGCGATCCTCGTTGGCCTGGCACAGGGAACCGGCGCCGGTTCCTTCGCCGTGCTCGCGGTACCCGCGTCAGCGGTCCTGATCGGGATGGCCGTGGGCGTCGTGATGACGCTCATCGCAGCGGTCGCCCCTGCGCGGGCGGCCACGCGGGTCGCCCCGCTTGCCGCGCTCCGTCCCACCGATCCAACGCCGGTGAAGAGCAGGAGCGGCAGGACACGGCTGGCCGGCGGGGCCGCGCTGATCGCCGCCGGGGGTGCCCTGCTCCTCTTCGGCTCCCTGCAGGCCAGCATCATCCCCGCGGTTGCCGGTGGCGCGTTCTCATTCCTCGGCATCGTCCTCCTCGCACCCTTCTTCATCCCCCGGAGCGTCGCCGTGGTAGGGCGTATCGCCCGGCCCCTTGGCGTGGCAGGCACGCTCGCGTCGGTCAACGTGCTGCGGAATCCCGCACGGACGACCGCCTCTTCGGTGGCCCTGATGGTCGGGGTGACCCTCGTAACCATGATGATGGTCGGCGCCCAAACCGCCCGGACGGCGTTCGAGCGCGAACTGGACGGGAACTACGCCGTCGACCTCGCGGTGGCAGGGCCGTCCGGTGCGGCCGCACCGGACGGCCCGGCCGTGGCACCGGAACGCCTTGACGCCCCGTCACTCCTGCGGGTGGACGGCGTGCAGAGCGTTGTCGAGCTCACCCCTGTGATGCTGACCGGCTCCGACGACGGCGGGCAAGTGGTGTACGCAGCCGACGCCGAGGTGGTCTCTGCCGTCCTCCGCTCCACCGGCGTGGCCCTGACCGATGGCATGGTCCTCGCCCCGCAGACCTGGAAGCAGACCGAGGTGACCCTTGACGGAGGCGGCGGGCCGTCAACCCTGCCCGTCACACCGACCGACGCCGCCCTCTTCCTGCCGCTCATCACCACAGAGACAGCCGAGCAGCTCGGCGGGACACCACCGGACGCACTCCTGAACTATGCCGGTGCCACGGGAGACCCGGCATTCGAGCAAAGCCTCACCGGACAGGATCTCGCTGCCTACGTGGGGAAGACCTTCTGGCTCAAGCTCGACGACAGTCTGGACACCGCGTCGATCGTCGAGGTTCAGTCGCGGATCGTCGACGCCACCGGAGTGACTGAGTACCAGGTCACGGGAGCGGCGGTCGAACGGGCCGCCTATAACCAGATCATCGACTTCATGCTCCTGATCGTGACCGCTCTGCTCGCCGTGGCCGTGCTCATCGCACTGATCGGTGTCGCCAACACGCTGTCCCTGTCGGTGCTCGAGCGGCGCCGGGAGAACTCACTGCTGCGGGCCCTTGGCCTCACCCGGAGCCAGCTGCGGGGAACGCTCGCCATCGAGGCGGCACTCATCGCGGGCGTCGCCGCCCTGCTCGGATCGGTTCTCGGGATCGTCTATGGCTGGCTGGGCGCCCGGTCGGCGCTCGGCGCTATTGCCACTGTCAGTCCCTCCATCCCGGTCGGGCAGCTCCTGGCTGTCCTCGCGGCCGCCGTGGCCGCCGGCCTGCTGGCCTCGGTCCTCCCGGCCCGGCGGGCGGCCCGCCTCTCCCCCGTGGAAGGTCTCGCGGTGGAATAACCCCTGCCCCTGCAAGGGGTCCTGGCCGGGCGCTGCTGACACCAACCGGCGTGGCAGCAGCGCCCGGAGGGGGAAGCTGACGCCCACACGGTCATCCCTGTGCCAGAGCGCCGTCACCGCCAGTTCTGCACCTTCCACTCGCCTTACTTGTTCCAGGTCGAACAGCGTGTCGGTGCGCGTCGACTCGCAGCACGCCCACATGTTGGGGACGACAGTGGAGGCCGGCTCGCCTGTTACTCGACGGTGACGGTTCCTGTGCGTATGCCCCAGAGGACAATCTGGAGGCGGTCGCGGGACCCGGTTTTCTCGAGCAGATGGGTGAGATGGTATTTGACGGTGGATTGTTCAACGAAGAGTTGTTTAGCGATTTCGGCGTTTGAGAGGCCCTGCGCAAGGAGTTGCAGGACGTCGATTTCACGGTCGGTGAGCGGCGAAGGAAGCGGCTTGTGAACCCCGGCTGGTGGTGTCGGTGGGCGGCGCTGCACGAACTCCTGCAGGATTCGCCGTGTCAGCCGCTGGTCGAGGGTGCCGTCACCCTGGGCGACCGAGCGGATGGCGCTGAGCAGCGTGTCCTCGTCGGCGCCTTTGAGAAGAAAGCCCGCGGCCCCTGCTTCGAGAGCGGAGAAAATGTCATCGTCAATGTCGAAGGTGGTGAGGATCAGGATCTCGCTGTTCAGGGTGGCGTCGGCGGAGATGATGCGTGTCGCGGCGACGCCGTCCATGACGGGCATGCGGATGTCCATACACACGACGTCGGGGCGAAGCTCCGTGGTCAGCCGGATAGCTTCCCGACCGTTTTCGGCTTCCCCGACGACGGTGATGTCGGCGGCTGAGTCGAGCAGGATCGACAGTCCGGCCCGAACGATGACCTGGTCGTCGGCGATCAGGACACGGATCATTGTGGTTCTCCTTGGACGAGGTTCGGGATTCGTAACCGGTTGCTCCAGCCGCCGGTTTCCGTACGCCCGGTGGTGAGTTCGGCTCCGATAAGCTTCGCCCGCTCGTGCATGCCGACGAGCCCGTATCCATGGTTTGCCCGGTCGTGAACCGGTGTCGGCTGAGCGTAGATGATATCCCGGTAGTGGACGGTCGACGTGTTTTCCGCGGTCAGGACAGTGGCCTCGGGCAGGTACTCGATCGTCACCATGCACTTAGTCCCTGGAGCGTGGCGTGCGGCGTTGGCCAGCGATTCCTGCACCACCCGGTAGATGGTCGCCTGGGCGACCGGCCCGAGATGGGATGCTTTCCCTGTCGATTCGAAAGTGACGCTTTGACCGCGGCGCACGGCGGCATCGATCAGCTCCGGCAGATCATCCAGTCCCGGGGTGCCGATGGACGCCCGGATATCAGGGGTGGCACCTTCGGTTTCCGGGTCCGGGCGGAGTAGACCGACAGTCCTGCGCAGATCGATCATCATCGCCCGGGCCTCTCCTTCGAGTTCACGGAGCATGGCCCGTGTGCGCAGCGGATCCTTCTCGATCAGTGTTCCTGCCGCCTGCGCCGTCACGATAATGCCGGAGAGGTGGTGTCCTGAGATGTCGTGCAGCTCCCTGGCGAGGGCGGTCTGCTCGGCCCGCCGGCGCTGAGCCTCATCCCGTACCTGTTCACGGCGGATCATCTCGTCCCGCTCACGCGCAGCAGTGGCAAGGTAAGCGCGGTTGCGGACGAGTTCAGCGGCCAGGGCCGGTGCCGCAAACTCGAAGAACAGACGCCCGGCGATCAGGGCGAAGACGAGCAGCGGGGGTTGGGTTCCGCCCAGTGCCACCCCAAGGACGACGGCGCTGCTCGTGAGCGCAAGTGCCATCAGGACGTACCACGCCCGGGGCCGTGGTGCCCACCGGATGAGGTAGAAGGCGGAAACCACGACCGCCAGGGTCCCGAGCCCCAGGTCCGCCCCGCCGGTGACGAGGAGAACCGTCTGCAGCATCACGACGATCGCGAACACTGGCGCTGGGGCACGGTAGCGAAAGAGAAGTGCAGCGGCCTGCCCGGCTACGAGAGCCGCCTGCAGCGCCGTCAGAAGCAGTGGCTGAGGCGGCACCGAGGGATCGATGCTTGTGATGATGAGGTTGGCGATCGCGACCGCGAGGACGACGGCGGGGAGGGCAACCACGCGTTGGAGTGAGCGTGGATGGCCGGACCCCGACGTTGTGCCGGACGCGCTGTCTCGGGCCCCTCGCCGGGTTCGCATGGACTTCACGGGATAAGTCAACCACGAACGCACCGGCATACCCGGACGCCCCGTCAAGGCCGGGGAAGGTCCCACCAATCGGACGGCTGCAGACTGTCCTTTTGGCTAGTGAAGGACTGTCCGTTTGGCTAGTGCAGGACTTGTCCTTTTGGCTAGTGAAGGACTGGTCCTGGGGCTGGGGTGCGGAGGGTGCGCAGCTGGCATCTTGGAAGTATGAACAAGCAAGAGAGTGAACCCCTCCTCGTAGAGCACCTTTCGAAGTCCTTCCGCGGTGTCCGCCGGGTCGAGGATGTTAGCTTCACCGTCGGCGCAGCCGCTACCGGAGCCCTCACCGTCCTGACCGCGCTTCTTCTGACTGGCGCCGCCCTCACCCTCAAACGCCGCAGCCTCTAACGGCCGCATCTACCTTATGGATCGAGGGAGGGTCCGCGCATTCGGTACACATCAGGAACTGCTGGCGACCGATTCGCAGTACTGGAACCTCCTCGACGCCCTCAGCATCCCTGCAAACCAACCCGACAACTCAGATTCGTTCATCACGAACCTGCACCGGCCAAGGGAAGAGTCATTCGGCATTGAAAAAGGAAAAGCATGTCTAAGCAGCAAAATCAGGTGATGGAGGACGACAAGGATGTGACGCCAGCTGCGTCCACGAAATCGCTGCCAATACGACGGATCCGCAGCGGAGCGTTACTCTCCGCACTGACAGCTGCAGCGGCAATTTTGGGCAGAGCACTCATCCTCGCAACCGCGGTCATCGGGGTCTGTTACTTGCTATCGAAGGTGTGGGTGGTGGTTCTCCCACTCATTCTCGCGTTGCTGCTGACCTCGGTCCTCTGGCCGGTCACGCGGTTCTTACGTCGCGCTATGCCAGCGGCCGCAGCGGCGGCCATCACCATTGTCGCGTTGGCGGGTGCTGCGGCCGGGATCGGTTGGGCTACCGCGGCGTTGTCCGCGAACGGGGTGCGACAGCTGTCAACGCAGATGGCCGCGAACCTTCAGAACCTTGAGGCTTTCGCTGAGTCTTTGTCCTTCTCGAAAGCGGACCTCAACGAAGTCCTGAAGCCAGCGGTTACCTGGCTGCAGGAGAACGCGGGTCAGGTCCTGACGCAGGTTTCGATCGGCTTGGAAACAGTCGGTTCCCTCACCGTGACCTTCTTGCTGTCGTTGATTCTCACCTTCTTCTGCTTGAAGGACGGAGACCGGTTTTCGGGGTGGCTTCTGCGGTGGACAACAGGTACGGCTCTCCTTCATACCGCGGAAGTGACATCGAGGAGTTGGCGGACATTATCGGCCTACATATCCTCACAGGCAGCAGTAGCACTTGTTGACGCCGTCTTCATCGGGATCGGTCTCTGGCTCCTCGGCGTTCCGCTCGCTCTACCCCTTGCGGTGTTAATCTTCTTCGGCGGATTCCTTCCGATTATTGGGGCAGTAGCCACCGGGCTCCTCGCTTCGATCGTGGCACTCCTTACGGAAGGATGGATCACAGCCTTGATCGTGCTGGGCCTGGTCCTGCTTGTGCAGCAGCTTGAGAGCAACGTACTTCAACCACTGCTGGTCGGACGATCTTTGAAGCTTCATCCTGCAGTGGTTCTCACGGGTGTAGCAGCCGGCGCATCCCTGTTCGGAATCGAAGGGGCCTTCCTCGCCACACCCACTATCGCCGTAGTGATGATTACATTCCAGTACGCCAGGGAGCAGATGCTCGAACCCGTAAGCAGGTTTCCACTGCTCACGACTGAAGAGACCCCCGGGCCGGCTAGCGGAAGTCTTTCATCGGTATCAACATGAGATGCCGCGAAGTATCCCATCGTGGTGACGGCACTGTTGTCCTATATTCCTGGGCGAAGTCAACGAAGTAGGGCATCGGGGGCACCACAGCGGGTGCGTGGCTCGGACGGCGGCGGACTGTCCTTTTGGCTAGTGAAGGACTGTCCCTGGGGCTAGTGAAGGACTGGTCCTGGGGCTGGGGTGCTGGGGGCGCGCAGCTGGCATCTTGGAAGTATGAACACGCAAGAGATTGAACCCCTCCTCGTAGAGCACCTCTCGAAGTCCTTCCGCGGTGTCCGCCGGGTCGAGGATGTTAGCTTCAGCGTCGGCGCCGGCCGCATCACGGGCCTGCTTGGGCCCAACGGCGCAGGGAAGACCACCACGATCCGTATGCTGCTGGGTTTGATCGCCCCCGATGCCGGGAAGGCGCTGGTGTTCGGGAAACCTTTCCGCGACCTGTCCGATCCCACCCGGGTCGTCGGGGCGGTCCTGGATGCGGGTGGTCTGCACCCCGGGCGCACCGCACGCCAGCACCTGCGGATCGCCGCCGCCCAGGGCTACCACGCGGCGGCCCGCGTGGAGGAGGTGCTCACGATTGTGGGCCTGAGCGCCGACGCCGACCGCCGGATCCGGGATTACTCCCTGGGCATGCGCCAGCGTGTTGCCATCGCCGCGGCGATCCTGGGCGACCCGAAGATCCTGGTGCTCGACGAGCCGGCCAACGGCCTGGATCCTGCCGGCATTTACTGGCTCAAGCACTACCTGCGCTCCTTCGCCGACCATGGCGGCAGTGTCCTGCTGTCCTCCCACATCCTCGGCGATGTCGCGGCGATCGCCGATGACATTGTGGCCATCGCCGATGGGCAGGTCCGCTCAGCGACCACCCTCACCGAAGCCCTCGCCGCCTCCGAGGGCGACCTCGAGGACTTCTACCTCTCCATGATCAGCTCTTCGGAGATCAGCTCTTTCGAACGGACCACCCTTGCTGCGCACTGAAATCCTCAAACTCACCACCATCCCCACACCGCGGATCGCGGTCCTCATCGCGGCCCTTGGCCTGTTGGCCACCCAGCTCATGGCCACCGTCCTGAATCCTTACCTCGCCCAGAGCGGAGCCTCGGGCCCGGAAGTCGCCGGCGAACTGCCGGTCATCGATATGACGCTGGCCTCCGAGCAGCTGGCAGCCCTGAACCTCCTCGGAGGCAGTGGTTCCCTCGGGGTCGTCCACATCGCGGTCATCCTCCTGGGCGTCCTGGCCGGGATCAGCGATTTCCGCTTCGGCGGCATGGTCGGCACGGCACTGGCCCAACCGCGCCGTGAGCGCATCGTCCTGGCCAAGACCGGGGCCACCGCACTGATCGGCGCCGCAACAGGACTGATCCTCGCCGCCGTGTCCGTCATCACTTTGCTCCTGGCGCTGGTCCTTGACGGCACCGCCCTGACCGCGGCCCTGCCCGACATTCTGGGCTCCCTGGGCCGCGGCGTCCTGGCCATCACGTTCCTGAGCCTGATCGGACTGGCCGTCGGTCTGCTGCTGCGGAACCAGCTCACCGCGGTCCTGGTCACCCTCGCCGTCCTGGTCCTGGAACCGATCCTGCTGGGAATCATCCAGCTCACCACCGGCACCCTTCCGATCTGGGCCCAGCTGATGCCCGTGACCTTGTCCCATGCCCTGATCAGCGCACCCAGCGCATTCACCGGCGCGGGCTCTCTCGGAGCCCTCACCGTCCTGACCGGGCTCCTGCTCACCGGCGCCGCCCTCACCCTCAAACGCCGCAGCCTCTAATCCACCAACCCCCCACCCACCCTCCAAGCAACCCCACCACCAACGAGCCCTCCAACCTGAATGGTTTTCCCATGACCCACCACACCCGTGTCCACGGACAGAAACCCGGCCGCACCATCGTGCTCTGGGCGGTACTTACCGCAGCACTGGCCGCAAGCATTCTGGCCACCAACCTGGTTCCCATCCCGGGGCTCTCGGGCCCCACCGCAGCCATCGCCGTTGTCTGCGCGGTATTCCTTGTCCGGGCGCACCGGCGCCGCAGGCGCGCAGCATCAGGAACAACCCTTTACACCGCATCGGAGCACTGACATGAAACACACCCCCAAATCCGCGGTCATCACCACCGCACTGGCCGCGTCGCTCGCGTTCACCGCCTGCACCTCCTCGGCCGCACCCAAGGACGCCCCCGAGGAAGCACCGAAGGTGCTGACCAGCATCGCTGAACGACTCGTCGAGGAAGGCTACCCGGGCGCGATCATCACCCGCACCTCCCCGGACGGCACCGCCCAAACCGCCACCGCCGGCACCGCGGACCTTGCCGCCGACGCACCGGTCCCCGCAGACGGTGAAGTGCGCATTGGAAGCGCCAGCAAAACATTCACCGCGGTGGTGGCCCTGCAGCTGGTGGAAGAAGGACTCCTGGAGCTGGACCGAAGCGTCGACACCTACCTCCCCGGCCTCATCAGGGGAGAGGGGATCGACCCGAAGGCCATCACCGTGCGGCAGCTGCTCCAACACACCAGCGGCCTGCCCGAGTACACCACCGAACTCATCGTCAACGAAGCGTCCGCCGAAGGCGACATCTACCGCTCACCCCGGGACGTGCTC